>CBDHYJ010000077.1:0-140772 GCA_965275905.1 Hyphomicrobiales bacterium | reverse complement strand
GATCAGGGTGTGCACGACCTCCGACAGCGGCGGCACGAAGAAGGTGACGCCGAGCCGGCCGACGATTTCCCAGATCAGGCCCCACAGGATGAGGGACGACATGCCCGGAAGCTGGTAGCCGAAGAGCTTCACTGACCGCTACTCCACATAGCTGCGCAGCGAGGCCCAGATACGGTCGACAATGTCGAGATACTCCGGGTCCCGGCGAATGTTGTCCGTGCCCTTGTCGCGAAAACCCGACGGCCGGATGATCTCGGACACCCGGCTCGGGCGCGGCAGCAGGATCGCGATCTGGTCCGATACGTAGACCGCTTCCTCGATCGAGTGGGTCACGAAGATGAAGGACTTGTTCTCGTTCTGCACGAGGCCCAGCAGGTCCTCCTGGAACTTGCGCCGGGTCTGCTCGTCAACGGCGGAAAACGGTTCGTCCATCAGCAGCACCTGGGCGTCGACGGCGAGCGCGCGCGCCAGCCCGACCCGCTGGCGCATGCCGCCGGAAAGCTCGTGCGGATAGCTGTTCTCGAAACCGGTCAGGCCGACGTCGTTGATGTACTTCTGCGCGATGTCCTCGCGCTCCGACTTCGGCATGCCGCGCAGTTCGAGCCCGAAGGAGACGTTGCGCATGACGCTCGCCCAGGGCAGCAGCGCGAAGTCCTGGAACACGAAGGCGCGGTCCGGTCCCGGTCCCGTGACCGGCTGGCCGTTGACCTCGACCTGGCCGGAGTTGGGTTCAAGCAGCCCTGCGATGATCTTCAGCAGCGTGGTCTTGCCGCAGCCGGACGGACCGAGCAGCGACGTGAGCTGGCCCTTGGGGAACTCCAGCGACAGGTCGCGCAGCGCTTCCACCTCGCCATATGTCTTGGAGATGTTGCGCGCGGAAACCGCAATTTCCGGAGCGGGATGATCGTCTTGCACGAGTTCGATCTTACTCTGAGGCATAGCCACGGTTGTTTCCTCTGAATAGGGCGAGTTCGATCTTCTCGAGCAGGTTCAGGAAAAGAACCGCCAGCAGGATGATCGAGAAGATGGCCGCATACATGCTCGGGTAGTCGGCAATCGAACGGCTGTAGGTGATGATGTCGCCGACGCCGGTGGGCGTGATCTTCAGTTCCGACAGGATGGCGCCGATGAAGCCTGCCGAGATGCCGAGCCTGAGCCCGGCGAAAATGATCGGCGAGGCGGCCGGGATGATGATCTTGAGGATGATGTCCCGCTCGGTTCCGAGGAACGAGCGTCCCATTTCCTTGAGCGATGAGGGGGTGTTCCGGACCGCGCCCGCCGTGTTCAGCACGATCACGGGCATGGCCATGATGCAGACCACGAACACCTTGGACGTAAGGCCGATCCCGTACGCCATGACCAGCAGCGGAATGAGCGCGGCCAGCGGTGCCGACTGCATGACGATGAAGATCGGCGAGAACAGCCAGTCGAACTTTGTGCTGAGGCCGATCCACAGGCCGACACCGATGCCGAGAAATGCGGAAATGATGACACCCACAACGAGCGGTTTCAGCGTCTCGGCGTATGCCGTGAACATGGTGCCGTCGAGCGTGAGCGTGACCATCGCCGCCATGGACTCGAAGAACGTCGGGAAGGCGTAGCTCACAGGCACACGGCCGGCGATTTCCCAGGCGCCGAATACGATTACCGCCGACAGCACCTTGAGAGCGAGCGATCTGCTGATGATGGGTCTTGACTGATCCATTGGCGTCTCGGTCCGGTCGGATGCCGCGGAGCCCGGGGGCTCCGCGGCTGCCACCACCCCTCTTACTTGGCCGCGTCGAGCGGCGCGAGGTACCAGAAGTCCTCGATGTTGAGCGAACCCGGGTCGCCTTTCAACTGGCCGGCAGCGGAGTACCACTCCATGTCGGCCTTGGCAGCCTTGCGTCCGCCGCCGTCGGCGTCATAGAGACCGCCCGCGACCGCGTCCTTGTAGAAGCCGTCGAGTCCGTCGAGGATCTCCTTCGGAAGCTGGCCGATCGGCCCGTCCGCCTTGGTTTCCTTGCGGATGATGGTCGGGTCCTTGGCCATGTCGCGATAGACGCTCAGGAGCGCCTTGACGAAGATGCCGACGTCCTTCTCGTTGGCCTTGATCCAGTCGAGATTGGCGAACAGCGCCTCGTCGGACGCGTCGACCTCGAACATGGGCAGCACGTTGAACTTGTCGCCCTGCTGTTTGACCAGCTTGTTCTTGTTGGCGAGGTCGACGATGGTCGCGTCGGTCTGGCCCGCGATCAGCGCCACGATGCGGTTGGCCGAACCCGGCACATAGGACCGCTTGCCGAACTTGATGCTGAGCTTGTCCTCGATCACGTTGGCGATCGAGTCCGTGCCGCCGCCGCGAGAGTGCAGCAGGATCGGCTGGCCGTTCAGGTCTTCAAGCTTGCTGTACTTCTTCGATGTGACGGGGAAAAACTTCAGCTTGGACAACTGGAAGATGATCCGGATCGGCGCCTTGGACTTCTGCATCGCTGCGTAGGGCGTACCGAAACCGATGTCCATCTGGCCGCTGAGCACGGCCTGGATCGCCAGTTCCTCGTCGGAGAAGGCGGTCCACTCGTAGTCGAGCCCCATGGCCTTGGCGCGGTCGAGCGCCACGAAGAACGCGGCCAGTTCGTCTGACGGCGTTTCGGCAAGTGCAATCCTGACCTTGGCGGCCTGTGCGCTCGTTACGGCCAGGCTCGCCGCCATGAAAATTGCGGCAAACGCAATTGTAAGATGTCGTATCACTGTCTTCATCTGACTCCTCCCTGAAAACATTTCGATACTCCGTGCACGGTCTCTCCAGATTGCATGTTTTGTTCTGATCCGTGCGGGAACTGTCTGAACCTAAACCTCCTCGAACAGGCGGGTGGCAACGGACCGGATATGCTCGCGCATGGCGTCATGCGCTTCCGCCGGGTCGCGCCCTTCGATCGCCGCGGCAATCCTGTCGTGTTGTGTAAAGCTGGAATGATCCCGGGCCGGCCGTTCCGAACTTCGCACCACGTTGCCCCAGGCCACCGCCCGGCGGACCTGGTTGAGCTGGTCGAACAGGGTCAGCAGCAGGATGTTGTCCGTGGCCTCGGCGATCGATCTGTGGAACAGATCGTCATGTGTCTCGTAGTCGGTCCAGGTCGAGGCCGACTGGGCGCGTTCCTTGGCGAGTTTCATGCGCGTGATCGCCTCGCCGGACGCGTTCATCGCGGCTTCCCGCGCGATGGCGGGTTCAACGCTGAGCCGGGCCCGCATCATCTTGACCGGAGTGACCTGCCGGCTCAGTTCCGCCAGGTCGCCGGTCCCCGCCGAACTCCCGTGACTGGCCACGAACGTGCCCTTCCCGACATGGCGCCAGATCGCGCCCTCGCGCTCCAGAATCTCGAGCGCGCGGCGCAGCATCGTGCGCGACAGCCCCAGATGCTCGATCAGCTCGCGTTCCGGAGGCAGCCGGTCGCCGGGGGAGTACTGGCCGGCCGCGATCATTTCGCGAACCTGCGTGATGGCTTCTTCCCGTTCGGAGGGTTCCGGTTTTGTCAGCACGAAATTGGGTCCGAATTGGTTGACCAATATGATGATATTTCTGGATCATATGCCGATCAATCCCCATCTTCAACACCAATTTGTACAAAAACTTGTATTGGTTGCGATTGATCTGTAGCGTTTTGGAGTCTAAGAAGAAGACCAAGGATCCAGTCAGCGGAGGTAAGAATGACGGATTTTGTGATTGCGCCGCCCCCCGTCGCGACCATTCCCGTAGTCGGAACGAATGCGGTTTTCCCGGTCCGCCGGGTGTACTGCGTCGGGCGCAATTATGCGGCCCATGCCATCGAAATGGGGCATGATCCTCTCAAGGAGGATCCGTTTTTCTTCCAGAAGAATCCGGACAACCTGAACAGCAGTGGCGTCTTTCCCTATCCGCCCCAGACCAGCGACGTGCACCACGAGATCGAGAGCGTGGCCTGCCTGCGCAAGGGCGGCACGGACATCGCCGTGGAGGACGCGCTTGGCTGTGTCTTTGGCTATGCCGTGGCTCTCGACATGACCAGGCGCGACCTGCAGGGGCAGATGAAGAAGGCCGGCCGGCCCTGGGAAATCGGCAAGGCGTTCGAGCAGTCGGCTCCGATCGGTGGAATCGTGCCCGCGAGCGAGATCGGCCATCCCGACAGCGGCGCCATCTGGCTCAAGGTCAACGGCGAAGTCCGCCAGGAGGGTGATCTCAACCAGTTGATCTGGAAGGTCCCGGAGATGATCTCCTACCTGTCGCGCTACTTCGAGCTGGCGCCCGGCGACCTGATCATGTCCGGCACGCCCTCAGGCGTCGGTCCTGTCGAGCGCGGCGACGTCCTGCACGGCCATGTCGACGGCATCGGCGACCTCGAGGTCCGGGTCGACTGATCCACGCCGTCGTTTCCCGGACGCGATGCAGCGCGAAGCGGTGCCTCGCAGATCCGGGACCGTGTTTCCCGGAAGCCCGAATGGGCTGTCCGGGACCGTTCCGAACTCAGTCCCATATTCTTTGCGGCCCCGGTCTGTCCTTCGGAAAACCGGGGAACGGTGACACTTTCCTTTTGTCATGCCGGGCTTGACCCGGCATCCAGCGGAAAACCGGGTGACCGTGTGTGACGCTGGCCCCCGCATCAAGTGCGTGGTGACATCCTCTCTTTGTCTTGCCGGGCTTGACCCGGCATCCAGCCGGGAACCGGGACACGGTGTGTGACGCTGGACCCCGCATCAAGTGCGGGGAGACATTTTCTTTTTGTCTCGTTGAGCCTGACCCGGCATCCAGCCCGGAACCGGGACACGGCGTGTGACGCTGGACCCCGCGTCAAGTGCGGGGGGACATATTCTTCCTGTCATGCCGGGCCTGACCCAGCATCCAGCCCGATACCGAACGGCTACCGCCTGCGCGGGCGACAGCCAATGTGACGGTATTGCCGACAGTAAATCAGTAGCGACGACGTAGGTCGGTCAAAGGTGAATTAGGGACTGCCTGATGAAGACTTATTTCGTCTACATCCTCGCGAACAGAAAAGAGGGTACGATTTACGTCGGCATCACATCTGACATCATTCGCCGCGTTTATGAGCATAAAACCAAGTCTGACGACGGATTCACGTCCGAGTACAATGTCGACCGCCTCGTTTACTTCGAACAATTTTTTGATGTCCTTGAAGCGATAGCGCGGGAAAAGAGGCTAAAGCGCTGGCGCCGCAACTGGAAGATTGAGCTCATTGAAAGCGGCAATCCTGAATGGCGCGATCTCTACGACGACCTCTTGAGGTAAGTCCTTCTGACAGGTGTCTTGCCGGACAAGCGAAGCGCGATCCGGCATCCAGCGCGAAACTCGACGGTTGCATATGTCGCTGGACCCCGCGTCAAGCGCGGGTTGACAAGGGGGAGTGCGGGGTGACACCCCAAGGGACATTCCCGCCGCGTTCTCCGATTGACGCATTGCTCGCTTTGCCGTATCCGCTGCGCCCTCAAGGTCCCTGTACGGGTTCCCATGTGCGAGGACAATATGTGATCATGGCGGGCAGGGCTCCGGTGCCGGACGGGCGCCGCCGGAATCACGACAGTCATGAGGAGGGCCAGCGCGATGGCCGCGTCGTTCGTCGGACATATCGAAAGCGAAATCGAGGGCCTCAAGGAGCAGGGCCTGTACAAATCCGAACGCGTCATCACCTCGACCCAGTCGGGCGAGATCGACGTGGCGGACGGCTCGCACGTGCTCAACTTCTGCGCCAACAACTATCTGGGCCTGGCCGACAATCCGGAACTTGTGGCCGCCGGCAAGGCCGCGCTTGAGCGTTACGGCTACGGCATGGCATCGGTGCGCTTCATCTGCGGGACCCAGGAGGAGCACAAGCAGCTCGAGGCGCGGATCGCCGGCTTTCTCGGCAAGGAAGACGCGATCCTCTATTCCTCGTGTTTCGACGCCAATACCGGCCTGTTCGAGACCCTGCTCGGCCCGGAGGACGCCATCATCTCCGATGCCCTCAATCACGCCTCCATCATCGACGGCGTGCGGCTCTGCAAGGCCCAGCGCCTGCGGTACGCCAACAACGACATGGCCGAGCTCGAGGACTGCCTGAAACAGGCCGAAGGCGCGCGCTTCCGGCTCATCGCAACGGACGGCGTGTTTTCCATGGACGGGATCATCGCCAACCTGCCGGGCATCTGCGATCTGGCGGAGCGCTACGACGCCATGGTCATGGTCGACGACAGCCACGCCATAGGCTTCGTCGGTGAAAACGGCCGCGGTACGCCAGAACATTGCGGTGTTGCCGACCGCGTCGATCTCATCACAGGCACGCTGGGCAAGGCGCTGGGCGGCGCGTCGGGCGGCTATACGGCGGGCAGGGCGCCGGTGATCGACTGGCTGCGCCAGCGTTCGCGGCCCTATCTCTTCTCAAATACGCTCGCGCCCATGATCGCGGCGACGTCGCTCAGGGTGTTCGACATGCTGGAGGAAAGCGGGGAATTGCGCCAGCGCCTCAACGCCAACGCTAAGCAGTTCCGTCACGCCATGGGCCTGCTCGGGTTCAAGCTGGTGCCGGGCGAGCATCCGATCATTCCGGTGATGCTCGGTGACGCGGCACTCGCGCAGGACATGGCGGCGCGGCTGCTGGAAAAGGGCATCTATGTCATTGGCTTCTCCTTCCCCGTCGTGCCCAAGGGCCAGGCGCGCATCCGCACGCAGATGTCGGCCGCCCACACCAGCGACGACATCGACAGGGCTGTCGCCGCCTTCGCCGAGGTCGGGCGCGATCTTGGTGTGATCGGCTGATGCCGCCGGCATCCGGTTGTTGACAGGGTCCGGGCACCGGCACAGGGTGAGCCCATGAAATCGGATGCCGACATCGCGGAGCGGCTGGCGTCGCGTCTCAAGGAAACGCGGAACGAAAAGGGCCTCAGCCTGGACGCCGTGGCAAGGCTCTCGGGCGTGTCGCGCTCCATGCTGTCCCAGATCGAGCGCGGCGAATCCAGTCCGACCGTCGCCACGCTCTGGAATCTGACGCGGGCGCTTCAGGTCGATTTCGCCGGGCTGCTCGACGGCGAGAGCACCGACCGCAGCACAATCGAGGAAGTGGTGCGGGCCGACCGGACCCCGACCATCGACAGCCGTGGCGAGGGCTGCCGCATCCGGATCCTGAGTCCGCCCGACCAGGCCGGCCGCCACGAAGTCTACGACCTGCACTTCGAAAAGGGCGGCGCGCTTGTCAGCCAGCCGCACCGGCAGGGCTGCCGCGAACATCTGACCGTGATCGAGGGCAGGCTGACGGTCACTTCCGGCGGTACATCGGTCGAACTCGGCGAGGGCGACACCGCGCGCTATGCGGCCGACTGCGAGCACGCCATCCGCGCCGAGGCCAAGACGGCGCGGGCCATTCTGGTGGTGCACAATTCATGACGCATTCCGTCATATTGGAGTGACATCCGTTATATTGCAATCGCGCCGATGATGGGGTAATGGAGGGGCAAGCAGGAGTTCCCTCATGACCAACATGATGAAGGCGCTGGTTAAGGCGAAGCCCGAAGAGGGCATCTGGATGGAGCAGGTTCCGGTCCCCGAGCCCGGCCCGAACGACGTCCTGATCAAGGTCAAGAAGACCGCGATCTGCGGCACGGACATCCACATCTACAACTGGGACAAGTGGGCGCAGAAGACGATTCCCGTGCCCATGGTCGTCGGCCACGAGTTCTGTGGCGAGATTGCGGACACCGGCAATACCGCCACCAAATACAGCCGCGGGCAGCGGGTTTCAGGCGAAGGGCACATCGTGTGCGGGGCTTGCCGCAACTGCCGGGCGGGACGCGGGCATCTTTGCCGCAACACGCTCGGCGTCGGCGTCAACCGTCCGGGCGCCTTCGCCGAGTATCTCGTGATCCCCGAACACAATGTCTTCGCCATCCCCGACGACGTGCCGGACGAGATCGCCTCGATCTTCGACCCCTATGGCAATGCGGTCCACACCGCGCTCAGTTTCGACCTCGTCGGCGAGGACGTGCTGGTCACGGGGGCGGGGCCCATCGGCATTATGGGCGCTCTGGTTGCCAAGCGGGTCGGCGCGCGCAAGGTCGTCATCACGGATATCAATCCGACCCGGCTTGAGCTCGCCCGCCAGCTCGGCATCGAATATGTCGTTGATGCGTCCGCCGAATCGCTCACCCACGTCATGGAGCGCATCGGCATGACCGAAGGCTTCGACGTCGGTCTGGAGATGTCGGGCTCGCCGGTTGCCTGCCGCGACATGATCGATGTCATGAACAACGGCGGCAAGGTCGCCATCCTCGGCATTGCCGAAGCCGCCTTCGAGATCGACTGGAACAAGGTCATCTTCAAGATGCTGACGCTCAAGGGCATCTACGGCCGCGAGATGTTCGAGACCTGGTACAAGATGACCACGCTGGTCCAGGGCGGGCTCGACCTCGCCCCGCTCATCACCCACCGTCTCGGCGTCGACGACTACATGGAAGGTTTCACCGCCATGCGTTCCGGCGACGCCGGCAAGGTCGTGCTCGACTGGGTATAGACTGCTTCCGGCTCAAGCCGTGATACTCTGAACCTGAGGAGTGAGACGGCGATGAGCAGATCGAAACGCAGGACACCGGTCTTCCCGAGGACCGGCGAGCAGAGCGAGAAGGACGACAAACGGCGTGCCCATCGCAAGGAACGCGCCCGCGTCCGGGATGAACTGACCCAGCTCGACGACGACGGTATCGTCGAGCCGCACGGCGATCATCCCCGGCATGGCCAGTGGACCTTCGGCAAGGACGGCAAGGTCTACGACCCTAAGGCCGACGGGAAGAAAAAAGCGAAGTAGGTGGCCCAGGCACCAGCCCGATGTTTTATTTTCTCGTCATTGCTGACTAGAACTTTTCCTGCAGTGTTTCGCTGACACATGCAACTCGGGATACCGTCATCCCCGCGTAGGCGGGGATCCAGGAGCGCCAATCTCGATCGGGTAGTGTTTTGCGCTGGATTCCCGCCTTCGCGGGAATGACGATTATGGAAGGTTCCGTTCGCGGCATTTTACAACTCGCTCCCGCGTAGCCTCGAATTACCCGGATCAAAAGGCGTCTCTGCCAGAATCGTCGCGCGGCCGCGCTCGCCCAGAATCTCGACGGCGAGCGGCTCGCCTGAAGCCATGACCTTCGGCCTCAGGTAAGCGAGCGCCAGGCGTTTCCCGGTCCGGTGGCCATACGCGGCCGACGTGACCAGCCCGGCGACCCGGTCGCCCGAAAACACCGGATGCAGGCCGAACGGGTCGGTGATGGCCCCGGTGAACCAAGAGAAGATGGCCGAAGCATTCGAGTCACGGCTGCAAGGGTGTCAAACTTCAACGCCAAGCTAATTCCGCAAGAAATTTTTCTCTATACAACTTATTGATTGTATATATTTGTATTTATCACAATGTATTCGTTTGCAATGCACATCCTGATAAATTTATTGCTTTGAATTGTAATTTTAAATATCAATATTGAATTCAATAAATTGATGGTGAAATCATGACGTTTGAGCTGAGAGCCGAAGATTTAGAGTCTATGTTTCATGCAGCCTCATTTCCAATTCCTAATGAAGAGATTGTTTTCGTTGGCCTAAGAGGTTCGAGCCCAGTAAATATTTCGGGCAGTGAATACAACGACGTTCATATAATGGTCGACAAGGGAATCGACTATCTTCATATGCGATGCACTCTTATTCAATGGCGCCCATTGGATCAATCATTTGCTGTTTTTCCTGGAAGTACGGTGCCGCATCTGCGATCCGTCCGTCGGGCTATCTCGCGTCGCGGGAGAGGAACGAATCGGCTTGTGACTTGTTTCTTAGGGGAAAGGGCGACCGGAGACCGCCGGTACTACGAAGGTGATCACGGTCTGTCGTCCCGGCTGGGGCCTCACAGGGCATTTCGCAATCACAGTAAGCTGCCGGTACTTCGCTCTGCAGATGATGAAGATTACGAAGGCGATGATTTGCTCATGTATGAAACGGTTTATGACAATATTCACTGTGCGCGACAGCAAAATGTATCGGCATCCAGTTTTTCCTCTCAGGGTTGCCAGGTAATCGCAGGCGCTGCCGGAAGCAGGATTAGCTCCGGGCGGACAACGGAACAGGGCCCTTGGAGGAAGTTCGTTCTGAACGCATATGAGGCGGCACAATCGCAATTTAGCTACGCTCTATTTGAAGAGGGCGAAGCGATCCGAACATCTACGCTGGGAATAGAAAATCGATCCGCTTCGGTCCGATTTGGATCGCAAGGGGTACTTGTACAGCGCCTTCAGAACGGATTGGTCAACTTGGGATACGACATCGGTCCTGCCGGGGTTGATGGCGACCTCGGCTACGCGACATTGGAGGCGCTCAAGGCCTTTCAGGTAAACGAGTTTGGCAGTCAAGATGTCGACCTGATAGCCGGACCGAATACCGCTGCACGCCTTGAGATCGAATGGCCGGAAAGTGGAACTATGTTTGATGAATTGAGCGCGGTTTTAGGTCCAGCCGGACCCATGATCGAAGGCCGCAATAGATTCGCATCGGACAGTCAAGCAACTCTAGAGAATAACTCAGGCTTCGGAACGCTCACGCCCGGCGGGTTTTACAGTTCGGATCCTTATGATTTGAGTGTGAAACGCGCGATCAGGACCAATAATCCGGGCGCATTGAATATTTCCAGTTGGCAAAGGAGGTTTCCGGGGTTTGTCGGCACGACGGACCCAGATCGCGCCGGCAACGTAACCACGATCTATCGCACTCCCGAGCACGGCGTGGCAGCATGGTACCATCTCCTTACCAACCGATATCGCTATGGCGAAAACGGGACACTCGTCGTGGGAACGCTGGCGCGACGTTATGCGGGCGTTGATCGTGTCAACCATCGTGCGGCGCAGGCTTACATCAACGGATGGAGGAGATTTTCTAACCGGCGACTTAATGCGGATTCTCGCATCCATCTTGCGTCAGAAGACCAGGTTCTGCTTTTGGCGCGTGCGATGTTCGCACATGAAATAGGTAGTAATAGTCCACTGAAAGACGAACAGATAATCAATGCGGTTCGGCTAAAGCGTTCGGATACACTGCCGGACTAGGCCGCCCACAATTGAAATCCAATCTGCTCGATCCAGCTTCAACGATCGACCCGTTCGGTTATTGGAGCTGACTCACGCATGCATCCTGCCATTCCCAGCATCGTAGGGCATCTCTTCCAGGACGGTCGCGCGGCCGCGCTCGCCCAGAATCTCGACGGCGAGCGGCTCGCCTGAAGCCGTGACCTCCGGCCTCAGGTAAGCGAGCGCCAGGCGTTTCCCGGTCCGGTGGCCATACGCGGCCGACGTGACCAGCCCGGCGACACGGTCGCCCGAGAACACCGGATGCAGGCCGAACGGGTCGGTCACGGCCCCGGTGATCTCGAGCAGTTCCATCGTGAAGGCCGGCGGGGCGTCAGCCGCGGCAACGAGCGCATCGCGCCCCTGAAAGTTTCTCCCGTCGCATTTGACGAACCGGCCGAGGCCCGCTTCGAGCGGTGTGCGCTCGGTCGTGAGGTCGAGCCCCCAGGCGCGGTAGCCCTTTTCAAGCCTCAGCGCGTTCATGGCGTAGGCGCCAAAATGGCCGATATCGAGGCTGCGGCCCGCTCCGATCAGCGCGTCGTAGACCGTCTTCATGGCGTCAATCGGCATATGCAGTTCCCAACCGAATTCTCCGACATAACTGACGCGCAGGGCCCGGACCGGCACGCCGGCGACGCTCACCTCCCGCGCGCTCAGCCAGGGAAACGCCGCGTTGCCAAGATCCGCGTCGCAGGCTTCTTCAAGCACCATCAGCGCCTGTGGGCCCATGACGGCGAGAATGCCCGTGGACGTCGTGACGTTCTCCACTGACACATCGCCGAAGCCCGCCGCGTGGCGTTGCAGCAGGTCTTCGTCGTGGCGCTCGGCGGCGGCGGCACTTGTGAGGTAATAGCGGTCCTCCGCCAGCCGCGTGATCGTGAACTCGGACGCCACGCCGCCTGAGGGCATCAGCGCATGGGTGAGGCCGATGCGCCCCGGTTTGGGCCCGCTGTTGGCGCCGAGCGTCTCGATAAAGGTTTCCGCGTCACCACCCGTTACCTCGAACTTGGAGAACGCGCTCAGGTCGGCGAGGGCAGCGCGCTCCGAGACCGCCCGGCATTCGTCGGCGACAGCCTGGAACCAGCCGGGTCGGCGGAAGGTCAGCACCGGTTCCTCGGGCGTGTCATCGTTCCGGAACCAGTTGGGCCGTTCCCAGCCGTAGGCCGCCCCGAACACGGCCCCCGCGGCAGCAAGGTCGTCGTGGATCGGCGTCACCCGGCGCGGCCGCCCGGCGGGGCGCTCCTCGAACGGGTAGTGGACGGCGAACTGGTTGCCGAAGCACTCAAGCGCCTTGTCGATCCGGTAGGCGCGGTCGGCAAAGCCGCCGAACCGGCGCGGATCGAGCCCGAGCGCATCCATCGGCGGCTCGCCCCCGGCCATCCATTCGGCGAGGAACTTGCCCGCCCCGCCGCCTTCCATTACCCCCATGCTGGAGCCGGTCAGCAGCCAGGCGTTCCGGGCGCCGAAGGCCGGGCCGATCAGCGGGTTGGCGTCGGGCGTGAAGGTGATCGGTCCGTTGACGATGGTCTTGATGCCGGCCTCGGCGAACGCGGGCACGCGCTCCATGGCGCAGGCGACGATATGCTCGACCCGGTCGAGGTCGGGCGGCAGCAGGTCCATGCCGAACTCGGGCGGCACGCCGTCGATCGACCAGGCCTGCGCGTCGCGCTCATAAGGCCCGCAGATGAGCCCGTCGCGCTCGGGCCTCAGATACCAGCTCTCTTCCGGATCGCGGATGATCGGCAACTCGCGGCCGAGGTTTGCAAAAGCCTCGACCCGGTCGGTGACGAGATACTGGTGCAGCACCGGCACGACCGGCAGCTCCAGCCCCATCATCCGGCCGACCTCGTACGCCCACGTGCCCGCGGCATTGACGATGTGTTCTGCCGTGATGTCGCCGGCGGTCGTCTTCACCAGCCATTCGCCGGATGGTGTCCGCTCAATCGCCTCAACCGCCGTGTTGCGGTGGATCTTCGCCCCGCCGGCCCGCGCGCCGGCCGCCATGGCGTGGGTGGCTTGGCTGGGGTCCACATGGCCATCAAGTCCGGCTCGTGGATCGCGCCGATCAGGCCGTCGGTCTCGACCAGCGGGTAGATCTCCTTGAGCTCCGCAGGCGTCAGGATGTTGAAGTCGTAACCCGAGTATCGCCCGATTCCCTGTACGTGCCGGAACTCGTCCATGCGGTCCCGGCTGCGCGTCACCCGGAGCGCGCCGGTGGCGTGGAAGCCGACCGGGTTGCCGGTCTCCTCTTCCAGGATCCCCGAATAGAGCTTCACGCTGTGGGCGCGCAGGGCCTGGAGGGTGAGGTTGTGGGCGAAATGCGTGCACAGGCCCGCGGCATGCCAGGTCGAGCCGGCCGTGAGCTCGTTCTTCTCGATCAGCACCACGTCGGACCAGCCGGCCTTGGGCAGGTGGTAGGCGAGCGAGACGCCCATGGCGCCGCCGCCGATGATCACAACCCGGGCATGGGACTGCATTCAAGCCACCTCTGTGTTAGCTGCGCATCCGCGCGCCGCCCGGATCGTAGGGCGCGCGCTTCAGCGGGGTAAGGGGGAATCGTTCGCCGGCGATGGCGATCTCGTAGTCGCGGGCGAGCAGGTCGTCGGCACTCTCGCCCGCCTCACAGGCGATAGTGGCGAGGCACAGCGTCTGGCCGGTACGGAAACCGCGTGCGCCCGACGTCGTCCGCCCGACGATTGTGCCGCCGCAATATATCGGCTCGTCATGAAGGACCAGCGGGTGGGCCTCACCCAGACTGAACTGCAGGAGCCGGCAGGTGACGCCCGTCTCCCGCTGTCTGCTGAGCGCATCGAGGCCGATGAAGCCGCCGGCCTTCTCCCAGGCGACAGCGAAGCCAAGCCCCGCCTCGAGCGGCGTGTCGTCAGGCCCGATGTCGTGGCCCCAGTGGCGGTAGCCTTTTTCGAGGCGGCATCCGTCGACGGCGAAGATCCCCATGTGACCCGCGCCCAGCGGCGCGCCCGCCTCGCACAGGGCAGCGTGGACCGCGCCCGCGTGTTCGACGGGCACGTAAAGCTCCCAGCCGAGCTCGCCGACGTAGGAGACCCGCGACGCGCGGACGGTTTGTCCGGCAACCGCGATCTCCCGCGACGCGCCGAACGGGAAAGCATCGTTGGCAAGGCCGTCATCGCTCAGGCGGGCGAGAAGGGTGCGTGCTTCCGGCCCCATGACGCCGAGCACGGCGAGAGCGTCGGTGACATCCGTGATCTCCACGCGCTCATTGACCCCGATCGCGCGGGACAGGCGCGCCAGATCCCGGCGCCTCGTGGCCGCTCCGCTCACGACGCGGAACCGGTCCTCGGCGATCCGCGTCACCGTGACGTCGGCCTCGATGCCGCCGCGCCTGTTCAGCATCTGAGTGTAGACCAGCCGCCCTGGCTCGACATTAACATCGTTGGCGCAGAGCCGCTGCAGGAAGGCGGGCGCGTCTGCCCCCTCGATATCGAATTTCGCGAATGGCGAGAGCTCGATCAGGCTCACCGCCTCCATGAGCGTCTGTGTCTCGCGTGCGGCGGCAGGCCACCAGGCCTGGTCGCCGTAGCTGTAGGCCATCTCTCGCGGCTCGCCGTTTTTCGCGAAACAGAGCGGCCGTTCCCAGCCGGTCGGCGCGCCCATGACCGCCCCCTTCGCCACAAGCGCGTCATGGAATACGGAGCGCTTGAGGTCCCGGCCCGTCGTCATCTGCTTGAACGGCCAGTGCATGGCGAACTGGTTCGAGACCGCTTCGGCCACACGCGCCTCAAGGAAAGAACGCTGCCCGTGATGCGGCTCGAAACGCGCCACGTCCACGTCCCAGAGGTCCAGGGGCGGCTCGCCGCCGGTAATCCATTCGGCCAGCACCTTGCCCGCACCCGCCGACGAGACGATGCCGATGGAGTTGAACCCGGCGGCAACGAAATAGTTCCGAACCTCCGGCGCCTCGCCCATGGCCTGGCGCGTGTCGGGCGTGAAGCTCTCAGGGCCGACCATGAAATGCTGGATGCCCGTCCGCTCCAGCACGGGCATCCGCGCCATCGCGGCTTCCACGTAGGGTTCGGCCTGCGCCCAGTCCTCCGGCAGCTCCAGGAACGGTGCGTCCGGCCCGCTTGCGTCCGGCCGCCAGGCCTTGGCATTGTCTTCGAACCAGCCGACCACGAGCTTGCCCGCGTCCTCCTTGAGATAGGTGCGGGCGTCGAGATCGCGCACGATGGGGAAGGGTGCGCTGAGGCCCTCGACCGGCTCGGTCACCACATACATGTGTTCGACGGCCTGGAGCGGCAGCGTCACGCCCGAGCTCCGCGCGAGGTTGCACGCCCACGCGCCCGCGCAGTTGACCACGCGTGTGCAGCGGATCGTCTCGCCGGACGCGAGTTCCACGCCCGCCACCGCGCCGTCCGTCGCGACGACACCGGCAACGCCCGTCTCCTCGAAAATCCGCACCCCGCCCGCGCGCGCGCCCTTCGCATAGGCCATGCAGACGTCGACCGGATTGGCCTGGCCGTCCTCTTCGACCCAGAGCGCGCCGGTGAGCCCGGCCACATCGAGCATCGGGGAGCGTTCGCTGGCTTCCGCCGGCGTGAGAATCTCCGCGTGCAGCCCGGTGATGTCGCCCATGGCGGCGATGCGTCTGAGTTCCGTCAGCCGGTCGTCGGTCTGCGCAAGCCACAGGCCGCCCGTGCGCCGGTACCCCGTCGCCTGGCCGGTCTCGGCTTCAAGGGTTTCGAACAGTTCGGTCGCATAGACCGAAAGCTGCGTCAGGTTGAAGCTCGCGCGCAACGGGCCGACGATGCCTGCCGCATGCCACGACGTGCCGCTCGTCAACTGGTTGCGTTCCAGCAGGATGACGTCGGAGGCGCCGAGGCGGGCGAGGTGATAGGCGACGGAGAGGCCGATCACGCCCCCGCCGATGATCACCGTTTCCGCCTCTTTCGGCCGTGCCGCCATGCGCCTGTCCCGCTGCTGGTCCCGACCCGAACTAGAGACGACCGCCCGCGCCCGCGCAACGCCCGCCGCTCATCATTAGGGATTCTAATAATAGCTTCCCGGCCACTCTCCTCTGTCATCCCGTGCGCGGTGCAGCGCAAAGCGGCGCGCCGCAGACACGGGATCCAGCGCCACACTCAGGCTTGGCGTTTCACGCTGGATGCCGGATCGCGCTCCGCTTGTCCGGCATGACAAGGGGAGAGGCGCTGCGTCGCTCCCCGTCCTGCGCTATCATCATCCGGAAACAGCAGAGGTCTGCCGTGAGCGAAACCGAGACCACAGCCGAGACCATAGTCTACGGCGCCTGCCAGCACGACTGCCCGGACAATTGCGCCATGGAGTCGGTGGTCCGCGATGGCCGGGTGATCTCCGTGCGCGGCCGCCATGACCATCCGTTCACCCACGGCGTCCTGTGCGCGAAAGTAAAGTCGTTCGAGAAGCGCATGTATGCGCCGGACCGCATCCTGCATCCCCTGCGGCGCACCGGGCCGAAAGGCGCCGGGCAGTTCGAGCGCATCACCTGGGACGAGGCGCTGGGCGAGATCGCCACGCGCTTCCGCTCGATCATCGCCGAACACGGCGCGGAAACCATCCTGCCCTTCAGCTATCTGGGCTCGCAAGGCCTGCTCAACGGCCTGCACTGCGGCGACCGCTTCTTCAACCGGCTGGGGGCCGCCGTCGCCGAGCGCACCTTCTGCAATTCCGGCGCGTCCAGGGCCTTCCGCATGGTCTGCGGGCCGACCGGCGGCGTCGACCCGGAGAGTTTTGCCCACGCCAAGCTGATCATCCTCTGGGGCATCAACATCGTCTCGACCGCCATGCACCACTGGCGTTTCGTCAAGGACGCCATGAAGGCGGGCGCGACCTTGGTGGTGATCGACCCCTTGCGCAGCCGCACGGCCGCGCGCGCCGACTGGCACATCCGCCCGCGTCCCGGCACGGATGTGGCCCTGGCGCTGGCCCTCATCCATCAGATCGTCGAGGACGGCGCGGTCGACGCGGCTTACGTTGCCGACCACACGCTGGGTTTCGAAGACCTGAAGGCCCGCGCCGCTCAATACCCGCCGGCCCGCGCCGCCGCCATCACCGGGGTGCCCGAAGACGAGATCGTGAGGCTCGCCCGGGCCTATGTGTCGACGCACCCCACGGCCATCCGCACGGGCGTGGCGCTGGAGCGCACGCGCAACGGGCCGGACGCGGTCCGCGCGGTCGCGTGTCTTCCCGCGCTCACCGGCGCCTGGCGCCACGTCGGCGGAGGCATGTTCCAGCACCCGCAGGCAACCTTTCCGATCGCGCGGGGAGCGATCACCCGCGCCGACCTGATCGAGGCCGGCCGGCGTGCGGTCAACGTCTTCGGGCTGGCCGGCGCGCTCAAAACCGACGCTGACCCGCCCGTAAAGGCGCTCTTCGTCTACAACGCCAACCCGCTTACCGCACCGGCTGACCAGGAGGGCGTGGTGCGCGGGCTCGAACGCGACGACCTCTTCACGGTGGTGAGCGAGATCTTCCCCGCCGACGCCACGGACTATGCCGACATCGTGCTGCCGGCGGCGAGCCAGCTTGAGCAGTGGGACCTGATGTTCAGCTGGGGGCATTTCTCGCTGCAGCTCAACCGGCCGGCGGTGGCACCGGTGGGCGAGGCGTTCTCCAATGCCGAGCTGTTCCGCCGGCTCGCCCGCGCCATGGGGATGGAGGACGAGGACCTGCACCGCTCCGATCGCGAGCTGATGGAAGGGGCACTCGACTGGAACGCGCCTCAGCTTGAGGGCATCACGCTCGACGGCCTGATGGAGACGGGTTACGCGAAGCTGAAGGTGGGGGCGGCGGACGAACGCCTGCCGCACGGCAACGGCCGGTTCCCGACGCCCTCGGGCAAGGTCGAGTTCGCAAGCTCCGCCGCCGACGAAGGCGGCGCCATCCTCGAGGTCTACCGCCAGGGCTGGACCGGCGGACAGGAGCACAGGCATGCTGCTTCCACCGTCGACCCCGTCCCCGACTACTGCGAAGCCGAGCCTTCGGACCACCCCTTCACGCTGCTTTCGCCCAAGACCCACCACTTCCTGAACTCCGGCTACGCCAACCTCAACGCCGGTTCCGACGTCCAGCCTGTGTGGATCCACCCGGACGACGCGGGATCGCTTGGCATCGCCGATGGCGAGACCGTGCGCGTCTTCAATCATCAGGGCGAGGTCCGCGCGACGGCGAAAGTTACCGACGACACGCTCCCCGGCGTCGTCGTCATCACCCACGGCTTCTGGCGTAAACACGTCGGCGGCCCGACGGTCAACACGCTGGTCTCTCATAAGTCCGCCGCCATCGGCCAGGCCCCGACGATCAATGATGCACGGGTGGGGGTTGCAACAACCTGAAGGTGCTAAGTGCCTTCATTTCATTGGCGAATTCCACTAAATTAGCTGTTGCTTATTTTATGCTTTCAGAGTGCATCCGGTGTGCCCATGTCCAACCGCTCTGGCTTCGATTTCAACCTGTTCCGCGCCATGGAGGTGTTCTCGACCGTGGTCGAGACGCGCCATGTGACGCGCGCCGCCGAGATGCTGGGCATGACCCAGTCGGCCGCCTCCCAGCACCTGCGCTCATTGGAGGACGCGCTCGGCACGCGACTGCTTGACCGCTCCTCGCGCCCCATCGAGCTGACCCAGGCGGGCATCTCGCTGCACCGGCGCGCGGCGCGCATCCTGAACGAGATCGAGGATCTCAAATCGGACGTGCGCCGGCTCGACTCCGCGCCCATGCCCATGCTGCGCATCGGCATCCTCGCCTCGATCGCCACCACGCTCACGCCCACGGTCGTGGCGCTGGCGCGCGACCGCCTGTCGATTCCTGAAGTGGCGATCCATGCCGGGCTCGCCACCGACCACCAGGACCTGCTGCGCAACCGCCAGGCCGACGTGGTGATCACGTCGGACGCGCTATACGACGTTGACGGGCTGGAGCGCACGGCCCTCATGAAGGAGGCTTTCGTGCTGGTGACGCCGCCGGAGTTTTCCGGGCCGGTGGACGATCTGGCGGCACTTGCGTGCGACCTGCCTATGATCAGGTTCTCGCCGGACCTGCCGGTCGGGCGCTGGACCGACCAGCACCTGCGCCGAGTCCGGCTCGAAATCCCGCGCGTGTTCGAGGCCGACCGCTCGTCCATGGTTGCGGCCATGGTTTCGGCCGGCCGGGGCTTCGCCATCATGACGCCGACGCTCTTGCTCGACGCCGCCGTCGAGGGCATGGGGTTTGCCACCCATCCGCTGCCGATCCCCGGGTTCCAGCGCGAACTGACGCTCGTTGCCCGCTCGCGCGAACTGGGCGAACTGCCGGTGCTGCTGGCCGACGCCGTCGCGGCCCGCCTGCGCGAGGCGATTGCCGCCGTGCTGCCCGCCGTGGCGGACAGGGTGCGTTACGCCGGGGAGGGGGATGGCGCGGGGTGAGCGCTTCGGCGACCGCCTCTTGTTGCGTCCACATTGTCATCCCGTGTGCTGCGCAGCACGAAGTGATGCGCTGCTAGCCCGGGACCCATAGTGCCTTCCTGAAGTTGACGGCGATGCCGTTCTGGATTCCCGCCTTCGCGGGAACGACGTTAAAGAGACGCGCCGCACAAGGGCTGACGGGTTGAGAGCGAATTCACCGTCATCGTTCCCCGGTTGCCCGCAGGGCAGACCGGGGCCGCAAAGAACTCAGGCCTGAGTATGGAACGGTCCCGGACAGCCCATGCGGGCTTCCGGGACGGTGCTAATGCCCCGCATTAGAAAAACCAATCCGCGCGAATGGAATTGCGGGGAGGGTGAGTGCCTGCGCTAGACTGCGGCCATGTTCAGGAAACCCGCGATAGCCCCGTGCCCCGCCACCCGGTCATAGCGCTGTGGTGCCACCCGCGCTCCATGTCGACGGCCGTCGAGCGCATCATGCGCGCGCGCGGCGACTGCCGCTGCTTCCACGAGCCGTTCATGTACGACTACTACATCAACCGGGCGGTGCGGCTGTTTCCCAATTTCGAGCCGGAGGCCGGCAAGCCGCAGACCTACGAGGACATCCGCGCGGCGATCCTGGGCGCAGCCGACGAGGGTCCGGTCTTCTTCAAGGACATGAGCTACTACATGGTGCCCCGGCTCTATGACGACCCGGAGTTCGCCGCCGCCACGACGAACGTGTTCCTGATCCGCGACCCGCGCAAGGCCATCGTCTCCTATCACCGGCTCGACGAGGACGTAACCGCCGTCGAGATCGGGCTCGAGGCCCAGTGGCAGCATTATGCCTGGCTGGTTAACGCCATGGGCGCCGACCCGCTCGTGATCGAGGCCGAGGCGCTGCAGGCCGAGCCGGACGCGGCGGTGGCCCGGTTCTTCGCGCATATCGGGCTCGACCAGCGCGAGCAGGCGCTCGCCTGGGAGTCGATGTCCCAGGACGACCTGCCGGAGGAGTGGAAGTCGGTCTCGGGCTGGCACGGCGACGTGACCACGGCCACCGGCCTGCGCCCGCCCGAGGACGAGGCCGACGTCCAGGCGAAGTTCGAGGCGGCCGCAAAAGAGACGCCGAAGCTCCGGCGCTTCCTCGACCAGCACCAGCCTTATTATGACCTCCTGCGCGAGCGGGCGCTCCGGCGCGCCGGCGGTGTCGGAGGTGTCGGAGGAAACGATGGCTGACCGCCGGGCAAGGCGGCGCGGCGGCGGCCGGGCGTCGAAGAAGAAGGCGCGCGAACAGTCAGGTGCCGCACCGCCGTTGCCCCACATCCGGCGCAAGGTCGGCGTCTATACGTTGCTCGACGAGGATGCGCTGGCACTCATCGAAAAGAACGCTGATTCAATACTTAAAGAGACCGGAATGGAGTTCAGGGACGACCCGGAAGTCCTTGAAATCTTTAGGGAAGCCGGTGCTGATGTAAAGGATGAGCGGGTCCGTTTCGAGACCGGCATGTGCCGGGAGATCATCCAGGCTTCGGCGCCCGAAACCTTCAGGCAACATGCCCGCAACCCGGACCGCACGGTCACCGTCGGCGGCGCTAATTCCCTGTTCTGCCCGTCCTTCGGCCCGCCCTTCGTCCACGACATCGAGGGCGGCCGGCGCTACGCGACGATGGAGGACTTCGAGAACTTCACGAAGTTGCACCACATGCTGCCCGCCGTGCACCATTCGGGCGGCGTCGTGTGCGAGCCGGTCGACGTGCCGGTCGAGGAGCGGCACCTCTCCATGATCGCCGCGCACCTGCGCCTCAACGACAAGCCCTTCATGGGCGCGGTGACGGCGCCCGAGCGCTCCCGCGACACGGTCGAGATGGCGAAGATCGTCTTCGGGAACGACTTCGTCGATGAGAACTGCGTGCTCTATTCGGTGGTGAACGTCAACGCGCCGCTGGTGCTCGACGCCACCATGCTGGGGGCGCTCAAGGTCTACGCGCGGGCCAACCAGTGCACGGTCGTCTCGCCGTTCATTCTCGCGGGCGCCATGAGCCCGGTCACCGTGGCGGGCACGCTTTCACAGCTCTTGGCGGAGGCGATGGCGGGGCTCGCCCTCATCCAGCTTATCCGCCCGGGCGCGCCTTCAGCCTTCGGCACGTTCGCAAGCCCGATCTCGCTCCAGACCGGCGCCTCCCACCTTCGGCACGCCCGAGGGCATGCAGATCCAGTTCTGCGCGTCGGCGCTGGCCCGGCGGCTCGGCGTGCCGTTCCATTCGGTCGGCGCGCTCACGGCGTCCAAGGTGCCGGACAGCCAGGCGGCCTACGAGAGCGCCATGCAGCTCCAGGCGGCGTTTCTGGCCGGCGTCAATTTCATCATCCACGCGACCGGCTGCCTCGAGGGCCTGCTCACCATGGGCTACGAGAAGACCATCATCGATGCCGACCGCTGCGCGGCCCTCCAGGCCTTTGCCGGCGGCGTCGATCTGAGCGCGGAAGCCCAGGCGCTCGACGCCATCGCCGAGGTCGGGCCGGGCGCGCATTATCTCGGCTGCGATCACACCCAGCGCAATTTCGAGACCGCGTTCTGGCGCTCCTCCGTTTCCGACAACACGACGTTCGAGCAGTGGAGCGCCGACGGCAGCGTGTGGGAGCACGAGCGGGCGCACCGGATCTGGAAACAGATGCTCGACGAGTATGAGCGCCCGGCGATGGCCGAGGACACGGACGAGGCGCTTGATGCGTTCATGCAGCAGCGGCTCGAACAGATCAGGGCGGGAAAGCCCGCCGGACTCACTTCCTGAAGGGTTTGAGATAAGATCATGAACATAAACGCAAAAATCGATACGGACTGGTCGGCGGAAGGCATCATTGCCCGCCGTGAGCGCTATTACGCCGCCTCCCAGCGCGCCTTCGTGCCGTTCGACGAACCGCTCATCTTCCGGCGCGGCGAGCGGCAGTATCTCTGGGACGAGGACGGCAACCGCTATCTCGACCTGCTCGGCATGAATGTCTGCATTTCCGTGGGCCATGCACACCCGGCGGTGGCCGCCGCCGTCGCCGAGCAGGCCGCACAACTTCAGCACTGTACGACCATGTTCTACCACCCGGTGCCGGCTCATTTCGCCGAGGAGCTGGCGGGGACCATGCCCGCGGGCGAGGACTGGGTCGTGCATTTCACCAACAGCGGGGCCGAGGCCGTCGATCTGGCCCTCATGATGGCCCAGGCCGCCACCGGCCATGTCGAGTTCCTGGCCTTGCGCAACGGCTATCACGGCGCCACCTTCGGTGCGCAGTCGCTGACCGGCATCGACAAGTTCCGCCACAAGGTGCCGTTGCTCGGCGGTATCCATCACGTGGCCGAGCCCAACCAGTATCGCGGCGTCTTCGGGGAGGGGGTTACGCCCTATCTCGACGAGATCGACCATGTCATCGGCTCGTCGTCCTCCGGGCGCATCGCCGGCATGATCATCGAGCCGGTGCAGGGCTATGGCGGCATCGTTTCCATGCCATCAGGCTATATCGCAGGCGCGGCCGAGCGCGTGCGCGCCGCCGGCGGGCTCCTTGTCATTGACGAGGTGCAATGCGGTTTTGCCCGCACCGGCGACAATTTCTGGGGTTTCGAGGCCCATGACGTGGTGCCCGACATCGTGGTCATGGCCAAGGGCATCGGCAACGGCTTCCCGCTTGGGGCCGTCGTGGCCAAGCGCGACGTCGCCGAGGTGCTGGCCGAGAAGTTCTGTTTCCACACCTACGGCGCCAATCCGGTGTCCTGCGCGGCGGGCCGCGCGGTGCTCCGGGTCATGGCCGAGGAGGGGCTGCAGGAGAACGCGCGGGTCATCGGGGCCGAGATGCTGGGCGTGCTGCGCGACCTGCAGCAGAAATACGACGTCATCGGCGACGTGCGCGGCCGCGGCCTGATGATGGCCGTCGAGCTCGTGAAGGACCGGGCGACCAGGGAACCGGCTCCGGATGAGACCGCGCGGGTCTTCGAGGTCTCACGCGACCAGGGTCTGATCCTGTCGAAGTCCGGCCCTTACCGCTCCGTCCTGCGCATGGTCCCGCCGCTGTGTCTTTCGCGCGACGACGTCGCCCATTTCGCCGAAGGCATGGACGCCTGCTTCGCCGCGCTGTGATGTCTGTGTTTCGAATGCGTGTTTCCCGGACGCGGTGCAGCGTGGAACGCTGCTCCGCAGATCCGGGACCCAGCGATCCCACCTGACTCAACTTCTGAACTCCGCGCGGCCTACCCCCGGTTGCGGTCGCTTCGCCTTAAAGTGCCGCGTGAAGACTCTTATACAAGACATAAGTTATTGATTTTAATGGATATATTTCACTTCAGGACGCTCTCGTGAAGGATGAGATGTCTGGCCGAAAAATTCCGTCCCTGACACAGACGTGAACGCGGCGCCGAAGCGCCGCATTCCGGGTGCACCCTTGCGCTGCTAGATTATGGGGGACGAATTCACGAGACGGAGACCGCCTCCATGATCATCCGCAAACACGATCTCGACCGCCGTCAGGTGCTGGCCCTGACGGGTGCCGCCGGACTGGCGGCCCTGCTGCCGGCGGGCGGCGCGGCGGCGGCCGCGGGACCGATCCTGACCGCGAAGATCCCGTCGACGGGCGAGGCGATTCCGGTGATCGGCATGGGCACCTGGATCACCTTCAATGTCGGCCGCAGCCGCAAGCTGCGCGACGCCCGCGTCGCCGTGCTCAGGACCTTCTTCGAGCAGGGCGGTGCGATGGTCGACTCCTCGCCGATGTACGGGTCTTCCGAGGACGTGATCGGTTACTGCCTCGAGCGGCTGGAAAACGACAAGCGCCTGTTCTCCGCCACCAAGGTCTGGACCGTGTCGAAGGACAAGGGCATTGCCCAGATGGAAAATTCGGAGCGGCTGTGGAAGTCGGGCGCGCTCGACCTCATGCAGATCCACAATCTGGTCGACTGGGAGACGCATCTGAAGACGCTGACCGGCTGGAAGCAGGAGGGCCGCATCCGCTATCTCGGCATCACCACGTCGCACGGCCGCCGCCACGGCGAGTTCGAAGAGATCATGCGCGACCATCCCCTGGATTTTGTGCAATTCACCTACAATTTGCTCGACCGCGAAGCCGAAAACCGGCTGCTGCCGGCCGCCGCCGACCGCGGTCAGGCGGTCATCATCAACCGGCCGTTCCGCCGCGGCGCGCTGTTCGACCGGTTCGCCAGACATCCGCTGCCCGAATGGGCGTCCGAGTTCGACGCCGGGAACTGGGCGCAGTTTTTCCTCAAATTCGTGATTTCGCACCCCGCCGTCACCTGCGCGATCCCGGCGACATCCCGCGTCGAGCACATGACCGAAAACATGGGTGCCGCCTATGGCCGGCTTCCGGATGCTGCGATGCGCGCGCGCATGATCGCCCACGTGGAAAGCCTGGCCTAGTGCGGCCTTCCGCCAACCGACACGGCGACTGACCGGCCATGCTGTCCTACACGGCGGAAGTCTTTTACGCCTTCCTCGAGGAATACAATCTCGCCGTATGGCCCGCGCAATTCGTAGCCTTCGGCCTTGCGTTCATCGCCTGTTTCCTTGTGTTTTCATCGCGTCAAAGCGGCAGGATCGTTGTTGGAATTCTCGTGCTCTTCTGGCTTTGGTGCGCCGTCGTCTTCTTCTGGTTCCAGTTCGGCGAAATCGACTTTTCCGCACCCGCCTATGCAGGCTTCTTCGCGCTCCAGGCCGTGCTCCTGTCCGTCGCAGCCATCCGGCAGGCCGGCCTGGCATTTGCGTCCATTCGCGACCCCGGTGGCAGCGCGGGACATGCCCTGATCCTGTTCGGCCTTGTCGGTTACCCGCTGGTCATGATCGCTTTCGGGCATCCCTTGGCAGCTGTCGAGATTGTCGGCACGGCGCCCGCGCCGACGGTCATCTTTACGCTTGGCGCAATGCTGCTGATGATCCCGCGTGCCCCCTGGTATCTGCCGGTTATCCCGCTGGCCGGCGCGGCGGTTTTGGGTGTAAACGCGTGGTTTCTCGAACTGACGGAGCAGTTGACGGTGCCGGTGGCCGGGCTGATCTTTGTTGTCGCGATACTGTCGAAAAGTCGCAGGAAATCGGCAGTGAATCAGTAGTCGGCGTCGCGTGCGGTTGATAAGGTCAACCGTGTTGCACGGCGCGTGGCAAAACACTGGAAACAGGTCTCAGGGATGACAGAGACGACGGAGCAGACACAGCCCGATTCGGACTTCACCGAGGCCGACGATCCGTTCGCGCTGTTTGACGAGTGGTTTGCCGAAGCGTCCGACGCGGAGCCGAACGATCCGAACGCCATGGCGCTGGCGACCGCCGATGCCGACGGCATGCCGAACGTGAGAATGGTGCTCATGAAGGACGCCGGGCCGGACGGCTTCGTGTTCTACACCAATCTGGAGAGCGCGAAGGGCGGAGAGCTGGCTGCCAATGCCAAAGCGGCGCTGTGTTTCCACTGGAAAAGCCTGCGCCGCCAGGTGCGGGTGAGGGGCCCGGTCGAGCCGGTCAGCGGTGAGGAGGCCGACGCCTACTTTGCGTCGCGCCATCGGACGAGCCGTATCGGGGCCTGGGCATCCAGGCAATCGCGGCCGATGGAGGGCCGGTTCGATCTGGAGAAGGCCGTGGCGCTCTACACGGCGAAATTCCATATCGGCGAAATCCCGCGGCCCGAGCACTGGTCCGGCTTCCGGCTCAGCCCTGTTCAGATCGAGTTCTGGCACAACAGGCCCTACCGCCTGCATGATCGCATCGTGTTTCGGCGGGCCGGTCCTGACGGCAGTTGGTCACGGGAGCGTCTATTTCCCTGATCTGGTTCCAGTGCGTCGTTTTGCGTTGAGTGATGAATTCCCGAACATGAACGCGGATAAGCCGATGATCAGGTTATCAGGTCTTTCACTACTTCTTTCCCTCATCCTGACTGGCGCAGCGGTTGCCCAGCCCCTCAGGGTCACGCACCCGATGGATGCGCTCACCTACCCGGAAGTGAACCAAGCGGTAGCGCTGGTGCGCGCCGCGGGCCTTGCGGATCCGGCGACGGCCTTTCCGATGATCGCGCTCAAGGAAATGCCGAAGGCGAAGGTGCTGGCATGGCGGCCGGGCAAGCCGTTCACGCGCTCTGCCTTCCTGATCATGCGCAAGGGCGGCCAGACGATAGAGGCAACCGTCGATCTGACCGGAAACAGGCTTCTGAACCACCGCGTCGTCCCGGGCGCGCAACCGTCCATCATGACGTCGGAATGGCGGCGGTCCGCCCGTCTCGTCCGGGCGGACGAGCGCTGGCAGAAAGCCATGCGCCGGCGGGGTTACAATGATTTCGATGAAATCAGCTGCCCGCCGCAGTCGGCCGGACACTTCCCGCAGGACGGCTTCGGGGACCGGCGGATCTTCAAGGTCAACTGCTACCACAATGCGCCGGACGCGCCGTACCGGTTCCTCGACATGTCGCAGCCGATCGAAGGGGTTGTCGCCATCGTCGACGTCGACGGCGGCAAGGTTATCGAGGTGATCGATACCGATCCCGTCATCCAGCGCGAAGATATCGGTAAAACGACGCTCAAGTCGCCGCCGACGCGGGACCTGCCGAAGCCGGTTCTCAACCGCTCGCCGGACGGGCCGAACTTCTCGCTGAAAGGATCCATCCAGGTCGACTGGAATGCGTGGAGCTTCCACGTCCGCGGCGACCGGCGCGCCGGGGTGATCGTATCCCTCGCCCGGTTCAGGGACGGTGACGAGGCGCGGCTGGTGGCCTATCAGATCGCGCTCAGCGAAATGTTCGTGCCCTACATGGACCCGCATCCCGGCTGGCGCTACAAGACCTTTCTCGATGTCGGCGAATACGGGCTCGGCTACCTGTCGTCATCCCTGGAGAAAGGCCGGGACTGCCCGCAGCAGTCGGTCTACGTCACCATGGCCTTCCCGTCGGACCGGGGCGGCATGTTCAAGAAGGACCGCGCGGTCTGCATCTTTGAGCGCGCCACCGGCGATCCGGCCTGGCGCCATGCCAATGTCGCGGCCAAGCGCGCGCTGTCGTCGCCCAAGGTCGAGCTTGTGGTGCGCATGATCCCGACCATCGGGAACTACGACTATATTCTGGACTACATTTTCGAGAGCACGGGCCAGATCCGCGTGCGGGCAGGTGCCAGCGGCATGGATGCGGTCAAGACCGTGCCGTATGCCAGGGCCGATGAGCCGGGTGCCGAAAAGCTGGCCGAATACGGCATGCTGGTCGCGCCCTACACGCTCGCCCCCTATCACGATCACCATTTCAACTTCCGCGTCGACCTCGACGTCGACGGGCAGGCCAATACCCTGATCCGGGAGCATTTCGAGCCGAAGCGACTGCCCGGGGACAACCCGCGCCGCAGTCTGTGGACCCTTCGCCGCGAGGCGATGAAAACGGAAGGCCCGGTGGTCGCCGATCCCGGCGGGCGCGGCGAGATCTGGCGCATAATCAATCCGGCGCGCAAGTCACCGCTCGGCCACAACACCGGCTACCAGCTGGAAGCCTCGACCTCGATGCCGTCTATCCTGTCGCCGGATGATCCGCCGCAGATGCGCGCCGCCTTCAGCGCCCACAGGCTCTGGGTGACGGCGTTCAAGCCTCGGGAGTACTGGGCCGCGGGCGACTATCCGAACCAGAGCAAGGGCGGGGACGGTCTGCCGCAATTCGTGTCGGACCGGGAAACGGTCGAGAATAGCGACCTCGTGCTCTGGTACACGATCGGTTTCCGGCATGCGACCCGGCCGGAAGACTGGCCCATTCTGCCGACCCGGTGGTTCGAGTTCCGCCTGAGACCATACGGCTTCTTTGTCCGCGACCCGTCGCACGACGTCGCGCCGCATTACACCCCACAGGCATTCAGGAAAGGCTCGAAGCGGGCACAGATCAGGGATTGAAGACCGAGCCACCACGCTGGACGGAACGCGAAAACGGCTGTGATTTTGATGCTCTACTTGATCGGATTGCCACGCAGGTCGATTTCACCCCTGAGGATCCTGTAGACCTCGTCAATCCGCTTGGCCTGGGTTGCCGGCGTTTTCGCCGATGAAACGCGATAGGCCAGGCCACGCTGTTTTCCCGGTGTCTGCCGGGTCCAGAGGTCGTGCAGGTGGTCATTTTCCCTCAGCGCATCCTGCAGCGCGGCGGGGACGTCAACGTGCGCCTGATCGGCGATCGCGAAGCGAACGTCGACGTGTTCTCCGACGGATTGAGCGGTGGCCTTCAGCAGCTTCTTCGACAGGAGGATGTACCACTTGCCCTTTGCCGGTGTGAGCGACGCATCGATCGGATGGTCGCCGACCTCTCCCGTGATCCGCAATCTGGGGAACTCCTGCATTGGAAGCTGTGCCAGCACGTCGGCGGGAACATAGATCACCGTGTAGGCGTACTTTTCGCTGCCGACGTCGTGATATTCGATCGGCGCTTCGAACTGAAAGGGAAAGTGCGTCAAACCGTGACCATGCTTCAGTGTTGCGGGGTGGTCTTGAATATGGCGCCAGCCGGCGATTGCGGCAATGGCACTCGTCAACGCGGCGCAAGCGGCGCTTTTCTTGTTGCAGTGGGTGCTTATATTTCCTATATTTCTGTCATGACAGAAATTACGAAAATAACTGACGCAGCAGAAGCCATTCCTGCGCCACTTGAGATGTTCATCCTGCAATGGGGAGATCTCGGGGGTAATTGGGGCGTGAACCGGTCGATCAGCCAGATTCATGCTTATCTCTATCTCGCCGAGAGTCCGATAACGGCGGAGGACATCGCCCACGATCTTGATATGGCGCGCTCCAACGTATCCAATTCGATCAAGGAACTGCTGGCCTGGAACCTGATCCATCGTGTCCCGATCCGCAGCGATCGCAGGGATCATTTCGTGGCGGAGACAGATGTCTGGGAGATTGCTGCGCGGATCGCCGCGGGCCGGAAGGCCAGGGAGCTCGATCCGGCGCTGACAACATTGAGGGCCTGTGTCGCGGATGCCGACAGGGATTCAGCGGTCTCGCCCGTGAAACGCGAGCGGCTCCGGAACATGCTGGAATTCACCGAAGCGGTCGACCGCTGGTACGGCCAGATGCTGTCGCTGCCGCAATCGAAGCGTGCGGCGATTCTCAAGCTCGGATCGAAAGTCGTTTCTTTTCTGCCGGGTGGAAACAAGAAGAAAAAGGCCAAGGCAGGAGCGGACAAATAGGCGGACAAAAATGCCCAATGCCGCACATATCGAGCAGCAGCTCCGAGGAGACGCGAGCGCAGCGCGCGGCGTATCTCCCGTGCTCGGCGATCTCCGCTTCCGAGCGTTGCTCGAAGAGGATGACTGGAATGCGCTGCCTGAAGCGGTGCGCCGGCGGTTCTCCAAACGCCTGTCCGGCGGGGCCACGGCGGTTTATGTGGGCACGATAACGGCAACGCGAATGAGCTGGCCAGGCCGCCTGCTCGCCGAGGCATTGCGCGTGGTTGGCGCCCCACTCCCGCTGAGACGGGATGTCGGCGTGCCCTCGGTCGTGACGGTAACGGAAGACGTCGCGACGGGCGGACAGATCTGGACCAGGCTCTACGCCAATCGCACGTCCTTCCCGCAGGTTATCCACTCTGCCAAGCGGTTCGGCGGGCCGACAGGTCTTGAGGAATATATCGGCTTCGGTATCAGCATGGCGCTGAAGGTCACGGTGCGGAACGGTGCGCTTGTCTTTGAAAGTGCGGGGTACCTTCTGAGAATCGGGCGGATTTCGGTATGCCTGCCATCGTGGCTCGATCCGGGCAGGCTGGAGGTCCGGCATACTGATCTGGGAGACGGCAGGTTCGAGTTTTCGCTCCACCTGGTGCACCCGATGTTTGGCGAACTGATCTATCAGTCCGGTCTATACAGGGAGGAGACACCTTGAGCGAGCAGGCCCCGATCTGGTTGTTCGACGGTGTGTGCGTCTTGTGCTCGCGTGCGGTGCAATACACCCTGAAGCATGAAATGACGCCTGCCATGCGGTTCGTCGCCATCCAGTCCGACGAAGGGCGCGCGATTGCGCACGAGCACGGAGTCGATCCGGATGAGCCGGAAACGTTCCTGTTTATCGAGAACGGCAGGGCGCTGCCCAAGTCCGACGGCGTCATCGCGCTGGTGGCGCATCTGAACGGACCGGCACGGATGCTGCGGGTTGGCCGTTTCCTGCCCAGAGCCCTTCGCGACGTCCTCTATGACCTGATCGCAGGTAACCGCTACAGGCTGTTCGGCCGCTTCGAGACCTGTCTGGTCCCGGACGCGGAAACCAGGCATCGTTTCGTGCTGCCGGAACAGAAGTGATGACAAGACGCGTTCTGGTCCTCGGGGCAACGGGCGTCTTTGGAACCCGACTGGCCCGGCATCTCTGCGCATTCCCCGAACTCGAACTTGTCCTGACCTCCAGGAACGAGGCCCGTGCCAAGAGCCTTGCGGCACAATTGCGATCCGCCGGCAGCAGCGCGCAAGTCGACGGTGCGGCGCTCGATCACCGCGAGGGCTTTGCGGAGCGCCTCCGGGACCTTGGCCCCTGGGCTGTAATCGACTGTTCCGGCCCGTTTCAGGGCGCGGGTTACGCGGTGGCAGAAGACATTCTGTCGGCCGGCGCGCACGCCATCGATCTGGCCGATGCGCGTGACTATCTGGCCGGATATCGAGAGGCCCTGAACGACGTCGCGCTCAAGAACGGCGTCGCCGGTCTTGCCGGAGCAAGCTCGACACCGGCCCTGTCGTCTGCTGTCGTCAACGACCTGACGGCTGGCCTTCGGCGCGTCGATACCATCGATATCTGCATCACGCCCGGCGGAAAGAGCGAAGTCGGGAGATCCGCTGTAGAAGGCATCCTCAGTTATGCCGGAGTTGAAATTCCCGTATGGCAGGAAGGCAGATTGTCCAGTACTTCCGGCTGGACCGGTTCCAAAAGGATAGTGGTGCCCGGGCTGGGAACGCGAAGGGTTGCCCTGGTTGAAACGATCGATGCGGAACTCCTGGGACCGCGGCACAACGTTTCCTCCCGCGTCATGCTTTCCGCCGGCCTCGAGTCCCGCCTGGAGCAGATCGGCATCGCGTTCCTGGCCCGTCTACGCCGCGCCGGTGTCATCCCCGATCTCGGATTCCTGGTCCCGTTTCTGCTCGCAGCGCGGAAGTTGACACGGCTGACCACAGCCGACCGCGGCGGCATGGTTGTCGATATTCGGGGGCTCGACGAGGACGGCGCGCTCAGGCGCCTGCGCTGGTCTCTCCTTGCGGTGGAAGGCGACGGCCTGTTCGTTCCCGTCCTGCCGGCAGCGGCCGCCATTCGGGCGCTTCTCAGCGGCGACATCGGGCAGGGTGCGAAACTGGCCAGCGATTGCCTGACCCTGTCGCAGATTGAAGCCGAGATGGAACCGCACCGGGTTTCGACGACGGTCGACCGCTTTGACGCCGAAGACAGTGCCATCTGCAGAGCGATCGGACGTCAGAGTTTCGATGTTCTGCCACCCGCGCTGCGGGCTTTTCACGGCCAGTCCGGCGAACCGGTGTGGCGCGGCAAAGCCGACATCGACACCGGAAACGGTCTGGTGGCGTGGCTTTTCTCACGGCTGTTCGGCTTCCCTGCGGCCGGCCGGTCCGTGCCGGTCTGCGTCACGGTCGACCGCGAACTTGATAGACAAGCCGACGCCGTGCCGGTCGAGACCTGGACGCGGAACTTCGATGGACGCCGGTTCTGCTCGCGGCTCGGCGTCGCTCACGATGGCAGGTTCACCGAAACATTCGATCCCTTCGTTTTCGAGATCGGCATTACTGGCGATCGCTCCGGTATCACCATGCCGATCAATTCCTGGTCGATAGCCGGCATGAAGCTGCCGGCGTATCTCGCGCCGCGCTCGGAAGCGCGCGAGTACGAGGACGACGAAAAGCGATTCCGCTTCGATGTGAAGCTCAGCCTGCCGGTCTTCGGCACGCTTGCCCATTATCGAGGCTGGTTGGAGCCTGAAACGGCTGGTCCCGAGCGCATTTCGACCGAAAAAACGGCCGGTCGTCCGGGCGCGTAGGGCCATCGGATCGAAAAATTCTCGGGCGCGACATTGTGAGGCGCAACCTCGCGCCCTATATGGCGTGGGCCGGGATGGCTCCGGCACCCGGGGAGAGGCAGCCGGTATTCGGATGGTTGATCCCCGGAAAAGGCCCGAATAGCAGGCCAGAAATGCATCGAGGAACGGACTGGGACGGATCGTTGCAGATCGGATTCTGCAGGATTGTAGGCGACGTGGCGGTTGCGGCCGTTAACTGTTGCCCGACGATCGGTCCCAGAGCGATGAAATCCCCCAATCCCCGAACCCAAAGAGGAGACGAACAATGCTAACCGATCGCCAGGGAAACACCCTGTCGGGAGCGACGGTCGAGGCCGTCGAGCTGTTCGATAAAGCTGTTGCGGAATTCAATATTTACCGCGGCGACCCCGTAGCCAGCGTTGACGGCGCCATCGAAGCGGCGCCGGAATTCGCCATGGCCTACATACTGAAGGCATACCTTTATGGCCTCGCCACCGAGCCGGAGGCCACGGCAGAAGCCAGGAACATTGTCGCCCACGCCAAGACGCTGACGCTGAACGAGCGTGAAGCCTCAAATATCGCCGCCCTCGATCACTTGCTGGGCGGCAACTGGACGAAGGCCGCTGTCGCCCTCGATCATCACAACATGCGCTTCCCGCGCGACCTTGTGGCCCTGCAGTCCGGTCATCTCATGGACTTCTACCGCGCCAATGCGCGGGACATGCGCGACCGGATCGCCAGAGCGTTGCCGAAATGGTCTCAGGACGTGCCCGGGTATTCGATCGTGCTGGGCATGCAGTCCTTCGGGCTTGAGGAAGCGGGAGACTATGCCAGGGCGGAAGAAGCCGGTCGGACTGCGATCGACCTCCAGCCGCTCGACTGCTGGGCGCACCACGCTGTCGCTCATGTCATGGAGATGCAGGGCCGTGCCGAAGACGGTATCGGCTGGATGATCGCCCGCGAACCCCACTGGTCCGGAGACGACAACTTCTTCAAGGTCCACAACTGGTGGCACCGCGCGCTCTACCATCTGGACCTCGGACAGGTCGATCAGGTGCTATCCCTCTATGACGGGCCGATCCGCGAAGGCCGCAGCGAAGTGGCCCTCGACCTCGTCGACGCCTCCGCGCTGCTGTGGCGGCTTCACCTGTCGGGCCACGATGTCGGCGACCGCTGGCAGGAGCTCTCCCAGACCTGGGACCAGCACGCGGACGGAAATCTCTATCCGTTCAACGACTGGCATGCCGTGATGTCCTACCTGGGATCGGGCCGGGACGCCGAGGTTGACCGTATCGTTGCCGCTTATCGCAGCAACACCGCCGATCAGGCCGAGACTGCAGGCTGGGCGCGGACCACGGGCCTGCCGCTTGTCGAGGGCTTTACGGCCTTCTGGCGCGGCGACTACGAAACGGCGGCCGAAGCGCTCCACCGGGGCCGGTTCATCGTCAACGGGTTTGGCGGCAGCCACGCGCAGCGTGACATTATCGACTGGACGCTGACCGAGGCGGCCGTACGCGGCGGGCTCAAAGACCTGGCCGAAGGCCTTGCCAATGAGCGCCTGGCGCTCAAGCCGCACAGTCCCGTCAACCGGTCCTTCCTGAACCGGGCCGGCAACGGCGGCACGGCTGCAAGGCAGGCGGCCTGATCAAAGGTCCGTCCGGGCAGAACCACAAGACAGGAGGCGGGTGTTTTGCACCCGCCTCCGACGAATTCAGTTCGATCGGTTCGCTGCGACTTCCGCCAGGTCGTTCCAGACCTTCTGATCGACCAGTTTGCCTTCCGCCACTGTGAAACGGTCGATAAACCGGATCCCCGAAAATGCTGTTCCGTCGAGCCATTCGCCGTTGAGCGTCCCGAAGCAATAGACGACCGCGCCTTCGCTGGAGACGGTCGTATCGAAATGCTCATAGGTCTTGGCGACGGAGCGGTATCGGTCCTTTGCCCACGCGACCAGTTCCTCGGGCAACGAAAAAGTCGCTCCACCGGGGAACGTCATCGCGAAGTCCTCGGCGAGGAAGCCTCTGGCGGCGTCCAGATCTCGCGCCTCCATGGCGCTGAGAAATCTCCGGACCACCTCGTCCGGCGCGGGCAGGGGCGCTCCGGGCGTTCGGCCCTGGCGGCCACGCATGTAACCAGCCGCCGCCACTTCATTGACGATGACCGTGACTCCATCCAGAGGTGCCGCGATAACGGATCGTGTCGCATCGGTCAGGTTTTCCGACAATCTGCGCCGTGTTTCTTCGTCATATCCCTCGATCAGCGTGACCGTAATGACCGGCATGACACCCTCCGCGCACCGTTCTCACTGGACATAATAGTATGTTGATATATTATTAAGCCAACTTGGGCGAGGCAAGCGGCCCGGGACCTAGAGCAAAACACAGGGGAGCCGAAGCGTGGACCGCACGCAGGTCATGGGAAAAGACCAGACTGCCGCCGCACACACCGGCGGCGCTGCGGCGGCTTCAATTGATTCCGGACTCAAGTCGCCCCTCTATCATCAGATTTTTGTGGTCCTCAAAGCCAAGATTCAGTCGGGCGAATTGGCCGTCGGCTCCTTCCTTCCCTCGGAGAACGAGATCGCGGCGGAATTCGCCGTGTCGCGTATCACCGCGAAGCGGGCCCTGAACGATCTGGCGGGGGCCGGCCTCGTCGTGCGCGAACGGGGCAGGGGTACACGGGTTGTTTCCCGGCCGTCGCCGCCGCGCATCAGCGCATCCGTCGAAGGCTGGCTGGAGAACATGTCCGTCATGGGCCGCGAAACCCAGGCCCGGGTGCTGAACTTCGGTTACGTCGAAGCAAACGCGGAAGTCGCCGCTGCACTGGCGTTGGATGACGGCGCCGTCGTCCAGAAAGCCGTCCGTGTACGCAGCCAGGACGGCAACACGTTCTCCTATCTCGTCACTCATATTCCAGAAGACATCGGCCGGGCCTTCGTGGCCGAGGACATGGCGCGCCTGCCACTGCTCACATTGCTCGAGCGCAGCGGGGTCGCCGTAAGTTCCGCACGGCAGATCATTTCCGCGACGGTTGCCGATACGACAATCGCCGCGGCACTGGAAGTTGATGTCGGCGCGCCGCTGCTGGAAGTACGCCGCGTCGTCTACGACCAGGACGGCCGTGCGGTCGAATACATCCAGGCCCTCTACCGGCCGGATCGCTATCACTACGAGGTGCTGCTCAACCGGGTCAGCAACAACGGCGCCAACAGCTGGTCGCCGGTTGCCAACGGCACCATGTCCGGGGACGACACCCCAATCAGCCCATCAAATGAAGATCATGACAGGGAGAAAATCAGCCATGACTGACAAGAAGATGTCTCATCTCGACCGTCGCAAGTTCGTCGCGGGGACCGCGGCTGTGGCAGCGACCGCCACAATGGGCTTCCCGCATATCGCCCGCGCAGCCGATGCCATCAAGATCGGCCTGATCCATCCCGTGACCGGCTTCCTGCAGTTCTCGGGCAGCCAGTGCCGTTTCGGTGCCCAGCTTGCCATCGACGAAGTCAACAAGGCGGGCGGCATCAAGTCCATGGGCGGTGCAAAGCTCGAGGCGCTTCTGGGAGACGCGCAGTCGAAGGCCGAAGTCGGCGCCCAGGAAGTCACCAAGATGCAGGAAGCGGGCGTTGCCGCCATCGTCGGTGCCTATTCGTCGGGCATCTCCACGGCCACCACGCAGGAAGCGGCCAAACACGGCATCCCGCACGTCGTCGACGTCGGTGTCTCCGACAAGATCGTGAGCCGCGGCCTGACCAATACGTTCCGCTTCGGTCCGGGCTTCGGCGTGATCGCGAAACAGGGCGTGTCCAGCCTCATCGAACTGAACAAGGCGGCCGGTAACCCGGTAAAGACCGTCGCCATCGTGCACGAGAATTCCACGCCGTTCGGCACCGGTATAGCCAAGCTGATGACCAACGGCCTGCAGGATGCCGGCTTCGAGATCATCGAGACACTGGGTCATCCGTCTCCCAACCGGGACTTCTCCAACATCGTTCTCAAGCTCAAGGCCGCCAATCCGGACCTCGTGATCCCGTCGAACTATTACAATGAGTATGTTCTTCTCGCCCGCACAATGCAGCGCCAGCGGGTCGAGCCGAAGGCGATCTATTCCGTGCTCGGCGGCGCTGCCTCGCAGTACAAGTTCCTCAAGGAATTCCCCGACGCGGCCCAGTACATCATGGACTGCAATCACTGGTTCAACCCGAAGAACCCGAAGGCGCTCGAGGTTCGCAAGGCAACGCGCGACGGCGGCAAGTTCTTTAACTACGAAGTCTTCCTGGCCTACACCGCCATGATGTTCGTGGTCGACGCCATTGAGCGCGCCGGTTCCGCCGACCGCGCCAAGATCACCGAAGCGCTGACGAACAGCACATGGGACGGGCATATCATGCCTTACGGTCCGACCAAGATCGTCAACGGCCAGAACATGGCCGCCGTGCCGCTGAACACGCAGATCCTCGGCAAGGAGATCGAGGTCATCGCACCGGCCGAGTTCGCGACCGCCAAGGCGGCGTTCCCGCGCCCGGCCTGATCAACAGTCGAAGCGACCGGCGGCGGGCTGGGCGGCCCGCCGCCGGTCTAGAGCGAGATGAGGTCAGATTGAAGCAGTTCTGTTGCATGAAATCGCACCAGTCCACCAGGAAGGTCTTGAGAAGCGTAGTGGGGCTACGGTCGAAAGACCTGACGCCGTGGATGGTCGATTTCATTCAACCCTTTGGGCCGGATGCCTTTTTGCCATTTCCATCGGGTTTTGTCTCGACCGTACCCCCGGTATGGCCTTCGCCAAAACCCTCGATCCTGACAAAAGTGCAATCCGGCAGAACGATTCAATCTGACCTCATCTCGCTCTAATGTTCCTCTTAAGAAGACCGGCACATGTATGATCCGTCGATCATAGCGGCCTCGGTGATCAACGGCCTGATGACCGGTTCGATCTACTCCCTGGTCGCGCTGGGCCTCACGCTGATCTACGGCGTGCTGCACATCATCAATTTCGCGCACGGCTCGCTCCTGATGCTGTGCATGTACGGTGTGTGGCTGCTTTATTCGCAGGCCGGCATGGATCCCTACCTGGCGATGCCGATCGTGGCCGCGGCTGCCTATTGCCTGGGGTACGGGCTGCAGCGTTCCGTGATCGGCCAGACCAGTCATGGCCGCGACGAGATCATTCTTCTGGTCACGCTCGGCGTGTCGATCATCATCGAAAATCTCGCACTCTTCATCTTCACGGCCAACGAGCGCGTCGTGCGCGTGCCTTACGATATCGACGGCATTGATCTCGGTATCACCTATCTGGTGATTCCGCAGATCGCGGCCTTCGTCGCGTCGCTTGCCATCACCGTGGCGCTCTGGATCTTCATCGCCCGCACCGATACGGGCAAGGCAATCCGTGCGGTTGCCAAGGAACGCCAGGGCGCGCGGCTGGTCGGCATAAACGTTGACCACGTCTTCGCCGTCAGCTTCGGTATCGGCACTGCGTGCCTCGGAGCCGCCGCCTGTCTGCTCGCACCCACGTTCCCGATTTCGCCTCAGATCGGATACACCTTCGTGCTGATCGCCTTCACGGTCGTCGTGCTCGGCGGAATGGGCAGTTTTGTCGGTGCCCTGATCGGCGGCTTCATCATTGGCGTAACGGAATCTCTGGGCGGTCTGTTCTTCGGCGAGAGCCTCGGCAAGCTCGGGATCTCCCTGATCTTCATCCTTATCCTGCTGTTCCGGCCGACCGGTCTGTTCGGCCAGAGGGCGTAACGATGAAGAACCGTTTCTGGCTCCTGTTCGGCCTTTTCGTCCTGGTGTTCGCGGCGGTGCCGCAGTTCATCGCTTCGACCTTCTGGATCGATTTCCTGACCCTGACCCTGTTCCTTGCCGCTCTCGGCCAGGGCTGGAACATCCTCGGCGGCTATGGCGGCCAGTTCTCGTTCGGCCATGCCGTGTTCTTCGGTGTCGGTGCCTATCTGCAGGTGATCCTGCAGGCCAAGCTCGGCTTCAATCCCTGGGTTGCGATCCCGTTCGCGCTTCTGGGCGGTGTGGTCATCGGCGCCTTTATCGGCTTCCTCAGCTTCCGCTACGGGCTGAGAGGGTCGTACTTCGCCCTCATCACGCTCGCCTTCGCCGAGGCCTTCCGCGTGCTTGCAACGTCGGCGGATGCCATCACCGACGGCGGGCAGGGGATCTACATCACGCTCAACCAGGACCCCTCGAAGGCGCTGGCGACCCTGCAGTTCGGCGCCGGGCCCGGCTACTACTACTGCGCGGTGATCATCACGGCGCTCTCGCTGCTCGTCGCCTACTGGATCGAGAACTCGCGCTTCGGCGCACAACTCGTGGCGATCCGCGAGGACGAGGACGCGGCGGAGGCGATCGGTGTCAATGCCTTCCGCGTCAAGATGCAGGCGATCTGCATGTCCGGCGCTCTGACCGCGCTCGGCGGCGTGTTCTATGCGCAGAAGTTCCTGTTCATGGACCCCAACATCGCGTTCGGTCCGGTCAAGTCGGTCGAGATGCTGGTCATGCCGATCATCGGCGGCATGGGCACCATATTCGGGCCGCTTGTCGGGTCGTTCTTCCTTCACACTCTGGGCGAAGTGTCCAAATTCGCCGCCCATGCGGTGATCGGCGACCGGCCGGGCCTCGACCTGATCGTTTACGGTGCGGTGCTGATCCTGATCCTCGCCCTCTTGCCGAACGGTCTGGTCGGCCTGATGCGCCGGCTGCTGAAGCGGGAGAAGGCCCGTGCTTGAGGCCCGCCGCATCACAAAGCGCTTCGGCGGACTGGTCGCGGTCCGGGAGGCGAGCCTGACCGTCGAGCCCGGCGCGATCGTTTCCCTGATCGGGCCCAACGGTGCCGGCAAGACGACATGCTTTGCATTGCTGTCCGGGTTTCTGAAACCGGATGAGGGCAGCGTTCACTTCGGCGGAAACGATGTCACCGGCCTCAAACCGCATGAGATCTGCGCGCTCGGCATGGTCCGTACGTTCCAGATCGTGAAGCCCTTCGCCAACCTGACGGTGCGTGAGAACATCGCCGTCGGAGCCCACGCCCGGATCCACGACCGGGACGCGGCTTTGACCCATGCCGCTGCCGTTGCCGGCCGTGTCGGCATGACGCCGATGCTGGATCAGCCGGCTTCCGCTCTGACGGTAGCCGGCCGCAAGCGGCTGGAACTGGCCCGCGCCCTGGCGACGGATCCGAAACTGCTTCTGCTCGACGAGGTGATGGCCGGGCTCAACGCATCGGAGATCGCCGAGATCGTCGAGAGCATCAAGGCGATCCGTGACGGCGGCGTCACGATCCTGTTGATCGAGCACGTGATGCAGGCCGTGATGAGCCTGTCCGACCGGACCTATGTGCTCAACAACGGCGCGATCATCGCGGACGGCACGCCGCAGGAGGTCTCCAGGGATCCGACGGTCATCGAGGCCTATCTGGGCCATGGCGCCGCCGAGCGCATCGCTGCGGGGGATGCCGATGCTTGAGGTCAGCGAAATCGTCGCCGGCTACGGCCAGGTCGAGGTCCTGCATGGTGTTTCGCTGACCATCGATCAGGGGGAGATCGTCGCGCTGCTGGGCTCGAACGGCGCCGGCAAGTCGACGCTCAACAACAACGTGTCCGGGATCTACCGTCCCTTCGGCGGAACCATCGCATTCGATGGCCAGTCCATCGGCGGCGCGCGTCCGGAAGCCATCGTGGACCTCGGCATCATCCAGGTGCCCGAAGGCCGCCGCGTGTTTCCGAACATGTCGGTGCGCGAGAACCTTGAGATGGGCGCGTTCCGCAGGGCGAAGCCGCGCAGGTCGGACAACCTGGACAAGGTTATTTCCATCTTCCCGCGGCTGGGCGAGCGGGTCGGTCAGCTTGCGGGAACCCTCTCGGGCGGCGAGCAGCAGATGCTCGCGATCGGGCGCGGCCTGATGGCCGAACCGCGTCTGCTCATTCTGGACGAACCCTCGCTCGGTCTCTCGCCGCTGCTTGTCGAGGAGATGTTCAATCTAATCAAGCAGTTGCATGCCGACGGCCTGTCCATCTTTCTGGTCGAACAGAACGTGGTGCAGTCGCTCGAGATCGCCGACCGGGCCTATGTGCTCGAGAACGGCGTCGTCGCCATGCAGGGCAAGGCCGCCGACCTGATGCAGGACGAGGGCCTGCGCCGGTCCTACCTGGGGATGTGATGATGGCCGCGACGCTTGCACAGAAGATCATCGCCAGGGCTGCGGGCCGGGAAACGGTTGCGCCGGGCGAGGTGGTCACGGCGCAGGTCGATCTCGCCATGATCCACGATTCCGGCGGGCCGCGCCGCGTCAAGCCGATCCTCGATCGCCTCGGTGTCGGCGTCTGGAACCCGGACCGCGTGGTCGTTGCGACCGATCATTACGTGCCCGTGCATGACGACGAGACCCTGGCAATCCAGGTGCTGACCCGCGAATGGGTCGTGGCGCAGGGGGTGCGGGCATTCTACAACCAGCTTGGCATCTGCCACGTGGTCCTGCCGGAGAAGGGGCATCTGAAGCCCGGCATGTTCGTTGTCGGCGGGGACAGTCATTCGCCGACCGGGGGCGCTTTCGGGGCATACATGTTCGGCATCGGCGCGACGGAGATGGCCGGCGTGCTTGCGACCGGCGAAATCTGGCTGAAGGTGCCGGAGACCATCCTGATGGAGTGGACCGGCCGGCTCGGGCCGCATGTCACGGCGAAGGACATCATGCTCTTTCTGTGCGGACGCTTCGGCATGGATGGCGGTCAGTACCAGGCCGTGCAATACGCCGGTGAGGCAATCTCGGCGCTCTCCATGCAGGAACGCATGACACTGGCCAATATGACTGCGGAACTCGGCGGTCAGACCGGGCTGATCGCGCCGGACAGCGTAACGGCGCAGTACCTGGCGTCGACCGGAACAATACTGAACGACAAGGATATAGCGGACTGGCAGACGGACCCGGCGGCGCTGCTGATGGCGCGGCATCAATTCGATGCACCGGAACTCGAGCCTCAGGTGGCCGCGCCGCACTCGCCGGCCAACGCGGTGGACATCTCTCAAAGCGAACCGGTCAGCGTCGACATCGCCTATATCGGCGCCTGCACCGGCGCCAAGCTGGATGACCTGCGCATGGCGGCATCCGTCCTCAAGGGGCGCAAGCTTGCCTCCGGTGTCGAACTGCTCGTCGCGCCTGCCTCGCGTCGGGACCAGGACACCGCGGCGTCTGAAGGCATCATGGCCGTGTTCGAGGAGGCAGGCGCCCGCATCCTGCCCAACGCGTGCGGGATCTGCGCCGGCTACGGCGCCGACCGGCTTGGCGAAGACGTCACGTGCATTTCCTCAACCGCGCGCAATTTCAGGGGCCGCATGGGGGCAGCGTCGTCACAGGTCTATCTCGGCTCGCCCTATACCGTCGCCGCATCGGCGGTTGCAGGCCGCATCGCCGATCCGCGAGATGTTTTTGCGGGAGGCGCTACATGAGCTCGACCGGCAAAATCTGGGTCTTCGGCGACGACATCGACACCGATGTGCTGGCGCCGGGGCAGTACATGAAGGGATCTATTGAAGAACTCGCGCGCCATTGCCTGGAGGCGGTCGACCCGGACTTTGCCCCGAATGTCAGGCCGGGCGACGTCCTCGTGGCGGGCAGGAACTTCGGCGTCGGGTCGTCTCGCGAGCAGGCCGCCCAGGCGCTCAAGGTGCTCGGCGTGACCGCCGTCGTCGCGAAGTCCTTCGCCGGCATTTTCTACCGGAATGCGATCAATCTCGGATTGCCCGTGTTCGCATCGGATGCTCTGGACGGCGTGAGCGCGGGACGGGAGGTGGTCATGGATGTCGATGGTGCGACACTGACGCTTGTCGAGTCCGGCGAGGTCATTACCTGCGAGCCTCTGCCGGATTTTCTGCTTGCGATGATCCATGACGGCGGGCTTGTCCCGCATCTGGAAAAGAAACTCAAACGGAAGGCAGCCGCATCATGACCGCCGATCACGGACTGAAAGCGCGGCTCACATCCCGCGATATCCTGCTGGCGCCCGGCGTCTACGACGGGCTGTCGGCGCTCATCGCCGAGCAGGCCGGTGCAGAGGCCGTCTATCTGTCCGGTGCGAGCATTGCCTATACCCGGTTCGGGCGGTCCGACATCGGCCTGGTGACCATGACCGAGGTGGCCGACGTTCTGGAACTGGTGGCTGACCGTGTCGACATCCCAGTCATCGTCGATGCGGACAACGGTTACGGCAACGCGCTCAATGTGCAGCGAACGGTGCGCACCTTTGAACGGGCCGGTGCCGCAGGGATTCAGCTCGAAGACCAGGCGTTTCCCAAACGGTGCGGGCATCTCGACGGCAAGGTGCTCATTTCGACCGGCGAAATGTGCGGCAAGATCGAGGCCGCCTGCGATGCAAGGTCGAACAGCGAAACGATGATCATCGCCCGTACGGACGCCATCGCGGTCGACGGGTTCGAGGCAGCGCTTGACCGCGCCGAAGCTTACGTCGGTGCGGGCGCGGACGTGCTCTTTGTCGAGGCTCCGCAATCACGAGAAGATATCGAGGCGATTGTCACGCGTTTCGGCTCGCTGGTTCCGCTCATGGCAAATATGGTCGAGGGCGGAAAGACGCCGCCCATGAGTGCGTCCGAATTGCAGGGCATCGGCTATCGCATCGTCATCTTTCCGGGCGGTCTCGTGCGGGCCCAGGCGCGCAATGCACGCGACTATTTCGACAGCCTGCTGGGCACGGGTTCGAATGCGGCATTCCGCGACCGCATGGTCGATTTTGCGGGGATCAACCAGATCATCGAAACGGGAGACCTGCTCGAACTCGGCCGCCGTTACGAGAAAGAGAACCCGGAAGCGACATGATCGACCCCGTCACCCTGGCCATCCTCAAGGGCCGGCTCGAGCAGATCGCCGACGAAATGGACGCGACGCTGTTCCGCTCGGCCTTCAATCCGATCATTGCGGAAGCGCACGACGCGTCGCATGGCCTCTACGATGCGGAAAATGGCGACACGCTGGTCCAGGGCAAGTCCGGATTGCCGATCTTCGTCGGCGTCATGGCCTTTGCCGTCAAGGCGGTGATCGACAAGGCGGGGCGCGATGGCGATCTTGCCGATGGCGATGTCTACATTTTCAACGACCCTTACGACGGCGGCACGCACCTGTCGGATTTCAGGCTGGTTCGCCCGGTATTCCGTGATGGCAAGGTGTTCTGCTATCTGGCGTCGGTCGGTCACTGGCATGATGTCGGCGGCAACGTGCCGGGCAATTACAACCCGGCCGCGACGGAGTGCTTTCAGGAAGGCATGCTGATCCCGCCGGTGAAGCTGTTCGAGCAGGGCGAGCTTCGCCAGGACATCGTCGACATCCTCTCCGCCAACTCGCGTCTGCCGGGTTCGCTTTACGGCGACCTCAACGGCCAGATCAATGCGCTCGACCTGGGCGTCCGGAGGCTGGAGGCCTTGCTCGACGAGTTCGGTGACGGCACCGTTGAAGAGGCACTGGCTACACTTCGCGAGCGGGCGTCGAAGCTGATGCGCGTGCATATCCGTGACCTGCCGGACGGTACCGTGTCCGCCGAGGACTACCTCGACAATGACGGCATCACCGACGAGCCGCTGAAGGTCGCGCTCGACCTCACGATTGACGGCGAGACCATGGTGATGGACTTCTCGCGCTCGTCGCCCGCCTGTCAGGGGCCCGTCAATATCTCGCGGTCGACCACGGTTGCGGCCTGTTATGTCGCCCTCAAGCACGTGTTCGGCGACGTTCCCGCCAATGCCGGCGTGCTGGAGCCCGTGCGTTTCGAGATTTCGGACGACTCTCTGCTTTCCGTGACCGCGCCGAAGCCTGTGGGCGGTTACACAGAGACGATCCTTCGGCTCATCGATGTCGTGTTCCAGGTGATCGCGCAGATCGCGCCGGACCGGTCCAACGGCTGTGCCTACGGCACGATCAACGCTTTGTCGCTTGCCGGGCACAGGCAGGACGGGCGGCGCTGGGTCATGTTCTCGTTTTTCGGCGGTGGCCACGGCGGTCACCCCATTGGTGACGGTCTCAATCACGGCAACGCGCCGATCTCGACGGCCACGATCCCGCCGCTCGAAATCCTCGAAGCCGCCTATCCGGTGATGTTCACGCAATGGGCGCTGCGTCCGGATTCCGGCGGCGAGGGCAAGCACCGCGGCGGGCTCGGTGCCGTCTACGAAATTGAGCTCCTGGAAGAAGAAGCCGACGCATTCCTGTTCGGGGAGCGCGGCAAGTATCCGCCTGCCGGTGTTGCCGGCGGAGAGCCCGGTGCGATGAACCAGTTTACGTTCGAGACGGACGAAGGCGACGCGACGCCGCCGCTCGTTTCGAAAATGGTCGGCATAAAACTGAAGCGTGGCCAGAAGGTGCGGCTCGAAACACCGGGCGGCGGTGGCTACGGCCCCGCAGATCAGCGCAGCGCGGAGGCCCGCGCTCGCGATGTCGAACTCGGCTACGTCACGCAGGGCAAGTCATGACCGGCAGCAAGGTCATTGGCGTCGACGTCGGCGGCACGTTCACGGACGTGTTCGTTCTGGATGAAGAGACCGATGCTGTTGTGGCCGCCAAGGTGCCGTCGACGCCGCAGGATCAGTCCGAAGGCTTCGTAAACGGGATCTCAGAGAGCGTCGGCGCATTCGCCGAAATCGCGACGGTCGTTCACGGCACCACGGTGGGCACGAACGCGCTGCTGGAGCGCAAGGGCGCACGCACGGGCATCATCACGACAGTGGGTTTCCGGGACGTCCTGGAAATGCGCCGCCGCGACCGGCCGACGACGTGGGGGCTCTGGGGCATGTTCGAGCCCGTCGTCCCACGCGACCTGCGCCTTGAGGTGACGGAACGCACCCTGGCCGACGGCACGGTCCGCCAGCCGGTCGCTCTCGACGAGGTGAGGGCGGCCGCGCGGATGCTGCTCGATAAGGGCTGCGACGCGGTCTGCATCTTCTTCGTCAACGGCTATGCCAATCCCGAAAACGAAAGACGGGCAGCGGCAGCGATCCGCGAGATCTGGCCCAACCCCTACGTTACCGCCGCGACCGAGATTCTGCCGGAAATCCGCGAATTCGAGCGCTGCTCGACAGCGACGCTCAATGCCTACCTGCAGCCGGTTGTCGCCCGCTATCTGGACAGGTTGCAGACCGGCCTGCGCGACAAGGATAGCGGGGGCGAGATCCTGATTGTCCAGTCCAACGGCGGGGTGATGGACGTCGAGATGGCCAAGAGCCTTCCGGTTCGAACCGCGCTGTCCGGTCCTGCGGCCGGCGTGATCGCGGCCCAGACGATTGCCGAAGCCGCCGGTTTCGGGAACGTCATCACCTGCGACATGGGCGGCACGTCATTCGATGTGTCGCTGGTTGCCGATGGAACCAGCGCTTTGGCGGCCCAGAGCCAGATCGATTTCGGCATGGTCGTGCGCACGCCCATGATCGAGATCACCACAATCGGCGCTGGCGGCGGGTCGATCGCTCATATCGACGAAGGCGGACTGCTTGAGGTCGGGCCGGAAAGTGCCGGCTCCGACCCGGGACCCGTAGCCTACGGCCTCGGCAACGATCGCCCGACTGTCACGGACGCCAATGTTGTTCTCGGCCGGATCAACCCGGACCGGCCCATCGGCGGCAAGCTGGAACGCCTCGATGTTGACGGGGCAATGGCCGCCATCGACCGGCATGTCGGCGGGCCGCTGGGCCTTGAAACAATGGAGGCTGCGGAGGCCGTCATCCGGGTCGCCAATGCCAAGATGGCCGGCGCGATCCGACTGATCTCCATCGAGCGCGGTCATGACCCGAAGCGTTTTGCCGCGATGCCTTTCGGCGGCGGTGGTGCCCTGCACACCGGCGCGCTGATGAACGATATCGGACTGGCCGCGGCCATCGTACCACGCTATCCGGGTGTCACCTCGGCTCTCGGCTGTGTCGTGGCCGACATGCGTCACGATGTGGTGCAGACGGTCAACAGCATGCTGGACGGAATCGATGCGGGTGCGCTGGGCGCGCGCATGACGGGGCTTGCCGAAGAAGCCACAGGCACCCTTGATCAGTCCCGCGCGAAAATCGAACGGACCGACAAGCTCTATGAACTGGATATGCTCTATCTCGGGCAGACTCATACGGTGGCCGTACCGATTTCGGTTCCAGAGGCGGGTCTCACAGTACCGATCATCCGGGACGCCTTTGAAACGGCCTATCGGAACGCATACGGTCGGCTCCTGGAGGGCATTCCTATACGAGTCATGAACCTTCGGGTCGCCGTGGTCGGCCGGCGCCCCAAGTTCGATCTTTCGGTTCTCGCACCGTCCTCGAGCAAGACGGTCGGGGACTGCGTTCTGGGCTCCCGCAAAATCTGGGCAGACGGCGGGTGGCACGAAGCAACGGTCTACGAGCGGCTTGATCTGCCGGTCGGTGTGGAGATCGAAGGCCCCGCGCTCGCGGAGCAGTCCGATACCACGATCTTCATAGACCCGGGACTGAGGGCCCGTGTTGATGCCTACGGTAACCTGATCATGACCAGGAAGGAGGCACCATGACCGCAAATCAGCTTACACCTGCATCGACGGCATTGCTGATTGTCGATCTGCAGAACGACTTTCTGCATCCTGAGGGTGCCTATGGCCGGGCCGGGCAGACCGCCCAACAGATTGCCGGTCTGCCGGCGGTGGTCAAGCCGGTTGCAGACGCGGTGCGCGCAGGCGGGGGCTGGGTTGTCTCGACCCAGTTCACCCTGGTGCCGGGCAAGGGCGGCGAACCGTTCATCTCCGAGCATCTCCGCGAGCTGCGGCCGTTTCTGGGCAAGGGCGATTTTGCGCCCGGTGCCTGGGGGCATCAGCTCGTCGACGAGCTGCAACCTGCTGATATCACAGTCGAAAAAGTTGCCTATTCGGCGTTCTACATGACGCGAATGGAATGGGTGTTGCGCCGTGCCGGCATCGAAACGCTGATGGTCGCCGGCATCGTCACCAATGGCGGCGTCGCCTCGACGGTTCGTGACGCCCACGTCCGGGATTTCCATACATTCGTTCTAGAAGACGGCTGCGGCGCTTTCTCAGACGAGACACATCGAACCGCGATTGCCGATCTCTCGACGGTGGCGACCGTCATGTCCTGCGACGACGCGGTAAACCTTCTGAAGTCGTCATGAGTGAAATTCTCGATGCGTCGGGCGTGCATTTCGAGGCCGAAAGCCAGGTTCTGATCATCGGGGCAGGGGCCTGCGGGCTTGTCGCAGCACTTGCCGCCACCGACAGCGGCGCCGATGTGCTTGTTCTCGAAAGAGACCCGAGCCCGTCCGGGTCGACGGCGCTCTCATCCGGTTTCATCCCGGCAGCGCCGACACGATTTCAGACCGAACGGGAGATAGAGGACTCCGCCGCTCTGCTCGCAGACGACATTCAGCACAAGGCGCACGGCAGGGCCGTTCAACATATTGTCGACTGCGTCGCAGCAGCGTCCGGACCAACGCTGGAGTGGCTGGCGGACGAACATGGCCTGGAGTGGATCGTGCTCGATGACTTCCTCTATCCGGGTCACAGCAGGCATCGCATGCATGCGGTGCCGGACCGGACCGGTGCTGCCCTGATGGCGGGCTTTGTGGCTGCTGCGGAGGCGGCGAGCGTCCCTCTGGCGACCGATGCACATGTCACGGGCCTGTACGTGGCGGGCGACGAGGTGAAGGGTGTTCGTGTCACCCGGCCCGACGGATCCGAGGAAAACATAAGCTGCCGCGCCCTCGTGCTTGCCTGCAACGGCTATGGCGGCAACCCGGCCATGGTTGCAGAGCACATCCCGGAGATGGCCGGCGCGCTCTACTTTGGGCATCCGGGCAACCAGGGCGATGCCGTGCGCTGGGGCCAGGCACTGGGTGCGCAGGTCCATCATCTCACCGGCTATCAGGGTCACGGCTCGGTTGCCCATCCCCACGGCATTCTCGTCACCTGGGCGCTCATGATGGAGGGCGGTATCCAGGTCAATACGAACGGAGAGCGCTTTTCCAACGAGCATGCCGGCTATTCGGAGCAGGCAGTCCATGTCATCGGCCAGCCCGGCGGTGTCGCCTGGAACATCTTCGACTGCCGCCTGCACGACATCGCCGCGCAGTTCGAGGACTACCGGACGGCTTACGAGATGGGGGCAGTGCGGACCGGCAATGACGCTGATGAACTCGCTGCGGCTACCGGAATCCCGGGAGATGCGCTGCAGAGAACTCTCGAGCATTGCCAGGCCATGGTGCACGGCGGGGAAAGCGATCCTTTCGGCCGTGACTTCGCGTCCAAGCCGGCGTTGAAGCCGCCTTATCATGCGGTCAGGGTGACCGGTGCACTGTTCCACACCCAGGGCGGGCTCATGGTCGACGACAAGGCCCGGGTCCTGCGCCTTGACGGTACCGCTCTGCCAAATCTCTATGCCGGAGGCGGGGCGGCCTGCGGCGTCTCCGGTCCGGATGTCTCCGGCTACCTTTCCGGAAACGGTCTCCTGACCGCCGTCACGTTAGGGCGGATTGCGGGGATGACCGCTGCCTCGGCGAACTGAATGGCTTGCTCCATTGCGGCAACCCGATGTCGATCAGGACGCGTCGAGACCGGTGCCGCCGTAAAGCCAGTCCAGAGTCTCGAACCATTGCTGCGGGGACTTCGCCGACATGACGGCATTGCGCAGCGCGGCCCGGCCGCCGGATGGATGGTAGATGTGATCGCCGACCAGGCGGGAGCCCAGTTGCACGCGCGCCGTCCGGACAAACCGCTGCGCGCGGTACTTTTCAAGCGCGGTCCCCAGATCGTCGTGCGTTCCGACCATATGCCCGAGGCACACGGCGTCTTCGAGGGCCATGCAGGCGCCTTGCGCGAAATACTGCAGCATGGGATGTGCGGCATCGCCGAGCAGGGTCACTCTGCCGTCGACCCAGTTCTCGACCGGATCCCGGTCGCACAGCACCCAGAGTTTCCAATCTTCGCCGTGCTCGATGATTTGCTGGGCGCGCGGATGGATGTGTTCGAAGCCCTCCCGGACCTCTTCCTTGCTGACAGGCTTGCCGGCGACCGCTTCCTCGACATCGTTGTGGTAGGTGACGACCAGATTGAAAACCTTCCAGCCCTTGAGCGGGTAGTGGACGATGTGGCACTTCGGTCCGGCCCAGAGCGTCGCCGCATTCCAGCGCAGGTCTTCGGGCATCCGTTCGGTGGGGATCACAGAGCGGTAAGTGGTGTGGCCCGAAACGCGTGGCGGGCCGTCACCAATGAGCTGGGCGCGGATGTCCGAGTTGAGCCCGTCCGCGCCGATCAGGGCGATGCCCTTGATCGGTTCTCTGCCTGACAGGATCGCCGTCACTCCATCGTCGTCCTGACGATACGCGATAACGCGATGTTCCGTTCGCAGCTGGATAAGATCGCTGTTCCGGCAGGCGGTGAGCAGTACCCCGTGAAGATCGGCACGGTGCACGACCGCGTAGGGGTTGCCGAAATAGTCCCGGAACGGCTCGTCGAGCGGGATATGGCAAATCTCTTCGCCGCCGACGGCGTCCATCAGCCGGAGTTTGTCGATATAGACGGCACAGGCGCGGGCCTCGTCGCCGACGCCCAGGGCGTCAAAGGAGTGAAACGCGTTCGGCGCGATCTGGATGCCGGCGCCGATCTCGCCCAGTTCCGCCGCGCGTTCGAGGACGACGACGCTCCTGCCCGCGTTGGCAAGGCTGAGAGCGGCGGCGAGCCCGCCAATGCCGCCGCCTGCAACGAGAAAACGATCCTGAGCCATATCCTCCGCCGTTACGCTGAATGCGAGTCACGGCATAGGTTGCATGGCGGGCTGGCCCGGTCAACGCGCGGATCAGCCTTCGTACTGGTCCCTGCGCCGTATCCACTCCATTGTGAAGGACAGGTTGTCTTCGTCGCGCCCCTTGGGCGTCATGTCGAGCAGATGATACGCACCGTTGAAGATCTCCATGCCGCGGGCGTAGGCCGAATAGCTGTGACAGATCGTTCCGTCGTCGAGTTTCGAGAATACGCTGACGCCGGGATTCTCGTTGCCATATGGCAGCTTGTCGAAATTGTAGCCTTCCGGATTGGAGCACGACTCCTCGTCGAGGAACGTGACTCCGAAGTCCGAACTGAAGCTCGAGCCTTCCGCCGACACCCAGTCAAACTCCCAGCCCATTCTCTCCTTGTAGGCCTGCAGGGTATCGAGTGGGGCGTTGGAGACGACAACAAGACTGGTGTCACGTGCGGCCAGATGAGCGCCGGTGCCGCTGTACGTGTCGGCCCAGAACGAGCAGCTCGGGCATCCTTCCTGCCAGTCCGCAGCGAACATGAAATGAATAGTGATCAACTGGCTCTTGGACCCGAACAGCTCGCCCAGGCTCTTTTCGCCTTCGGTGGTTTTGAAGCGGTAATCCTGATCGATCCTGACCAATGGCAATTCGCGCCGCTTGGCCGAGAGCTTGTCCTTCTGGCGGGTAAAGGCTTTTTCCTCGGCCAGCAGCGCCTTGCGCGCTTCGAGCCATTCTTCGCGTGAGGCAATGTGTCGGGAACTCATGACATTCTCCTGTCCAGTACGGGGTGGTTAGAGCGTTTGCAATGATGTGAAGCAGGCTTCCCAGCCCCTGCCGACGCCAAGCCGGCCGTCCTCGCTGCGGATTGCCTCATGGCTGAGGTCGACGCGCGTTGCGGCCCCGTCGGGCGTGAAGGTCACGGAGACTCTTGAGGGGTGGGTAATCTCGGGCTCGCCGCCGGCCAACTGCGTGACGAAGGTCCAGCTGAAAACGAGCCTGCGGTTTTCTTCAACTTCCAGGTATTCGCCCTCGATCTGCCGCGTCTTCTCCGGCGAGTCCTCCAACACAAAGCGCCACCTTCCGCCGACCCTGAGGTCGATTTCTGCGGCGACGAGCGAGTTCGGGGCGGGGCCGAACCACCGGATCACTTCGTCTGGTGTCGTCCAGGCGCGGAACATGCGCTCCGGCGTGACGTTGAACAGACCCTCGACGACGACCGGTTCCGATCCCGGTTCGGTCTGTAGGTACATCAGGATGCCTCCTTGTCGTTTGCCAGGTGTCTGGCCAGAGCATCGAAGCGCTCGGTCCAGAATTTGTGATATCCGTTGAGCCAGTCGACAGCGTCTTTCATTGGCGCTGCGTTGAGCCGGCAATGCCGGGTGCGGCCCCGTTTTTCGAGTTGCACGAGGCCGGCGTCGCACAGAATCCGCACGTGTTTCGAAACCGCGGTCTGGGACATGTCGAACGGTTCGGCCAGGTCTGAAAGCGATGTCTCGCCGTCGGCAAGACGGGCGACGATCGCGCGGCGGGTCCCATCGCTGAGGGCGGAGAACACGGTGTCGAGATTCTGCATTGGCACTGCTCTTGTCTTGACAGTCAACTATATGGTTGAGTATAGCTCTGGAAGGAAAAAGTCAACTCAATGGTTGACTAAATATTTTTCGTATCAGTTGTCGGGACGCGACGTCCGCGATCGTCCTGGTGAGGAGCCCGTCCGACCAAGGAGAAGACAATGCATTACGCGATCCTGATTTACTCCGATGACTGTGATCTCGACAGCATGACCGAGGAAACGAAAAACGCCGTGCTGGCGACGCATCACGATCTGCAGGCGAAACTGGCTGAAAAGGGGAAATTCGCGACAGCCAAACTTATGCCGGTCAATAATGCCGTCACCGTACGGCATTCGGCCGGTGCAACGCAGAAGCCGCTTGTGCTGGACGGTCCCTTCGCGGAGACCAAGGAGCGGTTTCTCGGGTTCTACGTGGTTGAGTGCGAGAATCTGGAAGAGGCGATCGAATATGCCTCCATGCTTTCATCGCCCTATGCGACGCTTGAGGTCCGGCCGGTTGCATGGGCCGGAGGCATTCTCGGCGGCTGATCAGGACAGATGAACGATCACGCATGGCTTGAAGCCCGGTTCACGGCAATCCGTCCGAAGGCGATTGCAGCGCTGACGCGGCAGCTGCGCGATCTGGACCTTGCCGAGGAAGCGTTCGCAACCAGTTGCCTGCGCGCGGTGAAGGTCTGGCCCGATAGGGGTGTGCCCGACGATCCGCTGGCCTGGCTGCTGACGGTCGGACGGAACGCCGGGCTCGACATCATCCGCCGCAAGAACAGGGCGGCGGCAAATCCGCCTGATACCGACCCTGTCGAAACGCCCGAAGACGGCTATATCGATCACATTGACAAAGACGGGCTGAGGGACGATGTCCTGCGCCTGTTGTTCATATGCTGCCATCCCAACCTGACCCCGCAGGACCAGCTCGCCCTGGCCCTGCGGATCGTGACCGGCATGTCCGTCGACGAGATTGCCAGCGCGTTCCTTGTAAGGCCGAAGACCATGGAACAGCGCATCACGCGCGCGAAGCGGGCCGTCGCCAGGGCTGACGTGCCGTTCGAGACGCCGGACCTGAAGGAGCGTCTGAAGCGCTTCCGGACCGTGTCGATGATGCTCTATCTGCTCTTCAACGAAGGCTGGTCCGCAAGTTCCGGGGACATCCAGATCAGGTTGCCGTTATGCGAAGAGGCGATCCGTCTCGCACGCCTGTTGCTCAACCTGTTTCCCGGAATGAGCGAGATGATGGGGCTGCTGGCCCTGTTTCTCTTTCAGCATTCACGGCGCCATGCCCGGCTGAATGATCAGGGCCACATTGTCCGCCTCGAGGAACAGGACCGCAGCCTCTGGGATCACGAAATGATTGCCGAAGCGGATTCACTGCTTGAGAAAGCGTGGCGCCACGGGGCGCCGGGTCCGTATCAGATCCAGGCAGCGATTGCCGCCGTTCATGCGAGAGCACAGGCGCCTGAGCAAGCCGATTGGCAGGAACTGTCACAGCTCTATGCCGCCCTCTACGTCCTTGAGCCGACACCGGTGGTCAAGCTCAACCACGCGGCTGCGGTGGCCAACATCGAAGGACCGGAGGCCGCGCTCGCGATGCTCGAACCGCTCGGCCGTGAGCTTGAGAACTACCGCTGGTTTCATGCCGCGCGCGCCGGCTTCCTGCATGAGCTTGAGAGATTTCGGGACGCAAAACGGGCCTACGAAGCGGCATTGCGATTGGAGCCTACGGACGCGGAGCGGCATTTCCTCGAGCAGAAGATTGGCGAGTGCGAAGAAAATTCAGATCACGTGTCGGGCGCAGCCGGGACGACGCGTCCTTGAACCGACCATACGCCGTCACCACGGGGTGCCGGCGTGCGTCACAGCTTCACAACTATTCGCGACGGAGGCGAAAATGAAACTCTACAACGCGGCTGCACCCAGTCCCCGGCGGGTCCGGATCTTTCTTGCCGAGAAGGCGTTCGATGTTCCCGGTGTCGACATCAACATTCTGGAGGGCGAAAGCCGGACACCGGAATTCCTCAAGATCAATTCCCTCGGCGAGACGCCGGTGCTCGAACTCGACGACGGCACCCTGATCACCGAATGCGTTGCCATCTGCCGTTACTTCGAAACCCTGCACCCCGAACCGCCCTTGATGGGCACCGATGCCAAGGATCAGGCCCGGGTCGAAATGTGGAATCGCCGCATGGAAATCCAGATCATGTCGACGATCGGCAATGTCGCGCGGCATACCGCACCGTTCTTCGCCGACAAGGTCGACCAGATCCCGGCGTTCGCGGAGTCCCAGCGCAACCTGATGCCAGGGCAATGGGCCTGGCTGGACGGGGAACTGGCCGACGGCCGGCCGTTTGTCGCCGGCGACCGGTTCTCGATCGCCGACATCACCGGCATGGCTGCGCTGATGGCGGGCGATTTCTTCGAGATGCCGGTGCCCGCCGGGCTTGAGCACGTCAGCCGGTGGAGCGAGTCCGTGCGCAGCCGCCCGAGTTGGTCGGTCTGACAGATGCGTTCGCCGGGGAACAAAAAAATGTCCTGGCCGTGTCGGGACAGCGCTCCGGCGAACATCCTTGGTCCGTCGAAGTGACCTCGACGGGATGAAAACAAGGAGGATCAGATGAGTGAAACCATGACAACGCCGGGCGTAGCGGGCTGGATCGAGTTCGCCGGACCGGATACTGCGGCGGCGAAGAAATTCTACAGCGACGTCCTGGGCTGGCATATCGGCGAGATCCCGATGCAGGACGGACACGGCTATTCCGGGATCATGGTCGGCGATGGCCCGATCGGCGGATTTTCGCCGATGCCGGAGGACAGCGGATCCTGGACGATCTATGTGACGGTCACGGACGTGGATGCCTGCACGGAAAAGGCCAAGGCGGCCGGCGCGACCGTGCTTTCCGGCCCCATGGACGTGCCGGGCGTTGGCCGGATGACCACGATCACCGACCCGCAGGGCGCGCGCATTGCGATGATCACCTATGAAAGCATGCAGGGGTGACATCGGACGACAGGAGCCCGGGGGCCGCGCGGGAATGCGGCTTCCGGGTATCTGCGTGCTTGAGCCGATCACGGAGGACGCGATGGCCTATGACGAAGAACTGACGTCCCGTTTTCGCGAGGCGCTCGGCGGATTGCCGGGGGTGTCGGAGAAAAAGATGATGGGCGGTGTCTGTTTCCTGCTCGACGGCAACATGGTCGGCGGGGCGGATCGCACGAAAGCCGGCGAGGGGCGGTTCATGTTCCGTGTCGGCAAGGACAACCAGGAGGAGGCACTTGGCCGCGAAGGCGCTCAGGCCATGGAGCAGGGCGGCCGCCGCATGACCGGGCTCGTCTTCGTTTCCGAGGAAGCGTGCGACGACGATGCCCTGAAGGACTGGGTATCGCTGGCGCTTTCGTTTGTCACGACGTTGCCGCCGAAGTGACCGCGAAATAGGGGAACTGCCAATATGACGCCTGCATCTCATTCCGGGTTTCCGGCCGAGACTCTCGAATTCCTGGAAGCCCTCAAGGCCAACAACACGCGCGACTGGTTTCAGGCCAACAAGCCGGTCTATGAGCGCGCCGTCAAGCAGCCCGCGGAAGCCTTCAGCGCCGAGATGGCCGGCCAGCTTGAAGACCTGACGGGCATAGTGCACAAACCGAAAGTCTTCCGGATTTACCGCGATGTCCGGTTCTCCAAGGACAAGACACCGTACAACGCGCATGTCAGGATATCTTTTTCGCCTGTCGCCGACGCCAACGCGCCACCCGCGTGGTTCTTCGGTTTCGAGCCGGGGCACTGTGCGCTGGGCACGGGCGTGTTCGCGTTCGAGAAGCAGGCGCTGGAACGGTTCCGCGATCGGGTCGCGGCCGAGGACGGTGCCGCACTTGAAAAGATTCTCGGCGCGCTGGAGAAGAAAGGAATCCGGCTAAGCGAGCCGGATCTCAAACGGGTGCCGTCCGGCTGGCCCCAGGACCACGCGCGCGCTCATCTGCTGCGCCACAAGGGCCTGGCAGCCTGGATCGACCATGACGAAAAGGCTGCCATCGGGCCCGACCTCGTCAAGTCCTGCAAAGCGGACTTCAGGCGTCTCAAACCGTTATTCGACTGGCTGATGGATATGGCCGGCTGAGCGCGGCGTCAGGCGGTCGCCTCGGCGATCGCGGCTGCATCGAAGCCGCGGAACTTGGGCATCAGTTCCAGCAGGTGCTTCGTATAGTCGTGGGTCGGGGACTCAAACAGGGTCTCGGTCTCGGCCACTTCGAGCAGCTGGCCATGGCGCATGACGCCGACCCGGTCGCACATCTGACGGATTACCGGGCAGATCGTGGCTGATGAACAGCATGGTCAGTTTCAGTTCTTCCTGCAGGTCCTTGAGCAGGTTGAGGATCTGCGCCTGGATCGAGACGTCGAGCGCCGAGGTGGGCTCGTCGCAGACCAGAAAGCGGGGGCGGGTCGCAAGTGCGCGCGCAATGGAGATGCGCTGTCTCTGGCCGCCGGAAAACTCATGCGGAAACTTCATGGCCGCCTGGCCGCCGAGCCCGACCACGTCGAGCAGGTCGTCGACGATCCCGTAGGCCTCGTCATTGGTGCTTGCCAGTTCGTGGAAATGGATCGGCTCGGCAATGATGTCACGCACCCGCATACGCCCGTTGAGCGATGAGAACGGGTCCTGGAACACCATCTGCATCTGCCGCCGCCACGGTGCCGCCTCCCGGCGGGACTTGAGCGCGGTCAGGTCCTTTCCGGCAAAGGAAATGCGCCCGCCTGTCGGGTGTATAAATGCCGGTGATCATGCGGGCGACCGTCGACTTGCCCGAGCCGCTCTCGCCCACGAGGCCGAACACCTCGCCGGTCCGGATCTGGAAGTTCGCATCCTTGACGGCGTCGAGATAGAGCCGCTTGCTTGCAAAGAACGAGTGCCGCGTGATGAACCGCATGTGCAGGTCTTCAAGATCGACCAGCACGTCGCGATCCTCGCCGAAATCCTGGATCTTGCCCAGCCAGTGCGTTGCGAGGTCGAGCCCGTCGGGCCGTTCTTCCGCATCCTCGATGTAGGTGACGAGGGGGAAGCGGTCGACGCGCGTATCGGGGCGCGGGACGGCGGAGATCAGGCTCTTGGTGTAGTCATGCTCCGGCGCGCCGATGATCTGCGCGGTCGTGCCGGTTTCGACCACCCGGCCGCGATACATGACGGCGACCCGGTCGGCGGTTTCGGCGATGACACCCATATCGTGTGTGATCAGGATCATGCCCACATTGCGATCCCGGCACAGCCCCTTCATGAGGTCAAGGATCTGCGCCTGCACCGAGACATCGAGCGCGGTCGTCGGTTCGTCTGCGATGATCAGTTCCGGATCGGCGCACAGCGCAAGCGCGATCACGACACGCTGGCGCATCCCACCCGAAAACTGGTGCGGATACTGCTTGATGCGGATCGCCGGGTCGGGAATGCCGACGGCATCCAGCAATTCGACGGAACGGGCGAGAGCATCTGCCTCGCCCAGGTTGAGGTGCCGCTGGATCGTATCGACAAGCTGCCGCTCGATCGTCTGGAGCGGATCGAGCGAGGTGAGGGGGTCCTGGAAGATCATGCCGATCCGTGCACCCCTGATCCGCCGCTGCTCCGTCTCGCTCAGATTGTCAATCCTCTTGCCCTGAAGATAGACCTCGCCCCGGGTCATCTCTCCCGGCGGTTCGAGAAGGCCGATAACCGCGTTGCCGATGGTCGACTTTCCGGCGCCGGATTCGCCGACGACGCCGAGAATCTCGCCCGGTTCGACGGAGAGCGCCAGCTCCTCGACGGCCACAACGTGTCCCCGTCTCGACGGGAATTCGACCCGCATGCCCTTTATGTCGAGGAGCGTCATCGGGTCCGCCTATCGGAGTTTCGGGTTGAGCGCATCGCGCAGCCAGTCGCCGAGCAGGTTGATGGCGAGCACAAGCAGCACCAGCGCGATGCCGGGGAAGATCGTGATCCACCATTCGCCCGAGAACAGGAAGTCGTTACCGACGCGGATCAGTGTCCCGAGCGAAGGCGTTGTGGGCGGGACACCGACGCCGAGGAACGACAGCGTCGCTTCGGTGATGATGGCGATCGCGAGATGGATGGTGGCAATGACCAGCACCGGCCCTGTGACGTTGGGCAGGATATGGCGCCAGAGGATGGTGGCAGGGCCGATGCCGATGACGCGCGCCGCCTGGACGTATTCCTTGTTCTTCTCGACCAGCGTGGACCCGCGCACCGTGCGTGCATACTGGACCCAGCCGGAAATCCCGATAGCGAAAATCAGCACGTAGAATGCCAGTTCCTCGTGCATGTTGCGCGGCAGGACGCCGCGGGCGACTCCGTCGATCAGGAGCGCGATGAGGATCGACGGGAACGACAGCTGGATATCGGCCACGCGCATCACGAACGCGTCGAAGCGGCCGCCGACGTAACCGCTGATCAGGCCGAGGCTGACGCCGAGAATGAGTGAAAAGGCGACTGAGGCAACGCCGACAAAGAGCGAGATACGCGCCCCGAATATGATCGTCGACAGGATATCGCGGCCCTGGTCGTCGGTGCCGAGCAGAAAGCGCGGATCGCCTTCGCCAAGCCAGGCCGGCGGCAGGCTTGCGTCCAGAATGTCGATCGACGCCAGGTCGAACGGATTATGCGGCGAGATCAGGGGCGCGAGAATGGCCCCGAGGAAGAAGGCGATCGTAAGAAGGGCCGACACGACCGTGACGGGCGACCGGCAGAAGCTGTACCAGATGTCGCTGTCGAACGCGCGCGACAGCCAGCTCTTCGTGCCCGATCCTGCTGCCCCGATTTCCGCCATGCCCCGAACCCCCTAGTGGCCCGCGCCTGCGCTGTCGACGCGCAGCCGGGGATCGACGACGAAATAGAGGATATCGACGATCAGGTTGATAACGACGAAGAAGAAGGCAATCAGAACCAGGTAAGCCGCCATGATCGGGATGTCGACCGATCCCACGGCCTGAATGAACAGGAGGCCCATGCCCGGCCACTGGAACACGCTTTCGGTGATGATGGCGAAGGCGATGATCGAGCCCAGTTGCAGCCCCGTGATGGTAATGACCGGAACCATCGTGTTTTTCAGGGCGATGACGAAGTGGATGTAGCGGTCCGCAAGACCCCGCGCACGGCCGAACTTGACGAAATCCGTACGCAACACTTCCAGCATTTCGGCCCGCACAAGACGCATGATCAGGGTCATCTGGAACAGGGCGAGCGTGATCGCCGGCATGATAAGTGACTTGAGGCCGGAAGCCGTGAGCAGGCCGGTTGTCCACCAGCCTATGGCGACGACATCGCCGCGCCCGAAAGTCGGCAGCCAGCGCAGGATGACGCCGAAGAACAGAATCAGAAGAATGCCGATCAGGAAGGTCGGCAGGGAAATGCCGACAAGGGAGAGCGTCATGAAGGCGTGCGAAAGCGGGCTGTCTCGTCGGATGGCGGTATAGACGCCCATCGGCACGCCGACGAGCAGAGCGATCAGGGCCGACACCAGCGACAGTTCCAGCGTGGCGGGCAGCCTTTCCGCCAGCAGTTCCGAAACCGGCCTGCGGTGCTGATAGGAAAAACCGAATTCGCCCTGTGCCGCGCTCTTGGCGAAGCGGGCGAACTGCAGGAAGAAGCTGTCATTGAGCCCGAGACGTTCCTTCAGTTCCTCGCGCTCTTCGAGGGTGGTGTCCTGTCCGACCATGTTGTTGATCGGATCGCCGACATACCGGAACAGCGAGAACGCGATCAGGGCCACGGTCAGCATGACAACGACCGACTGGATCAATCTCTGGGCTATGAATGTGATCATTGGCGGTCAATCTGCCTGACGAGCCATTTGGGTGCCGGGACCGGCGGATTGTGTCCTACGGTCCCGGCATATCCCTTCAGTCGCGACTACTCGTTCACCACCGCGTAGCGCAGATCGAACGCATTGTCAGACCGCTGGATCACGGAGACCTTGTCGGACACGCCCCAGGACAGCGGCTGCTGATGGAGCGGGATATGGCCGACTTCGTCCTTGTGGATCTGGAACGCCTCGTCGATCAGCGACTGGCGCTTGGTCGGATCCGTCTCGGACTGGATCATGGCCGAAAGCTCGTTGATCCGGGGGTTGCAGTATCCGCCGAGGTTGAATGCTCCGATCTTGTCCTCGCCGCCGCGGCAGGCCATCAGAGACGAGATGGCGTTATGGCTGTCGAAGGTTGAGGGCGTCCAGCCGAGCAGGAAGAAGCTGGTGTCGTAACCGTTCTGGGCCAGCACCTTGCCGAAATACTTGGACTTGGTCTGGGCCAGAAGGTTCACCTTGACGTTGATCTTCGCAAGCATGCCGGCTGCCGCCTGGCAGATCTTCTCGTCATTGACGTAGCGGTCGTTCGGGCAGTCCATGGTGACCTCGAAGCCGTCTGCGTAGCCGGCTTCCTTCATCAGCGCCTTGGCCCCGTCCAGATTATACTCCAGACGCTTGTTCAGGCCGTCGTTGTAGCCGTTGATCTGCGGCGCGACCATCAGGCCTGCCGGCGTCGCAGCACCGCGCATGACCTTCTGCTTGATCGCATCGATGTTGATCGCGTGCATGAACGCCTTGCGCACCCGCACGTCCTTGAACGGGTTCTTGCCCTTGATGTTCGAGGTCGTCAGTTCGTCCCGTGCCTGGTCGAATCCCAGGAAGATCGTGCGTGCTTCCGGCCCGGTGAGCGGCTTCACGCCCTGGGCGTCTTCGAGCCTCTTCCAGTCCTGCACCGGAATGGGGTAGGCCATGTGCACGTTACCCGAGATCAGGGCCGCGACGCGGGTCGCATCCTGGGCGATGGGCGTGAACACCGCTTCGGATATGTTCGTCGGGATGTTCTTGTTCCAGTAATTCGGGTTGCGCGTCAGGGTCGTCTTCACACCCGTCTGGCGTTCCTTGAGGATGAACGGGCCGGTGCCGTTGGCGTTCAGGTTGGCGTGGTTGCCCTCGTCGCCGCCTTTAACGTTGGTGGCTTCGGTTGTCTTGTGCTTCTCCGCCCACTGCTTATCCATGATGTAGAAGATTTCAAGCTGCAGCGGCAGGATCGGGTTCGGCGTCGGCGTAATGATGTCGATGGTGTGGTCGTCGATGATCTTGGTGCCCTTGATCAGTGAGGCCACGACCTTCATGTCGGAACCTTCCGTGCTGAGGCGTTCCACGGAGAAGGCGACATCGTCTGCCTGGAAGTCGCTGCCGTCATGGAATTTCACGCCCTTGCGCAGTTTGAAGCGCCAGACGGTCGGTTCGACGTTTTCCCAGCTTTCGGCCAGGGCGCCGACGATTTCCATTTTGTCATCGCGGATGACGAGGCCTTCGTAAATGTTGCGCTGGAAGCTGAGCGTCAGGGTTTCGAACAGGCCGTGCGGATCCATGGTCTGTGCATCACCCTGGAATCCCCAGCGGAATGTCTTGGCATCCGCGGTCAGCGCGCCTGACGCCAGCAGGCCGGCGGCACTGATCCCGGTAATGGTTTTTTTGAGTACGGACATGTCTTTCACCTCCCTCTTTGGTGAATTGATACTAACAGCAATTGAACCACCGGGCCTATCGCCACGCTGGTTTACAGCAGGTCCTTGAAGACCTCTCCGTCCTTCATGACGAACGGTATGCGTTCGCCATCATTCTCCAAAACGCCGATGTCGTCCAATGGATTGCCATTGACGACGATCAGATCTGCCTTGTAGCCCGGCTCGAGCCGTCCGATCTCGTTCTCCAGATACATGATCTCGGCGGAAGTCTCGAGCGATGCCTTTATGGCGCCGTGATTGCCGAGCACTTCGGCAGACAGTGAAAACTCATTGGCCTGGTATCGATGGCACGGTCCGAGCAGATCGGTGCCGAAGCCTATTTTGACGCCCGCATCGCGGGTCAGTTCCAGGGCGCCGAGCCCGGCATCGACGATGGCCTTGAGCTTTTCGATCGAGACCTCGGGAAATCCGAATTCCCGCCCGTGCTTGTTGAGCGCATAATAAGTAATGTTCGTCGGCACGTGGTAGGCGCCTTTTTCGGCAACCAGCGCCGCCGTTTCCGCATCGATCAGATTGCAGTGCTCAACGGTGCGCACCCCGGCGCGTACCGACATGGAGATGGCCGCGGGCGTATAGGTGTGCGCCATGGTGTAGGTCTGCCATGCCGCCGCTTCCTCGCAGATGGCGGTCAGTTCCTCCATGGAATACTGCGTATTCTCGATCGGGTCGGAGGGCGACGAAACACCGCCGCCCGCCATGATCTTGACGTGATGCGCGCCTTTGCGCAGTTCGTCCCGGGCGGCACGGCGGCATTCATCCACCCCGTCGGCGATGCGCCCGAATTGCTGAACGAGATTGTGCTGTTCGACCTGGGCGGCCTGGCTCATCACCGTTACGGGCCGCACATCTGAATGCCCGCCGGTCTGGCTGAGGGCAAGTCCGCAGACCCTGAGACGAGGGCCGGCAAACAGCCCGTGCTCGACGGCATCCGCGAGGCCCCGATCGGCCCCGGCGGCGTCGCGGACGGTGGTGAACCCGCGCATCAGCATGGCGTGCATGATCTGTGCGGTCTGCGCGATCAGGTAGCTGACCGGCTTGACCATAAGCTTGGAGAGATCGAGATCCGTTGCCTTTACGTGAACGTGCGCGTCAACCAGGCCGGGCATAAGAGTGGCGCCGTTCAGGTCGATTTCGCGAACGTCTTCGCCCGAAACGGCAATCGGCGTGTCGGCGACCTCCTTGATCCGGTCACCTTCAACCAGCACATTGAAGCCTTGCCGGGCTTCGCTGTGCGTGCCGTCAACCAGCGCCGCATTGCGGAACAGGACTCCACTCACCGTTCATACCCCCAGTCGGACCGCTTGCCAGCATCGCGGCCTCTTGATTCAGGTGGCGAGAGCATCGCAGCGGCAGGCGTTAAGGGCAAGCAACAATGTTGCCGCATGAAAATCAGTTTGCCGCCGGCATCGCGGTTTCGACCAGTTTCACCCAATAGGAACAGCCGATGGGTATGATCTCGTCGTTGAAGTCGTATTCCGGGTGGTGAAGACCGGCAGTGTCGCCCTGACCGACGAACATGAATGCACCGGGCCTGGCATTCAGCATGTAGGAGAAATCCTCACCGCCCATTACCGGGGGTGCGTTGTCGTCGACATTGCCGTCGCCGACGATCTGGCGGGCGACGCCGGCGGCGAAAGTGGTTTCCTGCGGATGGTTCTCTGTCACCGGATAAAACCGCTTGTAGTCGATCTCCACCCGGGCGTCGTTGGCAAGGCCGATGTGCTGGCAGATTGCCGTCATTCTCTTTTCGGCCAGTTCGCGAACCTCGGGCTTAAGCGCCCGCACCGTACCGTCCATGAACGCGGTCTGCGGGATGACGTTGTTGGTGTCGCCCATATGGATCTGGGTCACCGAAATGACCAGACTCTCGATCGGGTCCGCATTGCGGGAAACGATCGACTGGAACGACTGCACGATCTGACTGACGATGATCGCCGGATCGTTGCAACCGTGAGGGCGCGCCGCGTGTCCGCCGAGCCCCTCGATGTGTACGCTGAAGAAGTCGGCGGAGGCCATCAGGGCGCCCGGACGGATTGCGAAACGGCCGACCGGCAGACCGGGCATGTTATGCATCCCGTAGACCTGTTCGACTCCGAATTTGTCCATCATGCCGTCTTCGACCATTTCCCGGCCGCCGCCGCCGCCTTCCTCTGCCGGCTGAAAAATGACAATCGCGGTGCCGTCGAAATTGCGCGTCTCGGCAAGGTACTTCGCGGCGCCGAGCAGCATGGCCGTATGACCGTCGTGCCCGCAGGCGTGCATCTTGCCTTCGACAGTCGACTTGTGCGGCAGATCCCGGATTTCCTGGATCGGCAGGGCATCCATGTCCGCCCGCAGGCCGATGACCTTGCCGCTTCCGTTCTCCTTGCCCCTGATCACGCCGACAACGCCCGTGCGGCCTATGCCCGTCACCACCTCGTCGACACCGAAGTCCCTCAGTTTCTCTTCGACCAGACCCGCCGTGCGGTGGACATCGAACAGCAATTCGGGATTGGCGTGGATGTCACGCCGCCACTCCGTGATCTCGTCCTGTAGGTCGGCGAAACGATTGATTGTGGGCATCCTGTATCCTCGTGCATTGCAATTCGCGGTCTGTGTCAAGCCGGGGACGCTAGCACAGGAATGTGGCCTGTCACAGGGCGCAGGGGGATCAATTGCAGTGCACGGCTGGCGCGGGCATCGAGACTAGAGATCCGGAAAGCGGAGATGCACACCGAGGTCCTGCAGAGCGCTTTGAATGATGCCGAAGAGATCACCCACGTCTTGACCACGGGGAAGATTCTGACTCGAAAGCCACTGAGAAATCTGACGGAATTCTTCGGTGCCGTATCGATACAACGGATCGGTGTCGGGCATGCCGGTGAACCGCCCTTTTTCGAAGTGCCCGCCCGGGCCGAATCCGTCGAAAGGCACCCATTCGCCGCGTTGTGCGCCAGCATGTTGGCGTCCGCCGGAACCCAAGCCAGTGCGTCTGTAGAAGGCCTGAGGTCCTTGCGAGGTGTTCACGACGACAATATCGCGGCCCTCGTAACGCCACACACGGTTGGACGCCAGAGTGAAGTTAACCGGCACCCGCGTGGTGCGGCCGCGCAACCACCGAAAGGCGCCGATTGCGACTCTGACCAGCATACTGCCGGCAATGACTACGCCGACACCGATCAGTTCGCCGGTCACTCGCGCCGACACCTCGTCCAGGACATCGCGGATCGTGGAGCAGATTTGCGGCGTTGTTTCCGGTGTGAACAATGTGGGCGCGACGATCGGTCCGCCTGCACCGCGGTAGTACGCGTAAGGCTCTGCAAGCGGCAGCGTGTTGAGCCTCACTGCAGTTGTCGCGTCGCCGAAATCATCATAGATCGCATTGTTAATGGCACCGGATCTTACGGCGTCTCCCGGCTGCAGACGCACGTGGCTTTCCGGCAGGACCACGGGAAACTCAATGCCCTCTACATCGAGCAGATAGCCCCCCGTGCTCAGACCGATAGGCAGCCCCCATGTCACAGCGCGGGTTCGGTTCTCGATGTAATCGCTGCGCATGCGCGGATCGGATGCCGCGGCAGACGCCGTTGGCAATTCGATTCCTTGCTCGCGCAGCTCACGTGCACGCTCGGGCGTCGGTTCCTCCAGGTCGATTTCTGCGAATTGCCGTTGAATCAGAGCGGGGCTGCTCGGTGCACCGGTCTGTTGGATCGTGTGTGCCAGCTCGTGGGCCAGCAGGTGACGGCCATCGGCCGACTGCGGTCTGAACTGTCCCGAGCCGAATGCGATGTGCGGTCCGAGAGTAAACGCCCGCGCACTCAGCGCTGCCGCTGCGGCATTTGCTGCGGAATTCGTATGGATGCGCACGTCACTCAGGTCGCGCTCGAAGCGAGGTTCGAAGTATGAACGCTGATCCGCGGTCAGTGGCGATCCGCCGCCGGCAATCGCGGCGTTTGCGATACTCATTTCATTGGCAGCCTGCGCATGCCCCGGGTAACTTCCTGTATCTTGGCCGGGATCGAGTGCACATGCCGGCGACATTCCTCGGGATGCCCGAGAAATGGGTGTGAGCGGACCTGCGATACCGCCTGCGTCCACTGCGTCGGCTGCCGACTCGGCTTCGCGTTCAAGCGGGTTGTTCAGGCCGCCAGGAACGGTCTCTCGATGAAGTGCGGTTTGATTGCTTGCCTGGCCAACTATGGCGCGCGGAATGGACTGAAGGGCCGGAGGAACCGTTGGCTGCAGGGTTGCTGCGAGCTGTCTCTGCGATGTTGCTCTCATACCTCCGCCCTTCGCACGCTTCGACGGGAAGTGACTTTCATACTCGCATAAATCGCCCGGTCTTGCCTACGGTATGGTGACGCCCACCGGATCCCATTTCAGGCCATCAGGCCGGCGCGCCTGCGGCCTTCGTCGGTCTTGATCGAGAAGTCGTCACCCGCCACGTCTGCCGCCTCTGCCGTGCAGAGCCACGCGACCGCGCGGGCTGCCCAGTCGGTTGTGATATGCGCCGACGCATCCAGTTGACTCACCGGATTGATGCCGGAGTCCCTGATGGATGTCTGCATGTCTGTCGCCACGGTTCCCGGGCTCAGCCCCACCACGCGGACACCGTGTTCGGCGTATTCCTTGTGAGCACACTTTGTAAGAGAGAGCACCGCCGCCTTGGTTGCGCAGTAGTGGCTCCATCCCTCCAGTGCACCGGTCGCCGCACCGGAACTGATGTTGACGATTGTTCCCGAGCCCTGCGCCTGCATGATCGGCAGCGCTGCCCGAAGCCCGTGATAGACACCTCTGAGATTGACGTCGACGACGCGGTTCCATGCGTCCGGGTCCGAGTCCGTGATGCGCGCGATCGGGTCGATGATGCCGGCATTGTTGACGAGGATGTCGAGTCTTCCGAAAGCCGAGCGGCATTTTTCGATCGCGGCGTGGACGTCGCCATACCGGCTGACGTCACAGGCAATGGTCTCCGCAACGCCTCCCGCGCGTTTGATGTCGGTCGAAACAGTCTCGATGTCCCTGAATGTTCTGGCCGCCAGGACGACCGAGACGCCGTGCTCGGCCAGGTGCTTCGCCGTGGCGGCTCCGATTCCGCGGCTTGCTCCCGTGATCACCGCTGCTTTTCCGACGAGTTCCGACGTCATCCGTCTTCCTTTCCTGATCTGCTTGAAACTTGTGATAGCGCAAACGATTGAGACTCCATAATTGATGATTGATCTGCGAAACAGAGGCTTACAATCATGATATTAATGCGTAATATGCACGAATGGAACTTCAAGCGCTTTCGGTTCTTGTTGAGGTGGCCCAGTCCGGCAGCTTCGCGGAAGCGGCCCGGCGCCGAGACGTTGATCCGTCTTCGATTTCGAGGACGATCGCCGCCCTGGAGGACCGGCTCGGTTTCCGTCTGTTTCAAAGAACGACCCGCTCTCTCTCCCTGACGGAAGCGGGGGATATCTACGTCCAGCGGATTGCGCCCCTCGTCGAAGAGGCCGCCCGGGCAGTGGCCGTCGCGCGCGATGTCGCACGGGAGCCGACGGGCACCCTTCGCATCACGGCTTCCGTTTCCTACGGCCAGGCAGTCCTTGTTCCCTTGTTGCCGGCATTCCGGAGACAGTACCCCGATCTCGGGCTTGATCTGGTCCTTTCCGATTCCATTCTCGACCCGGTCGTCGACAGGCTCGACCTTGCCATCAGACTCGGAATGCGACCGGAGATTGACGCGATCACGGCAAAGCTGGCCGATACCAGATACCGTGTCTGCGCCGGTCCCGGCTTCCTGAAGCGGCACGGTCCGATCGAACGGCCGCAGGACCTGTCGCGGGTCGATTGCCTTCTGTTTCCGTTCGCCGGCTTCCGGAGCCGCTGGCTGTTTCGGCCGGCCGGCGAGGACGTCTTCGAAATCCCGGTCAGCGGCAAGGTTGTCGCCTCGAACGCGATGGCGCTGTTCCAGTTGGCGGTCGCGGATGAAGGGCCGGCGCTTCTCGCCAACTGGACGGCGGACGATGCGATCGCGAGAGGGGATCTGGTCGACCTGTTCCCGGATCATGACGTCACGGCCACCGATTTCGATACCGGTGTCTGGCTGCTCTATCCGAGCCGCGCCTACCTGCCTTCGAAGGTTCGGGTGTTCATTGATTTCCTGAAGGCGGCGGTCAACTGATCGGAGGCGCAGAAGGAATTTAATCCGTATACTGCATAAAGATTTATTATTCAGTACGGTGTTCATTTCTCCGGATCGTGAATGGCCGTGCCGCCTGACGGGATCGAGTCCGATTACAACAGACTGACGTCATTCTGTAATCGGAGTGACATGAAGCGGCGTCACCGTCCGCTCCGTTAGGCCAAGCGGCACACCAGTTCACACAGGGGGGAACCTCACTTCCAGTCGAGGCAACGGCGCCGGAGAAACAGCGTTTCTCCGAACGCTCCAATTGTGCCCGGCGTCTGCCGGGTCGCGTCAAACGCGAGATCAACAGGAAAGCGAACAGATGACCATCCAGCCCAAAATCAATGAATTCGTCTTCAACCATGACGGTACCGACGCGAGTGAGTTCATCGAGATTATCGGCGACCCAAATACCGACTATTCGAACCTCTGGGTTCTCGTTATCGAGGGCGACAGCACAGGCGCGGGCACGATCGACGACGTCTTCCAGGTCGGCACGACCAATGCGGATGGTCTGTGGACGACAGGCTTCTTTGGCAATGAGCTGGAAAACGGCACGCAGACCGTTCTTCTGGTCGAGAACTTCACTGGCGCGCAGGGCGACGATCTCGACACGGACAACGACGGCACGCCGGACTCCGCCCCGTACTCGAATCTTCTGGACAGCGTTGCGGTCACCGATGGCGGCGGCAGTGATCAGACCTACAGCCCGGTTGTGCTCGACAGCAACTTCGACGGCAACGGCAACACGGTCGGCGGTGCGTCGCGTATCCCGAACGGAACCGATACCGACACGGTCGGAGACTGGGTCCGCAACGACTTTGAGGGTCAGGGGCTGCCGGGGCTCAGCGGAACGGTTGGCGCGAACGAGGCACTGAATACGCCCGGCGAGGAGAACTCGACGACGGCGCCGCCGCCTCCAACGCCTACTCTTCTGTCGATCATGCAGATTCAGGGGGCCGGCCACCGGTCACCGTTCGAAGGTCAGCTGGTCATCACAACCGGCATTGTGACCGTGCTTGAGAGCAACGGCTTTTACATGCAGGACCCGAACGGCGATGGCGACGATGCCACGTCCGACGGTATCTTCGTGTTCACGAACTCCGCACCGACTGTTGCGGTAGGTGATTTCGCGGCCGTCAGTGGCACAGTCAACGAGTTTGTGTCTGCCTCGCGTCCGAATGATCTCACCGTCACTCAGATTTCCGCCGACACGGTCGCGCCCGCCGGCTCAGGTCTGCCGCTGCCTGATGCAACGATCCTGGGGGAGGGCGGCCGTATGCCCCCGAACCAGATCGTCGAGGACGATGCGTTCGGATCCTTCGATCCGGAAAACGACGGCATCGACTTCTACGAGAGTCTTGAGGGCATGCTCGTCACGGTCCCGGACGCGGTGGCCGTCTCGGCCTCCAACCGGTTCGGTGAGACCTGGGTCGTTGCAGATGATGGTGACAACGCCACAAGCCTGAACGACCGCGGCGGCATCACGCTTGCCGAAGATGATATCAATCCGGAGCGCATTCAGCTCCAGGTCGACTCGACCCTGACGCCCGGCTTTACCGCCACCGCAGACGTCGGTGACGGCCTCGGCGATGTCACCGGCGTCGTCGACTACAGCTTCGGCAACTTCGAGGTGAAGATCCTCGATCCGCTGACGATAACCGATGGCGGTCTGGAGGATGAGACCTCCGAACTGGTCGGCACCGATGACCAGATGACGGTTGCCACATACAACATCCTGAACGTTTCGGCGGCCGGAGGTGCCGATGACGCGCAGATCGCCGAACTTGCCCAGCAGATCGTCAACAACCTGAACGGTCCCGACGTTATAGCGCTGCAGGAGGTTCAGGACGACAGCGGGACCGCCGATGACGGCACAGTCACGGCGGACGCGACCCTGCAGGCGATCGTTGACGCCATCGCCGCGGCGGGCGGTCCGACATATACATTCTTCGACGTCGATCCGGTCGATAACACCCAGGGCGGTGTTCCGGGCGGCAACATCCGCGTCGCCTATCTCTACAACGATGCCCGGGTCGATCTGGTTCCGGGTTCGGTCAAGGCTCTCGACGCGCTGCCCGGCTTCGAGCCGGACGTCGGCGTACGGGTTCCGCTGGAAGCTCAGTTCGAGTTCAACGGCGAGACGGTCACGCTCATCAACAATCATCTGTCGTCGAAGTTCGGTTCGTCGCCGGTTTACGGCTCGGTACAACCGTTCATCAATGCGGGCGATGCCGAGCGAACGGCCCAGGCCGCCGCGCTCAACGACTATGTCGACGCTCTCGTCGACGCCGATCCCGATGCCAAGGTCGTGGTTCTCGGCGACCTCAACGACTTCGAGTTCTCCGATCCGATCCGTACCCTGAAAGGCACGGGCTCGGATCAGGTCCTGTTCAACCAGATCGACACGGTGCCGGCCTCCGAGGACGGCTACACGTTCAACTTCGAGGGCAATTCGCAGGTGCTCGACCACATCATGGTGACCGACGCCCTGCGCGACCGGGTCGAATTCGACATCGTGCACCAGAACGTCGACTTCGGCGATGCCGGCTCCAGCAATCCGGCGGTCGTCGGCGAGGCGGCGAGCGATCACGAGCCGCTGCTCGCCCGGATCGACTTCTCCGACATCGAGGCCCCGCCGGAAGCCAACGACATGGTGGCGATCCGCAAGCTTGCGACCATCGATACCGGTCTCGGCGAGGACGGTGCCGAAACCGTGGCGTTTGACGAGGGCACCGACCAGCTCTTCGTCACCAATGCCGGCGACAAGAGCTTTGACATCATCGACATTTCCGACCCGGAAACGCCGGTCGACGTCAAGCGTGTCGACGTGTCCGATCTCGGAACGCCGACCCAGGTCGCGTCTAAGAACGGCGTCATCGCGGTCTCCATTGAAACGGAAGTGAATCCGGCCGACTTCGATCCGATGCTGATCGGAGAGAATGGTTTCCAGGCCCATCAGATCCTGACCATCGGTGAAACCCTGACCGAAACGACCGGTGCCCTGAACGGCAACACGGCCGGCGATTATCAGCCGGTCGGCATTCTCGACGGTATCGGCGGTTATGAGCTTGACGAAAACACGGTTCGCATTTTTGTGAACCACGAGCAGAGCGACGGCAACGGCTCACCTTACGAGGTGAACGGGCTGGAGCTGCAGGGCGCGCGGATCTCATACTTTGATATCGATAAGGCGACGCTCTCGATTGTCGACGGCGGCGTTGCCTTCAACCAGATAATCGATCGTGCCGGCAATCCGGTGGAGAGTGTCGACCAACTCGACAACGGTGCCCATGGCTTCGACCGGTTCTGCTCGGCCGCCCTGTTCGAGGCCGGCCAGTTCGACGGCCGCGGCCTCGTCGACCGGATCTTCTTTGCCGGCGAGGAAACCTCGACCGATTTCGGAAGCCCGCACGGCGGTGCCGAATGGGCTCTCGATGTTGCAACGGGCACGCTCTACGACGTTCCGGCCATGGGCCGCGGCACGTGGGAGAATGTGACCGAGGTCGACACTGGCGTGGAGGACAAGGTCGCCTTCGTCATGGGAGACGACAAGGAGGGCGCACCGCTTTATCTCTATGTCGGCAACAAGGACATGACAGAGGGCGCCGGCTTTCTGGAGCGCAACGGTCTTGCTGACGGCCAGATGTATGTCTGGGTGCCGAATAAGGGCGAGGAAGACCCGTCCGACTTCAACACATCCGGCAAGATCAAGGGCAAGTGGGAGCCAATCGAGGTCCAGAACCTCTCGATGGCCGGCCAGCCCGGGTATGACGAGTTCGGCTACAAGGACGACACGACGCTCCGCAACGAGGCGATCATCAACTTCGGTGCGTTCCAGTTCTCGCGGCCGGAAGACGTGTCGACCAATCCGGAAGACGGTCAGCAACTCGTGTTCGCGTCGACCGGTCGCGGCGGCTTCGCCGAGGATGCCGACGAGGTTGGCACGCTTTACACGATCGACCTCAAGTTCAACAACAAGGGCGTGCCCAAAAACGCCAAGGTCGAAATCCTCTATGACGGCGACGCCGATCCGTTCCAGCAGCTGCGCAGTCCCGACAACCTGGATTGGGCCGACGACGGCTTCATTTATGTCCAGGAAGACCGCGCCAATAGCGGCCTGTTCGGCGACGACGCGGCCAATGTCAACGAGGCGTCGATCCTGAGGATCGATCCGGAGACGGGCTTCGTCACCCGTGTCGCGGAAATCGACCGGTCGGCCGTGCCTCCCGGGCAGTTCGACACTGACCCGGACGATGTCGGCGACTGGGAAAGCTCCGGCATTCTCGACGTCTCCGAACTGTTCGGCTACGAAGGCGGATCGCTGTTCATCGCAACCGTCCAGGCCCACTCGGTCCGCGGCGGCGTGATCGGCACGTCGGACGACCTGCGTGAAGGCGGCCAGCTCCTGTTCCTGACGGCACCTGGTGTCGATGCGGAAGTCGGTCAGGCCGGTTTCGGCGCCGGAAGGGAATATCCGAATGTCGGCGACGGCCTCGTGGCGTTCTTCGACGCCAACGGCAACATCATCAGCACGGTCGACGTCGGCAACCTGCCGGACAACCTGGCCTTCACGCCGGACGGCATGAAGATCGTCGTCGCCAATGAAGGCGAAGCGCCCGACGGCAGCCTGTTCGATCCGGAAGGCTCGGTCTCGATCATCGACATCTCCAACGGTGTTGCCAACGCTACCGTGCAGACGGTCGACTTCACCGGACTCGACGGTATGGAACAGGAACTCCGCGAGCAGGGTGTCCGCCTGTTCGACGGCAAGAGCGTCTCCGAGGATGTCGAGCCGGAATATGTCGCAATATCGCCGGACGGCACCCAGGCCTTCGTCACGCTTCAGGAAGCCAACTCTGTTGCCATCATCGACATCGAGACCGCGACGCTGGTCGGCATCAAGTCGCTCGGCGCCAAGGACCACAGCCTGCCTGGCAACCTGCTCGATCCGTCCGACCGAGACGGTGAGAACGACCTCGACAAGGCTCCGGTCTACGGTCTCTACATGCCTGACCAGATCGCGTCCTTCGTGATCAACGGCGAGACCTACTACATCACCGCCAACGAGGGTGACGCCCGCGACGAGGACGTGCGGATCAAGGATCTTGACCTTGACCCGACGGCCTATCCGGATGCCGAATTCCTGCAGCAGGACGAGGAGCTTGGCCGGTTGCAGGCGTCATCCATCGACGGCGATACCGACGGGGACGGCGATATCGACCAGTTGTTCGTCTATGGCGCCCGGTCGTTCTCGATCTGGGATGACAGCGGCGAGCAGGTCTTTGACTCCGGTGACGAGTTCGCCCGCATCCTGTTCGATGTCCTCACACCCGATCAGCTCGACAGCCTGGACGGCCGTTCGGACAACAAGGGCGCCGAGCCCGAAGGCGTCACGACCGGCATGGTTGGTGAAGACGTTTACGCCTTCATCGGACTTGAGCGCGCCAACGGCGTGATGGTCTACAAGATCAGCGACCCGACGGCGCCGGAATTCGTGAAGTTCCTGCAGACTGACGGCGATGTCGGACCGGAGGGCATGACCTTCATTCCGGCTGATGAAAGCCCGAACGGGGAAGCCCTTCTGGCGGTTGCCAACGAGGTCAGCGGCACGACAACGCTGTATGAGATCACGGAAGACAACGGTTCCTCGGGACCGGACACCTTCAAGCTGCAGATCCTGCACGCTTCCGATCTCGAGGGCGGCGTCAACGCCATTGGCCGTGCTGCAAACTTCGCCGCCATCGTCGACTTCCTCGAGGACACCCACGAGAACTCGATCACGCTCTCGGCCGGCGACAACTACATTCCGGGTCCGTTCTTCTCGGCTTCTGATGACCGGGCGACGTTCCGCGACGGCGACGTGTTCAACGACTTCTACAACGACTTCTTCGATCTCCCCGGCACCGTCGGCGAGATCTATGAAGGTCTGCGTGAAGGCGGCGGACGGGTCGACATCTCGATCATGAACGCGATCGGTTTCGACGCCTCGGCTCTCGGCAACCACGAGTTCGACCTCGGCACTGCGCAGCTGGAATCGATCATCGCACCTGACTTCCGCGGCGCGGGTCTTGCCGACGACCGTTGGGTCGGCGCGCAGTTCCCGTACCTCTCGGCCAACCTCGACTTTTCCGGGGACGATGACCTCTCGGGCCTGTTCACGCCTGACATCCTCCCCAGCACGGATTTCGTCACCGGACCAGAGCAAAGTCTCGCAGGCGCGTCGGTGCCGAAGATCGCTCCGGCGACGGTGGTCGAGGAAGGCGGCGAACGCATCGGCATCGTCGGTGCCACGACACCGCTGCTTGCGTCGATCTCGTCGCCCGGCGGTGTCACGACGATAGGTCCGAACACCAATGACATGGCGGCCCTCGCAGCCGTGCTGCAGCCGGTCATCGATGCCCTGATCAACGATGGCATCAACAAGATCGTGCTGGTCTCGCACCTCCAGCAGATTGCGCTCGAAACCGAACTGGCAGGCCTTCTGTCGGGTGTCGACGTGATCATCGCCGGCGGCTCGGACACGCTGCTCGCCGACAGCGAGGACGTAGCACGCGGCCTCAATCCGGGCGACACGCCGGACGACGACTATCCGGTGAACGCGACGGACGCCAACGGCGACCCTGTGGTCATCGTGTCGACGGACGGCGAGTACTCCTATGTCGGCCGCCTGGTCGTGGAGTTCGATGCCGACGGCAAGATTATCCTCGATGACGGCGGCAACGCCACCGACGAGGACGTCTCCGGCGCCTTCGCCACCACGACCGAGCAGGTCGAGGCGCTTTACGGAGACGACGATCCGTTCGCCGAAGGCACCAAGGGCGCCAAGGTTCAGGGGCTCGTGGGTGCGGTCGAGGGTGTTGTCAACGCCCAGGACGGCAACACTTTCGGCCTGACCGACGTGTTCCTGGACGGTCGCCGCAGCGAGGTCCGCACTGAAGAGACCAACCTCGGCAACATCACCGCGGACGCCAATCTGGCCGCGGCCCAGCAGCACGACTCCACCGTCATGGTCTCGATCAAGAACGGTGGCGGCATCCGGGCTCCGATCGGCGAAACCGACGGCGCCGGCAATCTGCTTCCTCCGCAGTTCAACCCGATCTCCGGCAAGCTCGAGGGTCAGGTGTCGCAGCTCGACATCTCGAACGCGCTGCGCTTCAACAACGGCCTGACGCTCATCACCCTGACGGCGGCCCAGTTGAAAGAGGTGCTCGAGCACGCAGTCGCGGCCACGGCACTGGGCGCCACGCCCGGCCAGTTCGCCCAGGTCGGCGGCATCAAGTTCAGCTTCGATGCCTCGCAGACCGCCCGGACGTTCGATGCCAACACCAACGCTCAGGTGACGGCAGGCGAGCGGGTCCAGAATGTGGTCATAGAGACCGACAGCGGCCCGGTCGTTGTTATCGAGAACGGCGAAGTTGTACCGGATGCCCCGGCGGAGATCAGGGTCGTGACCCTCGATTTCCTCGCTGGCGGCGGAGACAATTATCCGTTCAACTTCTTCGCCAGCCAGGACCCGACCTTCGCCAACGTGGTCAACCTGGAAGACGTCCTGCCGGCAGGCGGTGCCGCGACATTCGCCGCGGCTGGCTCAGAACAGGACGCCCTTGCCGAGTACCTCACGGCCAACTTCGCGGTGACGCCATTCAACGAGGCGGAGACCGATCCGTCCGGTGACGAGCGCGTTCAGAACCTGGCGTTCCGTGACGACACGGTGCTGGACGGCACGGAAGAGCCCGAGCCGATCATCGGCGACGGCGGCCGCAATACGCTGGTCGGAACCGAAGAGGCCGACATCATCTTTGGCCTTGGCAACCGGGACACCCTGATTGGCCTGGCCGGTGACGACGAACTCAACGGCGGCAATGGCCGGGATACCATCCTGGGTGGTGAAGGCGAGGACGAGATTGACGGTGGCCGCGGCAGGGACAACCTGTTCGGCGGTGAAGATGCCGACACTTTCATCCTTGGTCCGGACAGCGGCCGCGACACGATCTTCGACTTCAACCCCGGCGAGGACATGCTCTCCCTGCAGGGCACGAGCTTTGCCGATGTCGACGAAGTGCTTGATGCTACGGAGGAATTTGGGGCAGGGGTGCGCATCGATCTGTCCGATGTGACCAATGCCCGTGTGACCATCCTCGGCATCGACAAGGATGATCTCAGCGACGCCAATATCTCGCTCGTCGTCTGATTGTCATCTCTCCTCCCTAACGTGCAAGGAGCGGCCCGGTTTCGGGCCGCTCCATTGTTTTAAGTCCGTTCTCCAGATGTCCGCCAACCCGTCATCCGACCTTTTCAGCCGCGCCCGCGCGGCGGCGATCCGCATCCTGCTGGTCGTCGGTTTCTTCAGCTGCATCATCAATCTGCTCATGCTTGTCGGTCCGGTCTACATGCTGCAGGTGTATGACCGGGTGCTTACGTCCGGCAGCGTGCCGACCCTCGTCTATCTTACCGTGGCGGCCGGAGGTCTCATCCTTGTCAGCGCCCTGCTGGAAGGTGTCAGGGCCCGCATCCTCGTGCGCATGGGCGGTCTCGTCGATTCCATCATCGGTGAGGAACTGTTCGCAAGGCTCATGGATCGGGCGATCGCTCAAGGGGATCAGCGCGGTCAGCCGCTCCGCGACGTGGAGACGGTGCGCGGCTTCCTGACGGGCAACGGCCTGTTCTTTTTCTTCGATGCGCCGTGGACGCCGCTGTTCCTGATCGTGATCTGGATGCTGCATCCGCTGCTGTGCCTTGTGGCGGCGGCAGGCGCCGCCATCCTCTTTACCGTGGCGCTGGTCAACGAGTTTGCCACGCGTACGCCGCTGAAGGACGCGGCCACACAAGGCGCTGGCGCGGCCGCCTTTGCGGAGAACACGTTGCGGCAGGCGGAATCCGTCGAGGCCATGGGCATGCTTCCGGGTTTGCGGCAGCGCTGGATCGAACAGAACCGCAAGGCGCTGGTCAATCAGGCCAAGGCGAGCGATCGGGCCGGCGTGCTGACCGCCATCAGCAAGTTCGTGCGTCCCGCCCTCCAGGTCGCCATTCTGGGCACAGGCGCCTCGCTGGCACTTGTCCAGGAAATCACGCCGGGCGCGATGGTCGCGGCGTCGATCATTATGGGCCGGGCTCTGGCACCGGTCGAGGGCGCAATCGGCAACTGGCGCAACTTCGTGCTCGCGCGCGAGGCCTACAAGCGTGTCCGCGAACTCTTCGAGGAGGCAGGACGTCATGTGTCCCGCCAGCCGCTCCGCAAACCCGGTGGACACATATCGGTGGAGAAGCTGGTCATGGCGCCGCCGGGCATGGAAACGCCGGTGATCAAGGGCATATCCTTTGCGCTCCCCGCCGGTGACGTCTTGGGCGTTGTCGGTCCGAGCGCATCCGGCAAATCGACACTTGCGCGAGGGCTCGTCGGCGTATGGCATCCTTCCACGGGCAACGTGCGGCTCGACGGCATGAGCGTGGCCCATTGGAACCCGGTCGAACTCGGCGAATATATCGGCTACCTGCCACAGGACGTCGAACTGCTGGCCGGCACCATTTCCGAGAACATTTCCCGGTTCAGCGATGGTGAGCCGGATACGGTGATCGAGGCCGCCACTCTGGCCAACGTTCACGAGCTCGTGCTGCGTCTGCCCAAGGGATATGACACCCGCGTCGGTCCGGGCGGGGCGGTTCTGTCCGGCGGCCAGCGCCAGCGTATCGGGCTGGCGCGCGCGCTTTACGGATCGCCGACTTTCGTCGTGCTCGACGAGCCCAACTCCAACCTCGACAGCGAGGGCGAGGTGGCCCTGCGTCAGGCGATCGGCAAGCTGAAAGAGAACGGCACGACCGTTGTCGTTATCGCGCATCGCCAGTCTGTGCTCGCGGCCGTCGACAAGCTGCTCGTCCTGCGTGACGGCATGATCGAGCACTTCGGTCCGAGAGAGGATGTCATCGCGGATATTTCGGGTCAGGCGAAGCCCGCCGCGGCACAACCGGCACGTCCTAATGTCGCCGGCCTCAGGAGTGCGTGACATGAACGATAATGAAAAGGCCGAAGCCCGGGTTCCGGTCAACGCCATGCCGGCGATCGTGATCGGGATGATCATCGCACTGGCCGGTCTCGGTGGCTTCGGCGCATGGGCGGCGACCGCACAGATTTCGAGTGCTGTCATCGCGTCGGGTACCTTGAAAGTACTCACCAGCCGCAAGAAGGTTCAGGTTGCGGAAGCGGGGATCGTCCGGGAACTGCTGGTGAAGAACGGCGACCGCGTCAAGGCGGGCCAGGTGCTTATGCGGCTGAACGACACCCGTGCCCGGGCAGCCCTCAATGTGGCACAGAGCAACTACGATCTTTCACGGGCTGCTGTCTCCCGTCTCCGCGCGGAACGGGACGGCAAGAATCAGCCGATCATGCCGGCCGAGTTCGCGGGGCGAATGAACGAGCAGGCCCTGCGCGAGATCGTTGACGGCCAGATCCAGATCTTTGGGGCCCGCAAGCGCGAGATAGACGGCCAGATCAGCATGATGGCCGAGCGCGTCGGCCAGCTCGAGGAAGAGATTGTCGGCCTCGAGGCGCAGGCCAAGGCCAAGGCGCGCCAGATCGACATCATCGGCGACGAACTCAAGGATCTGAAATCCCTGCTGAAACGGGGCCTTACACCGCGGGCACGGGTGCTGGCGCTCGAACGCGAGGCGGCCCGGCTGATCGGCGAGAAGGGTGAACATGAGGCGGGCATTGCCCGTGCACGTCGCCTGATTTCGGAAAGCCGGCTGGAGGCGCTGCAGGTCCGCAAGTCCTTCGACAAGGCCGTCCGTGACGAACTGGGGCAGAAAGAAACCGAGATGTACACCATCGCGGACCGTGTTGCTGCCGCCAGGCACACTTTCGAGCAGATGGAAGTCCGGGCGACGGAAAATGGGATCGTTGTCGGGCTGGATGTTCACACGATCGGCGGTGTCGTCCAGGCTGGCGCCACCGTGCTTGAGATTGTGCCGGTCAAGGATAACCTAGTCATCGAGGCGCAGATCAAGACGATTGACGTGGACAATGTTGCGATCAGCCAGTCCGCGGAGATTGCTTTTTCGGCTTTTCCGCAGGACCGGGTGCCCAAGCTGACGGGCCGCGTTGTCTATCTTTCCGCCGATGCGCTCGCCGATCCGGAACAGAAGACCCTTTATTACCTGGCCCATGTGGCCATCCCCGAAGCGGAGCTTGCCCGCGTACAATCGGTGACCCTCGTGCCCGGAATGCCGGCGGACGTATTCATCCAGTCGGCTGCGCGCACGCCGTTGTCCTACCTTGTGCAGCCGCTTCAGCAGAGCCTTTCGAAGGCGTGGCGCGAACCTTGACCGGCTTTCCGCGTCACTTCCTGCTCCGCCGGTACCACATCCGGTCTTCGGGCTGTTTGGGGTCGGGCAGCCAGCGGAACAGGGGATGCAGGCACCAGCCGACCAGGGCGCCGGTTGTATTGGTCAGCAGGTCGTCGACGTCGAACAGCCGGTAAGGGCAGGGGGCCAGCCCCCAGACTCCGGTCAACTGCGTCGTCTCGAGCAACAGCGAAAGCGCGAACGATGCTGCTGCCGTGGCCATGAATGACAGGCCGTACAGTTTGCGCATGAAAAGCCCGAACGGAAGCAGGAGCAGGCCGTTGAAGGCGATCTGCCAGAACGCCATGTTCGCGATGATGCCGCGTGGCGACCAGTCCAGACCCCGGGCCTGCGCGTAGCGGGAGATGTCGACAAAGGATTCGAACGGAACGAGTTGGGTGCGCGCCACGCTGCCGTGGGCCTGGCAAAACTCCACCGTGTCTTTCGGCAGGGGGAGAACCGTCATCAGACAGGCGGTGGCGAAATAGAAGGCAAACGCATAGAAGATCGCCGCGCGGTATTCGTGCAGTTCGCCGTACCAGCGGCGGTGCATGAACCAGACCGGAATGATCAGGGCGAGCGCGATGCCGGGAAAGACGAGAACCGAAAAACGGATCGTATCCAGATAGACCGACATGGTCTCACGCGGTCTCGGCCTTGACTGACCGCATTGTGTTCATTGGCGTGGAAAGTCGACGATGACGGGGTCGGTCATCTCAACCGCGGGTCCGACCTGCAGCCCTGTCCACCTGTACTCCTCCGGCACGGCACCCGCCTTCCGCCAGCCGACAACGTCTGCCGTGCCGCCGGTTCCCCGCGAGGGTGTGCCATCCCAGATGCAGATCAGTTCGTGGCAGTGTTGGACCAGATATGCGCCGCAATAGGCGTATTGATGTTGTCGCGGCGAGGGGTCCGGAAGGTTCGGATCCGTATTGGCAACGTCGTCGAAACCTCCGAATTTCTGAGGGATGACGGCGGCAAATTGGGCCTGGTCGAGCAAGTCATGGAATTGATCGAATGACGCGGCGGACCTGGCCTGACCAACGTCCTTTTCCCGGTTGATGAAATCTTCCAGATAGAGCTGGAGCGGCAGAGGCAGCACGACATGAAGCCCGGCGTCCAGGCGCTTTATCGCCAGTTCCGCGACCAGTCTGTCAGCGCCCTCGGCGAGTGCCGAGGTGATGATGAATTTGTGATCCGGATACTTCCCCTTGATGTCATCCAGCCGTGCTTCGACGAGTTTGCACAGACTCCGGTTGGACCGGCTGATTTCCCTGGACCTGTGCCCGGTGACGCCAATGACGCAAATCTGCCGGACCGTGCTCTTTGTTACACTGAGCAGATCCTTCAGCGACTTGACGAAGTGCTCGTCCTTCTTCCTGGCGGCATCACCCAGTTCGCTCCACGGGACGAGGTCTTGATGAATGAGCGCCGCGTCCCGCCGCGGCGTGCCATACCGCCAGCCCGAGGCCCATCGTTCGGCGCACCACCGCAGGTGCTCCGACTTTGCCAGATGATGCAGGGCCTGCTGGCCGATCTCGAGATCACCGGAACCCGGTACGACAGCGCAGCCGACCGACCTCATCTTGAACGGCAGATGATCGACGGCCGACCGGTTCGATTTTCGGAACTGTTCCGGCAACTCGTCCCACTCGACAGCGGCCGGGCTCGAGAACTTGTTGAAGTCGCCGCCCCAGCCCTCGAACTGTTGAAGGTAGATCTGCTGGTTCTTTTCGGCCAGACGGTCACGCTCCGCGGCAACGACGTTCTCCCAGCTCAGCACGGAAACATTATCGCCGAATGCCGTAATCATGCGTGTCTTGAAAGGGCGGAGCACGGATGAATCGTGATCGACCGGTGCCTGGTCCGCAAGACTAGCTGGCTCAAATCCGGTCATCATGCCCAGCACGATTGGCGCATTGAGACCCGCCGTTTCCGCCAGGGCCTTGTCCAGTTTGAGACCGAACGGTTCAATTGCCGACGCGTCCTCAAGGCAGATGACGTGCTGCGAAACGGACTGCGCGTAGTCCTGCAACAGGTCCGAAAAGAAATGCTTGCTGTCCGGATCGCATTCGACGAAGTCGACCGCACAGACCCGTGAGGCTTCGGGATATCGCGATTCGAACCAGTGCTGCGCGTCGTTGGCATCTCTACCGATGACCGTGAAGCGCGGTTGCGGATAGCCGTCCATCTGGCACAGCCCGATGGCCTCCAGGAGAACGGCCTTCCCAAGCGGGCCGCAGCCGTAGATCGCCAGGTGTATCCGGGGCCGGCCGCTCAGATTTGCGTATACATCCGGCGGGTAGACGCGCATGAGATGCCGGGCTGCAGCTTCAAACGGGTCAAAGAGCCGGACGGCATGATCCAGATCCGGATTGTATCGCTGATCGACGAACGCCTGTTCCGTCAGTTCCGGCGAGGAATTGCAGCAGATGATTTTTGGTTTCGAACCGCTGTCTCCGGAGAGCGCTTTGCTGATGGCTTCAGCAAGACGCAGATTGTTGAGATCGCCGCCGCAGAAGATGACGATTGCGTTTGCGCGCGAAGCACCGGCTTTCCTCAGCGTTTCCGGATCGGACGCATCACCGGCGATGAAACGGTAACGCTTCGTTTCAGGCGGAATCAGGGAGCCGCAGTCTGTTTGTTGATCAATCGCGACGACACGTTTGCCGGCATTGATGCAGTTGTTGATGTGGATTCTGCCCATCTGGCCAACGCCGCAGACAACGACATGTCCGCGGTAAAAGTACCTGCACAGCCCCGCTTCGAAACGGTCGACAACGTAGCGCCAGATCAGTTGCAGGAAGGCAATGACCGTGACGACCGGTGCCAGCAGCGCCGCTGCAAGCAACTGCCAAGCCGTATTCCCTTCTTTCTTTTCAAGAAGTCCGGATTCGAGAACGAACAGCTGAAGCACGCTGTACAGGTCGTAGAGAAGGTCATTGAGCCCTTTGTTCTGCTCAAGGTCGCCGTTCGCCCACAGACCCCACACGCCGAGCAGAAACACGCTGAAAAAGAACAGTATGACCCACATCCAGGATGGCACGACTATTATCCCTCAGTGGCTTGGCGCACGAGACGTTCGAATTGCCGGCAGCATCACTTCGCGGTGCATGTGAGCCGCCACTTTTCATCCCTGACGTCCGCAGCCCCTCTGTCGGCCGCCGCGGTCGGGCAGGATTCGACGAATTTCACATAGTCAGGGTGATCGTCCTTCACGAACAATGTGCATTCACCTGACGGAGCGTCGTAATCCATCGCGGCACAGAATCCGACGCTCTCACAGACTGTCACGCAAGCACCCGTCGTCAGGTCGCCGACCTTGATGTGCTTCCGGTCGGCGTCGCCGGATGCGTCTTGCGCGATGGCGCCGCCTGACAGCACGGACACGCTCCCCGCGATCAGCAATCCGACAGCGTACGATCTGGAAATCACGACAAATCTCCCCAGGCCCGGTCCGCGAATGCGGTCATTCTCTTCAGTAAGGTATACGATGTTGGCCGGTCCGGGAAATGCCCCGTAGCCGGCGGCCCGTGTTCCGCGTTTTTGGTCTCTCTTGTGCCGTGCCGGTCCTCCAGCCATTATTGCAGTGCGTCTTTCAGCGCCGCTTTAGGCGTTGACGGCTTTGAATTGCTTGCCCGCATTTGTTCCGGGCTTCTTTCGCTCAGTCAAGTTGGCCGGTTGCCGCCAGATAGCCGATCAGGCCGATCGCGAACAGCAGAACAAAGCCGAGATAGCCGAGCAGTCCAATTCTCAGCCAGTTGCGCCCGGGAGCCTTGATTGTGGTGCCGTCCGGGAACTCGATCCTGGACAGTGCAATACGGAGCCGGTCTTCCGCACTGGTCACCTTGGTTGCAATTTCATGGCGGTGGCCGACCCATAGCGCCTTCTCGAAAAACTCGAAACGGCCTGCCCAATTGCTGTCGAACCTGAGCAGTCCGGAGAATGAACCGGCTTCGTAGCGGGCCTCCTTGCGTGACGGGAAATCAGGGAGGCGTAGTCCCAACCCATCTCGTTCCACCGAATTGCGGAACGCCTCGTAGGTTTCCTCGTCCGACGGGACAAGGACGAGAAGGTAGCGGGGGTCGAGCCGTTGCAGGCATTGCGACATTTCCCACGCGAGGCCTTCGGTCTTGCCTGCGACCAGGATGACCGCCGCGGACCGGTTCATCAGATCGATGACATGCGACTGCCAGTCATCTCCGGCGATGTATCGGCGCGAAGCACCGAGAGGCGGCAGCGTGTCACCCGGCCGTCCGATCGCCACGAAAGGTCCAACCTCTTCCAGAATTGCCGCCAGGGTCTGCTCGTAGGAAGACACATCCTCGTCGTTTTCGAAGGATCGCAGGTAGAGGATCGGTGCGCGCGGGTCCGTAGCCATTTTTTCATCTGCGGTTTGCTGCAGATGTTGTTCACCGCGGTCGTAGATCATGTATGCAGCGAGACCGGTGCCGATCAGCACAACCCCGAAGACAACGGAGAATATCCCGCCTTCATCTTTCGCGGTCGGGCCGACCGCAAGGAAAAAAAGGATGCAAAATCCGCCGAGGATATAGGACAGCGTCTGCAGACGTCTGCCGCGTTTCGGGTCCTGTCCCGGTCCCAGCTCGCTCACGGGACCAGCGCCGTGTGCATCGATATCGCTGAGGTCCAATCGGGACGGGGTGTTCCGGACGAACCGGTTTCAGCCACACGCCGTCGAATGACCGCACGAGAATCCGAATTGCGGATCACGTTTTGCTCTCCCAGCCATGCCCCGGTCGGGAGCAGTCTAAGGAAGTGGCCGTGTCATTGAAACCCTGCGGATAGTTTGCCGCCTGACGTTGAGCACCATTGCAGAGTCAGCCGTGGTGGGCGGCCACCGTCTTGAGTTGCGAGAAACCGTAAAGCGCCTCGAAGCCCTTCTCGCGACCGTGGCCGGACTTGCCGACGCCTCCGAACGGAAGTTCAACGCCGCCGCCCGCGCCGTAGTTGTTGATGAAGATCTGGCCTGATTTCAGCTTCCTGGCGAGGCGCATCTGCCTGCCGCCGTCCCGGCTCCAGACCGAAGCCACGAGCCCGTATTCCGTCCCGTTCGCGATGGCGATGGCCTCGTCTTCGGTCTCGAACGGAATGGCCACCTGGACCGGCCCGAAGATTTCGTCCTGAGCCAGAACGTGATCCGGCGCGACGTTTGCCAGCAAGGTGGGCCGCACGTAATGACCGGCAGCCGGTGCGTCCGTCACAATCATGCCCTGTGCCGCAATCTCCAGGTCGCCGCCGCGCGCCAGGAAACCGTCCACGATCTCCTTCTGGCGGCCCGAGATCAGCGGTCCGACATCGAGATCCGCCATGGCAGGACCGACGCGCAACTCACTGTAGCGGCTCGCCATTCGCGCGAGCACATCGTCGTAGACACCTTTCTGCACGAGGATGCGGGATGAGGCCGAACAGGTCTGGCCCGCGTTCTGTATGCCCGCATTCACGAGGAAGGGCAGGGCGGCGTCAAGATCCGCATCGTCGAACACCACCTGCGGAGACTTGCCGCCGAGCTCGAGCGTTACCGGCACGATGTTGCGCGAGGCCGCGCTCTGGATCATCGACCCGACGCCGACGGAGCCGGTGAACGAGATGTGGTGCACACCGCTGTGCTCCGAAAGCGCCGCGCCGGCCTCCTCGCCGAGACCCGGTACCACATTGAGCGCGCCCGCCGGCAGGCCGGCCTCTTCGGCCAGTGCCGCGAAGGCGAGGGCGGTCAGGCAGGCTTCCTCGGCCGGCTTGAGAACGGCGGCATTGCCCATGGCCAGAGCGGCGCCGACCGAACGGCCGATGATCTGCATGGGATAGTTCCAGGGCACGATGTGGCCGGTGACGCCATGCGGCTCGCGCAGCGTGTAGACCGTGTAACCGTCCATGAAGGGAATGGTTTCGCCGTGCACCTTGTCGGCCGCACCGCCGTAGAATTCCATGTAGCGCGCCATCGCGATGGCGTCCGCGCGGGCCTGTTTCAGCGGCTTGCCGACGTCGGCGGCCTCCAGCCGCGCGAGTTGCTCGGTCTTGGCCAGGATGAGCTGGCCGATCTTAGCCAGGACGCGCCCGCGCTCCGCCGCCGTCCAGCGGCCCCATTCTCCGTCAAGAGCGGCTTGCGCCGCCGCCACGGCCGCGTCGATATCCGCCGCCGTACCGCGGGCGATCGTGCAGATCGTCTCGCCCGTGGACGGGTCTTCGAGCGCCAGCCCGTCCCCGCCCGACGGCGCAACGGCCTTGCCGCCGATAAAGCAGAGGCTCGGATCGAACCAGAGATCGTTCTGCACAGTCATGACGCTACTCCTTCAGGCGGCTTGAATTTCAGGCAGCCGCGGCGCGGCCTCGATGAGCGATTGTGTGTAGGGATGGCGAGGGTTGTCAAAGACCGTGTCGGTCTCGCCCTGTTCGACAATCTCGCCCGCCTTCATGACGAGAACCCGGTCTGTTATCGAGCGGACCACGGTGAGGTCGTGAGAAATGAACAGATAGGTCAGGCCGAACCGGTCGGACAGATCGGCCAGCAGATCGAGGATCTGGGCGCGGATCGAAACGTCAAGTGCGGAGACCGCCTCGTCGAGGACGATGAGCTCGGGCCTGATGATGAGAGCGCGTGCGATGGCGATGCGCTGGCGCTGCCCGCCGGAGAACTCGTGGATGTATTTGGCGGCATCGGAGGCCTGCAGCCCGACGCTCTCCAGCGCTTCCGCAACGGCGGTCGCCCGTTCGGCGCCCCTGGGTTCGGGGTGAAGCAGGTGGAACGGTTCCGATACCAGGCGCGACACCCTGTGGCGCGGATTGAACGAACCGTAGGGATCCTGGAAAACCGCCTGCATCCTGCGCCGCACGCCAAGGTCCACCTGACGGCCCGAATAGACGGGATCGCCGTCGATCCGGATCTCGCCTTCCTGGACCGGCTCGAGCCCCAGAATGGCGCGGGCGAGCGTCGACTTCCCGCATCCGCTTTCGCCGACCAGGCCGAGGCTCTCGCCGCGCCGGATTTCGAAGCTGACGCCGTTCACAGCGCGGAACGGCGGCGGCCGGTCGAACAGTGACGTGCGCGGCTGGGCGTAGTCGCGGCTGACATTGCGTACCTCCAGCAGCGGCGCATCGGCGGCAGCCGTATCCTCCGCCCGCTCTGGCACGTGACCGGACGCTTCGAACAGGGCCTTCGTGTAAGGATGCGTCATCGTCCGGAACAGGGTTGCCGCCGGCCCGTGCTCGACCACTTCGCCGGATTTCATGATCGCGATGTCGTCCGCCATGTCCGACACCACGGCAATGTCATGGGTGATCATCATCAGGCCCATCCCGTCCTCCCGCACCAGCCGCTTCAGCAGGTCGAGGATCTGTGCCTGGGTCGTGACGTCGAGTGCCGTCGTCGGCTCGTCCGCGATCAGCAGTTTGGGCTGCTGCGCGATCGCCATGGCGATGACGACGCGCTGGCGCTGTCCGCCCGAAAGCTCGTGAGGGTAGCGTGTGAGCGGAAACCGGTCGGCCGGCAGCTCGACTCGGTCGAGTGTCAGGCGGGCGATGTCGTCCGCCTCAGCCCGGCTCGCGCGCCGGTGAACGCGTACCGTCTCGGCAACCTGCGCACCGATGGTCTTGAGCGGGTTGAGCGCGGTCATCGGCTCCTGGAACACCATGCCGACGTCGTTGCCCCTGAGTGCACACATCTCGTCTTCGCTCGCGGTCAGAATATCCCGTCCGTTCAGCGTGATGACGCCGGTTGTTCGAGCGCCTTCCGGCAGCAGGCGCATGACGGAATAGGCCGTCATCGACTTGCCCGATCCGGACTCGCCGATCACGCCGAGGATCTGTCCGGCGTCGATCGAAATCGACACACCGCGCAGGATCGCGCTTGAGTGGATGTCCAGGTCGAGACTGTCGATCTTCAGGAGGCTCATCGGCTATCGCGCCTCAGTCGCGGGTCGAGCAGGTCGCGCAGGCCGTCGCCCATCAGGTTGAGCCCGAGCACGGTGAGCAGGATGGCGAAGCCCGGGAACAGGGCCAGATGCGGAGCGAAGCCGATCATGGTCTGGCTGTCGGCCAGCATGCGCCCCCAGCTCGGTATCGGCGGCTGTGCGCCGAGCCCGACATAGCTCAGGCCGGCCTCGGCCAGGATGCCGAGCGAGAACTGGATCGTGCCCTGGACGATCAGCAGGTTGGCCACGTTCGGAAAGATATGTTCGGCGGAGATGCGCAGCGCGCCTTTTCCGGCCAGGCGCGCCGACAGCACATAGTCGCGGGTCCACAGCGACAGCGCGGAGCCACGGGTCAGGCGCGCGAACACGGGGATATTGAAGATGCCGATCGCGATGATGGCGTTGAACGCGCTCGGACCGAACACGGCGGTGATCATGATGGCGATCAGGAGGGCAGGGAAGGCGAAGACGAGGTCGTTGGCGCGCATGATCACCTCGTCGGCAGCGCCTCCTTTTCGCGCGGCTGCGGCGAGACCGAGCGGAACGCCGAGCAGGACGCCGATGCCGACCGCAACGAGAGCGACGGCGATCGACGTGCGCGCACCCACCATGATCATGGAGAAGATGTCGCGGCCGAAATGATCGGTCCCGAACCAGTTCGAGGCTGACGGCGTCTTCAGCTTGTTGGCGATGTCGAGCGTTGTCACGTCGTAGGGCGTCCACAAGAAGGACACGAGCGCGCCGCCCGCAAACACGACGGTAAGCACCAGTCCGAGCATCAGATTGCGCGACCGCAAGGCCTGTTGAAGAAATCCGGTCTCCGGCGCCGGCAGGGCTGAGGGTTCCACCGTCACTGCCGTCTCCGCAGTCTGGGATCGACGGCCGCATAGGCGATATCGACGAGGAAGTTCACAGTGACGACCGCGAACACCAGGAGCATCACCACGCTCTCGACGACGATCAGGTCGCGCTGGGAGATGCTCTGGAACACCAGCCGTCCGAGACCCGGCAGGAAGAACACGTTCTCGATGATGATGGCGCCGGCCAGCAGGAAGGAGAACTGCAGGCCGATGATGGTGAGGACCGGAATCAGGGCATTGCGCAGGGCATGACGCCAGAGCGCCTGGCGCTTGGTCAGACCCTTGGCACGCGCCGTGCGCACGAAGTCCGCTCCGAGGGTGTCAAGCAGGGCCGACCGCATGACCCGGGCGAGGATCGCGGCCTGCGGCAAGGCAAGCGAAACCGCCGGCAGAACGAGGGCCTTGAGACCGGCAAGGAAACCGGCATCCCAGCCCGGAAATCCGCCGGCCGAGAACCAGCGCAGGTTGATGGCGAAGACCAGCACCATCAGCATGGCGAACCAGAAGTTGGGAATCGCCACACCCAGTTGCGTGACGCCCATGATTGAGACGTCAGCGGCCGAACCGCGCCGGGTGGCGGCAAGGATGCCTGCCGGAAAGGCGATGAGCGTGGACAGGGTCAGGGCGAAGAGGGCGAGCGGCAGCGAGACCCACAGCCGTTCGGCAATGATTTCCGCGACCGGCGTCCTGTAGGTATAGGACGTGCCGAAGTCACCGGTCAGCATGCCACCGACCCAGCCCAGGTAGCGCTGCAGCGGCGGCGCGTTCAGGCCGAGCTGTTCGCGCAGGGCCGCGACCGTGTCTTCCTGGGCGTTGATGCCAAGCATGTAGGCCGCCGGGTCGCCGGGCACGATCTCGATGGCCACAAAGATGACGATGCTGGCAACCGCCAGACTGACGGCAAGCGACAGCAGCCTTTTCAGCGAATAGCGCAGCATTGCGTCATCATACCGGAGCAGACAGCGTTTCGGTCACGCCCGGAGGTTTCAGTCTTTCCAGTAAACGGCGGTCAGGTCGACGGCCTGCGTCGGCGCATCAAGCCAAAGGCCGACGATCTTTGCATTGGCGATGCTGAGCAGGGGAAGCTGGAAAAGAAACCCGTTCACAAAGTCCTCGGAGATCTTCTTCTGCGCCGACTTGAGAATGTCACTGCGTTTCGCGGGATCGGTTTCGGCATCGAGATCCTTCATCAGCTTCTGGAAGTCGGCATTGTCATACTGGAAATAGTACTCGGGCCGGGCGTAGATGCCGATGTCCATGGGCTCGGTATGGGAAACGATGGTGAGGCCGTAGTCCTTGCCCCGGAAAACCTGTTCCAGCCACTGCGCCCATTCGAGATTCGAGATCTCGGTCTTGATGCCGACCGCGCGCAACTGTGCCGCAATGATCTCTCCGCCGCGCCGCGCGTAGGAGGGCGGCGGCAGCTTAAGGGTCGTGGTGAAGCCATCTGGGAAGCCGGCTTCGGCAAGAAGTCTCTTGGCTTTCTCCGGGTCGTAACTAGAACCTGCGGTCAGATCCAGGTAGGCCGGATTGTGAGGCGCGAAGTGGGTTCCAATCGGCGTGCCGTAGCCGAACATGGCACCGTCGATGATTGCCTTGCGGTCAATGGCGTGGGCCAGCGCCTGGCGTACCTTGAGTTTGTCGAACGGCGCCTGCTTGTTGTTGGTCGACAGGATGGTTTCGCCCTCCGTCGATCCGACCATGACTGTGAAGCGCGGGTCGGCCTCGAATTGCGGCAGGTTCTCGGGGGCCGGGAAACTGATGAACGCATCGACGTCCTCGGCCATGACAGCGGCGAACGCCGCGGTCGGATCGGAAATGAACTTGAACGTCGCTTTCTCGAGCTTGACCTCCGTGCCCCAATAGCTGGGGTTGCGGACGAGTTCGACCCTGTCGCCCTTGACCCAGCTCGAGAACACGAACGGACCCGTGCCGACGGGCTTGGTCTTGATGGTCTCGATGCTCTCCGGCGCGACGATCACCGCATCGCCCCAGGCCATGTTGAACAGGAAGCCGCCATTGGGCTGCGTGAGCGTGACCTTCACGGTCTGCGGCCCGATGACATCGACGGAACTTATGCCCGCGAACAGCGCCTTCTGCGCATTGGCGGATTTTTCACCGCGGGCCCGGTCGAGGGAGAACTTGACGTCCTCGGCATCCATGTCGGTGCCGTCATGGAACTTGACGCCGGACTGCAGATGGAAGGTGTAGCTCAAACCGTTGTCCGAGATGTCCCAGCGTTTGGCGAGCCCGGGGACGATCGAGCCGTCCGAGGCGAAACGGGTAAGGCCTTCGAACACGTTGGCATAGAGCACCTGGTCTATGGCGCCGGCGGCGGCACTTGTCGGATCGAGATGGGGAGGTTCGAGTTGCAGGCCGACCGTAATATCCTTCTGCGCTGCGACTGCGGAACCGGCACTCACCACCAGTACTGTCGCACCGGCGCTCATCAGCGTCCTGAACTTGCTCATCATGGTTTTCCTCCCTCGGATTGACTCTTTGATTTACGCAGCGTCGTTCATTGGCGGCCGGTCAGCAGAGCGGCGAGCGCGAAGGCCATGACCTTTGCGGAGTCGATCATGTCATCGACGCCGACATACTCGTCCGGCTTGTGGGCCAGGTCCAGAATACCCGGACCGTAGGCGATGCAGTTCTTGAGGCGGCCGATACGGTCGATGTGTTTCTGGTCGTAGGTGCCGGGCGAAACCACAAATTCCGGCGACTTGCCGAGCACGTCCTCGATTGCGCGCGAAACGGTTCTCACGACCGGCGCTCCCTCGTCGGTCATTGTCGGCAGTACGCGATGCATCTCGCGAATGTCGTAGTCGAAGTTGGGGCGTCGCGCCTTCACCTTTTCCAGAATATCGACGATCTGCTTTTGAACATCGTCGATATCTTCCTCCAGCAGAAAGCGCCGGTCGATCACCATGCGGCAACTGTCCGGAACGCAAGGCGAGGGCAGACCCGTGAAGTCGGCAGGCAGTTCCGTCTGGCCGCCGTGCAGCGAGTTGATGTTCAGGGTGGATTCACGCGCACCGTCCGGCACGACCGGCATCTTGGTCCGCATCTCCTTCAGCGCCGGAAACAGCGAACTCTCCATTTCTTCCAAGACGGCGCCCATGTGACGGACCGCGCAATCGCCGAGGAACGGCATGGAACCGTGTGCGATTTCGCCAAAGGTCTCGATTTCCGCCCACCATACGCCACGATGCCCGAGGCAGATCCGGTCCTTGTTCAGCGGCTCCGGGATAATCACGTGCTGGACGCGGTCCGGCGAAAAATATCCACGCTCCGCAAGATAGGCGACGCCGCCGAAACCGCCGGATTCCTCGTCAGCGGTGCCCGAGATTTCGATAGCACCATCAAATTCGGGGAAGAGATCGACGAATACCTCGGCAGCGACGATCGATGCGGCCAGACCGCCCTTCATGTCGCACGCGCCGCGACCGTAGATTTTCCCGTCGGCCAACGCGCCGCCGAACGGGTCGTAAGTCCAGCCGCGGCCCACTTCGACGACGTCCGTATGGGAATTGAAATGAACGCATTCACCGGGACGCGCACCTTCGCGCCGCGCGAGCACGTTCCAGCGCGGGTGCCGCTCGCTGTCGCCGAGCGCGCCTTCGGCCCTGATCAGTTCCACGGCGAACCTGCGTTTCTTCAGCCGTTCCGCAATGAACTCGCAGATTTCGAAATAGTTCTCGCCCGGCGGATTGAGCGTCGGAATGCGGATCAGATCGCGGGTGAGGGCGATCAGGTCCTCGCGCCGTTGCTCAATTTCATGAGACAGCTGATCCGGCAGAGTCACGGCATCGCGCATTGCGTTCTTCTTGGCAGCCCGGTTGCATTGGTTGGAAATAGCGTTCCAGTATCGCCAGCAATCGCGGCGGGCTCAATAGCGTAAAGCGAAACAGGTGTTTTCGTGTCTCGCACGCAGGGTGGGGCAGTTATGTTCGGTAGCTACCTTGAGGATTGAAATCGAACTTAACGGCGGGCCTGGCCTGATTTCGCAATGACGTTCAGGGACCGGAAGGCATTGGCCGTGCCGGCACCGTACTCGTCGTCGCGACCGGGTGCGCCGAGGTCGCCCGCCGCTTTGGTCAGGGCGCGCCGGACCTGTTCGCCTGACAGTCCGGGATTGCGGTCAAGCAGGAGGGCGACGATACCGCTGACATGGGCGGCGGCAAAAGATGTGCCGGTCTGAAGTTGGTGCGCGTGGTCGAGCCCGGGTGTCAGGACATCGACACCCGGCGCCGCAACGGCGATGTAGGAGCCGCGATTGGCGGATGCATAGAGCCGGTCTGCGACATCAATCGCGGTGACCGCAATGACGGATCCATAGGCAGCGGGAAAGGCCGGCGGCGCGTCCGCGCCTCCGTTGCCGGCAGCGGCAACGATGATGGCATTGCCTGAAGACGCTGCCGCAACGCCCCGTTCAAGAAGGGAATCGGCTGGTCCGGCGAGGCTCATATTGATCACGTTCGCCCGATGCGCCAGCGCCCAGTCCAGCCCGCGCAGCAGGTTCGAGGTCGTGGCCGCCGGCGCGCCGTCCGAAGCGGATCGTTCATAGACACCGACGCTCAGCAGTTTTGCTTCAGGCGCCACGCCTTGCAGCATGCCGCGTGCGCTGATGATTCCGGCTATGGCCGTTCCGTGATCGTCTGACGCGCTGCGTCCGGGACCACTGGCATCAAAGGTCGCCTCGACGGCCCCGGTGAGGTCGGGATGCGTGCCATCGACGACCGAGTCTATGATCGCGACACGGGCTCCACGGCCGTTGGCAATCCGGTGGGCCGAGGTCACGTCAACCTTGGCCAGGGCATATTGCAGATCAGCGGGTGCGAGGGTCGAATTGCCGGTCTGCGGCCGGTAGTAGAAATTCGGCTGCGGAGAGATGACGCGGACATCGCCCGACATCGCCGCAACGACCTGGGGCACCGGCCGCCCGTCGGGAATGCGAAATCGCACCAGACGGGCATCAAGCAGTTCCAGGATCCAGCGGCCGGAGACTTGCAGGCCGTAGTTCTGCGCGACATCGTTCTCGACATTCAGCGACGCCGCGGCATCGATGGTCACCAGGACCTCGTCAGGTACGAAGTCACTTCCGGCTGTCGTTCCGGACGCGGTGTTGGGTGCCGGCGCGGCCGCCTGCGTTGCGGGTGGCGTCGGCGGTGAAACCGGAGGCTGCGGGCTGGCGACCGGAAGGATGACGGGTTTGCCGGCCGGCGCGCACCCGAACACGGTCTTGCCGAGGTGACGCCGCACGTTGGCGCGGCGGCAACGGCACTTCCCGGCCTGCACGCGGCCGCCTATGCAGATCAGGTTTCCGGGGCGTCTGTCCGGAGTCCGATTGTCTGTGGTTTGTGTATTCGGCCTGTCCTTTTCGGCCTTGTCCTTTTTGGGACGATCCCGGTCAGGCGTGCGGCCATGCTGCTTTTCTTTGCGGTTCTTGCGGACGCGATCGCGCCTGTGCGCCTTGCGCCGCATCTTCTTCCGCTTGCGGACCTTGCCCTTGCGGGCGATCAGCACCGGCTTTTCCAGCACCGCGTCACTTGCGGCCGTTATCGGCAGCGCGTCGACGAATGCAATTGCGGCGCCGGCTGGCTCTGGCCGGAACAGAAGCAGGAAAGCCCCCGCCAACGCAGCAGCCAGCACAGTGCCGAACCGGCCGCGAACGGCCCGGTAGCTTGCTGTTGACGCCGTTTCAACGTCATTCCTGAGGGCAGTGTCAGACATCTCGTCCCTCATCTTGCCGCTGTCACGAAAACAATCAGATCCTTGCGTTCGGACAGTGCCTTGATCCGGGATTTACGGTCTTCCTCACTCATGCCGGAGTCACCGATCCGGATTCTGAAAAGACCGCCGGCGAGCGGCCCCTCCGTTATCTTCATATCGCGATCGATCAGCAGTTTCGCAATACCCGACATGTCTGCATCACCGGAAAAACGCACCAGGGCGAACGTTCCGTCTGAGGAAGCGCGCAGTTCGCCGGATGCCTGCTGGTACCGGTTTTCGGTCTGCGGCAATGCGAGCATGACAATCGCCGCCGCCTGAACCAGGATCACGGCCGCAGCGGCCGCGCCCGCCCAGCGCAGTCCGGATGTGCCGGGTGCCCCGAAAAAATCGAGGAGCCACGACACCGGATTGGAAGCGCGGCCGGACGAAACACCGACGACGTCGCTCATGAAACGGTCTGCCGAGGTTGCCGGCTTTGCTGCCGACGACGTGTTGAGATAATGCGTTTCGTTCTGTTCCTTGCGAACGAGATCTAGATACTCCTGCATTTCCGGGTGTTCGGACAGATAAGCCTCGACGCGGTTTACGTCGGCGGGATCCAGCCGCCCGCTGGCGTACCAGGGAAGCAGCATCTCGATTTCATCGCGCTCGGAAGGCGCTTCTGGCGTCGTGTTCATGGCCAACCTCTATCGACACCGGCGTCCTTCAGCAGCACCGCAAGGGCCTTGCGGGCTTTGAACAGCCGGGCTTTTACAGTTCCTTCCGGCACGGCGAGAATCTCGCTTGCCTCCTTGATCGACATCTCGTGGAAATAGACGAGGTCGATGATTTCGCGGTGTATTGGCGACAATGCGTTTGAGCACTCATGGAGAAGGGCGCCTTTGTCCGTCTTCTGAAGCGTCACTTCCGGATTGTCGCCCGCATCGGGTATCTGCGCGGCATCGTCCTCGTTCCAGCTTTGCTCCTTGCGCTTGCGCAGGACGTTGAGCGATCTGTAGTGGGCGATCGACAGCAGCCACGTCGAGACGGCTGACCGGCCCTGGAAGTTTCTGGCGCCGCGCCAGACTTCGAGAAACACTTCATTGGTAATCTCGTCGGCGAGCGCATCGTTGCGCAAGATTCGGAACACGAACCCGAACACGCGGTTCTGGTGGCGCTGGAAAAGGGCTCTCATCGCCCGTTCGTCACCGCGCGCAATCAGTGTCATCAACTGGCGATCGTCTGCGGTTTCATGCATTTCGCGGCCGTTCGTTGTCGCCGTTCGGGAAACGTCACGCCGCGAACCGGGCGCAGGATTGCACGTGCCTTGCCGTGCTTTTCCCGCAGCGCGTTTTGCGGCAGGCCTCCTGCCTCCCGAGAAACCAATCCGCCCCGCGCAGCCGGGCGCGAGTCTATCGGACTCGCGATCGGGAGTCACATCGCCACCTCGGGCGAAGACAGGGCGGAGCGCTTCAGTTCCGCTCGTCATGGGAAAGCTCTTTCGCGTCCGGATTGCATTTTCTCTGAAGCGGGCGACGCATCCGAAGTGTCGCCCTGATCCATCCGGCAAGGCTGATCGCCAGCGACACAAGCGGCGAGAACTGGAACGCGGGATAGGTGTGCTCGAAGCGCTGCCGGGGTGTCTCGGGTCCGGGTTGCGTACTGTCGTCGCGCTTCAGCGTCAGGCCGCGGGTCAGTCCGGCGGCAAGCGGATCGGAATATTGACGAGGCTTCTGCGTTGGGTTCGCGCGTCTGCGGAAACGCCGGGGCATGGTCTTGCTCCATCGGGGGAAAAGACCCCCCGCGCACGGTCCACGGGGGGCAAGGAGGAGTGGGAACCTGCATCCTGATCAGTACCAGGACCAGCTGTTGAAGGCGCGGCCGTGGCTGTGGCCACAGCGAACCCGGGCGTGGGCGCGCATGCCGGGGACCTTGTAGATGTGATAGTGGCACCGCGAGGCTGCATACGGGCCATATCCGTAGCCGTAACGGTAGAAACGGCCGTTCCTGTGATAGTGCCGGTGATAGCGGCGGATCGACCGGCGGACGAACCGGCGGATCTTGCGCTTCTTGGCGCCGACGTTTTGCACGAGGCCGGTCTGTGCGGCCTGCGCGTCGAGTTTGACACGCGGCATGGCTTCGGCTGGTTTCGGCTGGATCGCGACGATCGACGTTGCGACGATGGCGGCCGCTGCGGCGAGTAAGGTCTTGCTGGTGAACATGATGGACTCCTGACGGGCTGAAATTCATGGCCTGGCTCTGCTTTGGTGCGTTGGTGCGCCGGAAGCCGCAGGCCTATGTTCGGTTAGTCACGTCAGGGAGAATTCGGTTGCCGGCGCGTGAAAGAAACTTGTCCGGATCACGAAAAAAGCCCGCATTTCTGCGGGCTGTTAAAGAACTTTTTTGGCAATCAGCCAATAAGGATTCGTGAAAGCCGGTGCCGCGCGAACGGTTCAGACCGGTCGTTCGTCAGCGCGAGACGACATCGATGGTGTCAGAGTCGTCGGAAGCTTCGGCCGTTGTCGGCGTGGCGGGAACGTCCAGCCTGTTGGCCTCGCCCGTCTGCTGCAGGAATGTTCCGGCAGCCACGGTGATGACGGTCGCGAGCCCGGCAATCACGGCATAACGCGGCACGGTGCCTTCCATGAATTTCGGGTAACGCCTCTTGGCGTATGGTGAACTCGTTGCGTTTACCAGCCACCGGTTGCGGTTGACGCTGATCTTCTGCCGCAGTTCGGTCTTCTGCGCGGCTGCAGGAGGCGGCGCAGCCGGCTCGATCGTCTCGGCGGGAGCGCGCACTTCTTCTTTGGGCTTGTCGGAATCGACTGCCGCTTTGGCGCGATCAGGACTTTTCCGTTTCCGGTTGGTAGTGGCATCGATGAGACGGTGACGAACGCCGGCACGAGAGGGTTTCTGACGTGCCGGATCTGCAGTGCTTTTCTCAGGCTGCTCGATGGTTTCGGAGCGCTGTTGAACCCGCGGCTCGCGCCGGGGTTTGTCGGCTCTTGGAGATTGCGGCGCGATTTGCCGGGACGGACTTTCAACCGTGACTGCGGGTCCGTTGACCTGCCTCGCTTCCGGCAGGGCGATGCCGGTTTTGCGCGCGCGGGGCGTTTTGTCACCGAACCGAAGGCCAAGCGGCTTCGGACTTCGCGGCATCCGTACTCTGGTACTCATAGCCTGACTCCCGTCACTCCACTCTCCAGTGACTCTTCTTAGAACATTGCGAAACCTTCACGACCGGCATGTGGCGGAATTTGGACTTTATGCGGCCCTGCGCCGGTGCTGCCGGTCGAGACATGGCTGTTACGCACCCGCTCATCAGAGATCCAGTACGAGATTGGTTTTCGGCCGTGCCACGCAGAGCAGGCAGGAACCGGGATCCGGCGTCTTGAGCGGTGCCTCGTCATAGGCGACCTCGCCCTGGGCAAGCACGGTCGCGCAGGTTCCGCAGTTTCCTGCCCGGCAGGCGAAACGCGCCTTGATCCCCGACTCTTCCGCGAGTTCCAGAAGGCTTCCCGATCCGCGGTTCCAGGCAACCGTCTTGTTTGATTTCGCGAACGTGATGGCCAGCCTTTTACGGACTTCGTCCGCCGGCATGTCCCGCTTTTCGGCGGCACTGGCCTTCGCCGCGCCCGGTTTGGCGGAACCGCCGAAGGACTCGGTGAGGACGTCCTGGTCGGGCACGCCCCAGGTCCTCAGGTCTTCTGTGATCTTCTTCATCATCGGCGGCGGCCCGCAGACGTAGAATTCGTAGTTTCTTGCCGTCAGTACCTTGCGCATGTGATCGACGCTGACAAAGCCCTCGACATCGTAGTCGATCCCGAGCCGGCAGGTCCGGGTCGGTTTGGCGTAGAACGTTACCATCCGGAAATTCGTCATTCTCTGGCGCAGCGCGTGAAAATGCTCGTACATGGCGTGATCGGACCTGCTGGTGACGCCATAGAACAGCCAGATCTCGCGCTTGCTTCCCGATGCGGCCATCCAGTTGAGCATGCTGAGCAGGGGCGTGATGCCGACACCGCCTGCAATGAGCACAACGGGTCTCGATGACCCCTGATCAAGATGGAAGGATCCGGCCGGCGCGAAGGCTTCGATGATGTTGCCGACTTCCATGTTTTCGTGGAAGTGCGAAGACGACAGGCCATCGGGCGCACCGTCCGGTGCGTTGGGAGGCCTTTTCATGTGTTTGATCGTGATGCGGTAGTAGCGTCTTTGCGTCGGGCTGTCGGACAGCGAATAGCAGCGCGTGATCGGTTCCTTCCGGCCCGGGATATTGAGCTCGAAGGTCAGGAACCTGCCGGGCCGGAACATCGGGATCGGCTTCTGGTCACACGGCACAAGGTAGAATGAACAGATATCCTCGCCCGGTGTCTCGTATTCGCGCCAGACAATCTGAAACTTCCGTTTTCCCTGCCAGGCGGGCGCTGTGCCGTCACCCGGCGTCCCTTTTGATTCCGGCTCGTTTACGGCGAGTTCACGCAGCAGTTTGAGGAATTCCCTGTCGAGGCGCCGGGCCCTGAACCTCCGCATGCCGACACGAAGGAAGAGCATCAGGGCTTGAACGCCGGCAGCGAAGATCATCAGGAATCCGCCGGTCTTTACGAGCGCTTCCATGTCTACCCCTCGTCAGGTCGCCCGGCCACAGGGGCCGGGCTGTTCCCGTCTAGAGGACGAACAGGATCTCGGCGCGGGCGCCGGATCCGTCGTCATTGTCCTCGTTATGCGTATAGAAGGCTTCAAATTGCAGCTGTACGTGCTGTCCCACTGCCTGCTGCAACTGGAAGCCATAGCCGAGACTGTCAAAGCCGTCTCCGCTCAGGTCCTTCCTGCCGGCAACTTCCAGAATCAGGTTCCGGCGCTTGTCGTCCCAGAATGCCTGGTAGCCGAGCGCACCGCCCACGACGTCATCAGATGTGAATGGATCGATCTCCGCCAGATAGGTGCTCAGGTTCGGCGAGGCGAACAGGATGCCGGTGTTGGCCAGCGGTCCGCCGTTGACCGGCTCCCGGCCGGCCTGGGTGAAGTTGCCGATGTTCAGGAACGAGTTGAAATAGACGATGTCATCGGAGCCCTTGACCGTCTTGGACAGTTCGGTGGTGAACAGAACGCCGTCCCCGACCACGTTGCCCGGCACCTCGCCGTCTGGCGCGTACGACGCGTTTACGCGGAACGCGGTGCTGATACCGCCCAGATGCGGCAGGCGCTGAATGGCCGACAGGCCGCCATAGATACCGTCGCCCGACTTGTCCGGATCGTAAATGTAGATCAGGTCGAGATTCCACGTGCTCAGATGCGTATCCGCTGCCGTGAACAGGCCGAACAGCTGCTCGTCGCCGCCGGTGCCGTCATTGCGGTCGGTCCTGTTCCAGCCCCAGATGCCCGACACGCGGAAGTTGGACGTGCCCGGGAAGACGATGTTGTTCCTGATCAGGCCGAAGGCGTCGATCGTGTCGTTGATGAGAATGCCTTCCTGGAAGATCAGCGGCTGCCGGCCGACGGTGAACCCGAAGTCGACGGGCAGCAGCCCGGCATTGTCGAGCACGGGGAACAGGCTGCCGACATCACCTTCGAAGAACAATGTTTCAAGTCCGATGCGGAAGTCCGGATTGAACCCTTCCTCGCTGCCGTCGATCGTGTATTTGGTGAAGTCGGAAGGCCTGTTCTTGTCGGTCGGGCGCAGGCCGAGCAGGATCTTTTCCGTGCCGGTGAGCTGCAGGTTGAAGAACAGGTCGAGCCGGTTCGCGATCTCGGTTTCCCGCTCGTTGCCGGAAAAGCCGTTGTCGAACGACTGGATCGTGGTTCTGTTGATAAAGTAGGTCCAGAGCCTGGGCTGCCAGACGGCGCCGATGACCGGGACTTCGAAGCCGGGGTGAAGGTTGCCCGTGTCGAGGAAGCCGTCGCCGAGTTCGACAAGCAGGTTCGGCCTGTTGGGCAGCTTGTTCAGTCCCTTCTTTGCCGCTTTTTCGTCGGCCTTCTCGGTCTGGAACGGGATGTAGTCGTGCCTCAGCTTGTTGACGCCGACGCGGGTGCCGAGCGGCCAGAACGAGCTGTACCACTTGCGGTCTTCTTCGGGCTCGGCGGCTTCTGCGTCCTTGCCGGCGAGATCGTGACCGCTTGCCGGAATGATGTGCACGACCTCGCGGGGGTCGATCCTTTCGGCCGGCCGCTTCGATACTGTCTCGACCGGATCCGTGTTGACCTTGACTGCGGGCGCGGTCGATGTGCGGCTTTTCGGTGCGGCGGTCCGATAGGCCTCAAGCGTGTCGCTCAGCCAGAGCGTGCTTGACTCGATGAGTTTGGACGCAATGGCCGGGCCTGTGGCGTCCAGGCTCGCGAGCCGAATACGGCCGGACTCGGGTGCGGTGATGATTGGCTTTGGCGGTGCCGCGCTGACGGCTTTCGGTGCCGGCTCCGTGGCATGCGCTGGCGGCTGTTCTGTCTCTTCGTACATCGCCTCGCTGACCGCAGGGTCCTGCGGTGCAATTCTGGCGGCTGATTTGACCGGCTGCGCCGCGAGTTCTGAATCCGGGGTTCCTGTTGTCCGGTCCGAGACAGCGGCGGCGCTTTGCTCTGTCCTGGTCTGGTCCCGGTCGACGCCCGCAACCTGAAGGGGGTCAGCCTGGTCGACCTGGGAGATCGACTTGTACCACTTCTTGCCGTCGCCCCCGTCGCCTTCCCCGGTCAGGATCGGAAAGGAATAGAGGCCAAGTCCCACCACCACACAACCGGTTGTGGCCAGGAGTTTGGCCTTGGGCCGGCTCTTGTTTGTTCTTCTCATTGTTCAACACTCGACTATGAATTTCTGAAAAAGATCTGATGCGCACGTTGAAATCTGGGCCGCGGGCAACGGTTCTGGAGAATTGAACCGCCGCCCGCGGGAAGTCGTGTGTCACTTGTTTTCCGGGTTGATGCCGCGGTAATCCGAGCTCTTCTTCGCTGGCTGGACTTCGAACGATGCCGCACTCGGGACCGCCGTGACCGGAATATCCCAGTCCTGTTCCCGCTCCCAGAGCACCTGGGTCCCGGCAATCAGGGCGTCGCCGATCTGGCGAGGCGTCATGTTGAAGTCGAAGCCGACATCCTGGATCGCGGTGATCAGGTTGACCGGAACCGCCTGCGCCTTGAGCATGACATGCGCCTTGTAGGGCGGCTTGCCGGTCAGGGCGCTGCGGCTGACCTTGTAGTTCGCCCAGCGGTAACCGTTCGGCTCGATGCCCTTCTTGTGGTTGCGCTCGGTGGCCGGCTCGCCGGTGAACACCAGCGACGTCGTCGAGGGCAGCACACGCGGCAGGGCGAATGTCGGGAACGGGATCGGGATAACATGCTCGATCTCGCCGCCACGGCCGTTCTGCGTCACGAAGATGGACTGCAGGCTGAACAGGTAGGGATCCTGTTTCACCTTGCCGGCGTGGACGTAGGACGAGTGGCCGTCCCTGACGTCACCGTTCGGGTCGCGGTCGCCGGACTTGAAGATGACCGTACCGTCGCGGTCGGTGACCTTGACGTCCAGCCAGACAAGCCGCTCGCCGGTGAAGCCCGTCGGCACGTTGTGGCCGTCGGTACCGTTCATCACCTTCACGCGGAACTTGATGCCGTTGCCGTCCGCACGTTGCGTTTCGATGTCGCCGAGCCGGAAACCGATCTTGAGGACTTCAAGACGCTTTTCCTTGGCCCATGCCAGAAGCTTGAACTGCTTCTTCAGGATCTCGCGTGCATCGTAGCGGTCGTCGACGGACTGCCAGGCTTCCGGGAATTCGTGATCGTCGGACACTGCGTTCTCGAACTCGTCGGTGCCCCAGCCTGCCTCATGATCGAACTGCAGCCATTCACGCATGGTCTTGAATGCGGCGGCTTCCTGGTTGTGCGGGAAGATGCCGGGATGAATGACCGGATAGTCAGGACCCGAGAACAGGTGGCTGGTGATCTTGCGGGTCTTGGTCGGGACACCGCCCACGACCGCTGCCGGACCCTGCTCATAGCCGGAAACCTTGCCCTGGACCTTGCCCATGTGGCAGTCCTGACAGGTAACGCCCTTGGCCGCTGCCGGCGACAGGCGGTACTCGGAAAACGCCTCTTCCAGACGGAAGCCGTTGAACAGCGTCACGTCGTGGCACGAGCCGCAGAAAACCGGCGTCTGGATGGTCTGGAACAGCTTCGATTCGTCGTGAATCTTGCGCCCGGTTTCCTTCGGGTCCGTGACCACCCGGAACTTTTCCGGTTTTTCCAGAACGTCCTTCAGGATCTTGTTGCCTTGTGGTCCGAACACCGCTTCCGTCAGGCCGCCTTCGACGAGCGCAAGACGCCCGCTGGCCTTGTTGTAGTTCTTGTTGATGCGGTGACAGACGACACAGGTGATGCCTTCGCGCGAAGCCGGATGGCGGTCCAGGTTGGACGCATACGAACTCTCGCCGAGGTTGGCACCCACCGGGCTGTGACAGCGCAGGCAGAAGTCGCCGTTGGAGCCGTTACTCAGCTTGTTGATCTTGTTGTTGAGAGACAGGTAGATCGGGCTGAGCTGGGCATAGGCGTGCTGCGATACCGACCATTCCTTGTACTGCTTGGGATGGCAGACGCCGCAGGTGTTCGCCGACGGATAGCGGTTTTCGACAAACAGGTTCAGATGCTGTTCGTCGGCGCTGAGTTCCGACTTGTCCTCGTCCGTTTCAGCTTCCGCATCAGCCGAGGCCTTCACGGTCTTGGCCGGCTTTTCGTCTTCGGCGATTTCCGTGTCGACCAGGCTGTCGTCGCCGCCGCTCGACGCGTCGGCATCGTTGCCGCCGTCAAGCAGCCCGTCGTCGCCGGACTCCGAGGCTGCCGCTGTCTCGGTGGCTTCGGGTTCCTCCGACTTTTCAGCCGGGGCTTCGTCTTCGGCCAGCAGGTCGTCGCCCGAAGACTGGGCAGCCGTCTGCGTTTCCGCCGGTTCCTGCTGTGGCTCTTCGGCGACTTCGCTGTCGCCGCTTTCCTCGAGCAGGCTGTCGTCGGCCGCTTCTTCGGTTTCGGCCGTAAGGTCCGCGTCATTGGTGATGTTGAGCAGCGTATCGTCGCCCGACTGTGCCGCGGGCTCGATGACGACGGTCTTGCTCTTCACCGTCCGGTTTTTCGATTTCTTCGAGGTCTTCTGCTTGGCCGGTTCCCGTTTGGGCATCGGCAGCATGTCGCTCTTGCCGCCAGCGAGGCGAATGAACGCCTCGCCACGCCGCAGATCGGGAACAACAAACGGGTTTTCGCGCAGGACCGAGGCCAGGTCTGAGGCCAATCCACCGCCAACATTTCCACCGTCGACAAGTGTTCCGGTTATCTCCGGCGCCGCTCCCGGCCTGGCCGTCTCTGAAGCGGCGGCGGGCAGGGAAGGGCTACATAAGGTTAGGAAAATACCAAAAAAAAAGGCGCTTGTTTTAGGCGAGCAGCCTCTAATTGACTCCACGCTATCAACTCCCTCTGTACAAATTTACTCACTGACTCACTCAACGAGATCAATGGTTAACGAAAAGCTGGGCGTGAATTTGTGGAGCGATTGGCATCATTATGACCGTCAACAGCGCTGATGTCCGCATTGTGGCCATAACGTGTCTTTATCGGTCCGATCGTGCCGAAATGGAGCGCGCTACGCGCGCCGCCGGTGCAAAAGCCGGTAAAACGGCTCACATGCCGGCTGCGGGAGAATCGGCGTCGGGCGACCGCAGAATCGCCTGCGATCAGTTGGTCGGCAGCGCCGTCACGGGCACCGGGGAGGAGACAGGATTGACGTGGTAGATGTGGCACAGCAGGCAGTCGTCACGCGACGCCTGCTGGGTATGACACGTTGTGCAGGTCTTCTTGTCGATCGAGTGGAAGTTTGAATCGAACGCAAGCGGATCGGTCTGCTTGTACGTTTCCTGGTTCTTGGCCTCCGGGTTGATCTTGTGGCACGTCAGGCAGCCGTCCTTGCCGACGACGGAAAGGTGCGGAGCGTGCGCGAACTTCGTGAACAGGCCCTTTGCCGGCGGTGAATCGAAAGGCCTCCAGTTGACGCGCCGCCGGCCGCCGTCGACGGCGTCGACACTGTGGCATTTTGAGCATCTGCCCTGAGCGTTCTTGTCCGTGAGCAGGTTGAAGGTCTCCGCGGCCGGGTTGTCCTCGGCGTCGCTGAACAGGCGTGCAGAGAAGTTGAGCCAGGCTTTCATGAATGCGTCGGCATGGCCGGCCGGCTTGTAGAGGATCGCGTAGTCCTGCCGGTACCATCCGCCGAACTCTGTCCATGTCTCCGTGTCGACGTCCAGTATTGGCTCTTCTTCCGGTTCCTTCAGGTCCTCGTCTTCGTCCTTTTTTTCGGCGCTCTGTTCTTCGTCCTCTAGCGTCTCCTCGTCTTCATTCTCCTTTTCGGCAGACGTCTCGTCGTCGCCTCCGCCATCGCCTTCACCGTCGCCTTCGACTTCACCCTCACGATCGTCCTCGTCGTCGCTTTCTCTGGCGTCGGCGTTGGCCTCCAGATCGGAGGCCAGATTGGGCAGCCAATGCCGTTGCGCGCTTATCAGCACGTCCCTTGGCATGGCCGCCACCAGCTTCACCAGGACATCGCGTTCGATCTTCACGCCGGCGGTGGCCTGCAGGCGGTCGAGGATCACCGACGGCTTAGACTGGGTATAGGTGTGAAAGAGGTCCTTGATCTCCCACGCCAGTTCCCGGACCGCCGCAATCGTTTCGTCTTCCTCTTCGGTGAGGTCGAGGAGATCGACCTCTTCCAGGACTTTGAGCATCTCTTTCCGCTTCCCGTCGCGGCCGATGAGAAGTTTCATGAACGGTGTCATTTCCGCTTCCGACTCCGCAGGCCACTCGCCGATGTCGATACCTTTTTCCTCGAGCGTTTCGATGTCGAGGCCCGGCAGTGTGATCAGGGTTATACCCTTCGGCCCCTCCGGCCGGTCCGCGCCAACGATCTGACCGAGATGACAGGCGGAGCAGACTTGCTTGAATGGCTGGACGACCATGTTGCGCTCATCGGCGCTGGCGGTGTGGCAACCGGTGCAGTCCTTGGGGACCGAAGCGGACGACGCATTCTTCTTCAGTTCCTCGGGGAAGTGCTTTGCGAAATGGCTGGAGTGATCGAAAAATATCCGGGTACGCCGTTTGAACGGATAGCTGTCGAATTCCGGGTGTTGTTGCTCGAAATTGTGGACTTTTGCCGTGTGGCAGGCCTGACACCTGTTGTCCGGCATGGAGCTCAGATCGAACTGCTCGCCATTGTGTTCCTTGTGGCACGTCTGGCAGTAGACGCCGTCGTTGAAAGTCCGGCTGACCGGAAACACGGCCTCTCTCAGCAGGTCGAGCAATTGGGCGTTCTTGAGCTTCTTGGATTCAATTCTGTTCGTTGCCTTTTCAAGAACATCGACATCGGTGCTGTGCGGGTTGATCGCGGTCGGGCCGATCTTGTGGCAGGTCAGACAGGCCATGCTGTCCTCGCGGGGATTGGCGGCCGCAAAGACGGAATGCATCCATCCAACCGGTCCGGGCTTGACCCCGGCGTGGCAGGAGCTGCATTTCTCGACCGTTCCGTGCGCGGTCGTCATGGGCCCCGGAGTAAGCAGGTTGCTGCCGCCCGCCACTGAAATGGACACGGCGACAAGGCCCAGGGTGATCATCGCGACCCATCGCCCCGCGCCCTGTTGCAATGCGCGCACGCTGAGTACCGGCCGGCAGGCGGCCGTCCTCGCGCCACAGGATCCATCCTTGCCCGGGCCGCTCTTGCACGGGGCTTCATTCGGCCCGGTTCGGCCGCAGACGAACTCGCCGTCACGGTTGACCGGCTCGCATCCGACAACGGTTCGGCAGTGACCGGACTTGTCCGGGCCGCTCTTGCATTCGCCGCTTGTGCCTCCGCGGCCGCAAACCCATTTGCGATTCGATTTCACGAGGAACTTGAACGGCATACCTAGCGGGGCCATCGGCTTCACGTCCTAAACGCCCGACGAATAGGCATGCACGATGGCGACATGCACGATCGCGAGTACGATCATGCAGTAGGTCGCCGGAATATGGACGAAGAGCCAGACGACCAGGAGTCCCTGATGCGCATACTGGAAATCAAGGTCGTTCTTGGCGATAACGCGATCCTTCAGCGCCTTGAGGGTTTCCTTGCCCTTCGCGTCTAGATAGCGATCGAAAGTCGCCATTTCCTCACAGATCAGCTGCACCGGCCTGGACGACTGCCGCAGGTGTGCCAGGACATTTCGCGGACGGCGAAAGAAGCCGTGCAATGTTTCCGTATAGAATCCGGTCAGCGTGGCTGCGCCGGTCGCACCGACCGTATCGATCACGAGATCATCGACCTCCCGTGCGATCTCGGCCTGAAGGCCCGGTATCTGCTGGAACGGGATTTGTTCTTTCTTCCGCTCCAGGCGCTCCGGCACCAGGCGGCTCAGGATCGCCCCAAAGATTCCCGACAGGGCCAGCACGACGAAGACGAGCCAAAGCGCCCATTCGAAGCCTGTTTCCGGGAGCGAGAACTGGGTGTGAACCGCGAAAATCGCGACCACCACATAGCCGCAATAGATATGCGCCTGCATCCACGCCGTCACCTGTCCGATAGCCAGCTTGGGGAAGCGCCGCCGCCAACTGAACAACAACTGGAACCCCATGGCGCAGAAGAGTATCCATCCGTCGAGAAACCGGGGGTCGCGCAGAGCAGTGTTGTAAAGCCAGACAATCGCGAAGAGCACTTCAACGATGATCGCGGCGATGATGGCGTATCGAAGAATTCTCCAGATCATTCCTTCGCCACTTGCAACCAGTCCGAAAGCATCTGCTCGTCTTCCAGGTCGACACGGCTGATCGCGTCATGCGGGCAGGCGCGCTTGCACGCCGGGCCGCCGTTCTGGTTGAGGCAGAGGTCGCACTTCGTGGCCCGGAGCAGGGGGGCGCCATCCGCCCCCAACTGCACGGCGCCTTTGGCGTTCAAGGCGCTTTCCATCCTTATATTGTTGTAGGGGCATGCGCTGGCGCAGGTGCCGCAGCCGATGCAGGCTGCGTCGTCGATGACGACGGTTCCGCTCACTTCGTCACGATGAATGGCTGCCGTAGGGCAGTCGATCATGCAGACCGGGTCCGTGCAGTGCATGCACGCGTTGACCACCATCATGTTGTGATGGGTTTTGCCCTGTCTGACGAAACGCGGCACATTGCCGTGTGTGGCGGCGCAGGCCCGAACGCAGTCGTCGCAGTTCACGCAGCGATCCGTGTTGATCACCATCGCATTGGCGCCGTTGAAGTACCGGTTTTCGACGATGAAATCGAGCAGCGGCCGAGGCAGGTCGGCGCCGTGGCCCGGACCGTTCTGTGTGATCATTCTCATCGCGGCGGCACCGGCTTCGAGATGCTCCTCGGGCAGGCCGTTTCGAATGACGTGTTTCGGAACCCAGATCACATCGGCATAACCGCAGGCCGTGAGGCCATAATCGACGCCGTAGCTGTTTTCGGACTTCAGTCCGGCGACCAGTTGGTCGAGGCCGAAAACGTCTCCCTCGGTCAGAAAGCCGACCGTAAGGATGTTCCGGTTGAGCCGGTGGGTTAACCGGACGAACCCTGAGCAGATGACGAATATGCCCTCAAGATGGTCACCTTGCTCGGAAATTGCCGGTTCGGCCCTGTCCCTGTCGGTGTCACTGGCGTCATGCCTTTCCGCACGCTGATAAAAATATGACCATCCCAGTTCGCCGTAAGTCTCGAAGACCGATCGTTCGGCCAGAGCCTGTAGAGTCGGATCGTCCAATGTCGCGAACAAGGCGCATTGCCGCAGTCCGGCGAAGCAGCTGCGCACCTGGTAGATTTCGTTGGTCCGTGAGCGGAAGGTTTCCGACCAGAACCGTAGGTCTCGTATGCCCGGCCACCGGATTTCCAGAACGACCGTGTCGTCCTCGCAGACAACGACCGTGCTGTTGCGCGGCGTTCTCCTCAGTGCGGAGCAGATCCCGAACAGCTCTCCGGCGCCGAGAAGGAGCCCGGGCAACTGGTCGTGCTTGGAGTCGGATACATAGTCGGTCGTGTCAGTCTCGTCGGGACGGCGGGATTCGGATCGCCTGAACAGCCTGGCCGCGGAACTGCGGATGCCCGAGCCGACTGTGCCCAGGCGCGGCAGGTCGGGAAGCCATGAGCTGGCGGTCTGGGCGGTCATATCCGTGCCACCCCTCAGTTCGGAGCGAACGGTTCCGCGCAGAAGGATGAAGACAGATGTTGCGTAGTCGTCCTCGTCGTAAATCACGTCACCGACGGCAAAGCTCAGGATCCGCCCGTCGTAGCCGATAATCTTTTCCGGCGGCAGATCGCTGGGAAAGTCCGTCGCGTCGATGTCCTTCAGAACCGGCAGCGACAGGATCTGACGAACCGTGCGAAGGGGTATCGGCGTTCCGCCAAAGGGCTCTGCCCAGCGTTGATGCTCCACACTCTCCGGTTTCGGCGGCGCTTCCGGAGCGTGCTGTACAGGTGCGCGTGACAGCATCGTTCTGGACCTTACTTCTTGGGTTTGCCTTTGTATTTGTCTTCGCCGGGTATCATCTTGTCGATGCCCGCAAACTTGCTGCCGTCGTGTTTCGCGATGAGCGAAAGCGTTTCGGCCGCGACCTTGTCCGCGACAGCCGACAGGGCCCTGTTGTTGTTGAGTTTCAGGCCGGCCGACTTGCTCAGCTTGACCATCGTCCTCAACTCCCTGACCTTCGGGAGAGCTTTCGAGGCCTGCGCGAGGCGCTTCCGCGCCGCCGCTGCCCTGCGCGCCATCTTCACGGCATAGGTCTGCTTTTTGGTAGCGACGCCGACGGCCCGGATGGCGGTTTCGAACTCGACCGCAAGTCCGACGAGGAACATCATTCGTTTGCGCTTGGTGCTGGCCTTGGCGTTGCTCTTGCCCTTCGTGTACCAGACGTTGTGGCGGACCTCGCCCTGAGACCAGGAAACGAGTTCGAACTTGCTTCCTGCCGGATGGTCTCCGACGTTCACGAGCTTCTCCTGCGGGACGACGTGGCAGCTGTAACAGTTCTTGGCGAGAGCGTAGAGGGCCTTGGGCCTGATCAGTCCCGCTTGTACGGACTTCTTCCAGCGCTGGGCGGCTTTCGCTTTGGGTTCATCCTCTTTTTTCTTGTGGCCGCTGAACTCTGCATGAACCTTCAGGTAGCCCTTGCCGTCCCCGTGGCATTTTTCACATGAAATTCCGGACACTGCCTTGGGCCGCTTCTTGACCTTCTGCACCGTGAAGTGACAGGTCAGGCAAAGGCTCTGCGACTTGATGCGCTTGATCTTCATCTTCTTCTTGATCGCACGGGCCTCTTTCGTGCGCGGCATTTTTCGGAATGTCGAGAAGTGGTGCGAGCCTTTCCAGATCTCCGCCTCTTCCTTGTGGCATTCCGCGCATTCATTCGGCCCGACGACGTTCTCCGGATCGGAGTCGGTCGCGCCGGCGATCTGCGTCGAAAGCATGAGCGCAGCGGCTACAGCCACCAAATATAACCACGTTAAATGAATAAAAATTCCTAAGCGTGGGTCAAAATCTACAGTAAAAACGCGACTAAAAATATTATTACTTGATACATTGTATGTAATAATGGTCTTTTTCATGCTCTAATTGCCAGATTTACGAAGCTCATAACAAAATAAAAGCTGAATCGTGCAGGAAAGCGCGAATTCAACATTCTGTACTGTGCAGGATTGACCAGACGAAGACGGATTTTCGTTAGCAATATGGGCGACACAATGGCCGGAATTTGGACGCATCGTGAGCATTTGAAGGTTGCCATGCCTCAATAAGCCCCGCGCTTGGAGACGCGGCGACGGCGGCTGGCGCCAGACATGGTGCACACGATGGGCCTGCATCCGGGCGAAGGTTCCTATGCGTTTCAGTTTGCCCGCAAGCCAAGGGCTGCGGCTGCATTCTTGATCCGGTTCTGCACGTCCGGCTTGTCGGCAAATGCCGTCATCGCGTCCGACAGGGCTTTCACCGCGGCGTCGCGATCCTCAAGCACGAGCCGGGACCGCATCAACTGGATCCAGCCGTCCGGATCGTCCGGCGACTCCTTGAGCCGGGTCGCCAGTCTGTCGACCATTCCGCGGACCATTGCCATCCGGTCATCCGGCGTCATCTCCTCCGCGGCCTGAATGTCCTCGGCTGTCGGGCCCTTTCGAGTCGGTTCGGTTTCCGCGACCTTCGTTACCGGCGCGGCGGGTGCGGCCTCTTCAGGCGGCAGGAGCGTCGCGACTTCGATCCCTTTCTCTTCAGCGCGCGCCACGATCTGCTTGCGAAGGTCCTGCGCCCATTCCACTCCGGTCGGTGCGAGCTTCAGCAAATCGATCCAGGCGTCGATCGCGCCCTTCGTATCGCCATTCTGGTCCTTCTGGAGACCGGTGAAGTACCGGGCCCGCACGTTGTCCGGGTTTATGGCGAGTGTCGCGGCAAATGCGGCCAGAGCCTCGGGCGTGACCTTTCCGTCTGCCGCCTTCACGAGAGCCTCGCCGTAAAGCGACTTCAGAATGGCGCTGTCCTTGTTGAGCTCGGTCGCCTTGCGATAGGCGTCAGCGGCGTCGCCATAGCGCTCCATATTGTAATAGGACCAGCCCAGGACTCTCCATCCGTCGGCGTTGTCCGGTTCGGCCTCGAGCTTCTCCTCGAGGCGCTTGACCATGGCGCTGATATTGTCGACGAGTTGATCTCCGCCGGCCTGCATGGTGCGGCCCTGTTGATGGGCATTTGCCACGACGTCCATCGTGGGGGTGGGCTGCTTTACCGCGAGGTGCGGGCTTCCGATTGCGGCGTAGAGGCCGACCGAGCCGAACGCGACAACACTGCAGGCTGCAAGGCCCGCCCTGATGTGCCAGGCCTGTGCGAGTTTCGACCCGCCGTCCTGATCGGCTGATTTCCCGGCAGCGATGAGGCGGCGCTCGATTTCTACGCGAGCGAGATCGGCTTCCTCCTCACCGATGAGGCCGTCCTGCTTTTCCCGCTCGAGCTGCTCGAGCTGGTCCTTGTAGACCGAAATGCCCGGCGTTCCTTCGGGCGCGGTCTTTCCGCGTCGCCTGAGCATCGGCACGGCCACCAGGATTGCGGCGGAAAACATGATGACGGTCAGGGCGATCCATAAGGTCATGGCCGGAAATCCTCTTTCAAAATCTTCTGAAGGTCTTTGCGCTCGTCCTGGCTGAGCGGCTCCGGCGCTTGCGCCAGATCTCTCCGCTGTCTTCCAAGCAGTATCCGGAAGCCCCATACCGCCAGGATCAGCAGAATTATGGGCCCGAGCCAGAGAGCGAATGTGTTCAACTGGAATGGCGGTTTGAGCAGCACGAAGTTGCCGTAACGCGCGACAATGTAGTCTACGGCCTGGCGGTCGGTGTCGCCGGCGGTCAGTCTCTCGCGCAGAATGATCCTGAGGTCTCGGGCAAGCGGCGCATTCGAGTCATCGATGGACTGGTTCTGGCACACGATGCAGCGCAGTTCCGCGCTGAGCGCGCGCGCCCGCGCTTCGAGGGCCGGATCCTTCAGAACCTCGTCCGGCTGAACGGCCGTGGCGGGCAGGGCGGTGGACAGGCAGAGAACCAGTGCCCACGCGATGCACGCCGCACGTCTTGCAAGTGAACGGGGGTCGAGTCGAAACCTGATCATGCAACTCACTCCGCCGGGGCCAGTGCCGCCGGCCGCGCCCGAGCCCGCTGGGGTGCACCGACACGGAAACGTCGGTCGGTCAGCGAAATGAGGCCGCCGAGCGACATGATCAGGGGACCGAACCAGATCCACGGTGCGAGCGGATGGTAGTAGGCGCGCACAGTCCATTGTCCGTCATCTCTGCGTTCGCCGAGCGCGACGTAGATATTCGAAATCATGTTGCTGCGTATGCCCGCCTCGGTCGACTGGAAGCGGCGCACGGGATAGAAGCGGCGTTCCGAAACCAGGGTCGTCACGAGATCGTCGTCCTCGTGAACCTCGAACTGCCCGTGGACCGCCTGATAGTTCGGTCCGTCGGGGGTGGTGATCGATTTGAGCGTTATGCGGTATGCGCCGACATCGAGATGGCCGCCGACCGGGATTGTTTCGATACTCTCCTTCTGCCATGCCGTCATCACTGTGATGCCCGCCACGGTGATACCGACGCCGATATGGGCGATCACCATTGCGTAGAACGCCCTGGGCGTTGTCCGGGCCAGATGCAGGGCCCGTGTCAGCGGCGCTTTTCCCAGACGAATGCGGTAAGCCAGCGCCGCGAACGAGCCGACCACAATCCAGATGGCCAGACCGATCCCGGCCGCGGCCAGCAGATGGCGCCCGAGGGTCCAGCCGGCAACCACGAGAAACCCTGCGATCGCTACGGCCGATGCGGTACGGAGTTTGCTCATGGCCTCGGGGATACGGTCCCTTTTCCATTTGAGCATCGTGCCGACAACCATCGCGATCAGCACCGGAATGATGATGGGGACGAAGGTAAGATTGTAATAGGGCGGTCCGACGGAGATCTTGTCGTTGCCTATGGTGTCGATGATGACCGGATAGAAAGTCCCTATGAAGACGGTACCGGTCGCGGTGATCAGCAGCACATTGTTTAGCGTGAGCGCCCCTTCGCGGCTGACCGGCGAGAACGGGGAGGCATGTTTCAGGACCGGGACGCGAAGGGCATAGAGCACGAGAGCGCCGCCGGTCGCGATCACCAGAATTGCCAGTATGAAGGCGCCGCGACTGGGATCCTGTGCAAATGCGTGGACGCTCGTCAGGACGCCCGAGCGGACCAGAAACGTGCCGAGCAGGCTGAGCGAGAAAGCCAGGATGCCGAGCAGGATCGTCCAGCTGACCAGAGCCTGGCGCCTTTCCACGACGAGGGCGCAGTGCAGGAGGGCCGTGCCCACGAGCCACGGCATGAACGATGCGTTCTCGACCGGATCCCAGAACCACCAGCCGCCCCAGCCAAGTTCGTAATATGCCCAGTAGCTGCCGAGCGTGATGCCGATGGTAAGGAAGCACCATGCCGCCAGCACCCAGGGGCGGACCCACCGCGCCCAGGTCGCGTCGACACGGCCCTCGATCAGGGCGGCGACGGAAAATGCGAATGCGACCGAGAAGCCGACATAACCGAGATAAAGAAACGGCGGATGGACCGCCAGACCTATGTCCTGCAGAAGCGGATTCAGGTCGTTTCCATCAGCGGGCGCAGGGTTCAGGCGCGCGAAAGGATTGGATGTGAACAGGATGAAGGACAGGAATGCCGCGCCGATCATCCCTTGGATGCCGAGGACGCGGGCCTTGAGAGGGCGCGGCAGGTTGCTGCCGTAGGCTGCCACCGCGGCGCCGAAGACGGCGAGTATGAGAACCCAGAGCACCATTGAGCCCTCGTGGTTCCCCCACACGCCGGAGATCTTGTAGATCGTCGGGATTTTTGAGTTCGAATTCTCGGCGACATTGGCGACCGAAAAATCGGAGGCGAGATAGCTGAGCGTCAGACAGGTAAACGCCACGGCAATTGCAAGAAACTGGCCGATTGCCGATGAAGAGCCGGAGGACATGAGCCGGTTGTCGCCGAAGTGGGCCCCGACCATCGGGATGATCGACTGACAGATCGAAAGCATGAATGCCACGATCAGAGCAAAGTGCCCAATCTCCGCCGTCACTCTCTGACTTCCCCGTCTCGGAACGTTATCTGTTCTCGGTCAGATCCTTAGGCGTGGAAGCCGACGGGCCAGCGTCGTCCTGCTCCGGTGCTCGTTGGATATGCCGTTTGGACCGGAGTAAAGATCAGACTTGTGGGCGGAGTTGGGCTGGATTGTGCAAATGGTTTGACTATTTGTTGTGCGCACGGCCTGCCGACATGCTGCCTTCGCCGTTCTTCAGAAGCCAGGCGATGTCGACGCTGAACGAGATGGTCAGAGCGGCGAGCGAGGCCAAGCTGACCACGGTGGCCGTCTGTGGCCCGGTAAGCGGCAGGAGGCAGATCAGAAGGGCGCAGACCTGAATGACGCAGACAGTCTGGCGCCTTTTGCTGGGCGGGAGCGGCGAGCCGAGCTGCGGCCAGTTGGACGCCGCTGCGACAAAGCCGTAACGCATGACGCCGATCGCGAGAACCCAGGCGCCGGTTTTGTCCATCTGCCAGACGAGGGCCGACAACACGAGTATCAGGAAGGCGTCGGTTTCCATGTCGAAGCGGGCGCCGAACACGCTGGCGGTATTGGTCCAGCGCGCGATCCAGCCGTCGAGCCCGTCGAGCACGAGAGCGACTCCGACGATCCCGGGCAGCCACCATCCGAGTGTGACAGCGGTCTCGCCCCCGAACACGAGACCCGCGCAAAGCGCGGCGATAACGGCGCGCAGCAGCGTGACCTTGTCCGCCGGGCCAAGGCGGCAGTCTGAACGCAGCCGGATCTTGGACCGCGTGATGAGTGCGGCAATTGCGGCGAAGACGACGATTGCCTGAAAAGCCACGGAAGCCGGCATCTCCGCTATTGCCGCAAGCGCGACGATGAGACCGCTTGCCATTGTTATGTCCGAAACGAACCTTATGAAGTCCGCAGACACGAAGTTTCTGTCGCGAAAGCGCGGCGCGACAGAGGAGAACATGGAGTCGTTTGTTTGAACCGTTTTTCTCATGCGATCGTTACAATGAACCATGTGCCGGCTGGCCGTCTAACTTGTATGTCACCAGATATGTGAGCATTTAAGCAAAATCATGTCTCCGAAGATCACATCTGCGCGTGCGTTCTGGGCCAAACCGCCCGGTCGCGGCGTTATCCGCTCAGCACGGCTGCAGCCTCCCCGCGACAGCGAAATTCTCGTCGAGACGCTGTATTCGGCCATCAGCCGCGGCACCGAGAGCCTTGTGCATCAGGGCAGGGTCCCAGAGAACCAGTATGAAGCCATGAAGGCACCTTTTCAGGATGGTGCTTTCCCGGGGCCGGTCAAGTATGGCTACATGAATGTCGGCCGCGTGGTGTCCGGTTCCGACGCGCTGCAGGACCGCAACGTCTTCTGTCTGTTTCCGCACCAGACGGCCTATGTCGTGCCGGAGCAGGTTGTCGTCGCGGTTCCGGAAGACCTGCCGCCGGCCCGCGCGGTTCTGGCGGCCAATATGGAAACCGCGCTGAACGCCGTGGGCGACGGCCATATCGATGCCGGTCATCGCGTCGCCGTGGTTGGCGCCGGCGTGGTCGGATGCCTGACGGCCTATCTCGTGTCGCGCATCACCGGTGCGTCCGTTGAACTGATCGATGTCGATCCGGAAAGAGGGGCACTGGCGGACGCCCTGGAGATTGATTTCAGACCGGCGGAAGATGTCGAGGGCGAATTCGACAGGATTTATCACGCAAGCGGATCGGAGGCCGGACTGCACAGGGCCCTTTCGATTGCTGCCTTCGAGGCCGAGATCATCGAATTGAGCTGGTTTGGGAACAACGTCGTCGGTCTGCCGCTCGGCGAGCACTTCCATTCCCGGCGGCTGACAATACGGTCGAGCCAGGTCGGCCACCTCGCGCCGGCCTTCCGCGATATCTGGACGATGCGCGATCGTCTCACGCATGCGCTGCATTTGCTCGCCGATCCGGCCCTGGATGCATTGATTACGGGTGAAAGCCGGTTCGATGAACTGCCCGATGTTATGGCGAGCCTGATACGCAAGCCGAACGGGGTGCTGTGTCATCGAATCGCCTATGCCGCCGCGGTGTCGTGACCGGCCTGCACAACAACAATAATGGAGAAGTCGATGTATGCGCTCAGCGTCCGGGACCATTTCATGATTGCTCACAGTTTCGAAGGCGAGGTGTTCGGCCCCGCCCAGAAGCTGCACGGTGCGACCTATGTCGTCGATGCGGAGTTCCGCCGGCCCGAGCTCGACGCCGACGGGCTGGTTGTCGATATCGGTCTGGCGTCCCAGGTGCTCAAGGCCACGCTCGATGATCTCAACTACCGCAATCTCGATGATGAGCCCGCCTTCGCCGGCCGGAATACCACAACCGAGTTCCTCGCCAGGGAGATTTTCGATCGCATGGCGCAGGCGGTTCGCGACGGCCGGCTGGGCGCAGGCGCGTCCGGCCTGACGGTGCTGAAGATCACGCTCAACGAGTCGCACATCGCCTGGGCGTCCTATGAGGGCGCTCTGTGAACACCGAAGCGACCGATCCGGACAGGCGGGTCGTCCATCTTGTCGTGCCCGGCGACCCCGAGACCAAGACCGGCGGTTACATCTACGACCGTCGGATCGCCGTCGAACTCGAACGGCTCGGCTGGCAGGTGGTGACAACCGGCCTTGACGGCCGCTTCCCCGATGCCGATCGTCAGGCCGTCGACGCGCTGCACGGCTGTCTGTCTCCGCTCGACGACAGCAGCCTCGTGATCATGGACGGCCTTGCGCTGTCCGCCGTGCCTGAGATCGTGCGGGAGCATTCACCCCGGCTCGACATAGTCGCGCTCGTGCATCATCCGCTCGGCGACGAAAGCGGTCTCGATGAAAAGCGCCGCCGCCTCTATCACGCCCGCGAGGTCGCGGCCCTGTCCGCAACCATCGGCGTCATCGTCACCAGCCCCTTCACAAAAAGGAGGCTGATGGAACTGGGCGCCGACGCCGAAGTGATCCGCGTCGCCGAACCGGGCACCGATCCGTCGCCGCCCGCCATTGGCTCCAAAAGCGCTTGCAAACATCTGCTCTGCGTCGCGACTGTCACGCCACGCAAGCGCCACGACATCCTGATCGAAGCCCTCGACGGCATTGCCGGCATGGACTGGACCCTGGACTGCGTCGGCCACTTCGATCCCGGCGACGACTGGGCGAAACGTGTCTTCGGACAGCTCGGGAAGAGTTCGATCGGCGACCGCGTGAATTTCACGGGCGTCAGGACGGGCGATGAACTGGCATCCTGTTTCGAGGCTGCCGACCTGTTTGTCCTGGCGTCCGAGTACGAAGGGTTCGGGATGGTCTTCACCGAGGCGCTGGCGAGAGGCCTGCCGGTGGTGGGAACTACCGGTGGTGCAATCCCCGATACCGTCGCCGACGGGGCAGGCGTTCTGGTTCCGCCGGGCGACGCAGATGCGCTTGGCGGCGCGGTCTCGGGGCTCCTCGGGGATGCTGAAAAGTTCGATGCGGTGAAGGCCGGTGCCATGGCGGCACGTGAATCGCTGGCGGATTGGCCGTCGGCCGGAAAGGTGTTCGAGAACCATCTGCGGGAGTTTCTGGAGCGATGACCGAATTCCAACGCGACTGGCTCGCCATGCGCGAGCCCTACGACCACGCCGCACGCAGCCCGCAGCTTGTCGACCGGTTCGACGACTGGATGTCGGCATTTCCCCAGACCGGAATCATGGATCTGGGATGCGGCACCGGTTCGAACCTGCGCTACCTGACGGCCCGGATGAAGCAATCCCGGCATTGGCACCTTGTCGACCGGGACACCGCACTGCTCAACGCTCTGGCAGAGGCCGAGCCGTTCGATTCCGGAACCCATACCATCGTGCGGAAGGATCTCAATGATCTGGCCGAACTGCCGTTCGGACGGGTTCGCGCGGTCGTTGCGTCCGCCCTGATGGATCTGGTTTCCGCCGCCTGGTTCACGGCACTTGCCGAGCAGTGCCGGCGCGCAGGCGCCGCGCTGTTCGCGTCGCTCGACTACGACGGCATCATGCGCTGGCAGCCGCATCTTCCCGACGACCTCTGGATCAACGGTCAGTTCAACGTGCATCAGGAACAGGACAAGGGACTTGGGCTGGCCATGGGGCCGACCGCAAAGCCGATAATGTGCAACGTTCTGGAGGACTTGGAATACCGCGTGATAACGGCCGCGACGCCGTGGCATCTGGGCCCGGCGGACACCGCGATACAGACCCGGCTCGTCAACGATATTGCCGGAGCCTGTCTCGACGTGCACCCGGAGGCGCATGACAGGATCAAGGGCTGGGCGGAAAGCCGCCGCTCGATCATCGCCGAGGGGCGCTCCCGGCTGCAGGTCGGCCATCACGATCTTCTGGCGATGCCGCGGGACCCCTCGGCATGCTGACGCTGGCCGGCACCCTTCCGGTCCGCCTGGCCGTCAGCCTGGGGCTGCTCGGTCTGCTGTGGCTGCACGCCGACGGACCGCAAGTGGTCGAACGCCTGCTGCGGCTGCAGCCGGAATTTGTCCTGATGGCGCTGGCCGTGACGGTCCCGCAGGTCGCTCTATCCGCCTGGCGCTGGCATTTCACGGCGTCCCGGCTGCGCCTGCATCTGCCCTTCGGCGATGCTTTCCGCGAGTACTATCTGGCGCAGTTTCTCAACCAGATTCTGCCCGGAGGGGTTGCCGGCGATGTCGCCAGAGCGTGGCGTCACGGCCGCATGAGTGAGGCAGGCCTGGGTGCCGCCGCGCGAGCGGTGATCCTGGAGCGGACATCGGGACAGGTCGCCCTGTTCGCGGTCGTGATCTTCGGCCTGATGTTCGCCCATGAGAGCCTCGGCGACATGCGGCAGGCCATTGGTTTCTGGGCGCCGGTCGCGGGACTGGCGGTGCTGTTGGTGTCGTTTGCGCTCTACAGGTTCCGGCACAAGGCGGAGATCGCGGTCTTTCTGGCTGATAGCAAGCGCGTCTTCTCCGGCCGCGCTGGCGCTCTGCAGCTGCTGTCGTCTTTCTGCGTCGTCGCCACCTATCTTCTGGTTTATGACCTTGCCGGCCGCGCGGTCGGCGTGGACCTGCCCCTCGCGGTGCTGCTCACCATCGTTCCGGTCATTCTGTTCTCAATGGTTCTGCCGGTCTCGATCTCCGGCTGGGGCGTTCGCGAGTCGGTCGCCGTAGCACTTGCCTCCAGCGCCGGCCTGACGCCGGAAACCGCCATCGCGGTTTCGATCGCTTATGGGCTCATCGTGCTGCTTTCTTCCCTGCCGGGACTCCTTATCGCCCTGATGCTTCGAACCGCCGCCGGAACCAGAACGTCCGCCACCAGCGGCAGATGATCGGAAGCGACCTCCGACATCTGCGTTTTGTGGACGCGCAGCTCGCTCAACCGGACGGCATCGCTGACCCAGATCCGGTCGAGCGGAAGCATCGGGGTCCTGGCGGGAAACGTCGAAAGTCTGGCACCGCCGTCGAACTGCCGGGCGAGAATGGCGTGGCATCCGCCCACGGGCAGCCACTCGTTGAAGTCTCCCAGCACGATGACCGGGTGGTATTCCGCGAATTCGCGAACGGCATCGATAAGGACCCGCGCCTGCCGGCGCCGGCCCGCCATCGACAGGCCGAGATGCGTCGCGACAACGGCCACAGGGCCCTCCCTGAGCTCGACCATCGCGAGGATGGCCCGCCGGGTCTCCCTGCCTGACCGCCCGAGGTCGACATGCCTGATCGTCGAGATCGGATGCCGGCTCATCAGCAGATTGCCGTGAAACCCGCCTTCGGGATCTTCCATTGTAGGCTGCGCGACGCAGTTCATGCCGAGCGGAAGAGAAAGCGTTTCCGGTTCGATGTAGGGCCGCTTGTGCTTGGCCCGGTTGTCGAACTCCTGAACCGCGATGATGTCGGCTCTCAGTTCCTTCAGCACCTCGGTGACCCGATCGGGCGCGTGCCGGCCGTCGCGGCCGACGCACTTGTGGATGTTGTAGGTGCCGACTGTCAGACGCACGGCTGCTCTTCAGCCCAGGTCGAGATCGAACAGGATGTCTTCGCCCATGGGGTGCTGCCGGCAAGGTGGCCGCAAGGCTTCGTTCAGATGCGCGACCGGCGGCAGGCTCAGGGCCGGAAGACCGGAACCGATGATCAGCGGGGCCACGCAGATATGGAGACGGTCGAGCATGCCGGCCTGCAGGAACCGCGAGATCGTGATCCCGCCCCCTTCGACGAGAATCCGGTCGAGCCCGCGTTCTGACAGAGTTTCGATGATGGCGTCGGGCGACAGTTGGCCGTTTTCGTCGGGAACCACAACGGGTTCGACGTTGCGCGGCCATGTGCGTCCGGTGCTGGTTTCCCGTGTCGTCAGGACAAGGGTAGGGGCGGCACAGTCCTGATAGATCGTCCTGTCGTTGGGAACCCGTCCATGGGGATCAATCACCGCGCGTGCGGGGTTGCTGCCGGGGACCCGGCGCACCGTGAGTTGAGGATTATCCGCCACAACGGTGTTCGCCCCGACGAGGACCACGTCGGACAACGCTCTCAGACGGTGCAGATGATCGAGGCCGCGCTGACCCGTGACATAGTGCGACTGACCGATTTCCGTGGCGATGAAACCGTCCAGACTCTGGCCCATCTGGGCCAGCACCGTACGGGACTTGCCGCTCGCGGCATAGGGCAGGTAAATGTCCAGGACGCGGACGACTTCGCGCGATACGTGGTGGCTGGTATGCCAGCCACCCTTCGGGAAGACGTCGATGGCAACGCGGTCGTCGTCGGACCTGATTACGCGCTCGCGTGCGTTCGGGGCAAACTCCGTTTCTTTGGCCGCGAGGACCAGGGCCCAGGCATGACGTTCATCGATTTCGTGTGTCTTTGGTGGTGCTTCTGACATTCGGCTGGTGCCCCGTTTCTCACGGATTTATTTGCATTTTCTGCCCCGAATAGACGACGAGAATGTGGCGATTGTTGTCCAAAGTGAAACCCAATTTAGCCATAACTCGATGCCATAAACTTCGCGGTTTGTAGCCCGCCGATCCGGCCAGACCTCAATCGTCGGCTGGGCAATCAAGATCGAGAAAATGAGGGGCGGAACAAACAGCAGGAGTATGAATGGCCATCCTTGATCGCGCAATTTTTGAGTTCCGTCGCGGACGTCCCTTGTTTCTTACCGACGACAGCAACCCGACTGTCGTATGCGCGCTGGACGCCATCAACGACGAAATCCTCTATGACCTTGCGGATATCGTCGGCACGGACGGGCGTCTCGTTCTAACGGCCGAGCGGGCCGGGCTTCTCGGCTTGCCGGCAGGCGGCTCGGAGGCGGTCACAGTCAAGTTCTCGGACCACGTTTCCGTCGACGAGAGCATGGCCATCGCTGCGGAGCCGGTGAACGGGATTCAGCAGAAAATCCTGCCCACGATCATCGGAATTCGCGCCGCCGGATATGCGGAACGCGCGGCATTGACGCTGTCCAAAGCCAGCAAGCTGTTACCGTCGATCATCTCGTTCGAGCCGCCGGAGGAACTTCCCGACATTCTCGTCACCGCGCTTGACCAGGGAGACATCCTGTCGTTCAGCGCCGCTCAACTGATCAGCGACGCGGCGCGGGAATCTGTTTCCGTAACGCGGATCGCCGAAGCTGATATTGCTTTGGAGAATGCCCGCAACTCCCATTTTGTGATTTACCGGGCCGGAGACGGCCTCAGCGAGCACGTCGCCATCCTTATCGGCGACTGGCGCGACCGTGACGTCGTGCCGGTACGGCTGCATTCTGCCTGCCTCACCGGGGACCTTTTCGGCAGCTTGCGGTGCGATTGCGGTGAACAGCTCAGGACCGCGGTCGGCAGAATTGCCGAGAAGGGCGGGGGCATACTTCTTTACCTCGCGCAGGAAGGCCGTGGCATCGGTCTGGCCAACAAGGTGAGAGCCTATAGTCTCCAGGACACAGGGCTGGATACGCTCGACGCGGATCATGTGCTCGGGTTCTCCGGGGACGAGCGGAGTTATGAAGTTGCCGCTCTGATCCTTCACGATCTCGGCGTCCAGGAGATCGAGTTGCTGACGAACAATCCGGAAAAAATCTCGGCACTTGAGGACAACGGCATTCAGGTTGCCGGCAGGGCCGAGTTGCAAGGTCAGATGAACGTCCACAACGAGAGGTATCTGACCGCGAAGGCAACCCGGTCCGGTCATCTGCTGGATCTCTAGAACGGGAACAGGTCAGCAGAATGTGAACCTGTCGAGGCCTCGAATCTTTCTTCCATGATGTGATAGCCTGCCGCGGCGTGGCTGATGGGGGCTCAAGCCTCCCATTTCGGGTGCAGGATCCAGGGCGATTGTTGCCGGGCGGTATCCGGTGCCCGACAGGTTTGCGGCATGGAACGATAACGTAATGACAACTCCGGAGCATAGTGCAGGGCGCATCCAGACTCGCGGGTGGTCGCCGTGGGTCGCGCTGCTCGCGGGCATCGTCGTTCTCGATCTGCTTTTGGTGCTGCCGAACCACCCCGGTGCGATGACCCTCAGAGCGTTGACGCTGATGCCGCTGGAATTGCCGCCGCTGCTTTTGCTGCTGCTGTTCGCACCGCCCGCATATCACAGGGTCTTGGGCTGGAGCCTCGGCATTCTTCTCAGTTTTACCACTGCGCTCAAGGTGGCCGATTTCCTGACGTTTCTCAGCTACAACAGGCTTTTCAGCCCCGTTCTGGACCTTCACCTGGCCCGCGCCGCTTGGAACCTGAGCTGGGACAGCTTCGGGCTTGCCCTGGTCGTTGCGGCCACCGTGGCGGCGGCCGTTGCGGTTGTTGCAGTTGGCTGGGTCGCTGCCTGGGCCGCGCGACAGGTCATGATGGCGGGGCCCGATGGCATATTGAGACGTCAGGCGGCCGCGCTTGCGACAGTCATGCTCGTCGTCTTCTCGGGCGCCTATACGCTCAAGCGCCTCGAGGTTGCGCAGATCAGCGTCGCTGCGCCGACGAGCATGATCGTACGGGAACACGTGACGCACGTGGTCTGGAGTCTCGGCGACATCCGCCGTTTCGAGGCTGAGGCGCGAAAGGACCGCTTCGTTTCCATGCCGGCGGAAAGCCTGCTCTCGAAGATAAAGGGACGTGATGTTCTGATGGTCTTTGTGGAGAGCTATGGCCGGACAACGCATGACAATTCGAAGTACCGGGCGACAACGCTCGCGGCATTGAGCGAACTGCAGAAGACTGTTGCCAGCCGCGGACTGGCCGCCCGGTCGGGCTGGCTCACGTCCCCGATCGTCGGCGGCCAGAGTTGGTTGGCCCATGCGTCGGTCCTGTCGGGCCTGTGGATCAACAACCAGCCGCGTTACGATGCCCTGCTTGCCAGTGAACGCGAGACACTGATCGGCACGTTTTCAAGGGCGGGCTGGAATACGGTCGCCGTAATGCCCGCAATTACGAAAGCGTGGCCCGAGGGCAAGGCGCTCGGCTACGACCGTATCTATACGTCGAAGACCCTGGACTATGACGGTCTTCCGTTCAATTGGGTGACGATGCCCGATCAGTTTACGCTGGCCCAGTTCCATCGCAGGGAACTGTCCCGCGGGCGGCGCCCGCCGGTCTTCGCGGAGATCGCCATGATCTCAAGCCATGCGCCCTGGACACCCATAGCGCCTGTTATCGACTGGTCCGAGGTGTTCAAGCCGAAGGTCTTCGACCGGTGGGCGACTTCCGGGGACCCACCCGCCAAGGTGTGGCTGGACAATGACCGGGTCCGGGATCAGTACCGGAAGTCAATCGACTATGTCCTGAGGACTCTCAACGCGTTCATTGCGGACAAACTGGGTTCGGACAGGCTGCTTGTGATCATAGGGGATCATCAGCCCGCGCCGCTGATCACCGGTCCGGACGCGGGTCGCGACGTCCCCGTCCACGTGATCGGTCCTCCGGCTGTTTTGGCCGCAATCGAAGACTGGGAATGGACCGACGGGCTCATTCCCGCGGATACGGTTCCGGCCTGGTCGATGAAGGATTTTCGCGAACGGTTTCTCGAGGCGTTCACGTTGCCCGGCAAGCGCAAACCCGAAAAGGGGTCGACATTGAGCCGCGCCGCACCAGATTAAGGTGAAATCAAACCACGGAGACAAGAAACATGGTGAATTGGGTTCGCGGCTTCGCCGGGTTCATGGTTGCAATTTTCATTGGGATGGGAACGGCTGTCGCGGAGCCTCGCGAGTTTCGCCTCGATCCCGATCATTTGACCGTCGCCTTTCTGGTCGACCATATCGGCTTTGCCAAGACGCTGGGCGTTTTCCGCGAAGCGACCGGCAAGATTGTTTTTGACGAAACGAAACCTGCCCTGGAAAGCATCGACGTCTCCGTGAAGACCGCGAGCGTCGATACTGCCCATGAGGCCCGCGACAAGCATATCCGCAGCGGAGATTTTCTGGACGCGGACGATCATCCCACCATGCGGTTCGTGCTCACCGGCTCCGAGAAGACAGGGGAGCGCACGGGCAAGATTACTGGTGATCTGACGCTGCGCGGACAGACCCATCCGGTCACTCTCGACGTCACCTGGAACAAATCCGGAGAATATCCCTTCGGGGACAAGCGCTATACCGTCGGCGTTTCGGCCCGCGGAATGATCAAGCGCAGCCAGTGGGGAATGACCTATGCCGTCTCAAACGGCCTGGTCGGAGACGAGGTCGAGCTCATCATCGAGGTGGAACTCATCCGGGAGGGCTGAGCGAACGGCTGGCATCTTCTGCGTTCCGGTGAAGCCCGGCAGATATGAGATGGCCTGTTCGGGCCTCGAAGAGAAGGGTATGGTCGCCGACACCACCATTGAGTAGCGCGCGCCGGGAGGCCGGCGCCGACGACCGAGTGAACGCGACGTGAAGACCGACAATCCCCGGAGTCCGGCCCTCGAGGTTGACGGCGTCAGCCACGCTTTCGGGGCCCGAAAGGCCCTGAACAATGTGAGCCTGACGATCGTGCAGGGCGGCTTCTGCGCGCTTCTCGGATTGAACGGCGCAGGCAAGACGACGCTCTTCTCGCTGATCACACGGCTTTACGACAACACAAGCGGCGCGATCCGCGTCATGGGCAACGACGTGCGGCGGCACCCGACCAGGGCGCTTGGACATCTTGGCGTCGTGTTCCAGAGCCGCACCCTGGATCCGGATCTCAGCGTCATGCAGAACATGTTCTATCACGGCGCCTTGCATGGTCTGCCGGGGCGGATCGTGCGGGAGAGGGCGCGCGAGGAACTGGCCCGGATCGGTCTTGAGGACAGGGCCTCCGACAAAGTGCGCAATCTCTCGGGCGGTCAGGCGCGCCGCGTCGAGATCGCCCGCGCGCTGCTGCACGAACCGAGCATGCTCCTTCTCGACGAGCCCACTGTCGGTCTCGACATCGGTGCCCGTCAGGACATCGTTGCCCATGTGCGGCGGCTGGTTGAAGAACGCGGTCTGGGCGTGCTCTGGGCTACGCATCTGATCGACGAGATTGAATCGGGCGACGATGTGGTGGTCCTGCACGAAGGAAACGTCATGGCGTGCGGCCGCGTTGACGGGATTATCGCAGACACTGCGGCGACCGATCTGAAGACCGCATTCAATATTCTGACGGGGCGCGAGACAGCCGCCGCGGACGAGGCTGCGGAATGAACGCCGGGGCGAATACGGCGTCGATCCGTGCGACGAGTCACGGTGTTGCCGGATATCTGCGCTGTCTCGGCGGAATCGTATGGCGGGAAGGGTTGCGGTTCCTGCAGCAGAGGGGACGCTTCATAGCTGCGCTCGTGCGGCCACTGGTCTGGTTGTTGATTTTCGCGGCTGGATTCCGCGCCGTACTCGGTGTCTCGGTTATCGAACCCTACGGGACCCATGTGCCCTACGAGGTCTACATCACGCCCGGTCTTGTGGCGATGATCCAGCTCTTCAACGGCATGCAGTCCTCTCTCGGCATGGTCTACGACCGGGAGATGGGCACCATGCGGACACTGCTCGTCAGCCCGTATCCGCGCTGGTTCCTGTTGACCTCAAAGCTTGTGGCAGGCACGGCCGTTTCCGTAGTCCAGGTCTATGTCTTTCTGGCGGTCGCCTGGTTCTGGGAAGTCCAGCCGCCGCTTTACGGTTACTTCGCGCTCCTGCCGGCGCTTGTGCTCTCCGGTCTGATGCTGGGCGCGCTGGGGCTGGTGCTGTCTTCGGTCATAAAGCAGCTTGAGAATTTCGCCGGCATCATGAACTTCGTGATTTTTCCGATGTTCTTCATGTCGTCAGCGCTCTACCCGCTGTGGCGGATGAAGGAGTCCAGCCCCGTGCTGCATGACCTGTGCCTGCTGAACCCCTTCACCTATGCCGTAGAGCTCATCCGTTTCGCGCTTTACGGCCAGATGAACTGGTCGGCGATGCTCATCGTCGCCGGCTGCATGCTCGGATTCGTTATGATTGCCGTCTACGCCTACAACCCCTCCAGGGGTCTGATCGCGCGCCGTGGCGGTCCGGGAGCAGGGTCGTAAGGGTGGTCTTGCAAGCCGGCGTCGATATCGACACGTCCGAGCCTGGCGGCGACGGTCGAAATGAACGTCATTGCAGAGGCAGACAGGTGGTTGTTGATAGGCCAGTTCCACGCCCGGTATATCGCTGCCGGATATTCCGAATTTGATTGGGAATCGTGGTGCGAGGCACTGGAAACACAAACGTGAAACACTATCTGAAAACTATCTTTTGACGCCGATTTTCGATGCTCTATAATTTTCTGTTCCAATCTCTAGGAGGTGAATGATGAAAACTTGGAAAAAGCCGGTGATGTCCCGCGTAGAAGCTGGATTCGAGATTTCCCGTTATCTGCCGGCCGAAATCGGAAGCTGCAAGCGCTCCAAGTAACAAGACGCCCGAGCGTTCGCGGCCCGACATGCATGGCGCAGCAACCGCTCGCGCGGATGCGCGCATGCAGGTGATGCCGACGAGATAATCTAGACGTCCTGTGCCATTCGGCGGATGGCACTGTCTATTCAGACCCGGCCTTACTTCTCCCGAACCGGTTTGCGATGCTGCTCCGGAGGAGAAGCGGTCGGGTTTATTTTTGCGGAAACGATCGACGCCGCATTTCTTTCTCCGCGAGACGGAATCGCCGGGAACAGTGTCGGTCAGATGGATCTGGTGAGTATCAGAAAGGCAGTTGAGCAGTGCTTGACAGAGTCGATCAGCCGATGAGCCCTTCGGAGCTTGAGGATGCACTCCGGCAGATCGGCCAGGACCGCTATCATATTCATCATCCGTTTCACAAGATGATGAATGCCGGGGATCTGACCAGAGGCCAGATGCAGGCCTGGGCATTGAACCGGTTCTGCTACCAGTCTGTTATTCCCCGCAAGGACGCTTTCATCGTGGGCATGTCGGACGACCCGGCATTCCGCCGGGAATGGCGCAAACGGATTGTCGATCATGACGGAGACGAGGATGGCACGGGCGGCATCGCCCGCTGGCTGAACCTCGCGGCCGGGCTCGGCCTTGACGTTGAGATCGTCAGGTCGAGGGCACAGGCACTTCCCGCCACGCGGTTCGCGGTCAACGCTTATCTCGATCTGGTCCGCAACTCCTCGCTTCTGGTGGCCGTGGCCTCTTCGCTGACGGAACTCTTTTCGCCGGTTGCAATCGGTGAGCGCGTGCCTGCCATGCTGGCGCGCTACGACTACATCACCGAAGACACGCTCGCCTACTTCAAGCCAAGGCTGCACCAGGCGCCGCGCGACGCCGAGTACGCCCTCGACCTGGTCAAGCAATGGGCGGATACGCCAGAGAAGCAGCAGGCGGCAATCGATGCTCTTGTCACCAAGTGCGACATCCTATGGGCTCAGCTTGACGCGCTCTATCATGCCTATGTCGAGCCGCGTCATGTGCCGCCCGGCGCGTTCGTGCCTGAAGAGGCCTGACCGGTCGCCCCATGCGCAAGCGTCTCGTCATCGACGGAAACACCAGACCCAGACTGCCGTCTCACATCCGGCTGAGGTTCGATGACGTTCGGCAGGCCTGGGCCGTGCTGGCGCCGGAGAAGGTGATGTGGCCCGACGAGATCAGCCTGGAGATCCTGAGCCGCTGCAACGGCTCGACGACGGCGGGCGAACTCATAGACGCCCTGTCAGATGAATACGATGCGCCGCGAGACGCCATTGAAGCCGACGTCATTGCATTCCTCCAGGAATGGGCGGATCGCCGGCTGATCGCGGGTGAGGGGTGAGACATGCCTGCACCCGGACCTCCAATCGGCATTCTCGCGGAGCTGACGCACCGCTGTCCGTTGCAGTGCCCTTACTGTTCCAATCCGGTCAAACTGCTCAAGGCGGCGGGAGAACTCGATACGGAGACGTGGCTCAGCGTTTTCGATCAGGCTGCCGATCTTGGGATCCTGCAGGTCCATCTCTCAGGCGGCGAACCGACCTTGCGGCGCGATCTCGACCAGATGGTCGAACTTCTGAGCCGTCGCGGCGTCTATACCAACCTGATCACTGCCGGCGTCACTTTGAAACAGGACATGCTCTCGCGCCTTGTCGATGCCGGCCTCGACCATGTTCAGTTGTCGATCCAGGGCGCCGACGCGGAAACCACCGAACTGATCGGTCACTACAAGGGGGGGTACGAAGCCAAGCTCGAGGTGGCCGGGTTTGTGCGTGAGGCAGGTCTGCCGCTGACGATAAATGCCCCGATCCACCGGCATAACATCGGCCAGGTCGAGCAATTCATCGATCTGGCGCTTGACCTGGATGCCGATCGTCTGGAGATAGCGAACGTCCAGTATTACGGTTGGGCCTATATCAACCGCTCGACCCTACTGCCTGACCTCGAAGATGTGGAACGCCAGATCGCGCTTGTGGAAGACGCCCGCGAACGTTTGACCGGCATCCTGAATATCGACTTTGTGACCCCTGACTATTTCGCGGATTATCCCAAGCCCTGCATGGGCGGGTGGGGCGAGGACGCCATGGCCATCTCGCCGGACGGTTTCGTGCTGCCGTGCCATGCGGCGCAATCGATTCCGGATCTTGTGTTCGAAAATGTGTCGGACCTGCCTCTGGCCAAGATCTGGGAGTCGTCAGACGCGTTCGAGCGGTTCCGGGGCACTGACTGGATGCAGGAACCCTGCAGGAGCTGCCCGCGAAAGGAACTCGATCACGGCGGCTGCCGGTGCCAGGCCATGGCGATCACGGGCGATGCGGCGGCAACGGATCCGGCCTGCATCCTGTCGCCGCATCACGCGGCGCTGCGCACATTTGCGACGGATCCCGGACCCGGCCGGAATGCCGAGTTCAGTTACCGGCGGATCTGACGGACCGCAGCGCTATTTCAGATTCTCGCTGATCTGGACGACCGGCTGCACGTCGGTGAAATTCGGGATATCGCCCATGACCTCTGCGCCAGCATCGGCAACGGCGGCCTTGAAATCATCGATGCTGTCGAAATCGAGCAGGGCGATGACCTGATAGGGCGGAGGCGTGGACGGATCGGGCGTCGCGAAACCCTTGATGACCTTGAGACTGTTCAGGCCTTTCGGATCCCACTTTTCATGTACCAGCGGGCCGTGCGTGTTCATGTAGTAGTCCATGTCGAACTTCGAACCCGAATTGGGGTACATGACGGAAACGGTAATGCCCATTCTTTCCTCCTCGCTCAATGGTCCAGCGCGTCATTGCGCGGCATTATGTGCACCGGCCGGCGGCCCGGTCCACATCTGATGTCAATCTGGTTGGTCGGTAGTCAGTCTTCTCCGGTCGGATGTGCGGCGTTGGCGTTGGTACTCAAAGCGTGAGTTCCATGCCGTCATAGGCGATTTCCCAGCCGGCCGCGGTGGTCTCCGCCCGTTCGGGTGAGCCCTCGATCAGCACGGGGTTGCTGTTGTTGATGTGGATGAACACCTTGCGCTCGATGTCGAAACCGGCGATGGCGCTCATCGACCCGTCGGCGCCGGCCATGCTCATGTGCCCCATGCGCTGGCCGGACTTGGCGCCGAGGCCCTTGGTAATCATCTCGTCGTCCCGCCACACCGTGCCGTCAAAAAGCAGCAGCCGCGCGCCCTGCAGTCTGGCGGAAAGATCGGCCGTCACCGCGGCGCATCCGGGAATGTAATAAAAGCTCTGCCCGGACTCCTCAGCACGAACACGCAGCCCGATCGTATTGCCGGATTCTGCGCCGAGCTTGAGTTCGCCTTCCGCCTCGACCGCATCCTGCTCCTTGAACAGGGCGACCTTGCCGGGGACGAAGAACGCTTCGATCGACAGACCGGGGAGGGGGCTGAATTCGACGTTCGGCCTGATCTCGGTCGTTTCGACAAATGCCGGATCGAGCACGTTGAAGATCGAGTTCTCGGCCAGCACGTCCAGAACTTCGCGGGTGGCAAATATCCGGAAGGCCTGCTTCTCCCGCAGGACCAGCAGACCGCTCAGATGATCGACATCGGCATTGGTCAGCACGACGCTTGCAATCGGGCTGTCGCGCTCGCCGGCGGAAGGCCTTGGCTGCAGTTGCGGTGTTGCGGATATCTGCTGCCGGATGTCGGGGGAGCAGTTGAACACGCACCATGCGTCATTGTCCGTGCTGACCGCGATCGACGACTGGCTTCTCGGCAGGACCCGGCCGTCGTCCAGCCGCGCCAGCCGGCACACCTCGCAGTTGCAGTTCCACTGCGGAACGCCGCCCCCGGCGGCGGCGCCAAGAACGACAATTCTCATGTTATCGGATGAACCTGGGGCCATGTACTAATCCTGCGAACTGAAGACACCGGCGGCCATTTAAGCCCCGTACCATCACATCGTACAAGCCCGCAGGAGGATTAAGGAAGACCGGCGTGAGCGGAACTCCGGAAGCGCGGTGTAACACCTTCTAGCGGGCCTTGCCGGCGTCGGCACCGGCTTCGGAGCGATGCATGAAGGCCATCAGCGTCTCCCCGGCCTCCGCGATATGCCGGGTCAGGCAGTCAACGGCCGCAGCCTCGTCGCGCTTGTTGCACGCCCGCAGCAGGGCGTGGTGCTCGCGGTGGGACTTGTCGGCGTAATCCAGGCTGGCAATCGTGATCCGCAGGTACCGGTCTGCCGCATTGGCCAGCATGTCGATATGAGCGAGCAGGCGCGGTCTGGCGCAGGGCTGGTAGAGGGCCATGTGGAACAGCGCATTCAGTTCGCCGAATGCGCCCACCGGCGCGCGTTCCATTTTCGCCTGGATTTCAGCGGCGTGTTCGATTTGCGCATTGGTCAGCTCGGGAAGCGCGAGCCGCAGAGCCAGCGTCTCGGCGGCAACGCGCATTTCATAGATCTCCTGAAGGTCGGCAACGCCGAGTGGCGCCACGCGTACGCTTTTGTTGGGTTCAAAAATGACCAGTCCATCGGCTTCCAGCCGGCGCAGGGCCTCGCGAACCGGCATGCGGCTGACGTTGAACCGCGTGGCCAGCTGTTCCTGGCCGAGTCTGCTCTCCGGAGGCAGTTTCCCGGCGATGATCTCCTCGCGCAGAGCCTCCACTATGTCGATGACCTGCTGTCCGCGCCGGGCGGGCGCCGACATGTTGCGGGATTTCGAGGCGGACGGTGGCATTGGCGAAGATTAATGCGGATTGCAGGTTGACAGAAGTTTCATTTAGTATCCAAATTATTAAATTGGATCCAATTTGTCATTAGTCGAATTTGAGTGGAGGTCTCCGGATTGCGCTCGTCCATAGTCATCTCGGCCCTTGTCGCCGTGCTGATTGGCTTCGGCGGATCGGTGGCCATCATTCTGGCAGCGGCGAAGTCGGTCGGGGCGTCGGTCGACCAGACGTCATCTTGGGTTGCCGTGCTGTGTGTCTCAATGATGGCGACGACCGGTGTCTTGAGCATCCGTCATCGCATGCCGCTCGTGACCGCGTGGTCGACGCCGGGTGCGGCGCTGATCGCGGCGTCCTCCGGGGTGACACTCGAGGCGGCGGTGGGGGCGTTCGTTCTGGCGGCGCTCTTGATCCTGTTGACGGCCTTGTTGCGGCCGCTGAACGATCTGGTTGAGCGGATCCCGGTTTCGGTCGCATCGGCCATGCTCGCCGGTGTCCTGTTTTCGTTTGTCGCGGACGTGGTGGCCCAGATGCAACTGGAGCCGTGGCTCGTATTGCCGCTTGTGATCCTGTTCCTGGTTCTCCGGCTGTTCTCTCCGGCCTGGGCCGTTTTGATCAGCATCGTGTTCGGTGTCGGGCTTGCCTTCGGCCTCGGCCTTGTCGGACCGATCGGTGAACTGCGTCTGTCGGCTTTCGTCTGGGTCAATCCTCAATTCAACCCCACCGTCCTCATAGGTATAGGCATTCCGCTCTATCTCGTGACCATGGCGTCGCAGAACCTGCCCGGGTTCGCGGTACTGAGATCCGACGGGTATCAGCCGCCGACGCGGTCGATCCTGGCGGTCACCGGCCTGGCCTCGCTGGCATCCGCCGGATTTGCCGGTCATACGACGAGCCTGTCTTCCATAACCGCATCAATCTGTACGGGCGAGGACGCTCATCCGGATCCGGCCAAGCGCTGGTTGTGCGGGGTCGTCTACGCCGCGGGATACGCGGTGCTGGCCGTTTTTGGCGCTTCGCTCGTCACGATCCTGACGGCGTTTCCCGAAGCGCTGATCGTCGCCATCGCCGGCATCGCGCTCGCCGGGCCGTTCGTTGCTTCTCTCTCTGCAAGCTTGGCGGGCGACGAGCAGTTCACCGCCGCGGCGACGTTCATCGTGACAGCCTCGGGCGTTTCCGCCTTCGGCCTGGGGTCGGCGTTCTGGGGGCTTGTCGCGGGCCTCGCGGTGTTGATGCTCAGCCGCATGAAGGCCGCCGCCACCGCATGACAGCCACTAGTAGCGCTTGCCCTGGCTTGCGTCGGCGCCTTCATAGAGGATCCGGCGTTTGATCTCGGCGTCCCGGCGGCACAGTTCGAAATCTTCGTCTGACAGCCGGCCTCGCGGCGGGCCGGCGATCAGGAAATGACCGTAACGATCTTCGCCCATGACATGCGCCACGAGCGAGCGGTCACCCGACGTCTGTTTCATGGACGGCTTTATGAAGCGGATCGCCGATCCGATCCGGCGGTCATTGGTGGTGTTGGGCCCCGAGGCATGGATCAGGTGCCCATGGTGCATGGACGCCTGGCCCGGCATCAGTTCCACGGCAACGCCGTCTTTCTCGTCGACCTCTACCGCCACCTCCTGGCCTCTTGTCAGCAGATTGTTGGCATCGAATGTATCGATATGCGGAACGAGCTGGTGCTTGTGGCTTCCCGGCACGAATTTCATGCAGCCGCTTGCCGTTGTGGCCGGAGAAAGCGCCACCCAGCATGTGGTTTCCTCGGCGTCATCGAGACCCCAGTAGGTGAGATCCTGATGCCAGGACACGATCTTCGGTGAATTGGCTTCCTTGATGAACAGGCCCGCGCTCCAGACCATGAGGTCCGGGCCCAGCACCCGCGACACGGCCTTGAGAAGGTTCCCGTTGCGGATCAGCCTGTCGAATGACGGCAGCAACCTGTCCGGATAGGACCGGAGCAGCGCCAGTTTCTGCGGCTGATCGGCGAGCTCGGCTTCCGCGGCCTCGAGGTCATGCCGTATGGCCTGAGCTTCTTCGGCACTGATCACGTCAATCGGGAAGACAAAGCCGTCCTGTTCATAGACTTCCGCGAGGTTTTCGACTGTCATGGCCATGGCATTTCCTTGTCATGAACAGTGACATCCTAGCAGGACATTGTCGAAAGTGCGCCTGAGGGCTCTGACTGGTCTGCCGCTCAAGACCGGTCCCTGCGGACGGACAACCGGCTACTCGGGCCGATGGAAACGCCGGCCTTTCAGCGGATGTTCTCCCGCAGGATGACCTCGACAGGCACCCGGGGGCAAGAAACCGGTTTCCCGGTGAAGTTGTCGACCAGTGCCGTGACGGCGAGATGGGCCACGCGCGCCATGTCCTGATGGACAACAGCGTCAATATGCCCGTTCAGCAGGCTTTGCTTCGTGAGCGGCGTCAGATTGAACGCGACGTAACAGATCTCCGCAGCACGCCCGCTCTCGATCAGAGCCTTTTCAATGCCCCTGTTCCCGCCGCCGACATTATAGATGCCGCGAAGAGTCCGGTGGCTGGCCAGGAGTTTCCTTGCCAGTTCATAATTCCGGTGCGGGTCGTCACGCCCCTTTATGTCGGCGAGCAGGGAAAGTTCGGGGAATTCGGTCCGTATGATGCTGCGAAACCCGATCTCGCGCTCTTCGTGACTGCGATATAGGCCGCCTCCCCAGAATGTCGCGACGTCTCCCGGCCGTTTGCACAGCCGCCCCATGAGCAGACCGGCGGTGCGCCCGGCGGCCCTGTTGTCGAGGCCGGAATAGCCCATCGCTTCGGCGCCCGGCAAATCCGTCAGGACAGTGATGACGGGGAGGTTCCGGTGGCTTATTTCCGCAAGCGCTTCCCGGACAAGAGGATGATCCAGCGGCTGAACGATAAAACCCGAACTGCCTTGTTCCAGACCTCTGTGCAGTGCATCTGCAAGAGCGCCCGGATCCATCCTCTTCGGGTACGCGGGACGCAGTGTCAGGCCAAGTTTGGAGCCCGCCAGCCGCAGCTCGGATGCCAGCGCCGCATTGGCGAACCCCGCCTCGCCGGCGATCACAACATCGATCGTGAGATCCGCCGCGACGGACGGGATGACCGTCGGTCTGACCGGCGCCTTGTCGAGCCATCGCAAGGCCTCATGGACGCGGTCGATCGTCTTCTGGCGGACCCCCGGTCGCTTGTTCAATACCCGGTCCACCGTGGCGGTGCTCACACCGGCCTGAAGAGCGATGTCGATGATACGGGACTTGCCTCGGCGGTGAACGGTCATCGGTCCGGGTTTTGATGCATCATTTGCAGAAAATGCTTGTTTGCCGGTGAAAATCGTCGAGCATTTCATGCATCAGTGTCAACAATCTGATGCCCTGACCGGACATGTGCGTAATGTGACATCCCAGCACGTTCACATCAAAGAGGTGTTTCAGTGAAGCAGGTCGGTGTCGTTGGATTGGGCGACATGGGGTCCGGACTGGCGAAGAACCTGATCAAGGCAGGGTTCGCGGTCTCGGGCTTCGATCTCAGTAGGGACCGCATGGCGGCGTTCGGCGATCTCGGCGGCAGGCCGGCAGTGTCGGCGGCCGAGGCCGGGGCAGGGGCGGATGCGGTGTTTGTGATGGTGATGAACGGGGATCAGGCCAGGGCGGTGATTTTCGGCGAAGGCAATGACAGCGGCCTGACCGCAACCATGCCGAAAGGCAGCGCCATCCTGCTTACGGCAACCATCAAGCCGCCGGAAGCCCGTGCAATCGGCGAGCAACTGAAGGGGACAGGACTCCACCTGATCGATTGCCCCGTAAGTGGAGGGTTCCCCGGCGCGCAGGGCGGAACCCTGACGTTAATGGCGTCCGGTACCGACGAAGCGCTCGGACACGCGAAGGGCCCAATGGAGGCGGTATCGAAAACCATTCACCGTGTCGGCACCGAACCGGGCATGGGGCAAACGGTAAAAGCCTGTCTTCAGTCGCTTATCGGCTCGATCTTTTCCGCGACGTTCGAGGCGGCCGGTCTCGCCGCCAAGGCGGGCGTGCCCGGACAGGTGCTCTACGACGTGATCTCGACATCGGGTGCCGGCTGCGGTGTCGCCAACACAGCGCTTGAGAACATTGTCGATCGCCAGTTCGAGGGAACGGGCAGCCACATCAACACGATGCACAAGGACCTGACGATCGCCATGGATATGGCGCGCGATCTCGGTGTCCCGCTGTTCACGGCATCGACCGCCATGCAGCTGTTTCAGGCCGGCCGGACGAAACACCCGGAGGGCGACAACTGGGTGGTGACGCGGATCGTCGAGGACATCGTGGGCGCCGAACTGAAGCGCTGATCGCAACGGGGGAACTTGGGCAATGAAACTGGGTGTCATTACCGACGGCATCAGTCGAGATCTTGATCATGCGCTTGCCGTCATGACCGAATTCGATCTGGACCAGGCCGAGTTGCAGTTCATTGACGACAAGGAAGTCGGTGATCTCGACAAGGCCGAGCGTGCGCGTGTCGCCGATCTGATCGAGAAGCACAACAAGTCGGTATCCTGCATCTCGCGTCACATCTTTGCCGGCATGGTCATGGCGAGTTCCAGGCCGGGAGATGAACTTCATACGAAACACATGGACGCGCTCAAACGCTGTATCGAGATGGCGCACGAGCTTGGCTGCGGGACCGTGCGCATCATGACGGGCAAGAAGGAGATGATCCTCTGGGGCAGCCACGGGGCGGAACAGTGGAACGTTGCGAAGGGGGCCTGGGACGCGCAGGTGCCGCTGATCGCTCCGGCCGTGGAACTGGCCCGGGCGGAGGGCGTAATACTCGTCGTCGAGACCGGCAACGGCACCATGGTCAATTCATGCTATACGGCCTGCCGTCTGATCGACGATCTCGACGCAAGGGATACGCTCAAGGTGCTCTGGGACCCGGCCAACAATTGCTGGGCACACGAGAACGCCTATCCTGACGGCTACGAGGAGATGCGCGGCGGCTATCTGGGCCATGTGCACATCAAGGATGTTCGGGCCGACACCCCGCGCGCAAACCTCGAGGTCCGCCCGATGGGCGAGGGACAGCTCGCACCGCAATTCGCGGCAATTGCCGCCGCACTGCGGGCGGACGGGTATGACGGCGCAATTTCCTACGAAAGCGTCTACCATCCGGGCGACGGTGATTTCGAGGCCGGGTTCCGGCAGAACATCGGCCGGTTCAAGAACCTGTTCGGGTAAACGCATGGCCATTGCGCAGGCAATACTCTCCAGACGGCTTAGGGGATCCACATAATGGATGCCGCGCGCCTCGCCGTGATCGGTGCCGGAGTGATCGGCACACGTCATATCGCCGCGATTGCAGATTGCGAAGACGCGAAACTTGTCGCTGTAGCCGACCCGAATGAGGCAACGAAACGCGTCGCGGAAGATCATGGCGCAGCATGGTTCGGTGATTGCGGGCAAATGCTGGCTTCGGTCGGTCCCGACGGCGTGGTCGTCGCGACGCCGACGGAGCATCATTTGCAGCCGGCGCTGTCGGCTCTGAGGGCGGGTGCCCACGTCCTCATCGAAAAGCCGATCGCCGCGACGGCGGAAGAAGCGCAACGGATAGCGCGGGAATCCCGGGAAACCGGGCGGCACGTTCTGGTCGGGCATCATCGCCGCTATTACCCGTTGGTGGAACGGGCCCGCGAACTGGTATCCGGCGGCGCGATCGGACAACTGGTGGCGGTCAGCGGTCAATGGACCGTCTTGAAGCCGCCGGCCTACTTCGCTGCCGACTGGCGAAAGAAACGCGCGGCTGGTCCGGTTCTCACCAACCTGGTTCACGAGATCGACACTCTGCGATACATCTGCGGCGAGGTGACGTCTGTGTCCGCCGGGATTTCCTCCGGGGTTCTCGGGATGGAGAAGGAAGATGTCGCTGCGCTCACTATCGGATTCGCATCCGGTGCACTCGGCGCCATGGTGATATCCGACCAGACGCCGTCTCCCTGGGCCTGGGAGTTTGCTACCGGAGAAAACCCGGCTTTCCCGCGATCCGGGCAGAATGCCTGCCGGTTCATGGGGACCGAAGCCGCCCTCGATTTCCCGAACCTGACGCTGTGGACCCACGAGGCAGGCGAAAGCGGCTGGAACCACAGGATGAATCCGCAGGCCCTGGAAAGTGCTCTTTGCGACGCTTTCATTGCGCAATGCCGGCATTTCTGCGCCGTCATTCGGAGCGAGGCCGCACCGCACATCGATGCGGAAGACGGGGCGCGGTCTCTCCGGGTGACGCTTGCGGTCTTCGAGTCCGCGGAAACCGGACGGCACGTATCTCTCTAGTATCCTGATCCCCTGGCACCGGCGAACAGGTGGCCGCCTCGCACGGCAACCGCCGATCATTCTGCGCGTGGCGCGACACGTGCCGGATCGAAATTCCCTGATATCTGCCGAAAGCGGTGCCTCGTCATCGCCGTCAGCATCGCGCCCAAACAGAATCTCATTGACATTTGTCAATCGTAGTTGTATCGGTGAATGGAACGTTTGTGCTGATATACAGAACAAACGGCAGTCAGGGAGGATCTGTCTATGAACAACGTGATGCGTCTGTTTTCCGCTGCGGCGCTTGCCTGCGCAGTGATGATGCCGTCTCAGGCATCCGCTGAGAGTGCAACCGTCAAGGCGATCAAGGAGCGCGGGACGCTCCTGTGCAGCGGCCATAACGGCAGCTATTTCGGCTTTGTCGAGGTGAACGACAAGAACGAGTGGAAGGGGCTCGACATCGATCTGTGCCGCGCCATGACCACGGCGATCCTTGGTGATCCGACCAAGGCCCAGATTGTACCGCTCAGCTGGGCTCAGCGGTTCCCGGCCCTGCAGTCGGGCGACGTCGACATCATCATCAAGGCGACCGGCTGGACCATGGGCCGCGACACCGAGCTGGGCCTGCAGTTCAGCCTGCCGTACTTCTTCGGTGGCACCCAGCTGATGGCGCACGGCGATCTCGGCATCAAGGAAGCCAAGGACCTGGCTGGCGGCACGATCTGCGTCGAGGCGGGCACGACCATCGAGCGCATCGTTGCCGACTACATGAAGACCATCAAGGTCGAGCACACCATGGTGTCCTACGAGAAGGCAGCCGAGCTGCGTTCTGCCTATCTTGCCAACCGGTGCGACGCGTTTCGCCGGCTGGGGTCCGAACCTGGCCGTGCTGCGTGCAACCGAGATCAAGAATCCGGACGCCCACGTCATCCTGAACGACCAGCTTTCCAGTGAACCGATCTCTGCGGCCATGCGCCAGGGGGATGAGGATTTCGTCGACGTGACCAACTGGATGCTCGCCGCATTGTTCTGCTCGCCGAGGAACACGGTGTCACCAAAGCCAATGTGAACGAAATGGCCGCCAACCCGCCGAACCCGACGGTCGGCCGCCTGCTCGGCAGCACGCCGGGCATCGGCAAGCGCCTTGGTCTGCGCGAGACCTGGGCCCGCGAAATGATTGCAGCCGTAGTCGGAACTTCGGTGAGATCTATGACCGCAACCTGGGGTCCAAGTCACCCTACAAGCTGGCGCGCGGTCTGAACAATCTGTGGAGCCACGGCGGCGTTCTCTACGCACCCATCCTGGACTAGCCGTTTCCTCCCGTGACGGGGCCGGCCTTCGGGCCGCCCCGCTTTTCCCTCTTCTTCGTAAAGGAGGAGCCAGTGGAACTCGCGCTTCAAAGCAGGCGGCGGAAAAACCGCGCAAGCTGTTGTGCAAGCTGCATTTCTGGCCGTCGTCGTTTCGTCATCATTATCTGGGGGGCGATCGAAAGCGCCCGGGTCAACCTCGCAGCACTCGGGATTTCCAGCGGATTTGATTTCCTCGAGCGGTCGACCGGCTGGTCCTACTCGTTCTCGCTGCTTGATCGAACTCTATCGACGACAGCTATCGCTACACCCTGTTCATCGGCTTCATCAACACCCTGTTTCTCGGGGTCGTCTCGATCATACTGGCGACCATTCTCGGGATTCATGGTCGGCACGGCGCAGCAGGCCCGCAACTTCGCGATGCAGAGTGCCGCTGTCATCTACGTCCAGATATTCCGTAATATTCCGCTGATCCTCCAGGCTGTGTTCTGGTACGCCGTCCTGATCCACATGCCCGGTCCCCGGCAGGCCATGTCGCTGTTTGATCTGGCATTCCTGTCAAACCGCGGCATGATGATGACAGGTCCTGAATATGCCGCCGGCTGCAGCCGCGGTGCTTTGTCTCTCCGCAATCCTTGTCGCCGTTGGCCTGGCCCGCCTGGTCAAGGCGAGCACCGGCATGAAAACCCTGATTTGGGCCGTGCTCGTCGTGGTGATCGGCATCATGATGACGCTGATGTTCACGCCCGAGGGTGAGGGCATGTTTTCGGTGCCGGAACTGAAGGGCCTCCGCTTCGTGGGCGGCATCTCAATTCCGATCGAACTGATCGCGATGATCATCAGCATTGTTCTCTACGGCTCGGCCTACATAGCCGAGGTTGTGCGCGGCGGGCTTGAGGAAGTGCCAAAGGGCCTTGATAGAGGCAGGGCAGGCTCTTGGCCTGAATGAAAGGGTCATCTGGTTCCGCATCAGGATGCCGATGGCGCTGCGGACCATCATTCCGCCGCTCGGCAATCAGTGGGTCTTCCTGATGAAGGCGACCACCATCGGCGTGGCCATCGGTTTCAGCGACCTGTTCATGATCGTGTCGACATCGATCACGCAGTCGGGCCAGACCCTGGAACTGATCGCCATTCTGATGGCGGCGTTCCTGCTGATCAATTTCACACTCGCGCAGCTCGTCAATCTGCTCAATGCGCGTCTGCAACTGAAGGGGCACTAGGATGACCATCATGTGTTGGACCCTTCAAGACCTGATTTCTCGTCGCGTTTCAGCCGGTTCCTCAAGAAGCGGGCGTTTGCCTCGCCGATGGACACGTTCCTGACCATCAGCTTTATCGCATTGATGGGCTGGATTGTTGTCCTGGCGCTGGACTGGGCCGTCTTTGGTGCCGTCTGGGGCGCCGAAGAGGTTGCCGCCTGTCCCGAGGCCAGGGGCGCGTGCTGGTCGGTGATCTCTGCCCGGCACCGGCTGATCCTGTTCGGCCTCTATCCCTTCGATCTGCACTGGCGGTCCACCCTGGCCTGCGCTGCCATCATCCTGACGGTGATCCTGTCCTGCATCCCGGTGTTCTGGAGCGCAAAGCGGCTTGTCGACGCTCTGGATCGTCGGTTTCGGCGCATACTATCTGCTGATGGAGGGCAGTCTGCTCGGCCTGCAGCAGGTTACGACCGATCAGTGGGGCGGACTGTCGCTGACGCTGTTCTTGTTCGCTTCCGTGGTTCTGGTCGGCATGCCGATGGGACTCGGACTGGCGCTTGCGCGCCGATCTGAACTGCCGGTTATCCGGCATGGTGTGTCGGTGCTTATCGATTTCATTCGCTCGCTGCCGCTGCTGACGACCCTGTTCACCGCAGCCGTCGTGATCCCGATCCTGCTGCCGGACTGGTTGCAGGGTGACAAGATCTGGCGGGTTATCCTGGCCTTTGGCCTGTTCTTCGCCTGTTATCAGGCCGAAGTCCTGCGCGGCGGTTTCCAGGCCATACCGAAGGGCCAGTTCGAGGCCGGCAAGGCATTGGGACTGAGCTACTGGCGCATTCTCGGCCGCATCGTGCTGCCGCAGGTCTTCCGTAATGCGATGCCCGGCACCATCAACATGATTGTCGTGACGTTCAAGGAAACCGCGATTGTCATCATTATCGGCTTCTTTGACATTCTGGCTTCCGCCGGTGCTGCCTTCGGCACCGGCGATTGGGCGCCTTACTATCTTGAGGTTTACGCTTTCGTCGGCCTCATATACTGGGCGTTCATCTTCTCCCTCGGCCAGTATGGCGAGTACCTGAAGCGGCGGATGACGGTGGCCGTCCGGTAGGGGCAGGCCGCCTGGCGGGGAACGTCAGAAAGGGGTGGTGCCGGTTGATTTTCGTTCTGCTGTGAAGCGGATCCGGATTGGCCGGCGCCACCCTTTTTGTTCTTCGTAATTTGAGATCCTGATCAGTCGACGACGACCGTGCCGTTCGGACTCTCAAGTTCGAAGGAGAGGGCAGGACTGGCGCCGGACGTCACGTCGGCCAAATGATTGACCCGGAGCGTCTTCAGCAGGTCGAGAAGTGAGTCGGGTGCAGGGTCCGACAGCCTCACCTTTTTCAGCCTGACCCCCAGATCCTGCATGCCTGTGCTCGGATGCAGCCCGGGCGACCACTCGATGAAGGCGGGCAGCAGGCCGCTGTAAGGGAGACTGCCGTCTTTCGGCACCGTGAGCCTCCATGACCTGTCCCCCCGCGTGAACAGAAC
>CBDHYJ010000076.1:0-145696 GCA_965275905.1 Hyphomicrobiales bacterium | reverse complement strand
TGTATTTCTGAATCATCTTTTTTCGAAATTCGAAGCAAAAAATCTCATCCAATAATCAATGCAAAAAAATAAACATGTGTCATTTTTGATACATAAAACCGTTTACAATAAAATTCGAAATTAGAATAAATAAACGGGGTGGGGTGATGTCTGTTGGTAGAGTTTCTATTATTTCAACGTTGTCGATTTTGACGTCGTGTTCAACATTTCCACAGCCAAAAGATGTAACGCCGCATGCCACTGTTTCGATTGTGCATAGAATTCGCTGCGAAGCCAAAGAAGCATTGGCTACGAAGTTGATCGAGGCGTTGATTCAGTTTGGAGACAAAAAAACAAAAGCGCTGGCAAGTGAATTAATCAAAGATCGAGAGAATGCTCCCGATTTGTTTGCCAAGAAACTGCAGGAGTTCGACCTCGAAGGCCTGAATCAGGACGCCAAGGACCGATTGAAGGAATTTGGCGGATCGTCTATCGGGTACAGTTTCAGGTTCCAGATTACGGAGAGCAATGACAATAACGTCGATACTGCATTCAGAATGCCGTTCACGGGCGGTATTTTCACGCTGGGCTTCAAGGCGGGCAGCGAACTGGAACGAAAGGGCCTTCGGGAATTCAAGCTTGTCGAGACATTTTTCGACTACGCCGATCTTGAATGCAACAGGAGCGAGGACAGCAATCATATTGCGAAAAAACCGGACTGGGCCTACCCCATCTCCGGCCGAATAGGCGTTGCTGATGTTATCGATACGTTTTTCGGATTGGTCGACGACAGTGGTTCAGCTGATCTCGACACATATGCCGACACCCTGACATTCACAACCAAGATTTCCGGGTCTATCAATCCCAAGATCGAGATGGATTCGGTCGTGGACAACAAGTTCAAATTGATCAAGGCAGACCTCAGCTCAAGCACCGACCGAACAGATCTACACGAGGTCAAGATCGAACTGAGTCTGCCGGTACCCGAGAAACCGGAGCCTAAGACCAAAAAGATTAAGCTGGCAGAAGGCGTCGTTCTCCTGGTCGACGTGCCGGCGCCGGAACTATTGGGAGCGCGTGTTCCCTCCAGGCAGGAGGTAGAAAAGGCAAATAGGGCGAGGGAGCTGCAGAGACGGTTGGGAGTGACGCCTGCGGACCTGAAGCGCGCGAGAAAGGGCCGCCAAAAGGTGCTGCGAGAGCTCAGGCGCCAAGAGGCGATCGACATTCTCGACAGGGAACTTCAGGAGAACGAATGATCCCACTACTGCCGCCGTGTCCCCTCTCAAGATCGCTTCCAGTTTTGAGTTACCCGGATGTACTCAGCCATCCGTACTGGTCCCGGCTGCCCGCAGGCTCGGCCTGAATCAAGCCCTCCGAAATCCAAAGTCCGGCCACATTGGCTCAGTACTGAATCGCGTCTGGCGGTGCTTCGGCGTGCTGCCGGATTTGTTGCCGGCTGATGCCGCGATCTTTGCCATTCGTTAGCATTCTGCGCGCACAATGGCACGGTTCGAAGACGCGCCGGCCGCATGAATGAAAGGTGAACGGCGCACTTCGACTCGGTTCAGGGAGGGGCTGACAGAGTAGCACTGTCCTGCTTAGCGGCGGGAGCGCCAGTCTGAGTTGAGTTTGAGGAGAACCGGCCATGGCCAAGGAATCAACCGCACGCGTCGAACCGGAAATTGTCCGGCCGAGACCGATCAGCCCCGAGGTGAGCGAAGTGCTCAGCCTGATCGGGGCAATGGAGCGGCTGGCCAGCACAACGGCTGAGCGTCACAGCGCAGGTCAGGGCGACGAGAGTGCCGAGCAGGGCGAAGCGAAGGACAACTAGTCCGGAAACGCCTGTTTCTGCCTAACGTCTGTAGTCCGGCTGGGTGCGGTCCAGCATCCGCAGCAGCCCCGGCCATTCCGTTTCACCGTTGTAGTTGTAATGGTCCGATGACGCCATCTGGTCCTGGTATCTCGCGACCCTTTGCGGGTCCATCAGGTGCAGCGTCCGCCCCATGGAAAGTGTCTTGATCTGCGCTGAGCAGGTCTGCCTGAGAAAGTAGGCGCGGAAGAAGGCTTCCGCCGCGGTCGTGCCCAGCGCGTAGTAGCCGTGATTGCGGCTGATCAGGATCTGGTGGCTGCCCAGCGTTTCGACGAAATGTTGTCCGAATGCCTCATCCTCGTCGAACTCGTACTCGATATAGCCCGTGATGTTGGCAAGGTAGACGGCCGGCTGGTTCAGCGGCATGATCCCGTCCTCGATCGATCCCACCGCCATGACTTCCTCTTCGTGGCCATGGACGAAGAAATTCGTTTCCGGCCGCGAACCGAAGATCCACATGCACAGATTCTGCACGCCGTCGTTGAGCCATGGCCCATCCGGATCGACAGGCTGTCCCGCGGCATCGATTTTCACGAAGCCGGACGCGGTGGCCTCTTCCCAGAACATGCCGTAGGGGTGCACGAGATAGTGTGACGGCTCGTCGGGCACGCGCGCGGCGACGGCGCCGTTTGCCAGATCCGACATGCCGTAATGGCCGAGAATGCGGAACAGCGCGGCGAGATCGGTCCGGGCCTGCAGCTCGCCCGCGCTCCAGGATGCGTTCGGTGAGATGTGCGCGTGGGCCATGGTCATGGTTGCTCCTGTGAGTCCGTGCCGGCGGGGTTCTGAGCCGGCTTGCGTTCGAGTGTCCGGATTGCTGAGTAGAGATCGTCCCGGTCGGCGTAGACACCCTCGATGAAGCGCCTGCCGCCACCCGCGTCGTAACCGTCGCGGCCGTGAAGCGCCCTGCGGTTGTCGAAGGCGAGAAGGTCGCCGGGCCGGTAGGCGAACTTGAGCTGGTAGGTGTCGGACTGGGCGCGGGCTGCGAACGCACGCACCGCCTTGTAGGCACGGTCCTGAATTTCGAGCGGTGCGATCAGCGGGGCCCTGAGCCAGGTGTTGTAGCGGATGCCCGTGATGGTGCCGTTCCGGTCGGTCTCGACCACCGGTCCTGTCGCCCGGTAGTCCGACGTCTTCGACCGGTTGTTGTATTCCCAGACATCCGTGACAAGGGACTGAAAGTGCTCCGGTTCTTCGGCCCGCATGTCCTCGGCGATGCGATAGGCATCCGCATAGATGCCGTGTCCGCCTGTCGTCGAGTTCTCGCGGCAGAACAGGAATTGAAGGCCGTGCGGGCATTCCCGTGTGGGCATGTCGATATGCTGGAGCAGGGCATCCGGCGTGAACGCGTTCGAGTCCGGTTCGTCCTTGATTTCAAGCGTATAGGTGCGGCCGAAATTGGATTCGCGGACCGGGCCGATTCTGGAGACGATCGCTTCCAGAAGGCCGTCTTCATTCGGCAGGTTTTCGAGCCGGGCAACTCCGTAATCCCTGAGTGCCTGCAGCCACGACAGGAACACCGGGTCGTCGCGCAGCGCTTCTGGGCCGGAGAATGTCGGCGGAGAGGCGAGTTCGGCGGCAGTCCATAATACCCGTGTGTCGTCTTGCGTATCTTCCCCGACCCATGCATGCGCCCTGAGCCATCCCGGATGATACCGGCTGACATGCCCGCCATGCGACCACGTGACGACGAGGGCGCCCGCGGCGTCGACCGATGCGGACTGCGCGGTGAGGTCGGCAGGGAAATCCAGCGGCGATGTCACCGCCTCGCGCGACAGCGGGTTGATGGTGTCTTCATCGGGGCTGTTCTCGCGCAGGAAGAAGGCATGAAAGGCAGATGTCCGGCCGTCGTCCCAGGTGACGCGGACTGCCGCGCCGTCCGGGTGCGCCGCAGCGACCGTATGGGTTATCGGCCAGGAATCGAAATCCGGTGTCCAGGGCAGGGGCTGCATGGGATGCCTCCGGTCTATGCGCGCGTTCCGAAAGTTTATCGTGGATCTTTTGAATTTCTTTGACGCAGAAAAGCAATTTATTGATCTTAAGAGACGTGACGCATCGGATTGATATCGTCCTGGCGGACGGGTTCCCGCTGCTGTCGCTGGCGCTGGTCAGCGAGCCGCTGCGGGTCGCGAACCGGGAAAGTCTCGGGCAGGTCTATGACTGGCGTTACCTTTCGAACGGAGGAGGTGTCGTCCACTCATCGAGCGGGATCGCCATTCCGACCGTTGCCATGGACGAACAGCCGTCGGACGCCGTCATCCTGCTGTCTTCGTATCACCCGGAAACGGCATTGACGCCGGAACTGATGCGCTGGCTAAGAAAGAAAGCGCGTGAAGGCACGCTCATGGGGTGCGTCGATACGGGCGCCCTCGTCTTCGCCGAAGCCGGCCTTTTGCGCGGGCGTCCGGCGGCGGCTCATTTCGAGGCGATACCGGGCTACAGCGCGCAATATCCCCAGGAGATGTTCATCGACCGGCTCTTCGACTTCAATCCGCCGCGGTGTTCGAGCGCCGGTGGCGTGGCGACGTTCGACATGACGCTTGCGATGATCGGCCACTTCTCCGGCACAGCGCTCGCCGACCGGGTCGCCGGAATCCTGACCTATCTGCCTTCGGACCATCCGGGCACGCAGGGGCGGGCGTCAGGTGATCGAACGCTGGGCCTCGTGAACAAGGATCTGGCGCGGGCCGTGGAGATCATGGTCCAGACGCTTCAGGCCCCGGTCGCGATCGCCGACATCAGCGCGCGGACAAACGTGCCCGCCTGGCATCTGACGCGGCTGTTCCGCCGCCACCTGCACAGGTCACCGGCGGCCTATTATCTCGGCCTGCGGCTCGAGCGCGCCCGCAACCTCCTTCGCAATTCGCATCACCGCGTCGGCGAGATCGCTTCGCTCTGCGGTTTCGAAAACCACGAGACGTTTACCCGCGCCTACCGGCGCGAGTACGGCCTCGCCCCGTCGCAGGACCGGGGCGATTGAATGCGAAGGCGTCGATGACGTTTGGCGTGTCCGCATTGGCATGGCTGGACTTTGGCTGCCCTTCAGGGGCGGGCGCCGGTGAACGAGTCCACAAGCCAGTTCCGGAATCGCCCGACGAACCCGAGGTGGGCGGCTCTGTCGGGGACCGCAACGAAGTATTCCTGTCGCGCGGTGATGGTCAGGTCCAGAGGACAGATAAGCTCCTTGCGTTCGATCGGATCGCGCAACAGAAGCCGATGTCCCATCGCGATGCCGCCGCCGGCCCGTGCGGTGTCGATGGCCATGCTGTAGTGGGTGAAGAACTGGCCGTCGCCACCAAGCGACCCCGTGACGCCCGCCTTGGACAGCCAGCGCGACCAGTCATCTGACCAGAAGGTGTCATGCAGAAGCAGGCAACGGGACAGATCTGCGGGCGTACGAATGTCCATCGTCTCGGCGTATTCCGGCGTGCAAACGGGCGACAGGGTGTCATGGCCCAACGAGGTTGCAGTCAGCCCTTCCGTTTCTGTCGTTCCGTAGCGGATACCCAGCATTGCGTCGGACCTCGAGAAGTCTGCCATTTCAGCGTCTGCAGACACGACGATGTCGATGTGTGGCATGGACTTCTGGAAGTCACTCAGGCGGGGCACGAGCCACAAGGATGCGAACGCCGGCAGCACGGTGATCTTGAGTTGACCGCGGACGCGCGATCCGGCAACGCGTTCCGTCTCCTTCTCCAGGATGTTGAACGCGTTCCGTGCCGCCGAATGATATCGGCGGCCGGCATCCGTCAGGGTCACCCGGCGGCCAGTTCTTCTAAACAGTGGAACGCCAAGATAAAGCTCGAGGTTCTTGATCTGCTGGCTTACCGCGCCTTTCGAAACCCGTAGCTCTTCAGCAGCACGAACGAAACTCTCCTGCTCCGCGGCCACCTCGAAATATCGAACCGCCTTCAGGGAAGGTATCATCCGGACCATAGTTTAGCTCAACTATTCAGCAGCGCAGAATTTGATCATTGCTCCGTTCCGGAGAAAGGTCAATTCTGAGGCCGGATCATTGGACAATCAGACGGTGATGGAAATGCAACTGACCGACGCGCAACGCGAACAACTGGAAACGGACGGCTTCATCATTCTTGCCGATCGCTTCTCCGCCGCCGAAGTGGAGGCGATCCGCTCGAGACTGCCGAGGCTGTTTTCTCAAGACGATGAGGCCAACGTCATCGAGCGGAATTCCGGTGTTGTCCGCACGGCGATGGGTCTGCACCTGCGTGACGACCTGTTCGCCGATCTGGTTCGCCACCCGCGCCTGATCGAGCCGGCACAGCAGATTCTCGGCGAGCAGATGTACGTCCAGCAGGTCAAGGTGAATGTCAAAGCCGCGTTCTCGGGCGAGATTTGGCAATGGCATACGGACTTTGCGACGCACCATGGCGAAGACGGTGTTCCGGAGCCTCTCGCGCTCAACCTGCACATCCTTCTCGACGAGGTCAGCGATTTCAACGGGCCGCTCTATTTCCTGCCCGGATCGCATCGGGCGAGTGAACACGCGGCCACGCTTGACGATGAGACGACAAGCTATCCGCTTTGGGTGACCGATCTTGACCGCGTCCGCGAAATGGCGGAACGGAAGGGAATTGTCGCCGCAACGGGACAGCCCGGCACGGTGCTCATTTTCCATGACACACTCATCCACGGTTCGCCCAACAACATGTCCCCGTGGGACCGGTCGATCTTCTCGCTCATCGTGAACCCCGTGTCGAACGCCTACACGACGACGGACCGGCCCGACTACAAGCACCATCGGGACCTGACGCCGGTCGAGCCCGTCGCCGACGATTGTCTGGCGAACTACGTTGCAGCATTGGAGACGACGGCGGCCTGACCCAGGCCGGGGCGTGAGATTGCGGCCAACGTGGACACTGATCTGGATCAAGGCCTTCATCGCCGGGTGCGGGTGGTATGGACCACCTTGCAGGAACCGCAGGTCAGCAGATGGACGCAAAGGCGCCAAAGCCCAACCCCACCGGGATCGATGCCTACAAACCGGCCGCGATCGCCGAACTCGTCGAGCAGGCCGGCGTGGCGAAAGCGGGCTTGCCGCTCGTTCAGCTTGTCGCCCTTGCCGCCCTGGCGGGCGCCTTCATTGCGCTCGGGGCGGCGTTCTACACGGTCACCATGACCGGCGTCGATGGCGGCTACGGTCCGGCAAGGCTGCTTGGCGGCGTGGCGTTCTCTCTTGGACTCATTCTCGTGATTGTCGGTGGCGCGGAACTGTTCACCGGCAATGCACTCATCGTCATGGCCTGGGTCGATCGCCGGGTCAGCCTGACGGCGCTGCTTCGCAACTGGGGGATCGTCTATCTCGGCAACTTCGCCGGCGCGGTCATCCTCGCCGGACTGGTCGCGCTTTCCGGCATACTCGACGGCGCTGTCGGCGAAACCGCCCGGCGCATTGCCGCAGGCAAGATGGCGCTCGGTTTCGAAGAGGCGTTTTTCCGCGGTATCCTGTGCAACGTGCTGGTTTGTCTTGCCGTCTGGCTGACGGTGGCCGCCCGGACGGTCGTGGGCAAGATTTTCGCGATTCTATGGCCGATCACGGCCTTCGTGGCACTCGGGTTCGAACATTCCGTCGCCAATATGTACATGATCCCGGCAGGCATTGCCGCCGGGGCGCCCGGCGGTCTGTCCGAGTTTGCGGCCAATCTCGTTCCGGTTACGCTCGGCAACATCGTGGGTGGGGTCGGGGGCGTGGCGCTCGCCTACTGGACCGCCTACGGCGGCGCCAATCGCGCATGAGCGATCCCTTCCGGGATCGCTCGCAGGCGGTATCAGGTTGAGCGCGGTCCGCGGGCCTGCGCGATCGCAGCGCGGATTCTGCGCCACATCTCCGCCTGTTCCTTGTCTCCGGCAGCCTCGAAGTCCGCCGCCTTCTGCGCGGCCTCGGCTTCCGCCTTGTCGCCATGCGCGGAGTGGAGTTTACGGGCATATTCCAGAACATCGATGCTTTCCATATCTGATGCTCCTCCCTGAGATCTGTGGAATGACGCAGTGTGCATGATGCGTGCCGTTGCCTGTGCCGACCTTGATGGAGATCAACTCCGGCCAATATGCCGGTTCGGCGTGGCCGCAATACGGCGTTTCCTCGTGGCCGGTTCGTGTTTGGAGCGTTATGATTTCGGCGAAAAGGAGTCGCTGTCCGGCAGATCGCGGCTTTGCCAGGCGAACAGCCTATGCAGGAGAATATCGATGAGACAACCCGGGGTCCTGTTGACCATGCTCGTTTCGCTGGTCGTCGCTGCGAGCCTTGCGCTCGGCGAGGCGGAGGCCAGACAGAAGAAAGACAGGTTCGGAGAAGCGATTGCGGTCAGCATCGGTGCCGCGGCATTGGCGGTCATTGCGGCGTCGGCGGCGAATGCGCACCGGGACCGTGAGCATTACGACTACCACCACGGACATTCCTCCCGGCACAATGCGGTCTCCGCCTGCCTGCATCGTACCCACAGAAGAATAGTCGGGCGCGGCGGATCGAAGGTGACGATCCGCAAAGTGCTCTCGACCAGGCATGCGGGCGACGACCGGTGGGATGTCGCGCTGAAAGTCAGGACGCGCGAGGCAAATGGCCGTCACACCCGCAACGCCAGGTGCAGCGTCGTTCACGACAGGGTTGAGCGTTTCGCCTGGTTCTGAGGCGCACGCCGGTTGGCAGTGGCATCTCGCCGCCCCCATCTTTCGTGACACGGCGGGGTCACCGCGATAGGATTTCTCCCACGGGCTCCGCTTCCCCACGCGGAGCAAAGACCTGGAGAGCATTGATGGCTGATACCAGCCAATCGCGTGGCAGCAAGGCGGACGAGGCGGCGATCCTCGCGGCCAACGATGCATTCTATGCCGCTTTCAGGGGCGGCGATCTCGAAGCCATGGACGCACTCTGGGCGCGCGGTCACGACGTTGCGGTCTTCCATCCGGGCTGGCCGGGCCTGTCCGGCCGCGATGAGGTCATGGAGTCGTGGTACCGCATCATGTTCGTCGGCGAGCCGCCGGCGGTCTACCCGGTGGAGCCGACGGTCATCATGAACGGCACCTGCGCGGTGGTGTTCTGCACGGAGGATCTGGGGCACGCCCGCACCATTGCGTCGAACACGTTCGTGCGTGAGGACGGGGCGTGGCGCATCTCCCACCACCAGGCGACCGGCCTTCCCGAATAGGTCCACCGGCAGAACTGTTCCATCCGGCCGCCACTCTCTCTAACATGGCCGGACAGTGTATCGAGTCCGGGCGGTTGATCATGAAACAGGCCTTCGCGATTGCGGTTGTTGCTCTGTCCGCGGCCATTGCGGCACCGGCGCTTGCCGACAAGAAACCGAAAAAACCCAGGCCGAAACCGGCCAAGCAGATCTTCGGTCATCTTCCCAAGCCGGCGAAGCTGAAGCCCCAGGCCTTCGGGACCTATAACCGCGGCTGTCTTGCCGGCGGCAAGAAGCTGGCCGAAGACGGCCCGGCCTGGCAGGCCATGCGGCTGTCGCGCAACCGCAACTGGGGCCACCCCGACCTGGTTGCCTATGTCGAACGTCTCGCCAAGGACGCCAAGGAACTCGACGGCTGGCCCGGCCTGCTGGTAGGCGATCTCGCGCAGCCGCGCGGCGGTCCGATGCTGACCGGTCACGCCAGCCACCAGATTGGGCTCGATGCCGACATCTGGATGCTGCCGTCGCCCCCACGCAAGCTGTCGCGCCGCGAGCGTGAGAAGATCAGCTCCATCTCGGTGATCAAGAACCGCCGGGAGATCAACCCGAAGGTCTGGACCGAGGGGCACGCCAGGCTGCTGCGCCGTGCGGCGTCCTATCCGGAAGTGACGCGCATCTTCGTCAATCCGCCGATCAAGAAGGAGCTGTGCCGTTGGGCCCGGGGCGACCGCGGCTGGCTGCGCAAGATCAGGCCCTGGTACGGCCATCACTATCACTTCCATGTCCGCATCAGGTGCCCGCAGGGCAACAGCTGCAAGAACCAGCCGGCCCCGCCTCCGGGTGACGGCTGCGGCAAGGACCTGGCCTGGTGGCTGTCGGACAAGCCCTATGCCAAGCCCAAGCGCAAGAAGCCGCCGCTCCGGTACAAGGTGGTGACCCTGCGCGACCTGCCGAAACCTTGCAGTACGGTGGCGAACGCGGAGGCGCAGTAGGGGTGGTGTTTCCCGGGTGCTGCGCAGCGTGAAACGGTGCGCTGCTAACCCGGGACCGTTCCATACTCCGGCCTGTAATCCTCACGACCCCCGTCTGCCCTTCGGGCAACCAGGGAACGCGAAGGGCAATTCCCGTCGTCATTCTTGGCGGAGCCTTTAGCGAGGCCGAGAATCCATTGGCGGTGGCAGCGGAGCGCGGGGAGGGTAAGTGGATCCTCGCCTTCGCTCACGCTCAGGCAAGGATGACGCCAAAGATGGGTATGCTGGGTCTTTCTTGCGGTTGCCACAGGAGTGCAGCTACCGCAGCACCCTAAGGAACCGGATCACGTTGAGGATGCGCGCCGCGGCCGCGCTGACATAGGTCAGGGCCGCGGCGGTCAGGATCTTGCGGGCCGACGTCATGTCGCCTTCCGGCAGATAGCCGCCCTTCTCCAGCACGGGCAGCGCCTTGCTGAAACTGGCGTCGAATTCGACCGGCAGTGTCACCAGATGCGCCAGCACCTCGATAAGGCCGAGGATGATGACCGCGATGACGCCGACGATGATGAGCCGCGGTGAAACCGCGACGCTGCCGACGAGCGAAAGCCCCATGATGATGAAGGTGCCGAGCCGGTCGGCCAGGGCCGCCGAGCGCACCAGCCGCCCGCGCAGCCTTAAAGGTCCGTAGCCGTCCCGGTCCTGGACGGCGTGACCGACCTCGTGTGCCGCCACCGCCACCGCCGTCACCGAGCGGCCGTCGAAATTCTGCTGCGACAGGCGCACGACCTTTTCCGTCGGGTCGTAGTGGTCGGCATCGCCGGGCGCGACTTCGACTTTCACATCGGGCAGATGAAATTCATCGAGCAGGTGGCGTGCAAGCTCCCCGCCGGTGCCAGGAAAGTCCGGCCGGTCGGCGGTGTGTGCCTGCATGACCCACTGCACCCAGAGGGTCGGGCCGAAGACGACCGCGAGCAAAACGATACCGCCGATCACCAGCAGCATGACGTGTTGGCCTCCGTTCGCGGGCGAATGTCAGGCAAGTGCGCCGTCAATGCGCCTCGTCCCAGTTGGCGGCCGCCCGGGCGTCGACCTTGAGCGGCACGGACAGTTTGAGCACGGGCTCGGTCGAGGTCTCCATGACCCTGGTCGCGATCTCCATGGTCTTCTCGGCCTCTTTCTCCGGGGCCTCGAAGATCAGCTCGTCGTGCACCTGGAGCAGCATGCGCGCGCCCAGATTCGCTTCTACGAGCGCGGGTTCCATGCGGATCATGGCCCGCCGGATGACATCGGCGGCCGAGCCCTGGATCGGCGCGTTGATGGCGGCACGTTCGGAAAAAGCCCGTTCCGCCGGGTTCTTCGAATTGATGCCGCGCATGTGCACCTTGCGCCCGAACACGGTCTCCACATAGCCGTTGGTCCGGCAGAACGCCTTGGTGTCTTCCATATAGGTGCGGATGCCGGGGAATCGCTCGAAATAGGTGTCGATGTATTCCTTGGCCTCGCCTCTGGGGATCGACAACTGGTTGGCGAGCCCGAAGGCCGAGATGCCGTAGATGATGCCGAAGTTGATCGCCTTGGCGCGCCGCCGGACCATCGGGTCCATGCCCTCGACCGGCACGCCGAACATTTCCGACGCGGTCATGGCATGAATGTCGAGCCCGTCGGCGAACGCCTGGCTTGAGCGCGGGAATGTCGGCGACATGGGCGAGCACGCGCAACTCGATCTGCGAATAGTCGAGCCGAGATCAGCACGTTGCCGGCCTCGGGAACGAAGGCCGTGCGGATCTTGCCGGCCCTCCTCGGTGCGGACCGGGATGTTCTGGAGGTTGGGATCGGTCGAGGAGAGGCGTCCGGTCGAGGTCGACGCCAGCGAATAGGAGGTGTGGACGCGGCCCGTCGTCCGGGTTGATGAAGGTCGGCAGCGCGTCGGTATAGGTGCTCTTGAGCTTGGAGAGCTGCCGCCAGTCGAGCACGCGCGCCGGCAGGTCGTGGCCTTCCGCCGCCAGCGTCTCCAGCACGTCGGCGCCCGTGCCCCAGGCGCCGGTCTTGGTCTTCTTGCCGCCCTGGATGCCCATCTTGTCGAACAGGATCTCGCCCAGCTGTTTCGGCGAACCGATGTTGAAGGTCTCGCCCGCAAGCTTGTGGATCTCGTCCTCAAGCGCGCCCATGGTCTGGGCGAAGTCGCCGGAGAGCCGTGACAGCACGGTCCGGTCGACGACGATGCCGTTCGCTTCCATGCGTGCGAGCACCGGCACAAGCGGCCGTTCGAGCGTTTCGTAGAGCGTCGTCATGCTTTCCGCGACCAGCCGCGGTTTGAGCACCTGCCAGAGCCGCAGCGTAATATCGGCATCCTCCGCCGCATATTCCGTCGCCTTGTCGACCGGGATCAGGTCGAAGGTCAGCATGTTCTTGCCGCTGCCTGCGATCTCCTTGAACGGGATCGGCGCGTGACCGAGCCAGCGGTTCGACAGTTCGTCCATGCCGTGGCCGCCGAGCCCGGCGTCGAGCGCGTAGGAAATCAGCATCGTGTCGTCGAGCGGGGCCACCTCTATGCCGAAGCGCTGCAGCAGCAGCCAGTCGTATTTGAGGTTCTGGCCGATCTTGAGCACCGCCGGGTTTTCGAGCAGCGGCTTCAGGGCGGCGATGGCCTCGGAATGCGGCACCTGCTCGCCCACCGCCTCGCCGTCGAGCGCAAGCCCGTCCCCCGCACGGTGGCCGATCGGCACGTAGCACGCCTTGCCGGGGGCCGTTGCCAGCGACACGCCGACCAGGTCCGCCTGCATGGCATCGAGCGAGGTGGTCTCGGTGTCGACGGCGACAAAGCCGAGTGCGGTCGCCTCGGCGATCCATTCCTCGAGCCGGGCGAGCGTCGTGACTGTCTCGTAAGCCGAGACGTCAACCGGGATCGCCTTCATCGTCTCGGCCATGTGGGCGGCCAGCGCTTCGGGGCCGCCACCGGCCTGCGCGGCTCCGTTTGCCTTTGCCGCCGTCTCGCCCTTGGCGTCGGCGCGCTGGTCCATATGCGTGTCCGGACCGCGCCCGTCCATCTCGACTTCGACCGCGCCGGCCTCGAAGCCGTCCGGATCGACGCCCAGCGCCTCGCTGACGCGCTTGGTGATGGTCGTGAATTCGAGCGCTTTCAGGAAGTCCGATCAGATCGTCCCCGGCTCCGGCTCCGAAACGCCGAACGCGTCGAGCGCATGTTCGACCGGCACGTCGACCTTGAGCGTCACGAGGTCGCGCGAGATGCGCGCCTGATCGGCGAACTCGATCAGGTTCTCGCGCCGCTTGTTCTGCTTGATCTCGCTCGGCACGCTCGAGCAGCGAGTCGAGGTCGCCATACTCCGTGATCAGCTGGGCGCCGGTCTTGACGCCGATGCCGGGCACGCCCGGCACGTTGTCGACCGAGTCGCCCGCCAGCGCCTGCACGTCGATCACCTTGTCCGGCGCGACGCCGAATTTCTCCATCACCTCGGGCTCGCGCATCGGCCTTGTTCTTCATGGTGTCGAGCATGGCGATCTGCGGGCCGATGAGCTGCATCAGGTCCTTGTCCGACGAGACGATGGTGACCATCGGCGCCGGCGGCTTCGCCGCTGACGCGCATACGTCGCGATCAGGTCGTCGGCCTCGAAGCCCTCCTGCTCGATGCACGGCACGTTGAATGCGCGCACGGCGTCGCGGATCAGGCCGAACTGCGGCACGAGATCCTCCGGCGGCGGCGGCCGGTGTGCCTTGTATTCACCGTAGATCTCGTTGCGGAACGAGCGGCCGGAATAGTCGAAAATGACGGCGAGATGCGTCAGTTCCGTGCCGTCCTGGGCGTCGCGCAGCAGCTTGAACAGCATGTTGCAGAAGCCGGAGACGGCGCCCACCGGCAGGCCGTCCGACTTGCGCGTCAGCGGTGGCAACGCGTGATAGGCGCGGAAAATATAGCCTGATCCGTCAATGAGATAGACGTGATCGCCCTTGGCCACGGGGCGCGGCTCGCGGGTCGGCACGTAGGTCTTGTTTTCTTTTTTGAGAGCGGCTTTTTCAGGCATCGGAACCGGTTTTTCTGGGAGTGGTCTGGGCGGCGTTTCGCCATCGCCCGCACTATGCCACCCGCGGCACCCGAGCGCCATAGCGCCGCTCCGGCGCGCGGCCATGTACTGACAGATAATGCCATCAGCGTGACAGGCAACGGGAGCGGCGCGAAACCCCGATTGCCCTTCAAGCCGCCATGCGCTATCTATCGCTCGTCAGACCCAGAAGCACCCGTAGCTCAGCTGGATAGAGCGCTGCCCTCCGAAGGCAGAGGTCAAAGGTTCGAATCCTTTCGGGTGCGCCAATCTTTTCAATAGTTTAGAATGATTGCTCTCAGTCTATGAATGGCTGGCGGAAGCAATACGGAAGCAAACAGATCGATTGTGCTGACTGGCGGACGAACATGTCGGAGAGGCATTTCTGGCGTTAAAAGAGCGAGACAGCGAACAAGTGCGCATGCCATCGAATCGGTAGCATAACCGGATGCGGAGCCGCCATAATGTGAACTGGCTGGAGAGAACAGCCGGGTGCTATGGGACGCCTCAAGGGATCGCCCGAATTGCTCTCCAATTTTGGGCGGCCCCACCCGTGCCTTGATAGCCGCAACGATCCGCCTTCCAGCAATTGCACTTGTGCATCTCAGTTCTGTCGCGCGCCATCACATGGATCTCGATAATCTGGTCGAGGGTTCTCAACTCGGCAGGTTCAGGCATCACGTCTGACAATCTCGATCTTTTCGATCTTTAGGATTACGTCGACTTCAGGCTCGCTCAAGCCGAGTTGGATCTCACCTGATTCGAGTTGCCTTTTCACTTCCTCGCCGGAGAGAATATTGATCTCCTCAAAATCGTATCGGCCGACCCCGTTCATCGTCATTTGACCGATAACCTTTGTCTTGGCAGGATCATACTTTATGAATGTCTTCATGAATCTTCTCTTCTTTTCAGCATCAACGCCTTATCGATGAGCCCGAGCCGATACAGGATTTGGTCTGGCTTAATAAACTCGCAGACTGCGTCAATTTCCTTGTAGAAGTCGCCCTTCCGCGCCCTGAACCGGGCGATGCCTTCTATTGTCGCATTGCTGTGATGTTGCCACAGCGTATTGTGCACGTTACGGACCTTTTGGATCGTGTGCGCGTCGAGAATCCCCTCGTAATTGCGCAGAATTACCATCAGGTTATTGTCTGCCTCGCGGATTAGCTTGGCGTATTCGGCGGTATCAAGGGCAAGGTTCTGCTCGTGGTCCAGCAACTTGAAATACTCACTTTTGAGCACATTGGTTTGGGCGCATGCGAATTCGAACACTTTCCCGTACTGGGATTGCAGGAAAGCATTTTGTTGGAGGTGAAGCGCGGAGATGCGTTCGAATTCGAGGCGCTGCTTTTCGAGGTTGTGCTCTAAGGACTTCTCGAGCGTCTTGAACCGGTGCTTGGTGAGTTGGCTGAGCAGGAAGGCAATGGCAGTGATCAGGATAGTAAGAACGGCACCCCAAAACGCTGTCAAGCTCATGGCGGTCCAGATGGTCTGAAGGGCGGTATTCATGTCGGGCCCCATACGTGCGGCTGAGCAGGCGGAGTGGGTCGATTTGCACGTGTGTCGGTTCTCTCAAGACGCACGATTAGTGATCAATGATATATGATTTCTGTTGTCTCGAGAATCTGCCGCTGACTTCGGGCTCATGGAGGCAAATCTCGACAAGGTCTCAATGAGACGGCCATACCAGCGTTCTTGGAACACTGAACGGGTCGTCTTTTGGCGCATTCGCCCCGTGCCAAGGTTCGCGCGAAAACGTTGCGAGTTGGGTGCTAACTGGACATCCTCCGGAATGGTGTCAACGGTCCGCGTTTATGAGTGCACAGCCAAGAACATACGGGTCCTAGGCGGCGAGGTGCCAGAAATCAGTTTTGCTCCTGTGTATCCGTATTCTCTTCCATAAATTTCTCGAGTTCCTGATACTCTTTCTCCTTTTCCCGACGCCACTCGTCGGGTGATGCTGATTTCACATGAAGCATCTTAAAGCCGCTCGCCATGTGGCCAATTGTTCGTTCGATTTTGTTTAGAGTTTTAGCAATCTCGTCTTCCGCCAGGCGACCGACCCATGAGAATCCTTCAAATTGCCTAATATCGACCGCTGAATTCTCGTTGAATACTCGTCCTGACGCGTTCTCGTAACTGATGGAAATGGTTACCGGGGGCAGACTTGGATCTCCCAACAATTCGTGTCCGACGCCGAAGAAGAAACCAAGATCGTCATCTTGTGGCAATGCGGTAATTGGTGGTCTTTGCGGCTCAAAGGGCAGACGTAATCCGCGTTCACGATACATCTCTTTTTCGCCAAGGATCTCCATCGAAACGTTGAATGCCGGCCCCTTTCCGACATTTCTGATGTGAAATCGGATCACATTGACAGTCGTTCGATCTGGTTTCAAATAGCCAATGACCATCGGCTCTGTGCCAGCTTTCCGAAGCGCCCTGTTGTCACGCGCCAAGTGAATTGCGACAATTAGTGATGCAATACCGGACAGGAATATTCCGGCTGTGAAAAGAACCATCAAAGAATTCTCATTTCCCCGCATATGATCAAGGATGATTTCCATACCAATTATTTCTCCGAGAAATCTAAATGGCTCAAGAATGATTATACGTTAGCTTGAGCGGTTCGAGTGTTGGTGGATCATGTCTGCGAACCGGCGTGCATATTTCTCGTCGCCGGAATATGATTATTATCTTATTTTTACCATGCATGAATTACAACGAACGCGCTTAGTCAACTGATGTCCAAATCTGATTCCGGCTATTTTGGCAAGAATCGCAGATACAAACAGATGCAGATCATCAAGAAAGCGTCTTTACGATCACCAATTACACGCATTCCTCAATGGCTCTATCGCATCTTCAATTTCATGAATTGGAAACCGGAGAAGCAAGGGGCCCTTCCGATATGGAGTCGCTTGCACATACAATATGCTCTTCCCGAACAGTTGCCTGGTCCAGCGTATTGAATGATTACCTTTTCGGAACATGAGTGCCTCGTTGTTTGTACTTTCCTTGAGGCGGATGCTTTGGGCCTTCTCATTATCGATCCGATAAGTGATCACGCCTCCGTCGTTGATGTCGGCCATGAAATGTCCGGCGAAGTTTATAAACGCCTGTGTGCGCCCCTTTTCGCATCGAATGTATAGGGTCGCTTGCTTGCCCACGCCGGGGACAGTTCTTAGATATTCCCAACTCGGGTTCGCCAAAGCGTGGACTATAGAACCGTCTATTGTCACTCTCACTCCAAGAGAGTTCCAGGGGCCCACTTTCTTTGAATAGATGACTTCGTCCGCTGATAGGGATTGTGAAAGCGTCCACAAAACGGTCAATAATGCCGATGCGGCGCAGAGCCTGCGGAGACTTAGCATTGTTCCGCCTTCAATCTTTGTACTCGACAACCCAACGGCCGCCTTTGTCACTTATTTCGAAGTGGTACAGCCCCTTGTTGCAGAAGACGGTGAAGCCGCGGCTCCACACAAACTTCGTCATCCTGTGAACGCTGTCGCACCGATAACCATAGGCTCGTATGAGTCGGACGGCTTCGTCGACAGCCGCCATGCTGATTGGATCTTGCTTGGTGCCGATCCAGGCGCCTGGTTCGATTGTCGCGGCGGAAGTCGAAATAGATGGGAGCGCAAGAGCGCCCGCGAACACACAAGTGCGGAAGGCATGCTTGATCAATGACTGTTTCATGAAAATCCCCGATAAGGCCAGAGCCTCCGGTGCGCCCACCGGAAGATGGCGTCTCTCAACCTTGGTGATCGGGGTGTTAGAACAGCCGTAGTGACACGACCCCCATGGTCTTTAGCCCGAGAGCCTGTTGTATAACCACAGGCACCCCGACCATAAGATCAAGGGCGGCGCTGTCACGGTCAGCGCCAAACCGGTCACTAAGGGGTGTTCTAAGCCCCGGAACCATGCGTAGTGGTTCCAGAATTACGTTAGCGTTGAATGTCGCATGGATAAAGATAGGAATGTTGATAAGCGGTCATTATGCAGGAGATGAGAATCACAAACGTACGATAACGTAGCGAAACCGTACGATAGGCAGTCCTATGGGACCATTCGACGTTTCATCGGCCGACATTAAGAGTCTAGATGACGATCAACTTAGGAAGGTGCTCCGGCTCCTTTTAGAGGCCGAGGTTGCTCTGTATGGCGTTCCGCTCAGTTCGATCCGGCTTGGGGGCGATCAGAATGCAAGCGATGGTGGTGTTGATGCCCTGGTAGATTGGGAAAACGAGCCGGCGCGCACAGACTGGCTTCCGAGGCAATTAACAACTTTTCAATCCAAAGCCGAGGAGATGCCTGCGTCCGAGTTAAAGAAGGAAATGGCTCCGAGGGGGATTCTTCGCCCCCTGTTCGGCGAACTCGCCAACAATTTTGGCGCATATATTGTCTTCTCTACAAACGACTGTTCGGAGGAAATGTATCAACGGCGATTAGTCGCAATGACAAACGTCGTGCGCGAACTACCAAATCACGAAGCGATTTTACTCGATTTTTATGACGCTAGCCGAATTGCCCGATGGGTAAATGTGCATACAAGCGTCGCAAATGAATTGCGTGAAATGATTGGTCGATCTCTCGCTGGATGGCGGCCATTTCAAAATTGGTCTTCACCAAATTTATCATCGCCAGGAGAATACCTCGTCGACGACATTCCCAAGGTCGCGCGTCTTGGTTCAACAGACCAGCAAATGCAAATCTCTGACGCGATTGACACTATTCGAGCCACTCTAACCAATCCAGGTGGAATAGTCAGATTAGTAGGTGTATCGGGCGTTGGAAAGACGCGTCTTGCCGAGGCGCTTTTTGACGAGACAGCTTCACCCAATGCCCTGAGCAGTGCATCTGTGGTCTATGGAGATCTTTCCAATTCACCGACTATTGGACCAACTCAAATCGCTGATCGCCTCGTTTCTGCAAAACCACACTGCTTATTGATAGTTGATAACTGCCCTGGTAATACGCATAGACATCTCGCAGAAATCGTGCAGCGGCCGGACAGCAACGTGAGTCTACTCACGATAGATTTTGATGTCGGTTATGATCAGCACGAGGGGACAAGAATCTTCCGACTCTATTCAAACGGTCGGGACCTCATAGGGCAACTGCTGGAATCCCGGTTTCCTGATTTATCATTCTCGGATCGTCACAGGATCGCAGAGTTTGCAGATGGCAATGCACGAGTTGCTTTGGCGATTGCGAGGAACGCGGATACAGGTTCTGGTCTCGCGGACCTTTCCGATAGAGTTCTCATAGACAGACTGTTCTTAGACGGCCGCCGTCCGACCGATGATGTTCTCCGACGATGTGCAGAAGTTGCCTCCCTTGTGTACGCATTCCACGTAGAAAGTGATGGTGATCAGAAGCCTGAACACCCCATATTGGCTGAACTGGCGGAAGTCACACACAATCAGTTTTATCGAAGTATCGCTGAATTCGTTGAACGTGGAACCGCACAAAAGAGGGGAACGCAGCGCGCTATTCTTCCCCACGCGTTAGCAATCCGCTTGGCTACTCAAGCACTGGACCGCCTGCCACTTGACACGGTTGTGTCGCACTTCACCAATGGAGGTCAATCTCGATTATTTCGTTCGTTTGCAAGGCGAATTGGGCAACTTCATGAATCTGAGCGTGCACAATGTATTGCTCGTCGTTTGTTGGCATCTGAAGAGCTATTTGATGTGCCATCAAATCTAGACTTATATCAGACTGAAATTCTTCACTACCTTGCACCCGCTAACCCCGAGTTTGCGCTATCGGCAATTGAACGGGTGACATTGGACAACTCAGCGGACGAACTTGAAAATTTGGATATAGATTGCTTGGCCAACCTCGCAAAAACTACAAGATGCCTCGCATACTATCCGAAATTTTTTGAGCGCTCATGTACAGTTTTACTCACTTTGGAAGACGCCGAACTAGAAGACCAATTGTTCGGTAACGTCAGGTCGAGTTTCTTAAAACTGTTTTGGATTGTTGGCTCGGGGACCCAAGCTTCGCCCGAACAACGGCTCGGGTTCTTGGACACCCTGCTCGCAAACGACAACAAACGGCGGAGGGAAATTGGTGTCCAGGCGCTTAAATATGCGCTGACAACTCAATCAATTTCCCCAGACTATGAACATGATTTTGGATCGAGAGTCAGGGGGAATGAGTGGCGTCCAGCATCGACTTCTGATCAGAACGATTGGTTTCGTGGTGTAGTCCATCGTTTGATTGCGCTTACGGGCGACGACAATACGACAGTGGCGACCAATGCTGGAAGGATATTTACGCAGCAAATCAGGGAACTCATTCGCATTGGGTTGATCGATGAAGTTGAGACCTCAATTGCCCAATTGTCTGATGTCAGGGTCAGGGCTGCTGCATGGAAGAAACTATGCGAGGCGATGCATTATGATGCGAAGCGTTGGAACTCGGAGGTTTTGAAGCGCGCGAAGAAACTTGAAAGAACGCTCCACCCCAAAACCATCGAAGAGAGGTTCGTCGCTATTGTGACAAGTTCGCCGTGGGGCTTTTATCCTCCTGGCGAGACAGCACAATCACATGACCTCGCTAGCCGCATGGCCGAAGAAGTGGGTCAGGATGTGGCGACTCAAAAGCATCTTTGGCCAGACCTCCTCACTGAAGCATGTGCATTTGGTGAGGCTGGTTCCTGCGCTGGATTTGGCTGTGGGCTGGCAAAAAAAGTTTCCGACATGACGGAAGCCTGGTTGGAACTGTTAGAAGTATTTTCGGAAACGCCCGCCACGAAAAGGAATGCGGCCATCCTTTGCGGCTTCGTAGAAGGTGCTGCCACGAGAGACCGCAAACTGGTGGAAACTTGGCTGGACGGCGCACTAACAGATGAGATCTTGGGGCAGTATATTGTACCGCTGACGTTGCGTTTACCTCTCAAGAAAAAAGGCATTGACCGACTGAGCGCATCCATAGATGTCGGAAAAGCTCCAATTGAATCCTATCGTGAAATAGCCGCAGGTGGTGTAACGAAAGTCACCTCCCCAACTGCGCTCGCCGACTTCCTCCGAAAACTTACGGCGACTGGAATCGATGGCGGGATTGTAGCAGCCAACATTCTTCAAATGTACCTCTTTGGTCACTCTAAGAAAAAGGCGGTAGACAGTGATGTCATTCGGTTTGGTGCGGAGCTACTCGCTACACTCGATCTAACCGAATGTGAAGCGCGCATCGATGATTATGAATTAGGAGAGATCGCTAAGGCCTGCTTGTGCGGCGGCGAATCTCAAGCTTATACAAAAGAAGTGGTCAAGAACTTGGTCTCCTTGGCCAATTCGAACCGAAGTGCGCTGTTGGGAATGCAAGATTTGTTGAACGTCCTTGGCGATCTGTGTCCGAACTTGGTGCTCGAAATTGCCTTTTCGGACGAAATGACAGCAAAAAGAGCAGGCTCGAGATTCTTCGGTCGAACGGATGATGATGATCCCGCTGGACAGCGCGCATCGATTAACAATCAAGATTTGCTGATATTGGATTGGGTGCTTGAGGACCCTTCGCAGCGTGCACTTTGGATCGCCCGATGTGTTCAGTATTGGGAAACTGATGACGAGGGTCTTTTTCGTTGGACGCCAATTGCCAAAGGGCTAATCGAGATCGAAACCGTAAGCGAAATTGTTCTCGAGGAATTCTATCATAGGTTTGATATTGGCTCAGGAACAGGCCCTTGGTGGAATCGCATAATGCGTCGGCGCATCCTTATCGAGGATCTGAGAGAGCACCCCAATGACCGAGTCCGCAACTGGGCAGCAGGGAAATTGATCTCTCTTGACCAACGCGTTGAGCGTTTGATTGAGGAAGACCGCAGGATAGACGAACGATTTGAATAATATTGTGCATGGCAACACCGATGTGTCTTGAAAATGACCAACCAAATTCAACTCAAGATGAGCTTTGTTACATTTGTGGCGAAGCCCTATTTCCACCAATAAATCGCGATCATTTGCCGCCCAAGCAATTCTTCGCGAAGGCGATCCGTCAAAAGCATCATCCCAATCTCTTTACACTTCCGGTGCACGAAAGCTGCAACTCGGCGTACCAGCATGACGAAGACTATTTCGTTAATTCACTTCTCCCCTTTGCCCGCGGGTCGTATGCAGGCGATAAAAGGCTCGCGGAGACCGTCGCGAAGTTTCACCGAGGCCAACAAGTACCTCTCGTCACCATGGTTCTAAATGAATTCGAAACTCGACCGTCAGGGCTGTCGCTCCCGCATGGCAAGGTGGTGAAACGGCTACAAGGAGATCGAATTAGGCGAGTTATTCTTAAGATGGTTCGGGGGCTATATTTGATTGAGTATGGAGATGTTCTACCGCAACAATTAACGTCGGGAATCGAAATAATCCCACCCGGCCAAAAACCTCCTGATCATTTTTTTCTTGCGCTCCAGACGGTTGAGGAAAAAGGCAATTATCCGGGCGTTTTCTGTTACAAAGCCCGAAAATTTCCAGAAGTACACAATATGCATTACTGGGCACTCCTGTTGTGGGACCGCTTGATAATCATCGTTATGTTTCACGATCCTGGCTGTAAATGCGATGAGTGCATCACCTGCACCTCAACAGCGCTCAATCCTTGATATGTCAACGTGCCCACTTATCGAACGGCTCGTTACAATAGAGAAGCCGCCGCGTTGTCGACGAACAGCTCTCCATCACGAACGTACCGCTTGAGCATTGCTTCAGACGTGTGCCCGGTTTGTTGCCGGATTTTCCATGAAGAGATACCTGTTGCGGCGGCACTAGTTGCAAAGCCAGCCCGCAGACTATGACCGGAGTATCCTTCTGCGTCCAATTCGGCATCAGCAACACGGCCCTTGATCATGAGCGAAACCGCCTCTCCCGATAGTCGTTGATCGATCAGATTTCCGTGACGATCAACCCGCCGGAAAACCGCTCCGTCTTCTATCCCGGAGAACTCAAGCCATTCGGACAACGCAGTCACGGGACACCATTGAGTCCGACCATATGGAATGCCAACCTTACGCCCCGCGCCCTCCTGGTCGGTCTTCGACCTACGAACATTGACTACGATACCCTGCCTGACCCATTCGATGTCCTTGCAATTAATTGCAACCAACTCTGATCGTCGAAACGCGCTTGCAAAACCAATCAGCAATAGGGCCCTGTCGCGGATATCCTTTAAGGAATCTCCCATAACTGTAAGCACCGCAAACAGGTCCTCTTTGACTAGAGGTTTGGCTTGGCGCTGCGACGTTCCATGCGTCCGCTTTATGCCGCGCAAAGTCGCCTTGACCAATTCGGCGCTGGTGGGGTTGGGCAGTGCCTGTGCATCATGCGCCTTCGAGATCGAGGCGACACGCCGACGCAAGGTGGCGACACTCAGCATACCGGCATGTTGGGCCAGGTACTCGGCGAGTGATTTGTCCGTACACGGTATTGTTCCGCCCCAGTGCTCGAAATGCCGAAGGTCGGACGCGTAGGCCCGTCTTGAATTCTCCGAGAGGCTTTCCCGGACGTAGTTTCTTACGGGTCCAGGGAGTTGGTCGGCACAATCGGCTACATCAGCTTGTGCATCTTGGGTCGTCCGATCAGATTTGCAATCAATTGCAGATATGTTCGTGCAATTGATTGCATGATCATCTGTATACTGAGTTTTTGGCGCGTTTTGCCCCGCAATTGAAGGTCGTGATAATGGGGGATTATCGCGAGTTAGAATGGGACACATGGCGGCGCTCCTCGTTCAGATGGGGAATGTCCTTGCGCAATAGATCGAGGCCTTCGACCATGACATCAGATTTCAATCCGTAGATCTCGAAAGTCGCTTTGCGGCGCAACTCATCTCCGATTGCCCATCGCAACCGACGATCAACACACCCACCCTCGACCCTGAAGACCATGTGACCGAATAGTCCGGTTCGCTTTTTCGGTGGAACTGTTTCGCGAAGCCACCTTGCGATCTCACACTGCGAGTGCTGAAGCCGCGTCAGTGCAGACCTTCCCTCCCGTGTGTGCATGTCGAAGGCCCAACTCGGAGTTTCGCCGATCAGTTCTTCCGGGGGCAGTTTGTCCGGTTTGACCGTGGCAATGTCTGCGTCAAACTCACAATGGAGAAGGATCAGCAGCGGCGACATGATCTCGCCGGACTTTCTATATCCTTCCCGACAGACCTCGATGAGCGTATCTGGGAGCCCATAATCGCAAAGCGCATCCAAGGTAGCCTGAGGTTCGCCTTTTCGTTCCCGCAAGCGCGAGGCGTTGAAGCTGTTGACGCCGACTGCGTTCCAGAGAGCAAGCGCGCGTTTCTCCAAATTACATGATGAAACGATATGCTCAATCAGCGCTGGCGTAGCTTCGAACGTGAGCATTAGACGTTCTTGCGCCAACCCGGGGTGACGCTCGCAAACATATGCCAGGTCATCAGCGGCTCGACACTTCGCCGACTGGCACATACGCGTGACCAACCAGGAAGCGACTGACCATTCGCCCCCGATCCTTTCCCGAAACCGTTTTCCCTTGAGCGCGGAAGTCACCAACGCAACGGTGTCGAAATCAGCAACACCGACGTCCTCGTAGGCGGTCACAGAGAGGCGTCGCCAAAGTCGATTCGCTGCTGTTTTGTGCAAAGTTGCGGCCGCCCCAAGTGCCAGATCGCTCCGCCCTCTGCGGATGGCTTTCTGCAAGGTCGACATCGCCAACCACGGCGTCGCATTGACGGGCTTAAATGTCAGCGGGTTAGTTCTTTGGGGTAGAACACCACTCGCTAGCTGGCGGCGATAGTGAGTGAGAATGGTTTCTGAGTTCATGCTGTCCTCCTCGGTGGATTTCCGGGGAGGACTGGAAACTAGAGTCCCACTTTGACGATAATCCAGTGGTTGTCTGTGTAAAGAGTATTTGCTTGATCAATTACCGCAGCGTCCGCTTATTGCTCCTTCTTGCTTTAAACTTCTCGAGGGTCAATCTAGACAACGCCGAACGGCTACAACATGCCCCATAAACGGCCTACGCTGGAGCATCCCTGCCACTGATGATTCGTTGCTTTACAGCGAAGCCTCAAGTTCACCCGGCAACCCTCGTTCAACGATCAGGCTTCGGAGGCAGTATTACAGAGGAAAGAGAGAGAAATCACATTCAGCGGCCAGGATCCACAACCTCATAGACAAGCATCATAAACAGAATAGTTGTCGACCCAAGCGCTGTCAGCACTAGGCCGAGATGCGGTACAGTAATGTGATTTGGACACCGCGCGTAGTTTGATAACACCAACCAATACCATGCGACCAAACCAGTACTCACGACGAGAATCAGGACCCATGCCAACTCCCACTGATTTGTAAAAGGTGGTGCCGTTATGTCAAAGAGCGGAACTGGTTCTTCACCGGGGGCCGCCCCCCCCTTCGTCAAAAGGATGGAGGCGATGGCTATAGTTAGTCCAATGAAGGCGGTTGGGCCGCGCCAAAGCCAAAGGGTAACACGGTCGCGAAAGTATTCTGCCGTCGCGTCGAGTTCGCCTCGGTTCGAACTGTTCTTATTGATTATCCAGTGCATCGTGTATGCGCCTCTTCAAAGGGCGTCTCTGCATTAATTCTTTTCCATCTGTGTTTGCCTGGCAGCAATAGATGGCGATTCCCATTAATCAAACGAATTTTGGCCGTCAGCCATTCGCCAAACACCGGGTCGCATCGGGCAGAGTTCGGATTTTTACAATCTTCGTCGTCTGGATTGTATATTTTGCCACTTCCCCAGTCGCTGGTACATTTGCCATCATCATTCAAAATCGGCTCAAAGTCCCAAATTACCATAACGTCTATTAGGCATCTTGTTCGAAGGTTTGGATCTTTGTTTCTCACGTCAAGACGTGGCTTCAGCATCCAGACAATCTTGCCACAGATCTTGCCGCCACAGTCGCTAATCCTAATCCGAGCGTCCGCCTTGCCATCTTCTTCAACGGACCAGAGGCCGAAAATCTCAGCGCACATAGCATCAGACGCTGACGATTGGGTAGGCATAATGGTGACTAAGATCGCGATGGCAAAGCCGATCGAGCACATGGTTATCGCGCCTATTTGAAAAATCGGTTGCTGTCCAATCATGCCTCCAGACTCACAACTCCGACCGACGCAGTAGCGATACTTCATTTGATGAGATGGAGCGGGTCTTTATATGGTCTAATGCGTCCTTTACCCCGCAAAAAATATTGGTTTTGACACTCAGAATCTCACCTCAATATTAAAACTCCTGTCCCAATCATGTTTCCAGTTCTTAGCTTGAAAACAAACCTTATATCTACCGTTGCCTCTGGGTTGCCAGAGTGTTTCCTGAAAACGCGCCCATGCACCGCCGGGAGTTGCGTTGAAATAGCTAGACGGCGGGTCTTCGTGAACAGCACTCCATTTTCCATCCAGCACAACACGATAACGGGTTGGAATACTTGGTACATTAAAGCAAACCTCTTCGCAGTTTACATGGGGATGATTACAGCCTGGTTCACCGCGTACTGGTTTTCCACCTCTACGGACAAATAGCGTTTTTCTCAATTCGCCGGAAAATCTCTCAGGGGCGCCCAATATCCCGTGTTCATCCAGCTTTTTTTCCCCAAGAGGTGCAGCATCGGCTTGATTCGCGTTAATCTCCCGCGTCTCAACAACTGCGTCATTCCCATGCGCTCTAATTGTAAGCGTTGGCAGCGCAACAATAATTGTGAAAATTGTAAAATACAGATATGTACTATTTGCTTTAAAGATTGCGAATATCGTTCTCATAATAGTTTCCTTCTTTGTCTAGCTATGTGATTTCTATTTATCTAGACATTTAATACAAGTAAATTTTGAAAAGATCAATATAGTGCAAAAAGAACGACAGATACTTCGCGAGCGAACCAAGATTCTATGTTATCGACATGGGGCAGATTTTAGCGGAGTTGCGACTTATTTAAGTGCAGCGATTATGTTTGAAATTCGAGTATTGTCGATTAAACTCGACCAGCACAAGTTACCGCCTCATCGTATTCAAGCTTGGGGCTGCTTATCCGGAACACTTGGCAATACTCCCGAACCATGTCGGCCGAGATGTCGGAGGGATAACACAGAGGTGAATATCCACCTGGTCGTGACCAAGCGCTTCGCTTCCCACACCCATAGCCGCGCCGATCACGGAAAAACGGGCATGGGTAGGGTCCCGCATAACGCCCAGCACTTTCTCTAATCATTTGGGCTTTGAGTGTTGGTAACGGGATATCGCACGGATCGGCAGCCAACACCGCCTGATCAGGTGTCAACCAGCCTCCCAGGCTCATCACTGCAGTGAGCAAAACCGCCTTCGGCCCATCCATAAATCTCACCGACGGTCATTCTCTCCAGCCCCTCAAATGTCATAATGGCGTATTCGACTAGCTGTTGAAAGGGGCGTAGCAATGCTGAGCTTACGAACAGTATTTCTGTTGACGCTATTTTTGTTTGTGCTTGATCTATTGTCGCCAGCGATATCGAAAACAAAGACAACAGGTTTTGATCATCCAATTGACGAACCGATGGTCTTTTGGGATGGCTACAATGGGGGAAACTGCAATGGCTGTGAATGGATCATCGCCGAAGGCAAGATCACAAAGGACAGCCCAAATCAGTTTCTGAGCTTTCTCCTGAAGGAGCACAAGTCCCCCGAAAAGACCCCGCCTCTTGTGGTCAAATTCAATTCGGCTGGGGGCAATCTTATTGCCGCCGTCGAAATCGGTGAGATTATCCGTAGATGGGGACTTCAAACATCAGTTGGCAAATCGGTTGGCAAGGTCCAAGAATTCGGGGCCATATACGTCTCAGATGAGCCGGACGGAATCTGCGCATCCGCCTGCGTTTATGCGTTCTTAGGTGGGGAAAAACGATTTGCAGGCGGGAACACCAAACTCGGCGTTCACCAGTTTTACGACGCAAAAGCCATTGAAGATCCCATCAAGAAATCTGCTTCAGGCATTGATCGCTCGGTCGACCAATTGATCACAGGCTTACTTCTCGAGTACGTGGTTCGGATGGGGATCGATGCCCGATTAATTTCCTTGGCGAGCAGGGTGCCGCCTTGGAAAGAAATGCATTGGCTCTCCGAGGCTGAGATTTTTGATCTGGGAATTGACAACACCGAAGACCGTTATACGCCTATTGCGCTAACGCCCTTTGGCAGGGGAGGCGCGACTGTTGAGGTCAAGCATGTTGCTGGTTACTCGGCGACACCAGGAAATCCAACCCGCTTTCGCTTGTACTGCCGCGGCAAAAAGGCAATCCCGCATCTTTCGGTTCTGTTCAATTCGAAATCGGATCTAACGGGCGTCTTGAGGGAGATCGCCCCTCGCATCGATTTCAAGATCAAGTCTCGGCGAGGCATATCGACGGTTCGTCCGCTAGTCGCTGCGGTCCAGGCAATCAAACAGAATGATCAATCACTTCTGATGGCGGTTTCGTGGGCCTTTCCGACATTGAGATCAAAGAATCTGATTGAGGCTAAGGAAATCACAGCCGTTGACGGCCGCGACGGAGGGGTGCCCCGTGTCTATTGGTCATACGTCGGAATGGTGAATTTCAAGATCACCGGCGATCCCAGAATTACACGCATTGCCTTCCAGCATTGTGTTCCGACCTAGGCCGTCAACTCATAAACGCGGGACCACAATCTTATTGGGCCGATCTGGAGCCACATTTGCCCTGTCACCAGCAATGCCATTCTGAATGTCCGATGTTGAGGGTGAGCCGGAAGTGCTCACGCTTGGCTCAAGACGGGGACTTTTCATCCCAAACAGATGTCCGCCTGCGGTGCAGCGAACGACACCTTGGAGCCCGTTACTGGAATTGATTTAGCTTTGGCATTTGTTCGGTTGTGCTGCCTACTCTAAAATCCTAGCAAAAGATGTAGGGGCGAGAGAGAACGCGGATGAGAAAGAGTTTTCTTGGGATAATCTTGACGATAGCTGTAATCACAGTTGGCGCTTATGCCGCCTACGATTTCTATCGAGCGGGATATCATACTCGTCCAGAACTGCCGCCAAACGCATTCTCAATTTCCTACAAAAACGGGCTGCGAGCGATATTGGTTGATGTTTCAAATGACGAAGAAACGCGTCGATATTTCGGGTTCCCGATGGACGTTCCGTTTTACCTTACAGACGCTTGGTCCTTTTGCTCTCCGCCACGCGATGAAGAAGCGGAGCAGGTAGCGCACTTCATGTCACAGCGGAATCTTCCTGGCGAAAGGTTTGAAGCAGTATGCAGGCTTCAAGTAGATGAAGACACGGTCATTCGCGGTCTGATCACGTCGGTACCACGTCTCTGATGGGTGTTTAGGGTCGATTAGATCACTCAAGCATGTTCGATGCTGTCCGCATTGCTGTCGTCTGCTCATCGTGCAGTGAAGGTCTGAATCGAGCCCACACCCACCACTTTCTACACGGCAACGAAGTGCGGCTTTCACATCAACCAATCAGAGCTCGTAACTGTACGTGCGTACTGAGAGAGCGGTTGCAAGAGAGGGTTTTAGGGATCATTGCTGACCGTCTTTTCTTTACGCAGCGTGCGAACTGCAGCGCGTCGCACAATTGATCGTTTATGCGACAGCTATCGTTCGCTTGCAATCGCGCGGCCGAAGAAATGGTTCCTCGAATAGCAACTCGTCACTCTTTCCGAGCTGCGCAATACTAGCGCGTTTCCGCCAGCCGGAGACTTTAGGCTGCAGCGGCTAGATTGAAGAATGCACGATCGAATTTAGACTGGACAATGCCCGTATCGTTTGCGGCCACTATCTGGTTCAATCGCCAAGACGAAGGCAACTATGTTGGGATCGTGTAGCCCGTTGGAACAGGAAAAGGTATTCGTTGTCTCGTACCCAAAGGCGGGCCGCACATGGTTGCGGTTAATGATCGCGTTTTGCGTCAATGACGCCACAATCGAGACTGCCGTTGAAGCAACTGAAAACAAACGACTAAGGGATGACTTCCCTTACCTGATTTTTGAACACGGCAACCACGTTGAGCCCAAGAGTTTTCATGAGTTCTTTGAGATCATAGCTGAGGAACGGGTTGTGCTCTTGTTTAGAGATCCCCGTGATGTCGTGGTATCATCATATTTTCAGGAATCCTTGCGCAACGAACGATACACGTCGGGATCACTAGATGATTTTGTGCAAGATCCAAACTTTGGCATAAACTCGATCGTTCACTACTACAATGAAGCGATAAGGTGCATCAGCGACCCTTTCATCGTTCACTATGAACTTATGCACTCGGCCCCCGAATCTACTCTGCGAGCTCTCTTTTCGAAACTCGGTGTTGTAGTTCCAGACAATAGTATTTATGCGGCTGTAGCAAGATGCAAATTCGAAATTCTTCAAAGGGAAGCAAAATCTAGTAAGAACTTTCGACTTGCACCGACAGATCTCTCGAATCCTGAGTCTCAGAAGTTCCGAAGGGGAAGGATAGGAGGATATGTTGAATACTTAAATCCTGTCATGTTGGACTATTCGGCGAAGGCGTTAGAGCTACTGGACGCCCGCTACACCTTACGAAACAACTAGCTTTGATACACTAAACCTCGGGATCGGCTGTACCACTGAAGAGCTAAGTTTATCCCTTCTTCAATGTTTACTTTCGGTGTAAAGAATGTGCGTTCGCAGATCTTTGAAATATCCGCTGTGTATCTCACCACTTCGCCAATTCTGCTCGGCTCCACGACGATTGAGCTTAAGCTATTTTGGCCAGATTTTATTAATTCAGCAACGTGCAGAATGCTCGTCCCTACTCCAGATGCAACATTGAAGACCTCGTTTTTTTGGCTTTCAAATTCCTTCAATAGAATACCGATTGCATCAACCGCGTCGGAAATATAGGTAAAATCCAAAACCTTGTCTTCCCCAAACACTACTAGATCCTCATTGGCCTCACATAGCCGAATGAACTTAGGCACGACACGGTCGCTGAAATCATACATGCCGTAAACATTTGAAAATCTTACAATAATGAATTCGATATCATAGCATTGATGATAAGAGTGCACCAGCGCCTCTCCAGACACCTTTGATGCAGTGTAAGGGCTTTCGCTGTTTCTGGTTATAGCATCATCTTCAGAGTGCACTACAGCGTCGGTGTTCCCGTATACCTCTCGTGAAGAAGCGAATATGAACCTGCCAATGCCCCGGGTTCGAGCAAACTCGATCATGTTGAAGGTCGTTTCGATATTGTCTCGAGCCAGTGCAGGTTCAACCACCAAATTATGAACGCGCGCATTTGCAGCCAAGTGAATGATAATGTCGACGTCCGTTGGAAGACACGCCAACACCGCATCGACATCCCTCAAATCGACTACGATCGTCGCATCATTGACCTTGGAATTCCATTGGTTGGGCACATAGTCTGCGCCGACAACATGATGTCCATCCAAAATCAATTGCTCGCATAAACGCGTTCCAATTGTACCACTACTACCAGTTACGAGAATCTTCATGGATAGTGCCAGATCACAATCTGATGTAGCGTCGAACGCGCAGGTCATTGTAGATCTTCAATGGCCGTTGGATTTCGAAGTAAGCCGTTCGACCTTTTAGGCGAATCATAAACCGGTCAAAAAATCTCCCTAACCTGTCTATGTAGATCTTTGCATACTCAACTTTTTCAACGTACTCGTCAGAAAGCGTTCCCTTGGACAATTTATCTACAATCAAACTCATGGCTCTTAGTTTCAGATGAAGAATAGCTAATCGATCGATGATCATACCGGGGCTTTCACTAAAAAAGGCGTCTGGAGAACTTAAAATCTTTACAGATAGAAATTCGTGGATTTCCTGATCAATTTCACGAATTTGATTGTTGCGATTCTGGTTCGCTACGTCGATTTGGCGCTTCGCATCTGCAATGTGTTTGTGACCCAGATGATCCGCTCGCGCCGCATCTTCCAGTTCCCATATCTGCTGGTTCGTAACAAGGTTGGCTAGCACGAGTTTAGCTACAGAGGACGAGCACGAAGCGCTCCCAGCACCGAGATGTTCTTCATAGATTTCTATTATATCGCAAAAGTTTATCATCGCTACGCTTTCGCACCTTGTCTCATAATTCCAATATGCTGCTATCTTGGCTGTTAGAAGATACAACGAAGATTTGCTTATGTGTAGACGGCCAAAACTCACTTGCGGATTTGCGTACAACAACCACGATTCGTCTGTCTGTTTTGCGATCGAGAGCAAGATTGAGTTGGTGTTAGAAGCGGAAAGAGTTTTTCGGCGGAAGAAACTCAAGTGCTCCAAGGGTAACATTGAAAAACTCATCAAATTCGGCCTAGCAAATCTAGGGCGATCTGTGGAAGATGTTGACTGCTGGTGTGCAACCTCGTTGGGAAACCCAAGTCTGAACGCGAGCGATATTTTTCAACCAGACGGAGTTTCTGTTCGAGAGCCGTACTGGATAGATATGAACCTGTTTGGAGCTAAGAAGAAGGTTCTTCTTGTGAACCATCACCTCGCCCATGCAGCGTCTTACTTTTCTTCCGACTTCGACGATGCAGTAGTTGTAACTTGCGATGGAGGTGGCGACTTCAGCACAAAGACAAAAAAATCCGATTGCAACGCTGTGTATCTGGCAAAAGAGACGCAGCTTAAGCGCGTCTTAATGGACTTAGGCACGCTCATGTCAGCAAAATTCTACGGAGTTTGCGCTGCCTATGTTTTCGGGCGTGAACCTTTCAACGAAGGAAAGCTAATGGCGCTAGCCGCTCTAGGGCAACCTGAAGTAGAGATGGTCAGAAAACTAGAAGCCTCTCTTTACGAGCTAAGCTACGAAGATCGCGTTGAGGGTTTCAAAATCCTGGAAGGACATTTTCCGGGAGCAAGGGACGCGGCAGTTAGCCAGTGTTCCGACGCGTACAACTTTGCAGCATCCGTCCAAAAAGTCTTTACGACAAGAAGAGTGCAAGACCTTGAGTTTGTCCTTGATCGATTAAGACCGGACACCAACAACATGGTCTTGGCCGGAGGCGCGTGCCTTAACCTGGACGCGAACTCGGATGTTTTTGAACGCTTCTCACAGTACAATCAATTCATCGCGCCGTGTTGCGATGATACGGGACAGGCCTTGGGGGCAGTTTCTATTGCGATTGTCAGGACACAGGGAGTCCGCCCGAAAATAGACCTACCATATATCGGAATGGGCGAATCCGACTATTCATTTGACTCGACAACCATCAACGCTGCTGTCGAAACATTAATGCAAAATGGAGTGGTGGTGGTTCACAACGGCAAGGCAGAGGTTGGGCCGAGAGCACTTGGCAACCGATCAATTATTGCGCGGCCAGACAGTAGTGAAGTCAAAAGAGAAGTCAGTGTTGGCATAAAGCAGCGCGAAGTGTACCGACCGGTTGCGCCTGTGGTACTAGAGAAGAAATTCCATGAGTACTTTTGGGGGCCTTTTCCGTCACCATTCATGCTGCACAAGCACTATGTAAAGGATGAGTTTCGTGAAATTCTTGAAGGAGCTGTCCATGTCGACGGGACAGCGCGTGCACAAACTCTTCAGCGAGAGGATAATCCATTCCTCTACGAGCTTATTGAAGCTTTTGGCGACCAGACAGGGTTGTATCTATTACTTAATACGTCGTGCAACTGTAAGGGCGAACCTATCTCAAACGACGTTCTTAGCAGTTTGAGTTTACTTGAGCGAACAAAAAACAAATCGATGCTAATCTTCAATGGAAAGCAAGTTTGACATGATGTCAAACCCATCAAGTATGTGATAGCTGAAAGGAAAAATCTTGGGGAGCCGAACAAAGCAGTCACATCTTGTAATTGCATCTTACGATGGCATCAGCACATACTATTGTGGCATCGGAACAACGATGCAAGACACAATTTCTGCTCTAGACAAAATCACAAATGAGGCGGATCTCAAGGTAAGCCTCGCCTACGTAAATGCGGATCCTGCCGGACAGGTTTACGATGGAGAAAGGCACCAGAATGCCGTCGAACTTGTCAAAAAAACAGGCGGCAACATGCTTCCGTTGTGCAACGGAACAGCAGGTCAAACTGACTATGATATGTGGCAGAGCTTTCCAAACTGGCACTACTTGAACGCCTCATTGGCAACAGCGCTTAATCTCGTTCTGAAGGCAGATGAACGAAACGTAGCAATGCTACACGACACTCCCTACTTGCTGTTTCACAAGTTCAAGAGGCAGATCTTTAGTGCCCCGCTAGACTGCTACTACATGCCTAGGAGTTCCGCCTCAAATCATAGGTTTGGAGCTGAGGAGTGGAGAAACAGGCGCTTCGGACTTGAAAACGAAGCATTTCGTACGATCGCTTCCGATTCGTCATCGCGGGTGCTTGGAATAGGTAGAAACTTCGCCGACCACCTTAAAGATCACTACGATGTTTCGCTCGATGAGGGCGACCTACTAGTAAATGGCCTCGATTTTCAGCGTTATGAAAATTACACTAGCAAATCGTTCGACATCCTTGATGTGCAAAAACTTGGGATAAACATACCCACGAACGCTAAGATTATCTTTGCTTGGGGTCGAGCCTCAGTCGCCAAAGGAATCAGAGAGCTCGTTGAGGCATGGCACGATTTGGAGCCTGACTTCCCCGATTATTATCTCATTATACAATCGCCCAATAACTCTGGAGAAGATGATTACTTCCGACAAACGTCAAAAACGGCTCAATGCTGTGATCGAGCTATATTAATTGATGATTTTGACACCAATATTTGGCAGACTATTCTTCGGACAAAATGTACGAAAGTTGTATGTGTTCCATCAATTATGGACCCAATTCCGCATACAGCAATCGAAGCTAAGCTTTTCGCCAGAGACATGAGTTACGTGATTGTTGCTAGTAACGTTGATGGAGTCGTCGACGTACTGGATGAAGATGAGTGTCTTTGGACGGATCCGCGGGATCAAGCGAGTTTCGTGAAAGTTTTAAGGTCGGCTCTAAATTTGCCGAAGGCTCAACAAGAAACGATGCAAAGAAAAATGCAGTTTAGCCTAAGTAAGTCGGATTATGTCGAGACAATCAAATCCTTTTTGGTGAAAGAAGGAATTATATGATTTTCCGATGGTCGATTTGGGGTGAAGACAAGTCAAGTAGCATTGAACTTCTGTCTTATAGCATCTGCTCCTTCAGAAAGCAGTTTGGCCCCGAGCACCGATACATCGTTTTCACAGACGATGCGGACTGCCTGACGCGCAACTTGAAAGCGAAGGCGGAAATTGCACCGTATCCCGGCAATAGCATATTCAACATTAGCTCCAAGGCAACCTGGCGAAAATGGAGCCCTCGAGTTCGGCTGAACTTGGAACAGCATGAGTTCTTTATTGATTCTGATGTTTTTCTCGTGCGTTATCCAATGGAAGTCGTTGAGGCCCTTTCTTCAAGTCAGACGAAATTTGCTATCCTCGACGAGTTCGTTGGTAAACCATTCCAGCATGGTGCAATGCGACAGAGGGCTTCTGACGATACACCATTTGCAAATGCAGGATTCTTCCTTCAGAAGAGCGGCTTTGATATTACGAACAATTTGTTAAGCGAGTTCCAATGGTGGAATGAAAACGTACCTGCGAATGAGCAAACTCATCATGATGAGCAGGGCGCTTTAGCGGTAGCTCTCACCGATTACGTACAGCGCGGCGAAGTACAAATCTTACCAAAAGACAAATATATGCTGATAAGCGAAACATCGAACCCAGATGTCCAAAGCCTAGATGGTGTTACGCTCTTTCATGCAACGTACCCAACGCACCCGGCCTTTTACAAATTCCGACACGAGCTCGACGAAATCTTAGGCTCCGATGGGCCGATTTCAAGTTAAAGGCAGACAGGTTAGGCAATTGATCTTCATGAAGTGCGATAAAGAATCCGGAGATCAAAACTGTGTTGCAATTCTGATGAGTGTTCGGAACGAACAAGTCTATCTCGATTTCAATATTTCATATCATCTCGACAAAGGATTTGACCTGATTTTTATAGCAAATCACGGATCTACTGACCGTACTAATCAGATCCTTGAGCAATATGACTCTGATCCGAGAGTAGTTATCTTGCAAGAGGATGCAGCTGACTTCGATCACGCTGTAATTGTAAACAAAATTTTGGCTTTTGCGAAGGAAAATTACCACATTGACTGGTTCTTGTTTCTTGATGCTGATGAGTTTTTTACCGCTGAGGTCGGTGACGTTCACAACCTGACTTCGTCGCTTCAGGAACGAGGTATCTGCTATGCAACAGTAGGTTGGGTCAACGCTCTGTTCGACTTTTCGTTTCGGGATTTCACATGCGCACCTACGCACGCCCTAGACACTACAAAATTTTACCGACCTTGGCCGGAGAAACCTTGGCAAGATTTCGGTCACTTTCGGAAAGCTCTTGTTCAGAACCATGACAATATCGAGATTGTTGTAGGAGGACATTTCGTTAAGAGCGAGAACAACCCTGAGTTTTTGGGTGAGTTCTACTGGAATCCTTTCATAGTCCCGGAAACGCAGGCCAGAATCTTGCATTTTGAACTAAGGGACCGCCCAAGCGCGCTGTTGGAGAAATGGAAAAATTTCGCTGCGCACAAAACTGACTCGACTTCGTCGTCTGATGCCCCTTGGCACGAACGAATAGACACAATCCGAAGCTATGCTGAACAATTTTCAGGGAATGTGGGGGGAGTGAGAGACCGTTGGTTTGTTGAACACAGAACTTTTTGGGGCACAGAGGTTCCAAGCGATCGACTCTTTTTCGATCCATCCTTGGTGCTTTGGTATCGAAAGTATTTCAGGAGGAAGGTAGAGAGTGGCACTGTGCGTTCCGTTTGCTTGGTGCGCGATGGTCATCTTGGTGATCTAATAATGACGGAACCTACAGCGCGTTTCCTAAAGGATCGTGTTGATAAAGTATATCTTGCTACTTCACGACTAGATACGGCACAACTCATTGATACTTATGATGGAATGTTTCCTTACGAAAGTTTCGAAGACTACCGTGAAACGTGCGACCTAAACATCCGGCTTGCTTACGAATATAGCGATAATCAGACAACCTACATAAATGGATTCCTCGAATCCATCGGCTATGGGGATACAGAACTTGAAGACCTACCCAAAACCAAGATGGAATGGCCTAGGTTGCTTGAAGAAAAGTACTTCTTGGTTTCTCCCTTTACCAGCACGTGGGAAGAGGAAAAGCGGAGCTGGGGGAGCGTAAAGTACAATGAACTAGCTCAGGATCTGTCACAGAAATACGCGCTTCGAGCGGTGATCCTGGATCATAGTCATTCATTCGAAGAAATGATCTCGCTCATTTCACATTGTGAGTTTTTTATCGGGGACGACTCTGGGCCCGCCGTGATAGCTCAGTCGTTGGGGAGCTTAAATTTCGTACTGTTTGGCGCGACATCGCCCAAATATCACCATCTAAACGAGAGATCGGTTCCGATTTTTCAGCCTCATCGTCACTCTCTCTGTAGTCACAGTACGAGAAATGAAGAAATTGAGTGCTGTGAAGAGTTCTGTATGGAGGAACTACGATATGAGCACGTATTTGATATCATCGACGGCTGCTTGCAGTCTCAATATGCACTTTGATGCTATCATATCATTATCCAGGAATGGGCGCAGTGCAGCTTAATTTTATAACTTCCAAATCTGGGTATTTCTCATACCGCGAGTCGCTCGCCTAACGCGTGGCAAGTAAATCAAAATCAATTCCACCCTAGCAGCATGATTCCAACTATGCCGTAGCATAGCTCTAACAAAAATATCAAATTATTATCAGTCTGTTAGCGAGCATATCCTAGTGAATCCATCTCACGCGCGAACGCATCTTCCACTAACTGGCGTAAACTGTCGTCGAACTTCTTCTTCCATTGTTCAACCCCTCCATCGGCCACGTGAGGAACTTCTTGCCCCTTGAGCCCCCCGAAAAGCGAACAATCCAAGAAAGCCCGACACGCCTTTTCTATTTCGTATGGATCTAATTCCAACCTCTCCATCAATCCCGACCAAAACTCCAGCTTGACGTCTAGTATAAGGTCTTCATATTTCACGGTCTCAAAAACCTCATTATTTTCGAATGAAGCCATTTTGCGAATGTTTGATGCTGCTGAATGTTCCATTTCAAATTGGATCCTGTCTTTAAATGTATTGAAGGAACGAATCTTCTCAAAATAGGTAAGCCCTCCAAACTCCTTCCGAGGCACGTGCAGCCATTGTTCGTTTGATACTAAATGATAATTGGCCGATGAAATTACTACGTCACGCGGGTCGCGAACAACACGAAAGCCCGTGCATCCAGACATTAGGTTCGCATCTGGGAAACGCGTATGATCATCAAAGAGAAGCGCGTGCAGTCCCTTCTTTTTTGCGCTAGATCTAGTTTTCGCAAAGTGACGGTAAGCATCTTTTTCGTTATTGTAGCCCGAGACATCGTAGCTAAGATTTTGATAGAGCACTGGAAGATCAAGACTCATTCTGGCCAGCACTTTTGCCATCCAAACTGTACCAGTCTTGTGATACGTTCCAACTACAAGATCTTTTTTCACGTAGGTTGTTCCTTACTGAAATTCCGTGATTATCGCCGCGCTATGGAAAAATTATCGTACCATTGATCCGAACTGCACAAGTCATGTTCCTCCGCCACTGACGCGACTTAATGAAAGCGCAAGCGTTTTACGATTGACCGATATCCCACTGTTTTCCCACAGGTGCTCTGCAGGCTATTTTACAAAAAACTCAATAATATCAGCATGTTCATAGGATTGCGAATCCGCTGAGTGTCGGCCATGCTAGGTCCTTGGGCGAGGCTCCAAAGTAGACTTTGAGGCAACGGCAGGTTTGTCCGCACAGCTGCCGTTGATGCTGAACGCGGCGGATATCTCCTGTTGGCACATATTCCCCGTGCCGCGCCGAAGCTGGCAACGTCTGGAGTTGGGTGCTAACCCGACATTTTCCAAGATAGCTTTGGAGGACTGCATTTATGTGTCCATGTCCTAGGTTGGACTTGGCGAAATCCAAAAACTCTTGAAGGGTGTTGCGTGAAGGATCTTCGCTCTTCTCGAATTCCGACCCACACATGAGGACCAATCGACTAACAAGCGCTTTCGAAAATACGTTTGTTATCGTGCAGGGTTGCGGATCTCATAAATGCTTCCACGGACTCATAAAAACTAAGCATTGGTATTCAGAATATGCCTCGGTGTGCCATGTGCAAAAAGGGGTGCATTGAATCCAGACCGGGTGCATCGTTTGATGATGCTCCAACCAGCGCAATTGCGGAGAAATCCCACATGGTCAAGAAACCGCTTCTGAAACTTTATGACAATCCTTAGATCACGCTCCTGATCAGGTGCCGTTCACCGCTTCTGCGAGCAACTGTCGATAGCCTGTCGTCAACTAAGTCATCTTATTGAGCGGCACAATCAGGCGGGCGATTACGGCATCCATGATAGTCGACGGAACCCTCTTTCTACCTATGTCTTTTGGGGTCGTCGCAATGGTCTTGACCAGCATCTTTGTCGGGACCACCGATTAGTGATCACTGCGTGTGTGTCTCGCGGCGTAATGACATCTGTGCTCTGCATATGATTGCACAGAAGGCAAAGACACTGAGCCCCGCGGCCCCATTGACCTCTCAGCGTTTCCTTAAAGGTCGCAAGCTAATGTCTTTAGGAATGCCAACCTCTCAGCACAGTGCGATGAAGCTCCATCCCAAAGCCGAAAGCTACGGCTCCAGGACTTGACATACTTTCGACCTTCAATGATGTGGTGTCGCTTCCGGCTTGGCGAGAGTTTGGGGTTACGTATTGTACGAATGCGTCGTTTCAGTTTCTGATTGTGTTTGAATATATTCTTTGCTGACGGCTTCACTCGATACATCTCGCCGGTTCTTTCGAATTCATAGCCGAGAAAGTTGAATCCACCGTACGCGTTTCCAGTGTCTTTGATCTTTGGCGCGAGAGGCCCGGCAGGATGGCCGGTAAAGGCCGCCCACAGGATTTCGGCAGCGTCATCCAGGTCTGTCGCATTCTTTGCGAAGACCCTGAAATTGTCAGCATAAGAAATTACGCGGACAGACTTCGAAAACTGTTCGTGAATGTCTGCAAACAGAATTTCACAAACCAGGTTGGACGTCGCTGCTCCTTGTGGAATTCCATGCCGAGCCTCGAGGACATAGGGTTCAACTTCGACCGTCTGAATTGCTTCATCCAATTCGACTTGATCTACGTCCTTGCCAATTGTTCCATAGGGAGTGTCCCTAAGGGCAAGATCGAGATGACGTCCAATGATCACATTGGTCGTTACCTCCTTCGGGAGCGGAAGCACCTCAACTATAGCGTCCGCATCGAAGCTGTTGAAACATCTGTCGATGTCAATCTCTTGGGTAAATGTGTACCCGCTGTGAAGTTCGTGCAGCGTGCGCTTGATAGCGCGACCTACACCGTTTCCCTTGCATGCATATTGATTGGGGTGCAGCGGTTTGATTGCCTCTAGAACTCCGGTTACCAGAAGTTGAAGCGCATGATTCTTCAAGCCAAATGCAACTGTCGGGCGAAAATCACTATCCGTGAAAGGCTTCAGTTTGATATCCAGACTTGCTCTTTCATTAGTCCCTTTCCAGGGGTTCAGTTTCCCCGCAATCTCATGAGCGAGTTTGTGTTTCTCATCAGGTTTCAAGCCCCCCCGCTTTTTCCCAACCGCATTGTACGCTGCAACGAGTTTCGCATCGAAGGACTTCAAATACCTATTTGTCTCACTCATGCGTGCGTTCATGTCGCCAGCTTCAGACGCGTTTTTGATTTTCGCCCGAGTTTTCTCAGCTCGTTTTTTGGCCTGGCGCAGCCTTCTTTTATAGTCTGGGTTCTTACTCGCCATTTCGGTAGTCTCTATGCGTAACTGTCTTGCAATTGTGTGCAAATTGGAGGGGCCCCGATTTCCGGTTAAGCATCCGGAAGTTCGGATGTCGAACGACGCCTGCGTTCAGATACCCAGTTTTCAAGATCAACAATGTCGTAGATGACCGCTCTCGGGCCCGCCTTGGAGTAGGTGGGACCGTCTCCGCGCAACCTCATTTTTGCAAGAGTAGAAACAGAGAGGCCTAGATAGCGGGCTGCTTCAGGCGGACGAAGTTTGGGGACATGCGTATTCATAAATTCTCTCCGTCGCGTTTCGCGATTAAGTGTTACGGAGAGATAGCAACTTGCCGCAGGATACGGATAGGTAGAGATTGGGGCTAGTCCCTACCTCAATCTACTTTTGGCCGTTTGATAATTGGATTCCCTACAGGCGGCTTTTTGAAGCCCGCGATGATTCGCCCTTCGTTTAGCCAAAGATAATGCCGATTATGCAACTCAGCATCTTTAAGTTCTTTGTTTACGCGCCAATAGGATTTGCGGACAGCTTCGGCACCAGCGTGAGCGCCGGTTCCTTCCAGCAGCTTCGACGCGCTTCTAAAAAGTTCATCGCTCACTTTGACATCATCTTTTTTTCGCAGTTTATCGACAGCGGCCCAGCGATAAAAATCTGTCTGCGCCTTTTTGTATTCCGAAGCCTTCGGTCCCGACAATCCTTTGCCTGGAGGACAATCCGTCTCAATTCGGTCACGAACAATTTTGATAGCGCCATCTATCGCCCAACCTGGCACCGGCTCGCCGGTCTGTTGCGCGATGAAAAGTGCATCATGGAGTGCTGGAATGATACCGACTTCGTAGGACTGCCTCAGGAACTCAAATTTTGCTGAAAGGTTGACAATAACGGTTGTCACGTTTTTGCACTCACTCTGATCGGAGTTGGCTACCGTCCTCGAAAATCTGTGCACCTTCTTACTTTCCGAAGCCAATCTACTGATCCTCGCTGTCCATTGCTGCTGCAATTTTGTTCGAAGTTTCGTTTGCTGCGGTTTGGAGGGCGCTGTCAGCCAAGTGAGCGTATATCTGTGTAGTCTTTGGATCCGAATGCCCTAGCAGATTTCCAATCATCAACAGGCTCTCACCGCTCAAGGCCGCGGTGCTTGCGAAAGATCGGCGGAGGTCGTGAATGCGAACGTCATCCAGTTCCGCCCATTCTCGGATCTTTGTCCAATGCTTTTGGAGACCAGTGTAATGTCCATCGCCCTTGCTGGCTGGCAGAACATATGGACTTCCTTTGATCTGCGGCAGCGCCTCGAGGAGATCGACTGCTGCGTTTCCAAGATGCACAATCTTCTCGCCCGTTTTCGACTCCGGCAAACGCAAGCACCGGTGGGGTAAGTCGACATGTTGCCATTTCAGTTTCAGGATTTCTGATTTGCGGCAACCTGTGAATAGGAGCAACCTAATTGCGGCGATTGCGTTTGGGTTGATCTGTTTCTTCTGCGCCCTTTCTAGCGCGGCCCCCAAGCGCCGAAACTCTTTGCTGTTCAGAAAGCGGCTGCGTTTATTGTCTTTGGTTCGTTTCACGCCATGAACTGGATTGTCAGATCGGAGCTTCAGGCTTTCGACCGCAAATGAGATAATGCCGCCGAGAAGTCCAACAGTTCGAGATGCAGTACCAGCGCCACCTTTGACTATTGCTCGTCCTCTCGGTCCAGTTTTCGTATCGACTTTGGACTCACCAGTTTCAACAGCCTTCATGAACAACTTGATATCGTTCCGACTGAGGGAAGCCACAAGCCTATCGCCGAGAAGTGGTTTGATGTGCCGTTCAATTCGGCCTTTGTCTGTCGCGATGGTGGTTTGTGTTTTGTGACCGCATCCCTCCGCGAGATAACGATCACAGAGTTCTGAGACGGTGGTTTCGAAATGGGGCTTGCTCTTAAGTTCCGCCGGATCACCTCCCTTTGCGATCTCCGCCAATATCTGCATTGCTTCCTTTCTTGCAGAGTCAGGTGTGAACGGTCCGTGCAATCCGATGGTGAAGCGGCGTGATCTTCCATTGGAGCGATACTGCACCAGGTAGGACTTCTTTCCGGAAGGAAATACCCTCAAACCGTATCCCGGTAGATCGCCATCCCAGACGAAATAGTCCTTATCTGAAGGGTTGGCCGCGTCGACAATTTTCTTTGTCAGTTTGGGCATTCATAGGTCCGATAGTGTATTCCAGTTGTCGTTCGCGGAAGCGTCACGGAAGCAGAAGAAGGCAATTCCGAGGGCTCTATGAGATCCTTGTGGAATGATGGTATGGAATTTTAGTTTTAAAATCAACGGTATGGAATATTATGGTGGGTAGAGGAAATTAAAAGCGCTGCCCTCCGAAGGCAGAGGTCATAGGTTCGAATCCTATCGGGTGCGCCACGTTTCACGTTGAATGCGTTTGACCACAAGAAAGTCAAACTGGCGGTCCTCTCTCAAATCGCGATTTGGGATACCACAGGCCGTCAGGCGGCGACTTCCTCAGACCCGATATTCTCAACACCCGACGCATTTGACGATCGTGCAGGTGGCGCCGCGCCGTTGGCACCGGTCGAGAGCAAACTGCCGGGGCCCGCTGTTGCTGCGAGCCCCGACGCCAGGTGCAAAGAAGCCGCAGTGTTGGCCGTCCTTCGACATGGCCAGTGCCCGCGGCGTCTTGTTTGCAAACATTACGTTGAAATTGCCGGCCATCCGCCTGCACCTTCTCGACATCGTACTCGGGTCGATCCCTGCAACCTCGCTGTTGGCATCGCAAATGCGTTTTCGCCTTTCGTTCAGCACGACTGAATACTCTCTCCCGTTCTCGAGCACCGAGCGGGAGAACGCAATCGTGGCTACGATCGCCGCGTACGATTTGTTCGCATCGGGTACAGTTTGGGAATTGATGGTGTGTGTTATGGCGAGCTCACATTTGCCGTCAAAGCCCTGACCATACCTCCTGCCGCCGCACCACCAGCGAGTTCGTCCCGGAAGTTGCGCATCGTGCGGGCCGAAATCCGACCGCAATTTTTGTACGAATGCGCGCTGAAAGTCCGCATCCAAAGAGGCCGCCAGGTCTTCCGCAGATTCTGTTTCAGAGATCAGTTCGCGGGAGATACGGCAGAACATCCCTTTGATGCGTTCGCCGACATAACTCACCGAGCAACGCTGCAATCCCGAGTCAGCCTTGAACTCCGCGCTCAGCGCCTGCGACAGCACAAGGGCCGTCGGTTTGTGCGGCTTGTAATGATTGACCAGAGTTCCGCCACGGCGCACACGGTTCTCATTTGTGGTTCCGCACGTGGCATGCGCGCCCTTTATTCCGTGATTCACGGACAGGGCACCGGCAGCCTCCAGGCCACGGACGGCGTTCTCCGCGGTCGACGTGCCGGTCACGCCCGCAAAGCGAAAATCGCCGGGGACCTGCAGGCGATGTGATCCAGGATTGGGTACAATCCCGAGCCTTGCATCTTCACGCCGCTTCCGCTCCTTCCGGCGCCGCTCTCGATCGGCTGCTGCTTCACGCCGGCGCTGCTGAGCCTGTTCCTCTTCAAGAGCCTTCTGCCTGGCTCTGCGCTCCGCGTTTTCTCTTTTTCGTTTGGCCGCTCTTTCCTGGCGCTCTTGTCGCTTGAGTTCGGCGGCTTTCTGACTGGCGATCTGTCGCTGGCGTTCCTGTTCGGCGTACAGCTTCCTGCGCTCTTCCTCCTGGCGCTTTTTGTCCAGTTCCGCTCTTTGCTTGAGCACGCGTCCCTCGCGTACCAGCGCGGAAAGCTGAGCGGCTTCCAGATAGCTTGCCGATACAGTCCAGGGATCGCCAGCGCCGTGGCAATTCAGTCTGCCCTGAAACTGTGTCCGGTTGCCGTCGCGCGGGTCGAGAGCGAATTCGCAGGGCCGGCCGTACATCGTTAGGGTCAGGCGCATACGCGCCTGCTTATCCGCAGTGCCGTAAAATCTGTGGGTTTGGCCCGTGGCAAACCAATCCAGTTCGCCGGTGACGCGGCGGATATCTTGCTCGAAGGACTTGATCCGCAGCGCGAACGGACGCTTGCCCCGGTCTGACTGTGCGTGCCCGCCGATGTCCTGGTTCAACTGAACCGGCGGTCCATCTTCACGGGCGAGGGCATCCTGCAGAGCGGCGGATTGCGGAGACCCGGCCATCGCGATTTCAAAGCCGTGGCAGGTCACGCCCTTGGATCTGAACAATGCCGATCCGCGCAGATGAAGCGTGCCGTCGCGCGTTTCCAGCCGCCCTGCCAGCAGGAACTGCTGATCTCCACCACTCCGTTCAATCGCACTGCCGGTTATCGTGACTTTGCGCTTGTCGAGCCTGAACAGGAATGGGCGACCGGAATTCTGATCGCCACCGACCGTGAACTCGCCTGAGCCGGCGTCGATATCCCCACTTAACGCGAATGTTTGCGCGTTGATCCGATAGGGTTTGCCGGAACCGGCGCTTGCAATGTCGACGGTAAGTCCAATCCGCCCTCCGGCGCATTGATAGTGCCCCTGCCACGTTCCAATCAGGGCCGAGCGCGGATCATCCTGCAGAGAAGGCGAAGCACCGGCTGTCGGGGCTGGCGGATGTCCCCTGTATTGAACATGGAGCACGGGTGCCTTCTGTGCGTTCCCGTCAAACGAATAGGCTCCGCGTTTTCCGGTTCCGGTGATCACAAATCCGAGCGCGTTCATACGTGCCCAGCCCGGCAACTCAACGATCTCCTGGACGATGCTCGTTAAATCAGGCGTCTGGTGCTTTGAACCTTTGCGGCCCCATGACTGCGGTTTCCACTCGGCACCCGCTTGCGTCTTGGGCAAGAGGGTAAGATTGGTGCGCGAAACATCGAAGGGCGCCAGATTGCCGTCCGCGATTCCGACGATCGTAAGCTCGCTTGGGTCCAGCTCGCGCGTTGTCTCGTTGGTGAAGAGCAAGTGGGCCTTTTCGATCTTGCTTCCGCGCGGCAGGTCCAAACGGTCGAAACGAAGACCGATTGTCTGTCCCCGGCCGTTGGTCCGGGGGTCGTCAACCAGCTCCAGGTCTGAACTGTCGGTGTAAACCTTGCCGTCCGACGACTGTTCGATGTCGTCATTGCCGGTCAGAATGCGGGCCTCGATCACCCTGACAGTCTGGGTGGCCGAGGCTTGCTCGATCGCGGTATGACCATTCCCGGCAACATAAAGAAAGAACAGAGCCAACCCTGCCAGCGGCCAGAGGATGGCGTTTGGACAGGACGCACTTCTGGCGGCACCTTTACGCGATCTCCCAGCCATTTTCGTGCCCCTTATACTTGTTCGCTAGCCCCAGGGTCAGAGTGGTCGGTCCGTAAAAGCTGACATATTGTCATCCGTTTTCCAAGTCGACGCCTTTCGTACTCTGTTCTGCGATTGAATGACGCGTATCGCAGCCCGGTTTTCGAAACAGCGCCTTCCTGCCAAAGGGGCGTTATCCTCATGTCTTCTCCGCATCCGCGATGTTCAACTCCGTCACGACTTCTCGAACTCGGCAAAGGCGTCCGCAAATTCCGGATGCCATCGCGACAGGGCAGGACGGTTTTCGATTACATCGCGCATGGACCATTCGACACGGCGGCGGTCACGGGTCTCGTCAACGTCGTTGTCGGGGCAAAGGATGTAGAAATCGCCTTTGGCCAATCGCCCAATGAAGTAGTCGACCGTTTGTTCGCTGGTCCAGGCCGACGCCGGCTTTTCCGGAATCGAGCGCGAGATCATGCCCGTGTAGGTGAAGCCCGGCACAAAAAGATGCGCCGAGATCGGCGCCTCGGCCTTGCGCAATTCATGGGCAAGCTGTTCGCTCAGAATTCGGACCGCGGCTTTTGAAATATTGTAGGCCGGGTTGCCGGGCGGTGTCGTGATGCCCTGTTTCGAACCGGTGTTGATGATAACGGCGGGACGGTTCGCCTCGATCATGCGCGGCACGAAGGCCTGCAGACCACGCAGCACCCCGTGGAAGTTGACATCAAGGAGCCGGTGCCAGTTCTCCGGCTCCGACCACGGTGTGGTCGGCAATCCGCCGATCCCGGCGTTGTTCATGAGCACTGCCACAGGGCCGGTCGAAAATGCCAGCTTGGCCAGGTCCTCCAGATCGGCATCTCTTGAGACGTCTGTCGGCTGACCGATCACCTGGGCGCCGCCGGTTGCCGCGGTTCGGATGTCCGCGACAGCCTCGTCGAGCCTGTCACCCGGCAGGTCCGCGAGGATCACGCCTAATCCGGCTTCAGCAAATCGCAGTGCGGCGACCCGGCCGACGCCGCTCGCGGCTCCTGTAACGACTGCATAGCCGCCTGCTTTGATAGCTTCTTCGTACATGGACAACCCTTGATTGATGTTGATACGCGTTGCTGTTGATCTCAACGCACCGCCGGGACCGGCGCAACAGCGAAATGACGGTCACGCCTGGCGGCGCAGCGTTCTGCAAAGCGGCGCGGACTGTCTCGACGATCTTCGCCCTGGATCGCAACGATCCGAGGCGCCTTTTCCTTCACTGCTCACGCTTACGAAATGCGGCTAGGCCACGTCCGCGACAGCCCTGCTGAGCTTCAGCATGCCTTCCATGCCGGGGCTGTTGACGCGCAGCAGATCGTGCGGCCTATTCCGGAACCATGCGCCAGAGCGAGCCCGTCTCGTTGTGTTCGAGAACAATGTAGACAAATCCGTCCTCGCCCATTTCGACATCGCGGATGCGTCCGAAATCCGTGATCAGCTTTTCCTGCTCGACAAGCTTCTTGTCCTCAATGCGCAGCCGATAGAGCGTGCTCGCTTTCAGGCTTCCGACGAGCAGGTCGTTCTTCCAGCCGGGGAAACCGGTGCCCCGATGAAATGTAAAGTTCGACACGGCGGGCGCCGGGGTAAAGTCGACAACCGGCAGGACGGTGTCCTCAATGGGAAAATCCAGTCCGAGATCCTTGCCGATCGAATTTTCCTCGCCGCTATAGGCAAGTCCGTTCGTGTATAGCGGCCACCCGTAGTTCTGTCCGCCGAGGATGTGATTGATTTCGTCACCGCCGCGGGGCCCCATTTCCGTGTTCCAGATTTCGCCATTGGCCGGATGTCCGTCCAGCCCCTGTCCGGTGCGGTGCCCGTAGCTCCAGACAGTGTGGATCGTGGAAGCCTCCGGCCGTTTGTCCGGCGCGACCCAGAAGGGATTGTCTTCGGGAACGGTTCCATCGTCGCGGACCCGGTGAATCTTGCCGAATGGCGTGTCCAGCTGATGCAGCTTGCCGTAAACATTCTTGCCGCCGATCGAAATGTACAGGTGCCCGCGCTTGTCAAATGCCAGACGCCCGGCGGCGACCGCATCGGGAACCGGCGTGTAATGGTCCTTGTGGACCGACCAGATGACTTCCTGATCGACCCACTTGCCGTCCTTTATGCGGCCGCGGACGACGCGGACCATCGTTCCGGGCACCACCCAGCCGCACAGCCAGTTGCAGCGGTCGGTGTGGGAAAGGTAGATCCAGCCGTTCTCCTCGTAATCTGGATGCAGTTCGACATCGAGCACCGAACCAAGGTTCAGCCAGGCCCCCCGAAAGCTGGCCAGTGTTCCCCAGACCCGCGGGGTATCTGCGATCGGCGGTCTTTGCCTGCCGTCCCGGCCGACGATGGAAAGCCCCCGGATCTTTTCGGCGATCAGGATTTCTCCACCGGGCAGCGGGGCGAGGGAGTACGGCCGGCTCTCCAGGGTCGTCACCAGTTCAAGGCGGAAGTCATGGTGCTTTGACCGGATGACCCGGTTTTCCCTGGGTTCCTTGGTGTAGGACTTCGGTGTCGTCGGAAACTTCTGGCGTTGCTCGCTGATATATATGGCGAGCAATTTGATCGTTTGGGGCGGCAGCTTCTCTTCCCAGCCTTCTTTGGCCGTGCCCGGAATACCCTTGGCAATGACCGGTATCATTTCGTCGACCGTGTCGCCGTGCTTGAGTTGCACATTCGCAAGGGCCGGGCCCTGCCCCGTTCCTTCCATGGTCTTGCCATGACAGCTGGCGCAATTCTCGTTCCAGGCCACAAGCCCTGCGTCCCTGCTGTCCGCGGTCATGGCGTACCAGTAGCCGAATGCGGCCCCGATACCGGCAAGCACCGTCAAACCGATCGCGATCTTGTACCGTCGTTTCATGGTTCATTCCGTCCAATGCGCAAGCGTGTCAGATCTGATGCCGGTCGATACCGTGGTCTGTTGCCGCATCGCAAATGAGGCGGATGTTCGTTGCGGGTCTCGGGATTGTCATGTCCAGCACGTTCGGACATCTAACTGTCCTGGCCGCGACGATCAATGCGCGTCGGCGCGGTGTCAGAATTACGTGGCGCGTCGGCCGTCGGAAATCGATGCCGGTCAGGGCCAGATCAGCCGGACGGTGGCCGGCTCTTCATGCGGAATAGTCGTCCGGGCGGTCAGGCCGCTGTGGCCGACCGCCCGGAGTGTCGTGGACTCGCCACTTCAGAACTTGCCGGATCGGTCCGGGGTCTCATGTGCAAGGCGAGATTTCTACTTCCGTGCAAGGTCGCCAAGACCATTCGCCTCGGCAACCGAGATGTGGTGGATGCCCGGCCACATCTTTGCCGCTTTGGCGAGAATGCCAGCCTTGTCCTTCTTGTACGCTTCGAAAACCGCAGCATTCAGGAAAATGTAGAGCTTGCCGTCGACGATATCCGCAAAGCGCGGGCTGCCGTCGAGCTTCTTGCCGAGCGCGACACCCAAAGTGCAGTAGCCGCCATATTGGGGCATGTACTTTTCTGGCGCTGCCGCAAACTGCTTCATCGCGTCTTCGGAGGCGAAATAGTAGGCGACACCGTCATGCACATGCGTGTGCTTCGCTTGCCCCGGCACAATACCCGAGCCGTTGGCAATCGCGACGAGATCGTTGCCGCGGAAAGCAACACCTTCTCCATTGACCGTTGTCCCTTTGGACACGTTGTACTCGTCGATGGCGAATGCCGCCGGTACCGCCGAGAACACGGCAATGAACGTGGCCGCAGCGACGAGTGAGTTGATGGTTTTCATTTCAATTCTCCTTTTGGGGTTGCCGCTCTGCTGAGCGGGCTGGGTGAATTCCGTTTGCCTTTTGGGCAACGAAGGGCGATGCCGGATAAGAGACGCGGCGTCTTCGAATCGGGCGGCTGAGAGCGTCGCGATACGCAGCCGGACTTGGATAAACTTGAGGAACGCATTGGAGCGGGTCTCAGAGTCCGAGATCGGAAAGGCCGGGATGATCGTCAGGCCGGCGCCCGAGTGGCCAATGGAACTTGCGGTCTGATTCCCTGATGCTCAGATCGTTGATGCTCGCAATCCGGCGCTGCATCAGGCCGTCTTCGGCGAACTCCCAGTTTTCGTTTCCGTAGGAGCGGAACCATTCGAAGTCGGCGTTATGCCATTCGTAAGCGAAGCGCACGGCTATCCGATTCTCGCGGAATGCCCATAGCTCCTTGATGAGCCGGTATTCGCGCTCCTTGTCCCACTTGGCCGTGAGAAAGCTTTCGATCTCCGCACGACCGGTCAGGAATTCCGATCGGTTTCTCCATTGACTGTCGGCCGTATAGGCCAGCGCGACCTTCGCCGGATCGCGCGAGTTCCAGCCGTCTTCCGCTGCACGGATTTTCTGGCGCGCAGTTTCTTCGGTGAAGGGGGGGAACGGTGGCCGCGTCATTGTCTTGCTCCTGATCGTTGTTCTGTTCGGTTGCGTCTCCGGCCGCCAGTTGGGAAGCGAAGAGGGAGGGGCTGGCGGCCGGAGGGTTCTGCGCCGGAGGGGGAACGGCGCACCTGTATCGGCTACTCGATCTCTGCTGCCGTGATCTCGGAATTGAATCCCGGCGGTTTGAGAGATGGGCGGGTTAGGGCGCTAGGCTGACCGCGAGATCCGCTCGACGGCTTCGTCGGTCCACCACACGGCATTGGCGATCATGCGGAAGTTGATCAGTGCGGCGAGATATCCGTCGCCCTCGGGCACCTTCGCGCCTGCGGTCGCGTCGCGCACGACGGCCACCTCAAAGCCTGTTTCCAGCAATTCACGCATATGGCTTTCGACACAGAGATTGGCCGACATGCCTGCGAGGATCACCTTGTCGATGCCGATCTTGCGAAGCTGGAGAACGAGATCGTTCTGCTCCGGACCGTAGACCTTGTGCGGTGAGCACACGATGGTTTCGCCATCCTCGATGTACTTCTTGTACTGCGGCATCCAGTCGGCTCCGGATCCCTCGAAGCCGTCGAGATTGAGCGGATCCTTGCGGTTGAACATGCCGATGCTGTGCATCACGCGCTCGAGGGTTCCCTCGAACTTCCACTTGTGATCCTGCGGGTAGTAGTAGTGCGGTGAAATGACGACCGGCATGTTGGACGCCTTTGCGGCGATGAACAGGCGCTCCAGGTTGTCGACCACGCCCTGCTCGCTGACGCTCTCGCCAACCACGCCCCAGGCCACGCCGCCCTCGTCGAGAAAATCGATTTGCGGGTCGACGACGACCAGGGCGGTGCGTCCGGGCGCAATCTCCATGTCGATCTTGGGCAGGCCGGGCTTGGAAGGATCTGCATAGGCCGCTCGTGCTTCGTCGGTGGCGGCAAGGGCGTCGCCGCCGACGGCGGCTGCTGCGCCCGCGACAGCGACTGTGGCTGCGCCGGTCATGACCCTGCGGCGGGTCTGGTCGATGGCGTCATTGGTGCATCCGCATCCGTGGTTCTGTTTGCTGGTGGTCATGGCTTTTTCCTCTCTTCGCAATAAGTCGGCACGAGACATTCGCGCGGGTGGTCGGCGGAGCGAAGCTCGATGCTCGGGGCACAGGTTCAACGTTCGCGGCCTTGTGGCACCGCGTCAGTCGACGGATCGCATCCGCTTTCCTTGGGGACCGGCGCCGCCATGGCGGTCCGGTATTCTGAGACGTGGTGGCTGCCTATGGCGGCAGGTGTGAGGGTCGTGACATGGCGTGTATTCCCGTCTCGGGTCGTTTGATCGGCCTAAGGTGTACCGATTTGTTAACTCAGAGAATGTACAGATCGGTACACTCTGTCAACAGGATTTTTTGAAGCTTGAACGCCAAGAAAAGTAAGACGGTGCGTAGCTCGTTGATTCTTATCGATAAAATATTTTTTACTTGAACGGATTTGTTTATCGAAATATGTACAGATCGGTAAATTTTAGGAGCTGACATGAGGCCAACAAAGCGAGATGAACTGGTTCAGAAGGCGCTGAAGGCGTTCTACCGGAACGGCTTCAATGCGACCGGCATGGACACGCTCGTCGCAGAAACCGGCATATCGAAGACGTCGATGTACAAGCACTTCCGAACCAAGGAGGATCTCATCATTGCCGTGCTGCGCTTGCGCGACGAGAACTTCCGGAACTGGCTGTACCGGCGGATAGAAGAGCTGGCCGAAACTCCGCGAGAGCAACTGATCGCCATGTTCGACGCTCTGGAAGAATGGTTTTCCGAGGCAGGCTACAGGGGATGCATGTTCATCAAGGCATCATCGGAATTTCAGGAAGCCAGCCATCCGATCCATATCCAGTCCGCGGATCACAAGCGCATGCTAGAGAGGCACATGATCGGGTTGGCCGAGAGAGCTGACCTGAAAGATCCTGAATTGGTCGCAAGACAGCTGCTTCTCCTGAAAGAGGGAGCGATTGTCACGGCTCATTTGGGTCACACGGAAAATCCGGCGCAGGACGCCAAGGCCGCTGCAGTGCAAATCGTCGATTTGCACACCCGGTAGCTGCAAGCTCTAGAACCGCTCCGCCCTGAGCACACCGCAATCCGTGATGCAGACGACGCCGATGTGGCGCTCGACGACGGAGAACGCGGCTTCGAGAAGCGCATCCAGCCGTTCGGGCCGGACGATGCAGATGACCTGCACCATGCCGCCGGCGTTGCTGACCTGTCCCGACCGGCTCCATTCACCTGACCGGCCGGAGCCGCCAAACACCGGCAGAATCGTGTAGCCGGTCACATCGGCTGACCTCAACGCTTCGGTGAGGCGCGTCTGCATCACCTTTTCGATTGTGATCTCGACTCTCTTGGCGGGATGGGTCTGCATTTTAGCCTCCGGTGAATGCCTGCGCCAAAGCCAGATAAAGCGGGATGCCGAGCACGAGGTTGAACGGGAAGGTCACGCCCAGCGAAAGTGTCAGATAGATGGAAGGGTTTGCCTCGGGCAACGCCACGCGCATGGCCGCCGGCACGGCGATGTAACTGGCCGACGCGGACAGCACCATCAGCAGCATCGCGCCGCCGGTCGACAGCCCCAGCAGCAGTGCGCAGAGCAGGCCGGCGATGCCGCCGATCACCGGCATCAGAATGCCGAACGCGATCGCGCCCGGGTTGATCGAACCATGCCCCGTTCTCATGCCGCGCCCGGCCAGCAAACCCATATCGAGCAGGAACAGACACAGGACGCCCTTGAATGGAGACACGATAAAGCTCTCTATTTCGGCCAGTCCTTCGGAACCCGTGATCCAGCCGATCAGGAACGAACCGACGAGCAGCACGATTGAGCCGTTGAGCAGAACCTCCCGCCACAGGGTGGAATCCACCCGGCTGCCGGATCCGCCACCTGATCCGTTGCGCGACGCCAGCCAGAGCGCGGTGAGAATCGCCGGCGCTTCCATCGCCGCGGCAACGGCCACCATATATCCTTCCGCGGCAATGCCCTGGCTTTGCAGCACGGACGTCGCGGCGACAAAAGTGACGATCGAGATCGAGCCGTAGTGCCCTGCAACCGCGGCGGCATTGAGACGATCCATCTTTGACAGAAGTCTCAGGAGTTGGAACGCGAGCAGGGGCATCGCTGCCGACAGGACGATTCCGGCAATGAGCGACTTGCCGAGCTTGAGGTCGATACCGTGTTCCGATACGCCGACACCGCCCTTGAAGCCGATGGCAAACAGCAGATAGATCGAGAGCGCTTTGGCTGCTGCTTCCGGGACCGACAGATCAGACCGTGCAAGGGCCGCCGCCAGACCCAGCGCAAACGACAGGACGATGGGAGAGATCAGGTTCTCTCCGGCCAAAGCAAAGACCTCGGTCAAGTCCGGGCCCTCCAGTAAAGTGACAATGCGGCAAACGCAGCAAAGGAATTGATGGCCCAGTTATCTGCGGCGGACGGCTTCCGCAACCAGCAAGGTCGATCGCTTTTGATAGAATTTTTGTATTGATAGAACGACTTGCGATAGATTGCGGGGCGATGCGTGCGGCCGTTGCGCTGAACGCGCTGAACGCGCCGGGGTCGTGATGGCCAGTGCGCCGGACGCAGCAAGGTCTGCCGGACCAATAGGGAATTTCCCGCAGTGGCGCTGATCGCTATTTGCGCGCAAGGCCGCCGAGGACATTGGCCACGATGCGCGCGGCCGTGATGGCCGCCGTTCCGTCGACATCCCGTTCCGGGACGAATTCGATCATGTCGAAGGCGACAAGCCTGGCCTTCCTGATCACGGCGCCGACCAGGTCGATCGACTGCATGTAGGACAGGCCGCCGGGCGTCGGCGCCATGACGGCCGGCATGATGCCGGAATCGAGCGCGTCGCAGTCGAGCGTGATCATGCAGTTGGCATCCGTTTTCAGGTGACGCAGCACGGCCTCGATCCCGTCCCGGTGAAACTCCCTGGCCGTCACGATTTTCGCGCCCCAGTCTTTCGCAAACTCGACTTCCGCGCGGCGGGCAGAGCCCAACCCGCGGATGCCGACCTGGATGATGGCCTCGACATGATCCAGCTCCGACGCCCGCCGCATGGTGCTGGAGAACCCCATGGGCTCGCCGCGGCGTTCGTCCCGCCAGTCGATATGGGCGTCGATCTGGATGATCGTGAGCGGACCGGACGGGGCCAGTGCTTCGATGAAGGGAATGGGCGTGGAATCGTCTCCGCCGAGCATGACGGGAATCGCGCCGCCGCCGACGATCTGGGCGGTCGCCTCCCTGATCAATTGGCGATTGCCGTCGCCGTCGGAAGGCGACGTGCCGAGGTTGCCGGCGTCGGCGACCTTGAAGTCCCCGTCGCCGAGCAGCGGGCCGTCCAGATCGAAGTCCCAGTGATCCGGCCATCGCGCATCGTCCTCGAGCGCACGCCGCAACGCGTCCGGCGCGGCGGCAAACGGTTCGTTGGCGATACCGCGATAGGGCGTTCCGTGCGGCGCGCCGAAAATGACGAGATCAGCGTCCGCGACACTGGTTTCCTTGCCGGCCCCGATAAACGGGACCGTCACGGGTTCAAACTGGGGCGGCATCGATGCTCTCTCCGTTCCTTTCTGGGGCCGGTGAATATGACCGGCTTTCTGCACGCCTGATCAAGCTTTCTCTTTGATCCGGGTCACGGTGATCCGAACCGGCTGCCTGCCCGGACTGACGGCCTGAGGGCCTACGCGTGCGGCCTGGATTTCAGGGCCATCATCCCGGCGGCAATGATCAGCACCATGCCGGCAAGCGTCGCTGCGCTAGGCGGTGACGCGAAGACCGCGTAGTCCCAGACCGCCGCGAACACCAGATAGCTGTATTCGAAGGTTGCGACCAGCGATGGCGTCGCGGCCTGATAGGCGCCGGCGATGCCCATGCCGATTACGACAGTGAAGACCGCCAGCAGTCCGAGGACCAGCCATTCCGTAACGCCGACAGGCGACCAGCCGCCGAAGATGAAGGGATAGGCGCGGGCGAGGTCCGCGTCCGGCTGCCAGACCAGCATCGTTCCGCTCACGATCAGGCCGGCGGCCAGCATCGTTATCTTCAGGGAAAGGGCCATGGTCGCCAGTGGATAGGACTGGCATTTCGTCCGGGTGATGATATGCGCCAGCGCATAGAAGACGGCGCCGAGCACCGGCAGTACCGCCCAGGGGGAAAACGCGTCCGTACCCGGTTGCAGCAGGATGATGACCCCTGTGAAACCGACGAGCACGGCAATCCAGCCACGCCATCCGACAGGCTCGCCGATGACAAAACCGGTGAGCAGGGTGACGAAGATCGGCGCGGTGTAGGTTCCCGCACCCAGCACCGACAGGTTCACGAACGGAATCGCCGAATAGAACGAGAGGAACATCAGGGTCATGAAGAGCGACCGCAGCAGCGGCCACATCCGCAGGGCGTCGGCCAGAACGGCACCGCGTATACCCTGCGCCCAGGCCAGGGCGACAAGCAGCGGTATGGCCAGCATGGCCCTCAGCGCAAAGATCTGCCCGAGCGGAAGCGCGTCGCTGAAGATCTTGAAGACCACGTCCTGGACCGACGTCACGAACATGGCCCCCACGATGAGGGTAACGCCGCGGGCTACGCGCTGAGGTCGTTCCTGTGCGTCGATACCGACCACCCTGTACCTCCCGGCGCGGCGTACCCGAAACAAGCTGGCGGGGATGATATGGCGATCGGCAATATTTGAAAACGCGTCCTCTCTTAACTACATAGCTGAATTTTTTTGAATAATTGGATGCCGCATCGCGGGCGGCGCCTGAGCGTTGACGGCGTGCGGCCGCTGACCCGTTCCGCCTGCGCGGTAACCATGATCCAAGGCCGTGTTTCCGCGGATTTTCGAGGCGGGTTAGGGTGTCCCGGATGACCTCTGAACCGATACTGGACAGCGCGAAGCGCCGCTGCCGCCGCGGGATTCTGGCCGCGGCGTTCTTCAGCCTGTTCATCAACGCGCTGCTCCTGACCGCGCCGCTCTACATGCTGCAGGTCTTCGACCGGGTGCTGACCAGCCGCAGCCACGAGACGCTGGTCTACCTGACCCTCATCGCGCTCGCCGCCTTTGCCGGCTACGGCGCGCTGGAAGTGGTCCGCAACGGCATCATGGACCGCGTCGGCACCTGGTTCGACCGTTTCCTCGGCGAGGACGTGCTGCGGGCCGGCGTGCGCGACGGTCTTGGCCGGACGTCGGTGAAGTCCATTCAGGGCCTGCGCGACCTTGGCGCGATACGCACCTTCCTGACCGGGCCTTCCGTGTTCCCGATCATGGATCTGCCCTGGACGCCTCTGTTCCTGCTCGCCGTGTTTGCGCTCCACCCGCTGCTGGGATGGATGTCGCTGGTCGGCGCTGTCGTGCTGCTGGCCCTGGCCCTCGTCAATGAGTTTCTCACCAAGCCGCAGATCGCCGATGCCGGCCGCAAGAACATCGCCGCATTGCGCGAGGCCGACGCCGCCGTGCGCAACGCCGATGCGGTGCAGTCCATGGGGCTCTTGCGGGGCATCGCCCGGCGGTGGCAGGACGCCAACGCGGACGTGCTCGGGCAGCAATCGGACGCCAACCGCCGCGGCGGGCTCGTGCGCTCGCTCGTCAAGGTGCTGCGCATGTCGATGCAGGTCGGAATCCTTGGCCTTGGCGCCTGGCTCGTGCTCGGTAACGACCTCACGCCGGGCGGCATGATCGCCGCCTCGATCCTGATGGCCCGCGCGCTGGCCCCGATCGATCAGTCCATCACCTCCTGGCGCTCTGCCGTGCAGGCCCGCGAGGCCTATGCCCGGCTGAAAGTCCTGCTGGCGACGAGTCCGGGAAAGCGCAACGCCATGCCGCTCCCGGCGCCAAGCGGCCGTGTCGAGGTCGAGGGCGTGAGTTACGTGGCCGAAGGCTCCGAGCGCCTGATCGTGAAGAAACTGAGTTTCGAAATCCCGGCCGGCACCGGCCTCGGCATTGTCGGGCCAACGGCGGCGGGCAAGACGACGCTGGCGCGGCTGTTGGTCGGAACCCTGCGACCGCGCGCCGGACAGGTCCGGCTCGACGGCATGGACATCTTCGAGTGGGACCCGGACGATCGCGGCCGCCACGTCGGTTATCTGCCCCAGGACGTCGAGCTGTTCGATGCCACGGTTTGCGAGAACATCGCCCGTATGGAGGACGCCGATCCGGATGCCGTTGTTAAGGCGGCCAGACTCGCCAATGCCCATGACATGATCATGCGCCTGCCACAGGGCTATGAAACCCGGCTCGGCGATGCCGGCGGGCTGCTCTCTGGCGGACAGCGTCAGCGGCTGGGCCTTGCGCGCGCCGTGTTCGGAGATCCGGCATTTGTCGTCCTCGACGAGCCTGCGGCCAGTCTCGACCAGGACGGCGAGACCGCGCTCGTCAGCACACTGATGGCTCTGAAGGAGCGCGGGGTCACGTTTGCCGTTGTCGCGCACCGGCCCAACATCCTGCGTGCGGTCGACCGGATCCTCGTGATGGGCGACGGTGAGGTCAGGCATCTGGGCCGTCGTGACGACATCCTTTCCAGGATCTCTCAGCCTGTGCCGGTGGCGGCCGGCGACAGGGCCGCGGGATGAAAGCAATGATCGACACGCCCGATATCCGAAAGCCGGTCGCTCTGGGGCTGATTGTCCTCGCCGTCCTGTTCGGCGGCTTTGGGGTCTGGTCGGCCGGCGCGCCGCTTGAGAGCGCTGCCATCGCCCGGGGCGCGGTCAAGGTCGAGAACAACCGCAAGACCGTCCAGCATCTCGAAGGCGGCATCGTCCGCAAGATCCACTTCAGGGAGGGCGACACGGTCACCGCGGGTGACGTGGTGATCGAACTGGATCAGACGAAGGTCCGCGCCCGCCTGAGCCTTCTTGAAGGACAGACCGAGGCGGAGCGTGAACAGCTCAGGCTGATCGAGGAGGAGATGACGGCGGTCGGCTCTCTCGTCAAGCAGGGTCTCGCGCAGAAGCCGCGTCTCCTGGCGCTGCAGCGGCGCGCGGCCGAACTCAAAGGCAACCGCACGCAGCTCGAGGCCCAGATCGTGGACGCGGAAGACGCGCTTGAGCGCACCCGCATCAAGGCGACCGCGTCGGGAACGATCGTCGGCCTGCGGGTTCATACCCCCGGCGGCGTGATCACCGCCGGCAAGCCGCTCATGGACATCGTTCCCCGGGATGAGCGGCTGGTCATCGAGGCCTCGATCGACCCGATCGATATCGATGTGGTGAGGCCCGGTCTTGAGGCGGTCGTCTATCTGACCCCCTACAACCGGCGCAGCATGGTCCCGCTGAAGGGAAATGTAATCACGATCTCCGCAGACCAGATGACCGACGAGCGGTCGGGTTCCGCCTATTACCTCGGGCTCGTCGAGCTTGTCGACGATGTCTCGAAGGTCGGCGAGGGCGCCAAGCTCTATCCTGGCATGCCGGTCGAGGTCATGATCGTCACGGGCAAGCGCACCCTGTTCGATATGCTGATCCAGCCGTTGCGCGGCAGTTATAACCGCGCGTTCCGTGAGGGATAGCTGCTCGGAGTTTCTTGAGCGACGCTCTTCGGTCATTAAAACACCGAAACATCAATACTCTAGACAAATCACACTCGACTCACGCTCGACTCACGCCCGTGCTCGCATAGTCATCCTGCGCGGTTCGTATTCGGGGGCGAATGCAAGTGCCCGGCCGATTGCGCCGGGATGGCTGGAGGAGACGAACGCTATGTCGAGTTTCATGGAGAGCCTGATTGTCAGGCATGTCAGGGACGGCCGCGAATGGATTGTCCACGAACCATTTTCTTATACCGTCGGCACCGGTAAATCCGGTGACTTCATCGAGGTGCCGAAGGGATTCCCGACCGACTTTGCGTCGGTGCCCAGAGGGCTGTGGTGGCTGATGCCGCCGGCCGGGCGCTGGGCCAAGGCGGCGGTCATTCATGATTTTCTGTACCGGGAAGGACGCAGGGATCGGGCCGAATGCGACCGGATTTTCCTCGAAGGCATGACCGTTCTGGGGGTCCGGCCGTGGCGCAGGTTTGCCATGTATGCCGCGGTGCGCCTGTTCGGCTGGATGGCTTACCGAAACTATGGCGTTGCGCGCTCGCGCGGGGTGTTCGTTCTGATGGGGAACGGCGGCGTCCGGTAGCGCTGGTCCGAATCTTGGTCGTGGCGGGCAGGGCCCCGCAGAATGTCGGTGGTTTGGCTGAGAGTGTCTGCGGGGTGGCTGCCGGGCAGGGATGGCGGGCCGTTACAGGTGCCCGCAGCCTTGTCCGGCGCCCTCACAGACTTTCCTCCGATGCGGCCGCCGCCGGGACTCAACCGGGATATGAGAAACCGGATTCAGATGAATTGGCATTGTCGACGTTTCTTTTTTTGGAGAATCCGGATGCAATACACGCCTCACTCGACATGCGCTTTGCTTGCATCGGGGCATGTCGGGGGCGCTCCGCGCCTGAGGTCGGTACTGTGTGGTTCAGCGCCGGTATAGCGACTTGGTCGACTTTCGGCAGGCCTTGGCGGGTTTGCACTGGCTGCCCAGTGTTTCTGCGAACTGATACTGACCGCAGCCTGGGGCATACTCATAGCGGTCCTTGAACTGGTCCACGCTTGCAATGATCACCCGATGGCCATTAACGATTTCATCGGTAACTTCGAGATCGTCGCCGGCGACGTATCCGCCGTAACTTGTGCCTACTTCAGATCTAAGGACAATCTCGTAGAACTTCGCGCGGTCGGCAATTTCACCCATCTCGAAGATGAGATCGAGATTGTCTTCGTCCTCATCCGAGCTGGATTCTCCGCCGAGCCAGACGGAAGAGACTCTGGCCTCGTTCAGGGCGCTGATCGGGTAGAAGGGGGCGCCTTCGAACCACAGAAACTCGGTGACGACGAGTCCGACATCGTCGGCTTTTTCGAGGGGGCGGACCCTGAGCCCCCAGGTGGCGAATTCTTTGCTAAACCGAATCTGCACAGCCACAATAAGCTCCATAATTGACGCCTACAGGTGACCGAAGTTCCGCGCACTGTGCCACGCGGCATTCTTCAGCAACCAGAATATTTTTGGACCTTTCGTTGTGACACAGGTGTGAATCAGCAATTTTTCAGTATTTGGATGGGCTTGAATTCGGAATAGACTGAATTCGGGGTCTTAAGTGGGGGGAATCGTAAATTTGTCTGCCCGAAGTACAGTAATTTTTCTGTTGGGCTCGCCAAAGATAGACTCTGAGTGCACGGACCTGGTGTTTCCCTCCAAGGGTTTCGCTCTGCTGGCGCTGCTCGTTCTGTCCATGCCGAATCCGCTGACACGCCAGTATTGCGCGACAATGCTGTGGGAGGACGTGGATCAGAAAAAGGCGATGGCGAACCTCAGGCAGCTGCTGGTGCGCGTGCGCAAGTTCGAGTCTTTCGCACATGAAGTCATCGAGATCGAGAGCGACACGCTCGCTGCGGGCCGGTGCCTGAATGCATGCGATCTGGCTGCATTTGTGGCATCCGAGGATCTGCCGGATCAGGAGTCGAAACTCCTCCGTCTCTCGGAGTTTCGCGGCGAGTTGCTCCAGGGCATAGATCTGGACGGCGCAGAACTTTCGCGCTGGCTTCAGATCGAGCGTCAGAAGCTGACGGACAGATTCATCACCATTGCGACCGAGGCCCTTCTGGATATCACGCGCTTCGGTGCCGCGGAGGCCGCGGCAATAGACAGCATTGCCGGACGCATTCTGGCGCTCGAGCCCGACAATGTCGAAAACTACAAGGCAGTGGTCGAGGCCTACAGCCGCGGTGGCAACGTCCATGCTGCGGAAAGGGCCAGCATTGCGCTTCAGAAACTTCTAAACGAGGAAAAAGGCGCCCCTCCAGGTGTGCGCCTGAAAGCGGCATACAGCCAGAGTGAAAGCTCCGATGCCGCCGGCCTCGGGTTTTCGGAAAGCTCGCAGTCCGATGGGCCGGCCAGACCGAAGGTGGCATTCTTCCCGCCGGAACTTCCCGGGGACAGCAGGGCTTCGGACATACTTCGCGCTTTGCTTGACGACGTGGCCAACAATCTTGCGCGGTTCAGGTCGTTCGCGGTCATCGCGACATACAGCAGTTATGCCTATGCAGATGATCCGGCGAAATTTGCAGAACGATCGCTCGACTGTGAATTCGCTGTGAGCAGCATTCTCATTCCCGGCGGAGAAGTCATCTCGATTCGGCTGGAAGAACGCAGCTCGGGGGAAATCATCTGGTCGGCGGAGTACGGCGTGAAGCCCGAGCAGCTCATGCAGTCCTTCCGGCTGATCGCCAAGCAGATCGCCAATATGCTTGCCGAACAGATTGAGAGATACCGGCACAATTTTGCCGCGACCAATGCCGACAGCTCGGCGTATCTGCATTATCTGAACGGGCAGACCGCCCTCAATCAATGCACGCTTCCCTTTCTTCGCCGGGCGCGTAAGCACTATCGGCAGGCACTCAAGCTTGAGTCGAACTGGGCGGATGCACGCGCCAGAGTCGCTCAGACAATCCTGCTGGAATGGCTCGTACTGGGTGGAACCGACCCCCACCTGCTGCATCGTGCGAAGGCTGAGACGAACGCGGCGATGGAACTGGACCCCGGTGCCAGCATCGGACACTGGGTGGCGGCAGTCATCGCGCTCTATCAGCGCGAATACGAGAAGTCCTCAGGCCTGTTCCTGGAAGCCGAGGCGCTGAGCCCGAACTCGGCGGACCTTCTTTTGCAGCACGCTGATGCCCTTGCGCACTTCGGAGACCCTGAAGCCGCCTGGCCTCGCTTTCTGCAGGCGGTCGAGCTGAACCCCTTTGCGCCCGACAGATACTGGTGGGCGGGTGCAAGCATCGCATTCGATCTCAGCGACTACGAAGAGTCCGTCCGGCTGTGCGGCCTGATGGAAAATGATGAGCCCGCGTTGAGAGTGCTGACGGCAAGCCTGGCGCTCGGCGGCCATATCGATGAGGCACGAGGAGCGGCATTACGCCTGTCTGAAATTTATCCGGACAAGACGGCCGAGGAGATTGTCAGTCTTTCGCCGGATCAGGATCTGCGGACCAATCGCAAGTTCATGGAAGGGCTCAGGATGGCTGGGCTCAAATAAAGCAGAGGGGAACATTCGTGGCAGACGGAAAAATTTACGTATTGGGAAAACGCGGATTCGGCGTACTTTTTGTCAAGACCGATCCGTTCAGGGCATCTTTCATTTCGGACCAGGCCATTCAGGCCTATGAGGCATCGGATCCTGCGATCGGCGATGGCTACGCGGAAATTGCAGCGGCGGCAAAAGGCATGATCGCGGAGTCTGACGGGAACGCCGCAACAACGTCGATAAGCGTCGATGAGCGCAAAGGCATCAAGAAGCTCGTCAGTTCCGGAACCGTCCTGACAGATCTCGACTTCGCTTTCTTCGCCGATACTGTCAACGCGGACTGGGACGTCAGCCGCAAGGCTTTCGATCCTCTGGAAGACGCCCTTGAGCAGGTTGGACCGGATGGCAACCCCGGTACCCTGAACCTGTCTGACCTTATGGATGACGACTAGGAAGCAGATGATTCTGCTCTCCGGCGCGTCATTCCTTGGCCGGTTTCTGAAATGACTGGCGTGCCAAAGGCCGATCCGGGCTCCTTCGAGGACTCTCTCTTGATATCAACCGGCGCCTTGCGTCGGTTCGGGATCACGAGGGTCGGGGATCTCACTGACCTCGACCGGATCGGCCTGCCTGTCTGGTTTGCCTGCCGTCCGAACGCCCGTTCGCTTTCCTTATCGCAGGGCAAGGGTCTCACCCATCGGCAGGCTCGCATTTCGGCTGTCATGGAAGCCATCGAGCATTCCGTCGCCGAAAAGACGCGCAGTCATTTGCATGTTTTCGGTTCATTGCGGGTGGCGGAACAGAGCGATGCCGCGCCGATCGACATTGGCGCCTTTGCGCGGTGCGACGCCGGATCTTTCAACCCGGCGACGGAGCGTGCATGGGTCAAGGGCAGATCGGCTTACACCGGAGAACCGGCTCTCGCGCCATACGAACTTGTGGGCCTCGATATGCGCGTCGACTTTCCGTGGGATCGCAGGTGTTTCCGTATGTCCTCGCTGGGGCTCGGTGCAGGCGTAAGCTTTGAGCAGGCTGCCTCCCATGCGGTATTGGAACTCGTTGAAGACGATGCGAGTGCTTTGTTCGACATCTTTGGCTTCGCATCCGGCGCGGCAAGTCCGGTCCAGTACAGGGAAGGCCGCCATGAGGATCTCGATGTGGCTGTCTCGCTATTGCGCAAGGCCGAAATCGAGCCGCGCTTCTTCAGTCTGGAGTCCATCGTCCGGGTGCCGGTGGTCGCCGCATTCATTCCAAGGACCATTCTCTCGCCGGACGGGCCGATCGTCCGCTATTCGGCCGGGTACGCGGCGCGGCTGAGCGCGCATGATGCGGCGTGTGCCGCGCTGCTCGAGGCCGTGCAGTCGCGTCTTACGAACATCGCCGGTGCCAGGGACGACCTGACGCCGGAAGAGTATCGTCGCGAAATGTCGGCCGGGCTGAGTGCGGATGTCGGTGACAGCACCCTGGATGACATGGCCGGGAAGTACGGGCCCTGTCCAGCACCGTTTGGAGATCAGTGGCATGAACTTGTCGACCGGTTCGCCGCTGCCGGCGTGGCAGATCTTCTTGTTTTCACACTCGATGCGGGCGAGCACTGCCCGGTGCATGTGGTTCGGGCTCTCGCGCCGGGCTTGGGCGCCGCAACGGATACGTTGAGCTATCTGACGCCTCATGACTTTCGTCACCTGCTGCATGGACGGACCTGACATGCCGAAAGTCGCGATATTCGCCGGTCCGAGCGTTTACGGTCTGTGCGAGTCTCTGTTCGACGGATTCGAACGCTGCCCGCCGGCTGCTTGCGGTGACGTCTATCGTGCGGTGTCCGAAGGAGCCGGGATTATCGGATTGATCGACGGGTATTTCGAGAACGAATTGTCCGTCTGGCACAAGGAAATACTCCACGCTCTGTCGAACGGCGTCGAGGTGTACGGCGCCGCCAGCCTCGGTGCCCTCAGGGCGGCGGAATGCGCGGCATTCGGCATGATCGGCATCGGCGAAATCTTTGAGTCCTATGACCGGGGCAGCCGCGTTGCGGACGCCGATGTAGCCGTTGCGCACGCGCCCGCCGACCTGGGCTACGAGCCCCTTACGCTGGCGATGGTTGATGTTGAAGCGACGCTGGCTGATGCGGAACGCCGCGGGGTCATTGATCAGGAGACCGCCGCAGCCGCCCTCGACGCTGCCAGGCGGGTTCATTTTTCAAAGCGGAACTGGCTGAACGTTCTTGAGGCGCTCGGTCCGAAAATCCCGGACGCTCCCGGACTGGCGGGTGTGCTGGACGATCATCACCGGAGCGTCAAGACAAGCGACGCTCAATTGCTGCTGGAGGAGATCCGGCGGCGGATGGGGCAATCGCCTCCGGCGCCTGTTGACGGCTGGAAATTTTCCCGTTCCGGCTATTTTGCCAGGTTTGAAAGGATGGCGACATGGACCAGATCCTGAAGCAATCCGCGGCGGTCGCGGTGAACGCCGGAGAAAGTGACGGCCGTACACTGGTTGAAGACTACGGCGGGCTTATCGAGCGGATCGCGATAGCGGTGCCTCGGAAACTGTTCGATCCGGGAAACTCCGTAAGGACCAAGTTGCTGGCAGCGCAGGCCAACTTGGTGAAGTCGCTCCGGCCGGAAATGACTCTCGTCGTATTGACGGAACCCGAGAGTGAACAAAGCGTGCGGCAGTGGCTGTCGGAGATTAGCTGCCCCTGCCGGTTCGATATCGCCGTGACACCGGAGAACATCGTCATGCCGGCCGATTTCGCCTGGATCCGCGACTCGGTGCACGTATGGAAAACCGGTGCCGGCATGCAGCTCGGAGCGCCACGTTCGGACGGTGGCCGCCGGGGCGATCACGCATTCTGGATTGGGGCCCACGAAGGGGTTGAGGTCGAACCCATGGACATGCATCTGGCCGGTGGAAACCAACTCGTCGGCAACGAGTTCAGGATTGTCGGGTACAACAGCTTCAGGGCGTCGCAGAGCCCGAGGTTCGGCGGCGACAATACGCTGGAAGATGCTTGCAAAAGGATCCAGGCCATCGATCCGCGGCGGGTCGAAGTCTACGGTTACTGCTCGACCGGCACGAGTTCTGGGTCGCTTTCGTCATTCGAGAACGTTGAAGAGGTCAGGACAAGTTGTGTTGACGGCTATCTTGATGACGATCAGGCCGGGATGCCGGAATCGCGCAGCCCGGGGTCGCATTTTCGGGAGTCTGCGCATGACGTATACAGCCAGATGTCGGAAACCGTCTGCAATCCGGTCGCTCATCAATACGGTTTCCACGTTGACCTGTTTGTTTCGCTCACCGGGAAGGTCGTGGACGGCTTGCCGGTGATTCTGGTGGCCGAGGCAGAATCCGTCGGGCCGTCGCTTACCGGCGAACTGTTGTCGTACTTCCAGGACAGCAAGAAGAACCTTGATCTTTCCGCTGACCGCCTTGCCAAAAGGGGGTTCAAGGTGATCCGCAATCCGGTTCCTTACGCGGTCGATACGGTGCGCAACGAACTGAAGGCGCGCAGCTACAACAATGTGATTCTTGAGAACGAGGTTAGGGACAGCGCCGCGCGACCGCTTGTCTGGATGCCTGGATTTGGTGCCGAGGAGCAGGACATGCAGGTCTACGACGACGGTAATAAGAGTATCTGGGAAAGACTCGGCTTCGACGTCATTCTCGTCCCGGGCTGGAACGATCTCGTCTATGCCGAAGGCGCCCTGCGCTGCGCGACCAGCATTCTGTCACGGCGCGCAGTCTAGATGCGCCTTGACCGGGCGGCACGGTGTACCGCCCGGCGATCCCAGCCTTCATGGTCCTAAGCCAGTGCACTCCCTCAGCAGGGCAGCATGTTCCATTCTTCGGTTACGACCGATTGCGGCATGCGAAGCTTGAGGTCTATCAGGAGCGACAGGTCGCACAATGGCCGTTCGGCATGTTCTGCTGCCTCAATCTCGCTGAAGGCAAAATATGGGCTCTCGAACTCATCGCAGACCAGCGCCGTCAGGTGCTCCAGCATCGCGTACCACTGCAGCGGTGTCATGTTTTCGATCGGCACGAACGTCTGCCAGCACTGTGGCCGTCCGCCGAGCGCTTCAATGATGATGTCTTCGAAATCCTGCATGACATCCTCCCCGATGGATATGCACGCCAGGGACAAACTCCACGCATGATGTGCCCCTGACCCTATCTTGCCATTCTGGACAAGCGGCTGTGAATCGACCGTGATTCCCCGGCGTCAACTCAGATTCCCTGTTTGTCCCGGGTTGCGTCCGGAGCAGGCTGGCGATTCACGAAGGATTCACGGCGGCCGTGGCCTCATCTTCCTGGCCCGAAGATGCAGTGCGATGTCCCTGCTGCGGGTGCGTTCATCCCGTTCGGCCCGGCTGGGGGGCTTTGCGGGGTTCGGGATGAGCGTGCCGGTGACCATACCGGAAGGAAATCGCGTGTATGTCCCCGCTGTGCCTTCGGGTTCGGGAGGACCGTCACGGCGGTTCTGTTCTTCCTCCCCCTGCCGGCCATCCGTATTTGCCGCTGCCCCTTATGGCGACGGATGGCCGGCGCAGGCCCGGAAACAACGGCCTAGGCGGCTGCTGAGGCCGGGCTGCCGGCGGCTGGTCACGGAGTCGTCACACATTCCGCGCCCCATTGGTGTTATGCTCGGCCGGCACGCGCCTGTTGTCCACGTCCGGAGTCCTGCGGTTCCCATGTATGTCGAAGTCTTTTCCCGCGCCGAAGAACGCTGGAATGCCATAACCCATGGTGCCGGGGCGCTCTTGGCGGTGGCGGGTCTCGTGTTTCTGATCCAGCAGGCGGGCACCGTCGGCCGGGTCGGCAGTCTGCCGGCGGTCCTCGTCTATGGATCGGCCCTCGTCCTGTTGTTCGTCTTCTCCTTCCTGCACCACGCGGTCTGGGGCCCGCGCATAAAGCAGGTGTTCCTGGCGCTCGATCACTGCGGCATCTACCTGCTCATCGCCGGGACCTACACCCCGTTCTGCCTGTTGCTGCCGGACGGCCAGGGCTGGGCACTGCTCGCCTTGGTCTGGACGCTGGCCGCGGGCGGCATCGCAATCCAGCTCGCCGCCTTCGTCACCGGCCGCAGCGAGGGTTACGAGAAATTCGCGTTTATCTTCTATCTGGCACTCGGCTGGCTGCCGCTCCTGCTCGTCAGCGAGGTCATCTTCCGCGTGCTCGACCCGGCGGGCTTGCGGCTGCTTGCCGCCGGCGGTTTCGCCTACAGCGCCGGCGTCATCTTCTATCTCTGGCGGCGCCTGCCGTTCAGCCACGCTATCTGGCATGTCTTCGTCATCGCCGGCGGGGCGTTCCACTTCTTCTCCATCCTGCTCTATGTGGTTCCGGCCGGGGTGTGAGGCGATGTCACCGATGACGGACCCGGCCAACGGCGCATCCTCCCGACCCGTCCCGGGGGTGCTCGCCACACCTGTCACCCCCAGGCTTGACCAGAGGGTCTGCTCCAGCCGCCGGATGCTCGCGTCGGGGCGCGAGCATGACAGGACAAGACGAAATTGGTCCGCCTTGCCCGCGGCACTCCTGCTTGCCGCCGCGTTGAGTATCTCGGCAACCTCGGATACCCGCGCCCGGCCCGACGGCGCGACATCGCTCGCCGGCCTGCCGCTCTACCGGTCCATCGCCCGCCACGAAGCCGCGCGCCAGGGCGTGCCGTTCGAGCTGGTCGACGCGGTCATGTGGGTCGAGAGCAATTACGACCCGTTCGCCACCGGCGGCGTCGGCGAGGTCGGCCTCATGCAGATCCGGCCCTCGACCGCGCGCATGCTGGGCTACCGCGGCACGCTGCGCCGCCTTCGCTGGCCGCAGACCAACATTCGCCTCGGCACGCGCTATCTGGCGAAAGCCTGGCGGCTCGGCAAGCAGGATATCTGTACCGCGGTCATGAAATACCGCGCCGGCCACGGCGAGCATCGTTTTTCCGCCCGCTCCGTGGCCTACTGCGGGAAGGTGCGCCGCCACCTCGCCCGCGGCGGCTACACCGTCACGGGCAAGCTGCCCAAAGTCGACTTCGGCTTCTATGCCGGCACCCGCGCCGTCCGCCGCGGCGCATGGCGCACGCCGCGCACGGCGGAGTGCTACATCCGCGTGATCCAGCCGGGACCCCGCTTCGGCAAGTGCATATCGTTGAAAGCGCTTCAGAAGCGCGGTCTGTTCCGCAATGTCCGCAAGGCCCGCGGCGGCAAGGCGGCGCTCACCAACTGACCCCTGTCGTCTGAGCGCGGCTGATAGCCCCGGTCCGGCGCATGTCTATTGCCGCGGCCGGAGCGCGTAGAGCCAGTTCGGGAACCGTTGCAGGGCCTTCAGCCGGTCCGAATCCAGCCTGATCCGTTCGCCGGTCTGCCCGCTCGCGTCGAGCATCTCGATGGCGCTGAACAGGTTCGACTGGACGAACTCCATCGTTTCCCTCTTGATCGGCGATGTGACCACGTTCATGTCCTTGATGTGCGGGTTGGTGTTGATCTCGTAGATCTGGGGCCTGCCGCCGACCAGCCCGAAATCCGCGCGCCCGTAGTCGATGCACGCCAGGTCGAACGCGCGCCGCAGGATGTCTTCGTGCGGATTTGACCTGATATACGCCGCTTCTTCCCGGCGGCTCTCGTCGCTGATCGCCCCCGAATTGCCCATCCCGTGTTTGACCAGCCATTGCTCTTCATGAAGGAAGTGATAGGCAAGATGGGCAGGGCCGACACGGTAGGCCGCGATCTTTCTGAACAGACCCGACGCCAGCGGCTCGGCGGCATATTCGATGATGACCAGTGAACGGCTGGAATGACCTTCGGCCGAAAGCCTCGCCAGCGTCTCTTCCAATTCCGCCTGCGAATGGATCAGGTCGGTCAGCGGATTGTCGTGATGGGTCTCCACACGGACAAACACCGGGAAGCGGACTGACGGTCCGATCTCGTCGGGCCGGTAGGCGTTGAAACCGTTGATGCCGGCATCAAACGCCGCGCGCAGGAATTCGTGCCGCCATTTCACCCGTGCAGGGTCGTTCAGGGCCCGGGCACCGGTCTGCGAACGCACGATGTGTCTGTAAATGTCCGCCGCGGCGTCGCGCTCCCAGGGGTCGAGCCGCTCGATGTCGGTGAAAATGTAAGTGGCCACCGGCAGGTTCTTCATGCGGAACAGGCGGTGGTAATGGAGAATCCGGACGCGCTGCCGCCCGATCTGCGCAGCGGCGTAGCGGAACGTATAGTCGTGCTGCCGGGTCGATATGTAGTAGATCATGCCTGCCCCGACCCGCTTGTTCCACGCTCCACCATTCCTGCCTCATCCGCGGACATGATTGAACAAATTGATTCAACAAGCTACAGTCGCGTCGAGTTTCAACGGAAGGATCGAGTTATGGCTAAAGCATCAGCACCCGGCCAGTTGAAGATAAAACTCTCGGACTCAAAGCTCCTCCGCTATGGCGGTGGCAGCATCGATACGGCTGTTGTCATGATGGGCGACCCGAAGACCGACAAAATCAAGGACAAGCAGTAACCGGCCCCGGAAAGCGTGATCGGTACGCATTGACCGCCTCCCGCTGAGAGAGAGCGGGCCTTGGGCCGCGTGCGGTCGAGCCGAATCTGCGGGTATGTTGCCTTGAGCGAAGTCTCCTTCCTGTCTTTCGAGCCGGACGGCGATCGCGCCAGAGCCGCCAAGCGGCTTATGGCGGAGCGGCTTGCCGGCAGCCTCCTCCATATCCTCGAGCAGGCCGGTGACGCGGCAGGGTTGTCGCCGGAACAACGCGCCGGCCTGGCCTCCCGCCTCGACCGCCGCGGACCGTTCCGTCCCGGCGATTTCGGCGCCTATAATGACATCCTGAGGGCCATCTCCGGCGACGACGGAGAGCTGCTCAGGCATTCGTTCCAAAGGCTTTGTCAGGCGCCGGAGCCCGGCTCGGGGCCGGTCGTCATCGGCTTCAGCGAGGGTGAACTCGGTCCGCTGAAGTTTGACAGCTACCGGCGTTTCGCGGCCGCCGATACCGATATTCCAATGCCGCTGAGGGCGCCGACGGCGCAGGAACTGACCGACCTGAGGCAGCGTGTTGATGAGGCGATGGCCTGGTTCGGCGAACTGGATTCCGCCTTCGCCGCCGAAATCGGCGAGATCGGACAGGAGGTTATTGCCGCCCCTCCGGATCAGACCCTGACCGGCAATGACTACGGCGGAATTTCCATCTTCGAGATGTGGGGCGCCGTCTTCATGAACCCGAACAGGGTCGCGCATTCGACACCGGAAACGGCTTTGGGGCTTGTCCACGAGGTCACCCATCATCTGCTGTTCACCTTCTGCACCGACGAACGCCTCACGCTCAACGATCCGCGCAGCCGCTACCGGTCGCCACTGCGCGACGACAAGCGGCCGCTGGAGGGGATCTTTCACGCCACCTTCGTGGTTGCCCGCATGCATCTGGCCGCCAGGCAGATCCTGGACTTCCGCGGCCTCGCCGGCGCCGAGGCGGACCGGATCGCGGCGACGCTCCCCGAGTACGAATCCAAGTTCGCCGACGGTGTCAGTGTCGTCCGGGAGCACGGCGACCTGACCGCAACCGGCGATGAGGTCATGGCCGGCGCGGAAGCCTACATGGCCCGCGCCGCGTGATCGGGTGATGTCCGGAACCGGGACGTCTCCCGAAGGCGCGCGCCTGACCGATCTGTTTCCGCGCACCGTCTACCGCAACACGATCGGGTTTCCGGGACCCGCCGGCCGCCCGGCCGATCAGTACCGCGACGCCATGATCGATGCCGTATACGCGATGGAAAGCGAACGCCCCCAGACCGATCCGTCGCGACCCTGGACCAGCGACACCCACGGCTTCGCGTTTGTCCACAAGCAGGACCTGTTCCGCCCGCTCTTCGCCCGGCTTGCCGATGAGGTCGGCGCCTATCTCGATGCGCTCGGCCTGCGCGCCGAAGAGCTTCATCTCTACTGGACCCGCTCATGGGCCGTGATCGTCCGCGCCGGGCAGCAGATCAGGGAGCACGCCCATCGCCAGTCCCATATCAGTCTTGCCTACTATCTCACCCGGCCGGAAGGCTCAGGCCCGCTGGTCTTCGTCGACAAGGACGCGCCCAATCAGATTGCGCCCGGCCTGTTCCACGAAGACATGGGCGGTCTGCGGCGCGAGCCGTACACGGCCCGCAACGCGCGCGAATATGTCTGCGACGGCGCGGCGGGGGACGTCGTCATCTTCCCGTCCGCGAGCGTCCACGGCGTGCGGCCCGGCACCGCGCAGGAGGATCGCTTGTCGCTGTCCGCCGACATCGTCGTGACGCTGAAGGACACCGCCGGCCGCGAGTTCCTGATGCCCGACATCGCCACGTGGGACCGCATGTAGGCGGCGATCCGCATCAATGCGGCGCTCATCAACTGACCTTCAGTGGTTAAACGCGCCGGCCGTCCCGAACCCGTCGCCCTATCCCGAACCCGCGATCCGGAAACGTGACGGACTGGCGCCCGCGCCGTCCCGTCCTCTGAAAAGAGTCAATATGCGCGGCCGTGGCGGTTAGACTGGCCCGGACTGATCGGAATAAACGGACGAAGGAGGTATCCATGACCCGCGTCTTCGCCCTCATCGGCGGTGCATCCGCAGCACTTGCCCTCATGCTCGCGGGCTCCGCCGCCGCGGCCGAACCCCTGCCCATCTTCGACGCCCACATCCATTACAGCCACGACGCGGTGAAGCAGGTGCCGCCGAAGGAGGCGGTCGCCGCCCTGCGTGCCGCGGGCCTCAAGAAGGCGCTGGTCTCGAGCTCCGACGACAACGGCACGCAGCTCCTGATCAAGGAGGCCCCCGACCTCATCGTGCCGGCACTCCGGCCCTACCGGCGGCGCGGCGAGATCAGCACCTGGATGCACGACCCGACGGTCATCGACTATGTCGAGGGCCTGCTCAAGCGCCACACCTATCACGCCATCGGCGAGTTCCACGCCTTCGGCGCCGACATCGAGACGCCGGTGCTCCAGCGCATGATCGCGCTGGCGAAAGAGCACAGCCTGCTGCTGCACGCCCATTCCGACGCCGAAGCGGTCGAGCGCATCTTCAAAACCGACCCCGGCGCCCGCGTGCTCTGGGCGCATTCGGGCTTCGACCGGCCGGAGAAGGTCCGCCAGATGCTGGGCCGGTACGATAACCTCTGGGCCGACCTCGCCTTCCGCACCGAGCATGCGTCAGGCGGCACGGTCGATCCGGACTGGCTCGCGGCGTTCAGGGAATTCCCGGACCGCTTCATGGTCGGAACCGACACCTTCGCGCCGGAGCGCTGGTACTACGTCAAGGAGCATGCCGAATACAGCCGCGCGTGGCTCAAAAGCCTGCCGAAGGATCTGGCGGAGGGCATCGCCTACAGGAACGCCGAGGAGATGCTGAAGAAAGTGTCGGAGCGGGCGACGCAATGAGGGCGTCTGTCCTCAGGGCTTCCGCGCTCGCGCTCGCGGTAATCGCATTCGCCGCCCCTGCCCATGCGGACTGCGCTGCAGGCGACGGCGCGCTCAGGCTCGAAGCGCCCGGCGGCGCGCCCTTTGCTGTGACGGTGAAGACCCGGCCGGGCACGGTCGCCGTGGGCGAGCCCTTCGCCGCCGACATCGCGGTCTGCGGCAAGGAGGGTGCAAAAGCCGAACGCATCGCCGTCGACGCCACCATGCCCGCCCACAATCACGGCATGAACTATGTGCCGGAGGTGAAGGATCTGGGCGGCGGGCGTTATCAGGCGGAAGGCCTCCTGTTCCACATGCCGGGCACATGGCGTGTCGAGGTTTCGGTCTACGCCGACGGCAAGCCGCACCGGCTCAGCCGTGACGTCCAAGTCGAATGATCTTTCGTTTCGTCCTGCTTGTCTTTCTTGCCGCCGCCACGCCCGCGATGGCCCAGGACCTCCTGCTGACCCCGGACGAGATCAGGAAGGTCCTCCGCCACGGCCCCTGGCCGCCCGAGCCGAAACCCGACCCGAGCAACCGCGTCTCGGACTCCGATGAGGCCGCGGCCCTCGGCGAACTCCTGTTCTTCGATCCGCGCCTGTCGCGGGCGGGCGAAGTCTCGTGCGCCCGCTGCCACCGGCCTGATCTCGGCTGGACCGACGGCCGCGCGAAGGCCCTGGGCGTCGCCCGGCTCGACCGCAACACCCAGTCGCTCTTCAATGTGCGCTATGCCCGCTGGTTCGGCTGGGACGGGCGGACGGACAGTCTCTGGGCGCACAGCCTGGGGCCAATTCTGGACAAGCGCGAGATGGCGGCGGACGCGGACCACGTGGCCAAGCTCGTGCGGCGCGACGACCAGCTCTCGGCCCTCTACCGCGCTGCCTTCGGCCGGGCAGCAGAGAAGGTCGATGCCGAGACGCTCATGGTCGATGCGGCGAAGGCGCTCGCCGCCTTCCAGGAGACGATCGCCTCAGGAGCGACGGCGTTCGACCGGTTCCGCGATGCGCTCGCCCGCGGCGACACCGAGGCCGCCGCGCAATACCCGCAAGCCGCCCAGCGGGGCCTGAAGCTCTTTGTCGGCCGCGGCAAATGTCATTTCTGTCATACCGGGCCGCTCTTCACGAACGGCGAGTTCGCCGATGCGGGCGTGCCGTATTTCACGGGGCCGGGCCGCGTCGACCCGGGCCGCCACGGCGGCATCAAGCGGCTGAAGGCCTCGCCCTACACGCGGCTCGGCGCGTTCAGCGACGCGCCCGACCGGAGCGGCGCCTGGGCGACCCGGCAGGTCCGGCAGCATCACCGCACCTTCGGCGAGTTCAAGGTGCCGTCCCTGCGCAACCTGACGCGGACCGCGCCCTACATGCACAACGGCTCGCTCGCCACGCTCGCCGACGTGGTCCGGCACTATTCGACCATCGATCTCGAGCGCCTGCACACCGACGGCGAGCGCATCCTCGAGCCGCTGAACCTGACGGCGCGGGAGGCGGCGGATCTGGTGGCGTTCCTGGAGACGCTGGGGGAGGGGGAGTAGAGTAGGAGCTTGTCTCGGAAGTCCCGTCCAAGCGGCGCGCTAGATCTGTCACTTTTCCACCAGGTAGATCAATTCACGCACCGAAATTGTTCTCTGAGTCTTTGTGTGCCAATCTGTCAAAATATGACACAGCTACGATTCGGGGCTCAATTCGAATGGATATTGCGGAAAAGTCGGAATTTACACAGTTGAGGGAGCAGGCAAGCCTCTCAATTGAAGAGGCAGCGCGCATCGTACAAGTCTCGCTACGGTCTGCATATAGATACGAAAACGGAGAGAGTAATCCTTCGCCTCTGGCAATGAGCATGCTTCGGCTTGTCGCCGACAGCAATCGCAAGAATACAGACTCAGCTCAATTTCGATTCATTGACTTGTTTGCCGGAATCGGAGGGATGCGAATCGGCTTTGAGGCTATTGGTGGAAAGTGTGTGTTTACAAGCGAATGGGACAGGTACGCCGCAGAAACATACCGAAAGAACTTTGCAGAGAACGAAGATCACGTGTTTGCGGGGGACATCCGGGAGATCACGGCGGACAACAAATCTATGTCGCGTATACCGGCCCACGACGTTCTCTTGGCCGGTTTCCCCTGTCAGCCATTTTCGATAGCCGGGGTTTCCAAGAAGAACTCGCTCGGACGTCCTCACGGGTTTCTATGCGATACCCAGGGCACTCTGTTCTACGAGCTGGCAGAAGTCATAAGATATCATCAGCCGCCAGTATTCCTTCTTGAGAATGTCAAGAATCTTGAACGCCACGACGGCGGAAAAACCTTTGCAACAATTAAGCACGTGCTCGAAGTGGAACTCGGGTACGAAGTTCATACGCGAGTGATTAGTTCCCATGCATGGGTGCCACAAAAACGTGAGCGGATTTTCATTGTCGGATTCAAGAAATCATCCGCATTCGATTTTGATGACCTTGTTCTCCCAGATGCGGCCAATTGGCCGGTGCTGGGAGATATTCTCGAGGAAAATGTCCCAGACAAATATACGCTCTCGGCGAAGTTATGGAACTATCTGAAGAGTTATAAGGAGAAGCACCAAAACGCGGGCAATGGGTTCGGCTACTCGTTATTCGGTCCCGACGATGTTACACGAACACTCTCAGCAAGATACTTCAAGGATGGATCTGAAATTCTTGTTCGTCAGGCAGGCAAGAGACCACGGCGTCTGACGCCACGTGAATGTGCTCGCCTTATGGGTTTTGATGGGCCGGAAAGTTCAGAGTTCATAATCCGCGTCTCGGATACTCAGGCCTATAAGCAGTTCGGTAATGCGGTTGTTGTGCCAGTTGTCCGTGCGGTGGCCGAAATTATGAAGCCTCATATTTATGAAGTTGTTGCCTTGCGGAATGGCCAGCCTCTTCAGCGGGAACTGCCTTTGCGATTTTCCGGTGGCTGACATCGTTTCAAAAGAGAAGCGTAGCCGGATGATGGCAGGAATTCGGGGAAAGGATACGCGACCAGAAATCATACTGAGAAAAGGGCTTCACCGGATCGGCTTTCGCTACTTGCTTCATGATCGCCGATTGCCAGGAAAGCCTGATCTAGTTTTCCCAAAATACAATGCTGTTCTCTTTGCGCATGGATGCTTCTGGCACGGTCATGACTGCCCACTGTTCAAATGGCCAAAAACCCGAGAGTCTTTCTGGCGGGAGAAGATCACACGCAACAGGGAATTGGATGCCCGCACAATCAGTGCATTGGCAAGGACGGGTTGGCGACAGGGAGTAGTGTGGGAATGTTCACTCAAGGGGCGCAACCGATTGCCGGATGGCAAAGTCATTGAAATATGCGCCGAATGGCTACGATCTGAGGAAGAGTGGCTTGAAATTCGAGGAACCGAATAGTGGCTATTGCAGATCTCTCAGACTGGCTGGATGATCAGACACGCCCGCATACTGTCTGGTATCTTAAAAGGTTGTCGGCAAACGATACAGGTCAAACTGGCGGTCATCAGGCGGGCGTGTATATGCCCAAGCGGTTCATGTTCGATCTGTTTTCCGCACTGAATCAAGAGCCCACAAAAAATCTCGACAGTAATTTTGATCTCTACGTTGATTCCCATGGTCATTATGCAGAAGCAAGGGCTATCTGGTACAACAACCGATATTGGCGAAAGCCAACACCGAGCCAACCGCGTGACGAGATGCGGATTACGCGGTTTGGTGGAAAAGCTTCGCCTTTGCAGAATCCAGAAAACACTGGCGCATTAGCTCTCTTTTCATTCATCCGCAGCAGGCCGAGTGCGCTCAAGTCGCCCGCGTGTCATGTCTGGGTATGTGAGGAAGCGCTTGAGGAGGATTTGATTGAAGAACGCACCGGACCAATCGACCCTGGAAGGCATCTAATATGGGAACCGGCGATTTCGCAGAGGAGCGATTTGTTTGAAGGATCAGCGCGGACAGATTGCCGGCTGCACATTGATGAAATCCCCAAAGACTGGCTTGAGATCTTTCCAACCGGCGCAGAGATCGTTGAGAAGGCAGTCGAGATGCGTCCCGATCGCGCGCTTACCCCTGATAGACGACTCCTAAGTCGACGCGAGTGCGAATACGACATATTCCTGAGCGTCGAGCAGGCGATAGAGCTTCCCAGAATCGAGACAGGTTTTGCCTCTGTTGAGGAGTTCATCAGCTGCGCTCAGACAATTCTTCAACGTAGGAAATCACGCTCCGGCCGCTCTTTGGAGCTTCACGTACGGGCCATTTTTTCGGAGGAGGGATTGCAGGAAGGGACGGATTTTGAATGGCAGGCAAAATCTGAGAGGGGAAAAACGCCTGACTTCCTGTTTCCGAACAGTGCAGCCTACCAAAACGCAGATTTCCCTCCTGCCATGCTGAGACTTCTGGCTACAAAAACAACTTGCAAGGATCGTTGGCGGCAAGTGGCGGAGGAGGCGCAGCGCCTTCCGGTAAAACACCTTCTGACGTTGCAGGAAGGTGTGTCGGAGAGTCAGTTTTCCCAAATGCGAGATGCTGGCGTTCACTTGGTTGTTCCATCAGGCCTTGTAGGTAAGTACCCAAAAAGCATTCGCCCTCATCTGATAACATTCAAAGATTTTATCTGTGATGTTCGAACAATGATTCAGATGATCGAATCAGGGTGAGTTTCCAACTATTTCAAGACGAGAGTTTTTTTCTATTTCTGGTGAAGGTCAGGGGTGGCCGGTTCGGTCAATCGGCCGCTCCTCCATTTCCGCATTCTTTGCCATGGTCTCCACAATAGCCATCATCCGCGCGGGAACAGTCCCATGACCACGATCTGCCTGACCGGGATGCGCTTGATCAACCGGAAGACCCCTTGGCGCGGCCACAACGAGTAGGCCGTGGCCTGCGCGGCGGCGGCCCTCGCCCATGTCAACCGCCTGCGGGCCTTGCTCATGATTATGCCAATCCTAGGATTGCGGTGCTAAATTCGGCCCATGACTAAAAAGAACGCAATTAGACGCTCCGCCGCGTCCGGCCGATTTGTGACCAAGCCGATCAGAGCGTCCAAGGCGGCGAAATTCTCCAAGGTCGAGGGCATGGTTCTCACGGAGAAATCGGCGGAAACGCTCGCGCAGCATAAGTCAAGTGGGCTGAAGGGTGATGCGCTCCGGTCCGCTATTACAGGTTCGTTCAAGTCCAAGAAGCGCTAATGAATCGCTATGGCGCGACTGAAGATCCCTTCTGTTATCCTGGGACGAATGTACTAAGAAACAAGGCCGACGTCCGCGACTAGGACGATCTCCGGCCATAGCACTGTGCCAGCCGGTCTCAGCGAGGCGCTGAAGGCCGCCGCGCCGAGGCCAACCACTTGGCCCGGCGATCCCTGCGACGGATTTCTGGTTTGGCAATTCAAATGGAGCCACAAGTATAGCGAAACTGGTAATCCTTGATCGAATTCGGAACTAGACGTGACCACCCGGAAGTCGGCATCTGTGGATCGGCCATCAACTCGTTCAGTGTTTCACCTTCGCGCATGTAGGCGAATTTTTGATTTTTGCAGTCTATGAGAATCTCCGAGAACGAAGAACCAGACGGTCCATTTCGTTTGGTAAGCAGAGTCTTATGACCGCCGTAGATCCCAACGGCGAGAACTTCGTACCGTGCATGCGGATCGCTAGGAATCGCGAGTTCGGCGATGGGCTCCATTTTTGTCGAAATTTCGGGGCCGGTTGCTTCTTCAGATATCGGGTCGAAATAGCTTGCGATAAACCCCACTGAGATCACGCCGACAGGGACCCCGACCGCGATTTCTTTCCAGCTAAAACCCAACGGCATTCAATCGCTCCAATTCTTCGATTGATATGAGAGGGCAGGAGTCCTGTATAGCTGCGCATGCGATCTCAAAAACATCGAACTGTCGATCGATGTGATCTTGTGGAATCTCTTCAGGACTCTGATTTGGTGTCGACATGACGCGTCCCAATAGACGGTTCGAGAATATTGCCCATCAATTCCCGCAGATAGTCGACGTGATTCGTTTCTACTCAGCGAACTCAATTTACTTTTCTGAATTAATCAAAGCTAGTGTGTGATTTGTTGCCGCCTGTATTCTGATTATCGAACAAGATCACGACGCAATTTCCACGCTCCACCGCCCCCTCAATTCCTGCCATAGTCTCCGCGACAGCCACCATCCCCGCGGGAGCAGGCCCATGACCACGATCCGCCTGACCGCCGCCCAGGCCGCGGTGCGTTATCTGATCAATCAGAAGACCCCTGGCGGCGCGCCGTTCATCGCCGGCGTCTGGGCGATCTTCGGCCACGGCAACGTGGCGGGCCTCGGCGAGGCGCTGGAGGCCGCCGCACCCGCGCTGCCCACCTGGCGCGGCCACAACGAGCAGGCCATGGCCTGCGCGGCGGCGGCGTTCGCCAAGGCCTCGAACCGCGCCCGCGCCATGGCCGTCACCACCTCGATCGGCCCGGGCGCCACCAACCTGGTGACGGCGGCCGCACTTGCCCATGTCAACCGCCTGCCGCTGCTGCTCCTGCCGGGCGACGTGTTCGCCTCGCGCGCGCCCGATCCCGTCCTGCAGCAGGTCGAGGATTTCGCCGACGCGACGGTGAGCGCCAATGACGCGCTTCGCCCGGTGAGCCGCTATTTCGACCGCATCGTGAGGCCTGAGCAGCTGATCGACGCCCTGCCGCGCGCCTTTGCCGTGATGACCGAGCCGGCGGCCTGCGGCCCCGCGACCCTTGCCTTCTGTCAGGACGTCCAGGCCGAGGCTTTCGACTATCCGGAAAGCTTCTTCGCGCCGCACGTCTGGACCCAGCGCCGGCCCCGGCCCGACCGGGACGAGCTCGAGGTTGCCGCAGACGCCGTCCGCGCGGCTGCCCGCCCGCTCATCATCGCCGGCGGCGGCGTGCATTATTCCCATGCTGTGCAAGCGCTCGAACGCTTCGCCGCGAAGCACCACATCCCCGTCGCCGAGACCCAGGCCGGCAAGTCGGCGCTCGCCCATGACCACCCGATGGCGCTCGGCGCGATCGGCGTGACGGGGACGTCGGCCGCGAACGCCGTGGCCGGGGAGGCCGACCTCGTCCTCGCCGTCGGCACGCGGCTCCAGGACTTCACCACCGGCTCCTGGTCGCTGTTCCGAGAAGCCACCTGCCGGATCCTGTGTCTCAACGTCTCGGCCTTCGATGCCGCGAAGGGGCCGGCGCGGGGACACGGGCTGGCGCTGGTCGCCGATGCGCGGGAAGGGCTGGAGCTCCTGTCCGAGGCGCTCGGACGGCACACCGCGCCCGCGTTCGATGCATCACTCAAGGAGGCGTGGGACGCTGCGGCGCAAGCGGTCACCGCCGCGCCTATCCTCGACAACCAGCGGCCGTCGGACGCGCAGGTGATCGGCGCGGTCCAGCGCGCGAGCACCGGGGACACGGTCGTGGTCTGCGCCGCGGGCGGCCTGCCGGGCGAGCTGCACAAGCTCTGGCGGCCCGCGCGGCCCGGCGGCTATCACCTCGAATACGGCTATTCGACCATGGGCTACGAGATCGCCGGCGGGCTCGGCGTGAAGATGGCCGAGCCCGGCCGCGACGTGGTCGTGATGGTCGGCGACGGCAGCTACATGATGATGAACTCCGAGATCGCGACCTCGGTGATGCTCGGCCTCAAGCTCACCATCGTCGTGCTCGACAACCGCGGCTTCGCCTGCATCAATCGCCTGCAGATGGCGGCAGGAGGTAATAATTTCAATAACTTACTGGATGACGCCCGGCACGAGACGCCGTCCGCCATCGACTTTCGGAGCCATGCAGAATCGATGGGGGCTCTGGCCGAAAAAATAGGTTCCATCGCCGAACTGGAGGACGCGCTCGCCCGAGCGAAGACGGCCGAGAAGACCACCGTCCTCGTCATCGACACCGACCCGCTGGTGACGACGGAGGCCGGCGGTCACTGGTGGGACGTCGCCGTGCCCGAAGTCTCCGACCGCGAGGAAGTCCGCGCCGCGCGGGCGGCCTACGAGGCAGCACTGGCGAAGCGGGGCGGGCGGGGCTGAGGTGATCCGCTACGGCACCAGCCCGATTGCCTGGTCGAACGACGACGACCGCTCACTCGGCGCCGACATCCCGCTCGAGCGATGTCTCAGCGAGGCCGCGGAGATCGGTTTCGACGGCATCGAGCAGGGCCACAAGATGCCGGCGGAGCCGGACGCGCTGAAATCCGCGCTCGGCGCCCACGGCCTCGCGTTCATCTCCGGCTGGCATTCGCTCAATCTGCTGAAAAATTCCGTCGCCGACGAGATCGCCGCCATCGGCCCGCACCTCGATTTGCTCTGTGCCATGGACTGCCAAGTCTGCATCGTCTGCGAGACCTCGAACGCGATTCACGGGCGACCCGATGTGCCGCTGGCCGAGCGCCCGGTGCTGCCGGCGGACGGCTGGGCGGCGTTCGGGGCGGGCGTTGAGGCGGTGGCGGAATACTGCGCGGCGCGCGGGCTCGACCTCGTCTATCACCACCACATGGGAACGGTCGTGCAGGACCGCGCCGACATCGATGCGCTCATGGCCGTGACGGGCCCCGCGACCAAGCTCCTGCTCGACACGGGGCATGCGCATTTCGCCGGCGTCGATCCGGCAGCGCTGACGCGCGACTACATGGGCCGCGTCCGGCACATCCATGCCAAGAACGTGCGGCGCCAGATCATGGCCCGTGTCGGTCCGGAAGGCATGAGCTTCCTGCAGGCGGTGCGCGCCGGCGTCTTCACCGTGCCGGGCGATCCGGAAGGCGCGGTCGATTTCGACGGCGTGCTCGCTGTGGCGCGCGACGGCGCATACGAAGGCTGGCTCGTGATCGAGGCCGAGCAGGACCCGGCAGTGCGGGACCCGAAGCACTATCAGGCGATGGGCCTCGAAGCGCTGAAGGCCGCGGCGCGGCGCGCCGGCCTCGACCGGGCAGGTTAGCCCCGCGCCTCGATCTTCACACCCTCGACCACCCGGTCGCTTGGATGCAGGACCACGCGCTCGCCCTCGTTCAGGCCATCGGTGATCTCGCCCATCAGACCGTTGCTCTGGCCGAGTTCGACCGCGCGTTTCTGAGCCCGCCCGCCTTCCTCCACGAAGACGTGCCACGTGTCGCGGTCGCGGAACAGGGCGGTCAGCGGCAGCCGGATCACCTTGTCGTTCTCCCAGAGCACCACGCGCACCTCGACGCGGAAGCCGTGGGCCAGCCGCTGCCAGCGTTCCGGCGGATCGGTGAAGTCGATGATGACATTGACCCTCTGCTCCTCGATGCCGAGCGCGGAGACCTTGGTGATGCCGTAGGGCTCGACCCGGCGAACCCGCCCGGCAAGCTCGGTGCCGCCGCCCCATTGCTCGACAATCACCTTCTGGTCCTTTTTGATCTTCACCGCATCGGTCGAGAGGAAGTCGACAACGATTTCGAGGTTGCGCGGGTTGCCGATCTCGACCAGGGCGTCTCCGGCCTTGACCACCCCTTCGCTCTCGCGGATCAGGCGCAGGATTTTGCCCTCGACCGGAGCCTTGATGGTGACGCACCGGCACGAGCCGTGCAGGCTCTGGGTCTCGATCGGCGAGACCAGCGCCGCGCGCGCTCTGGCGAGTTCCGACCGGCGCATCCGGAGTTCCGCCTCCAGGGTGGCGAGACCCGCCCTGCGGGTCTTGAACGTGCGCTCGGCGTCCTCGAGGCCGCGCGCGGAGATCGTGTTGCTGATGATCAGCCGGCGCGCCCGCTCGACGTCCGCCCGGGCAAAATCGAGCTCGGCCTCAGCTTCGCGGAGCTTTGCCTCGCTCAGCGTCTTGGCGGCTTCCGCCGCGCGGACGGTGGCCCGGGCCTCGGCCTCGCTGCGCGGGTCGAGAAAGGACGGGTCGATCGGCTCGACCTGGGCGACGATCGTCTTGCCGGCGACGACCGCATCGCCGACATCGGATTCGATGCGCCGGATTCGTCCGGCGATCGGGCTGGACACGACGTAGACGTCACGGACCCGCGTCTGACCTTCCTCGTCGGCGGTGACGACAAGCTGGCCGCGGTCAACCACGGCGAGATCGACCAGAACCGCGCGTGGCCAAAGCGCATAAATCAGACCGGCCGCGAGAATGCCGGACAATGCGATCCAGATCGCCCATCTGCGCGATTTCGCGTTCATCGTTCTTACTCCCGGGTTTTCAGCACGGCGATCAGGTCGAGCCGGTCGACGCGCCGCCTGACGAGTGCTGCTGATGCGGACGTCGCAATCAGGGCGACTGTCATGGCGAGGCCGTAGGTCGCCGCTTCGATGACGAAAGGAAGGCGGAAGAGTTCGGTTGCGAATGCCGAATTCATGAGCAGGCAGAGGCCGTAGCCGACCAGACATCCTGTCGGCAGGCCGATGAAAACGAGGATGCCGACTTCGCCGAGCAGGATGTACGAAATCTCCGCCCGGCTGAAACCAAGCACCCTGAGCGTGGCAAGCTCGCGACCGCGTTCTGACAGGGCGATGCGAACACTGTTGTAGACGACGCCGAACGCCAGAGTGCAGGCGAAGCCGATAAAGAAAGTGACAAAGACCAGAATGGTCTTGCCGATCGTCTCATTGAACTTCACCACCGCCGCCTCCTTGAGCGTGACGGCGGCGATTGACGGCAGGTCCTTCAGGTGCGCGAACAGTTCCGGCTCACGGGTTTTGTCGACCAGAAGATCGACAAGCTGAAGACTCGGCGGCTCGCGCAGCATCCTGTTGAGCGCCTCTAGGTTCATATAGGCCGGTGTCCCGATATAGGTCTCGAATGTATCGACGACCGGGATCTGCCGAACCGGACGGCGGCCCTCCAGCACCTTTACGGTAACCTGATCGCCGCGCTCGACGCCCAGCTTCTCCGCAAGCACGGTTGAGAGCAGCAGACCACGTGGCGGCACCCGGACCGTCCGTCCGCCGACGTCGTGGACGATCTTGAGATGAGCGTCCGGGACAACACCCTCGACCGAACCGCGATGGGACTTGAGCCCGAATTCGAACCGGGCGCTGACACCACGGCTGGGCTGGGTCGAGAGCACGCCGGGCATACGATCGAATGCATGCAATGTGCTGGATGATCTGGAGTCGGCGAGGCCGACGGTAAGCGTCTGCCTCTGAGCGTCGTAGAACTGGGAGGTGATGAGGTGGTTGATCACGTCGAACCACTGGAATGTCATCACCGAAACACCCACCGTCGCGGCAATCCCTATCGCGGTGAGCCCCGAGCGCAGAGGCCAGCGTGTCATCTGTCGCAGAATGATCCGGGTGGACTGGTCGAGCCAGCGTCCAACGGTCCCCGACAGAACCCCGTCGCGCTGAAACAGCGGTGGAGCGGGCGGCCTGATGGCCTCGGCCGGCGGCAATGCGACTGCAGCCCGCACGGCACTTATGGTCCCCGCCAGCGCGGCCACCAGGCTGACAGCGCCTGCCGCAGCGAACGCCCACACGCTTGGCCGGTAGAGCAGGAACGGGAACGTGAATATCCCGGCGTATTGCTGGGTGTTGAACCGCCCGAGCCCGGCGCCCAGGACGAAGCCGAGCACGACCCCGATGCCGACGATGACGATGACCATTTTGGTGTAGTGCCAGCCGACGGCCAGATTGCTGTAGCCGAAGGCCTTCATCAGACCGATTTCGCTGCGCTCGGTTGCGATCAACCTGCGCAGGACCATGTTCGCCAGAAAGGCAGCCACCGCGAGGAAGATCGTCGGAAGAATCGTCGCCATGGTGCGCAACTGGTCGAGCTCGTTCATCAGAAACCAGTTGGATATCTGATCCTTCCGGGCGTATGCCCCGGCCCCTCCGAACCTGTCGAGCAGCCGGTCAAGTCTCTCGATCACGGCGCGCGGATCGATGCCGCGCATCAGAGTCAGCGAAACACTGTTAAAGGCGCCATCGAGATCAAACGCGGCGGCAAGGGCTTCTCGGCCGAGCCAGATCACGCCGAAGCGTTTTTCGTCCGGCATCAGCGCGCCGGGGCCGATCGTGTAGATGAATTCGGGCGAGAGCGCGATTCCGACCACGCGCAACGTTCGCTTGTTTCCATTGATAATGGCCTGAAGCGAGCTGCCGATGGTCAGCCCGTGCGCCTCTGCGAAGGGCTCGTTGAGCACCGCCTCGTCCGGCTTTCCCGGATGGACGCCACGGCCGGCGCGCATGACCAGCCGGTTGAGATGTGCCTCGGAACGCTCCGGGATAGATACGAGCTGTCCCATGACCGGCTCGGCGAAACCGGCAATGTCGAGTGTGGCGAACTCGACGATTCGGGTCTCAATGGTCTGCACGCCGTCGATCTTGGCGATCCGGTCCTTGACGTGTTCGGGCGCCCGTTTCAGTAGCGCGAAGACATGCGCGAACCGGTATCGCTCGTAGTATGCCTCCCCGGTTTCCTTGAGCGCCTCCAGGGTGCTGAGCGACATCACCAGAATGGCGACGCCGGATGCAACGACCAGAGCGATGGCGAGCACCTGTCCGCGCAGTCGGCGGATGTCGCGGACCAGTTTTTGATCGAGTGCGCGCATCCCGCCGCTACCAGGTCAGTTCGCGGGCCGGTTTGCGCCGCGCGTTGGAGTAGACTTCCGCAATCTGGCCGTCCGAAAAGGAGATCACCCGGTCGGCCATGTCGGCAATCGTCGTATTGTGGGTGATCAGCGCCGTCGTCGTTCCGACCTCGCGGTTGACGAGTTCGATCGCTTCGAGGACCTGGATGCCGGTTTCACTGTCGAGCGCGCCGGTGGGCTCGTCGCAGAGCAGAACTTCGGGCCGTTTGGCGACCGCCCGCGCGATGGCGACGCGCTGCTGCTCGCCGCCCGAAAGCTGTGCCGGGAAGTGATCGAGACGGTCTTCGAGGCCGACAATGGACAGGGCTTCGGCCGGTTTCATCGGATCGGGTGCGATCTCGGTCACGAGCGCCACGTTTTCGCGCGCCGTGAGACTGGGGATCAGGTTGTAGAACTGGAACACGAAGCCGACATGATCACGCCGATACTGGGTCAGTGCGGACTCGTCGAAAGCCGTAAGTTCGTCTCCTCGGAAATAGACCGCGCCAGCCGTCGGCGTATCGAGGCCGCCAAGAATATTCAGAAGCGTTGACTTCCCGCTTCCAGATGGACCGAGAAGCACAACCAGTTCGGATTCGTAGAATTCGAGCTCGATTCCGCGAAGCGCATGGACTTCGACGTCACCGGTTCGATAAACCTTGGTGACGCCCTGGCACGAAAGCGTGGGCAGGCTTTCGACGCTGGGAGACGCCGGTGTCGAGACAATTGTCATCCGAAAGACCGCTCCGCCGGCAGAGATGCACTTTAACTCACTGCACTATTGGATAGCGGATCAGCGGCGGGGCGAAATTGACGTGGGTCAACCTGCCATCCGGGGGCGCTTGGGCTAGTCGGCTTCCGGCCATGCCCTCCAGGGAAACGGCCTTTCTTCGCCTGCACAGGTGAGGAACCGGGATACTTCGGCAAACCACTTCGATAGAGAGGAGCCAAAGCGGCTGAGAAACCCGTTGGGCTCCTTATTCACGAGCAGCCAAACGAACTGGATGACTGCGGTTATGTTCTGGATCGTCTGCGCCAGCCCGAACGCAATGATGAAGAACAACATGACCAGCCCGCGAATCCAGATGTTGTTCCTCTCGCTTTCACTGTGTTGCGCTGCTTCCATGACTTCACCCGATCTGTCGCTGATGGCATACGCGAATAGCACGGGCCCAGCGCGTTTGGCACTGCCGCACTTTGATCGCTGCCCTATCGTTGCGATCGGCGCAAAGTCAGCCAATGACTCAGGTCAAATTCTGAATCGCGACGATTTTTCCGCCGTCTCGGGGCTCTTCCGGGAGGCTCCGGATGCCCGTCAGCCGTTGCGCCAGGCGTTGGTGGATTTGCATTTCCCGCAGATGCGCTCGCCGACCCACGCGCTCTGGAACTTTGTTCCGCACATCAGGCATTTTCGCTTCTTGGCATCTGTCTTGGTATCGGCTTCGGGTTTCTTGTAGGTGGACTTCATGGTCTTCGGTCTGGTTCAGATTTGCGCCGCGCGTCTGCTGTTCGCGGCCCGTCGATGTCGGACAAACCGGTTCTGACTGTCCGACGGGCGAATGCTGTCGCCACGTTGCCGGAAGACGCCGTCCGAATTTGTCTCTTTCGGTTCAGGTGTTGCAGGAATGGGCGCTTAAGTGCGCCGCCGCAGACTGTTTCCCCGGCACGTTACCGATAAGGTCCCGCGCCTCGCAACACCGAGCGATTTAGCGCATCTGGCAGAGAATTCAAGCCCGGATCCCGCATTCGCGGCGGATTTCCTGCGGACTGGTGCCCCAATAACACAAGCCGATGCGCTCGGGTTCCGGTTTCCCGGCAGGCGTATTCCTGCTAACGCTGTCCGTCCCATCCAATGCCCGGCAAGACTATGGACGACAAGGACTCTCTGGAAGCGAAAGCGTCAAAGCTCAATGCCCTCCTCGAGGCTGCGGTCGATGCCATCATTACGATCGATGAATACGGCATCATAGAATCTGTCAATCCGGCCGCCAGCAGGCTGTTCGGATATGACGCCATCGACCTGATCGGCAACAATGTCAACATCCTCATGCCGCCGCCGTACCGCGCGGAGCATGACGGATACATCCAGCACTACCTGTCCACGGGCGAGCGCAGGATAATTGGTATCGGCCGGGAAGTGATCGGCAGGAAGAAGGACGGAACGGTCTTTCCGATGCATCTTTCAGTGAGCCAGCTGGAGATCAGCGGCAAAACGTTCTTCAGCGGCATCATCCACGACCTGACCGATCGCAAGGCCGCGGAGTCCGCCCTTGTCCATGCGCACAAGATGGAAGCGGTTGGTCAGCTGACCGGCGGAGTGGCACACGATTTCAACAACCTCCTTACCGTGGTGATCGGCAACCTTGAACTGCTCGAGATGCAGTTGACGGATCAAGGGCAGCGCGAACTTCTTCAAGAGGCGCAGGAAGCTGCCGACATGGGCGCAAGGCTTACGGAACGGCTGCTGGCATTCGCGCGGCGTTCACATCTTGAGCCGGAGATCGTCGACATGAACGGGCTCGTGCTCGGACTCACGGACCTGCTCCATCGTACGCTGGGCAGCATGATCGACCTGAGCACGGCTCTGAGCCCGGAACTGTGGATGACCAAAGCCGATCCGTCGCAGGTCGAGAACATGATCGTGAATCTGGCCGTCAATGCCCGGGATGCCATGCAAAGTGGCGGCAAGCTGGTGCTCGAGACCAGCAATGCAGTTATTGACGAGGATTACATAGCCCGGGAGACGGGACTCGCCCCCGGAGAATATGTCCGCCTCTCCATTTCTGATACCGGGCACGGTATGCCTGATGCCGTGATCGAGCGCGCGTTCGAGCCGTTCTTCACGACAAAGGAGGGCGGACGCGGCACCGGCCTGGGCCTTTCGATGGTCTACGGTCTGGCACGCCAATCCGGTGGTCACGCCACAATCTACAGCGAAGTCGAGCGCGGCACGACGGTGAACGTTTACCTGCCACGTATCGCCGCTGACTCAAAAGCGGGCGCCAAACCACAGCAGCAGACCGAGATTGCGCGAGGGCAGGGGCAGATGGTCCTGATCGTCGAAGACAACCACCATGTGCGGCGGCTTACGGTGACGCGTGTCCGGCAACTGGGATATTCCGTTTTGGAGGCACCAAATGGCGAGGAGGCCTTAGAGATCCTTTCAGGCAACCGCAGCGTGGATCTTGTTTTCACTGACCTCGTGATGCCTGGCGGCATCTCGGGCTATGAGCTCTGCAAACGGGTACGCGACCTCTATCCGGCAACCAGATTGCTGCTGACGTCGGGATATGCGGAAGAGCTTGTCCATGCCGAGGATCTTGACACCCAACATCTCAGGCTCCTGCGCAAACCCTATCGTCAGCCTGATCTTGCGGCCGCCTTGAGCAACGCTCTACAGGATAACTGAGCTGGGCATCACTCTAGACAGGTGTCACCTCGGACACGAAGCTGTATCCGATGCCGCGCACCGTCTTGATGAGGGAAGGCCTGTCGGGTTTGGGCTCGATCTTCTTGCGCAGCCGGGCAATCTGATTGTCGATGCTGCGATCATTCGGTGTCCAGTCGTGTCCCTTCAGCAAATCCATGAGCTGGTCGCGCGAAAGGATCCGGTTCGGCCGGTTTACGAAGACTTCCAGCAATTGGAATTCGCCGCTGGTGAGATCGACAGCGTTGCCGTCTTCCGCCCGCAGGTCGAATGCAGCGAAATCAACGATCCATTCTCCGAATTTGAACCTCCGGTCGGACTGTTGCCCTGCCGGTGCAGTCTGAGGCTGCGGCTGCCGAGCGGAACGCCTCATTACCGACCGCACCCGGGCCAGCACTTCACGAACGTGAAACGGCTTGGCGATGTAGTCGTCGGCGCCCACTTCCAGCCCGACCACCTTGTCGATCATGTCGCCCTTGCCGGTGAGCATGATAATCGGGATGTCGGAGCTGGCACGAATGTCTCTCGCGATGGTCAGGCCGTCTTCCTGTCCCAGCCCGAGGTCAAGCGTAATGAGGTCGATGGGGTCATTTGCCATGTTCGCAGCGACCGACTGGCTGTCAGTCGCTTCGCTGACACGGTATCCCTCCATCTCGAAACACCGGCGCAGCAGTTTCCGGACTTTGGGATCGTCATCGACGACAAGAATGTGATTCGGCGTTTCCATGTCGAGATTCGCGAGATCCAACTCTGAAAGGCAATTCCACAGCGGTTCATTGACCCGAGAGACAGTATACATCGGCAGAACCGCATATGGCTCTAACATGATGTCGCGTTTCAGGATTTGGAGAGTTGTCCGCGCGTCACGTTACACACTATTACAAACTGATACATAGACGCGATAACAGCCATACATGACAGCGGTTTGATTGTTTCCAGGCGACGGGCTTGTGGGCTCAGGTCAGATTTGGACGGAAAGGATCAGCGCTATGTATGCATCAGCTTCCTCGCTACTTCCGACTGCGGAATCGCGGATCGACATTGCCGGGGACGGTGCTCACATCCGTTTCTACAGCGCTCAGGAGCCGGTATTTTGCGAAGGTGACGACGCCGGCTTCCTGTATGAAGTGATTGAAGGAGTGGTCTGCAATTCGCGACTGCTGGCGGATGGCCGGCGGCATGTCATCTCATTCTGCTATCCGGGCGACCTGATCGGACTGGGTCAGGAAGATCGTTACAAATTCAGTTGTGATGCCGTCTCGCCCGCACGCCTTCGAAGCATTCCGACAAACGCAATCCTGAGTGCGATCAAGGATCGTCCGGAACTGGGTGAGAAGCTGTTGCAGTCAGCGGCAACACAACTTGCCGCACTGCATGATCATTCGGTCATGCTGGGCTGCAAATCGGCGATCGAAAAGGTGACATCCTTTCTCCTGGCGCTCGCAAGGCAGGATTCCGGGGCCGACGAAATCCACCTCCCGATGACCAGAACCGACATCGCGGATTACCTCGGGCTCACGGTTGAAACGGTCAGCCGCAACCTCACCAAGCTGCGTCTTCAGGGTGTAATTGATATGCCGGAGCCGCACACTGTCATGATGCGCGATCTGGACAGGCTCGAAGGTCTCGCCAATGGCGATGGCCTGGATCTGTGAGCGAGGCGTGAAATTGGCGGACATTGATTGCATGACCAGATCAGCGGGCTCACATGTCCGTGTCGATGTGAATGAAATAGCGATCGCCCATATGCCGGAGAGAGACCAGGAAAGTGGAGCAGATCGCCGGGAACGCATTCTGGTCGGCGTGTTCGAATCTCTGGGCGGCTTGCTGGTTGCCATCGACGAACTTGCAATCGAGGGTGGCGATCGGCGTGAAATGGCTCTTGTGGCCGACGTCGGCGCGCTTGGCGGAGAACTGGAGGCCCGTTTTCCACCTATCGGGCGGGCCGGAAATGAAGACGAACCGGTGGTCCTCATTCGGTTGGCCGGCTCCAAGGTACCAATCTCCTCAAGGCCCGAATTCAGGGAAAACAGCATGCGGAAAGCAGCCGACCGCATCCTGAGTTTTGAAGACTGGTTTGCATCAGGTCTGTCGCGCAATCTGGATGATCAATTGCAATCCGGCGCGGCGTTGCTGGTTGTCCCTGTTCGGACTGCACGCGAGGAGCGCGTCTACGGCGAGATAATGCTCTTCCACTCAATTGGCACAGTGCAACTGCACGACCTGAAGCCCGGCGGATAGGTCCGTCACCGCCGATAAGCCATGATCGGCAGCAATTCCGCTTCGTCCGATCCCATGAGATCACTTCGGCACGAAATTCCAGCCGGAATTTGTGCAGTTAGGCGCGCGCGATTGCGTAGTCGCGCAGGACTGCCGTTTCCATCTCCATTTCATCGAGACGGTTCTTCACGACATCACCGATGCTGACAATCCCGACCAGCCGTCCGTCTTCGACGGCCGGCAGGTGGCGAATACGCCGGGACGTCATCGTGTGCATCAGGTCCTTGAGGCTGTCTTCAGTCGCGCAGGTGGCAACCTGCCGGGTCATAAGATCCGAGACCGGCATGTCGAGCAGCTCTTCGCCGTATTCCGCAATACCGTGGACGATGTCGCGCTCGGAGATAATGCCGTCGACGTGTTCACCGTCTGAGCTCACGACAACAGCCCCGATTCGCTCCAGTCTCAGTCTATGGGACAGCGTATCGATCGTTTCCTGAGGCCTGACTGTAACGGTGCCGGCTCGCTTGTTGCTCAAGATCTCTCTGACGTTCATTTCCCACACCTCCATATGAGCCCGGACGAGCCCTCCTTGGCAGGTGTCGAACGACGCTTGGCGCAGCAGGAACGGCCACGCCGATATTGCCGTAGGAACGTCCGGCAGAAGGCTCCGGGCAATTGAGGTAGTCTAACACACAACTTAATGGCGAATTGGCGAAGATGACAATCAACACCGGTTGAATTAACTGCTGCCGCCGCAACAGCCTGACAGAGCATCGTGAAAGGCGCGACGACTCAATACATTTTCGGGTTTTCCCCGAATTTCCGCCAAGTCGGCCCAACCGGTCGTAACTCTCCCTTAAGTAAGTGCGCATAATCTTTGCGATGGCAAAGGTTGAGATGGCGCGGCAGAAGTCTCGATCCAACGAACTGCGGCGCATTAAGATAGGGACTGGGATGGATACCGCTACCGCAGTGACATTGCGTGCGGAAACGGGCGAGCCGTCTATTGGCGAAATCATCGCGATTTCCGGCTCAGAAGCGACTGTGCTTCTGGATGATCCCCCCGAGCATGATCGTCGCGACGCCGCGAGCTGTCCGCATATCGGCACGGTGCTGACTGTCGACACCGGCAAGACAATCGCGCTGTGCCTGATCACGGGGATGTCCGTCGCGGAATCATCCTTGGGCGATCGTCGCGGCATTAATCGCCGACTTCATGTGGAACTGGTCGGCGAGTTGCCGCGGGAAGAGGACGGCTATCTCCGGACTTTTCAGCGTGGCGTGACCGTATACCCCCGCCTTGGTGACCGCGTTCAGCCTGCATCACGAAAGGCACTTGAAAAGGCCTATTACTTCGGCAACAGCGATTCCGTGGAGATCGGCCGCGTTCATCAGGACAGATCAATCCCGGCCGTCATCAAACTTGACGACATGATGGGCAAGCATTTCGCGATCGTCGGCTCCACCGGCTCGGGCAAGTCCTGCACGGTTGCCCTTATTCTCCGGCAAGTGCTGACGAAACACCCAAATGCACACATTGTTCTGCTGGATCCGCACAATGAATACGGAGGCTGTTTCGGCGAACGCGCGGAAGTCGTCGGACTTGAGAGTCTGGCATTGCCATTCTGGTTCCTGACGTTCGATGAGATCAGTGCGATCCTGATCGGTGACTTGAATGGCCGGGCCGAGGAAGTCGAGATCCTGCGCGATCTCATTCCGGTCGCGAAACGTCAGTACTCATCCAATCGCCGGGAAGGCCGGCTCGCGCACCGATCGCTCGGGCGCAATGAGAAATTTTCAATCGATACTCCGGTCCCCTATCGGATTTCCGATCTGGTCGCGCTGATCGACAAGCAAATGGGACGTCTGGAGGTTCAGAAGGATCTGAGCCCCTACAAGCGGCTAAAGTCTCACATCGAAGCAATCATTCATGATCCCCGATATGCCTTCATGTTCGGCAATCTCACGGTGCAGGATAACCTTGCCGATGTACTGAAACGGCTGTTCCGCGTTCCGGTTGCCGGCAGGCCGATCACGGTTCTTCAACTCGTAGGATTGCCGTCCGAGATTCTCAACGTGGTCGTATCCGTTCTGGCGCGGCTGGCATTCGATCTCGCGATGTGGAGCGGCGGGAAAATGCCGATTACGTTTGTTTGCGAAGAGGCGCACCGGTATGTGCCGCGGGATGCCGGGCTGGGCTTCGAGCCGACCAAGCGCGCGGTGTCGCAGATTGCCAAGGAAGGGCGCAAGTACGGTATTTCCCTCTGTATCGTCAGCCAGCGGCCGGGCGATATCGATCCGACTATTCTCTCCCAGTGCTCGACCGTGTTTGCGATGAGGCTGACCAACGAACGCGATCAGCGCATCGTCAAGTCGGCGATTGCAGACGCCGCTGAAAGTCTGCTGGACTTTCTGCCATCGCTTGGGACCAGAGAAACGGTGGTGTTTGGCGAGGGCGTGGCTTTGCCCTCTCGAATAGCACTGAACGAAATACCCGAGGACGCCTTGCCTCAGGGATCGACGGCGGCTTTTGCGGAGGCCTGGTCGGCAGACATTTCCGACGATGGTTTTGTCGAGGACGTCGTCGAGCGCTGGCGCATGGCCGGACGCCAGAGCGAGGAGGATGCCGGACCAAGTCCGGTCTTGTCTCCGCCTGCTGAACAAAGCCAGGGCGGTCAGTTTGGCGGAACGGCGGGTTACGCCCCGGCAGGAATACCCGCGACAACAAGTGAGGGCCTGACGATTGAGCCGGTTGGTCCTCGCGCGACACCGGCACAAGGCCATGGTCAACCTGTTCCGCCCCATCCCGAGCCAAACATCTCGGCACCGTTGCAGCCAAACGCGCCGGCCGGCCATGTTCCCGCGGGAGAGCCGGTCGCTCCGCGTCCCTCGATCCGTAAGGAGCGTCCGGTCAGGTCCAATCTGACCTTCGACAATCCTGTGCCGCCGGTCCAGCAGACCGAAGACGTTCCCTTGCGTACCGTTGAGGGACTAGCCGAGCGGATGCGCAAGCTGACGAAATAGCACCGCTGCAAGGGCGTGCTATTCGAGTTCCCGCGTGGCCAGAAAATCGACGCCCTCGGCCTTGTCCATCTTGTAGTTCAGCTCCCAGGCGCTTTCGGCAAGAAACACCGGGCGTTCGTCGCGGTCGAGAACGATCGCTGCATTGTTCTGTTCGACGAATCGTTTCAGCGCCTTTTCATCGTCCGCCCTTAGCCACCGCGCCATGCTGTAGGGCAAAGGATCGAAGCCGATTTCGACCTTGTATTCCTGTCTGGCGCGTGACGCGAGAACGTCGCGTTGCAGGGCGCCGACCATCCCGACTATGAAATGCGCGCCGATGCGTGGTTTGAAGACCTGGATCAGGCCCTCCTCCGAGAGATCCTGCAATGCCCGGCGCAGTTGCTTGATCTTCGTGGTGTCCGCCAGCCGGACCCGCATCAGAATTTCAGGCGCGAATGACGGCAGGCCGGTAAACCGGACCGCTTCGCCTTCCGTGAACGTATCGCCGACACGCACCGTTCCGTGATTGGGGATGCCGATGATATCGCCCGCTGCCGCTTCATCCGCGATTTCCCGGTCCTGGGCGAGAAAGAAAATCGGGCTGTGGACGATGATATCCTTGCCCGTGCGCACCTGGTGCAGCTTCATTCCGCGTTTGAATGTTCCCGAACAGATCCGGAGAAAGGCGACCCGGTCCCTGTGGTTCTTGTCCATGTTGGCCTGAACCTTGAACACGAAGCCGGTGACCGCCTTTTCGCGGGGTTCCACCGGTCGCGCGTCTGCCGGGCTTGGTCTGGGCTGCGGTGCGTTTGCCGCGATCAGTTTGAGCAGCTCGCCGACGCCGTAGTCTTTCAGCGCACTGCCGAACACAACGGGTGTCAGATGCCCTGTCCGGTAGGTGTCCGCGTCGAATGGCTCGTAGCCTGCCGCGGCCAGCTCGCCGCTTTCACGTGAAGCGGCAAGCACGTCGGCACGCACTTTGTCATCGAGCGTTCCGTCATCGAAGCCCGAGCAGTCGAGCGCTGTGTCGTATGACCCTCCAGCGCCTTTGGAAGACGTGAGGTAACGGTCAGTCAGGAAATCGTAGCAGCCGTGAAAGTCGGCGCCCATTCCGACCGGCCAGACAACCGGCGCGACGTCGAGCGCCAGCTTGTCCTGTATCTCATCGAGCAGTTCGAAGGGGTCGCGGGCCTCCCTGTCCGCTTTGTTGACCAGCGTCATGATCGGGATATCCCGCAGACGGCAGACCTCGAACAGCTTCAGGGTCTGGCTCTCGATACCCTTGGCTGCGTCAATCACCATGATGGCCGAATCAACGGCCGTCAGAGTTCTGTACGTGTCTTCTGAAAAGTCTTCGTGGCCGGGCGTGTCCAGCAGATTGAACACGAGCCCGTCATGCTCGAAGGTCATGACCGAACTGGTGACCGAGATGCCCCGTTCCTGCTCGATCTTCATCCAGTCCGACCGTGCGCGGCGCTGCTCTCCCCGGGCGCGCACGGCGCCCGCGAACCGAATCGCGCCGCCGGCCGCCAGCAGCTTTTCGGTCAGTGTCGTCTTGCCGGCATCAGGATGCGAAATTATCGCGAAGGTGCGTCGCCGCTCGAAATCGGAAGCCATGGTTGTCCCTAGGGGCCTGGAGGTGTCTTGCGCAAGGTCGTCGTCGCGCGGGTTATATAGGTCAAAGGCACCGTGCCACCAGCGAAAATACGGCCAAGCGGCATTGAACAGATGGTGAGTACCCACTTGAACGCGACCGGAACGATCGGATTGAGCCCCGGTCGGGAATTTATGCCCGGCGGCACGGAATAAAAAGTATTAATGAGTTGAATTTATGTTGCCTATAGGCGGGAAATATGGTTCGTTTTGCTCAAACGCGATGCACGATCCCACATCGTTCTGGCGTTTACCAGTGCATGACTCCTGATCCCCGAAATGCACGCGATGGCCGGGTTCCCCACCCGGCCATTTTCTTTCCGACTGGATTTGCGATGCTCCGGGCGGGATCCGGGCTTTGTCAGACCTCCGCGTAGACGCCGGCGCGGCGCGGGTCCCCGGCGCCGCTGAACGTACCGTCGGCATCCCGTGCGACGGTGTGGCACCCGCCGAAAAACAGATTTCTGTCCGGCCAGGCGCGATGGTCCGGAAACGCGGTCCGCATTCGGTCTCGGGCGTGGTCGTCGAACAGGTCTTCGAAGTCGAGATGTTCATCTTCGATATGCACCCGTCCGGCTTCGGTTGCTTCGCGCGGATTGAGTCCGTCAACCGCCAGACCGGCGATCACCTGAAATACGGCGGTGCGGATTCTGTTGGAACCGCCGGAACCCAGCGCGGTGACCCGTCCGTCGGAATGCCGCATCAGACTTGGGGCCATGTTCGACGCGAGCCGGGCGTCCGGCGTCCACAGATGAAATCCTCTCGGCATGAGATCCTCCTCGCCGAGAAGGTTGTTCGGCATGAACCCGAATTGTCCCGCCAGATGCCCGCTGCCTTCGCCATTGCTGACCGTGACGGCAGCGGCGTTGCCGAAGGCATCGATGATGCTTACGTGCGTCGTTCCGCGTGTTGCCGGACCGGCGCTCTCCGGCGTTGCAGCGGATCTCAATCCGATCTCCGCGAGAATGGCGTCGGGTTCGCCGTCGTGCCGTCGTCTTGCGCGGTCTGCACGGGCAATGGCGTCCGCGCGGTCCAGACCGTGGCGGGTAATGCCGTCGAGCATGACGGCAATCAGCGTGCCGCCCGCCGACGGCGGCGGGTTCAGGAACACATCCCAGCCGTTGACGGACAGGCAAAGCGCCTCGCGCTCCTCGATCCGATATTCGGAAAGATCGGACGCCAGAAGATGACCGGAGGCGTCCTGGCCTTCCAGGATCGCATCGGCACCCGCCCCGCAGACGCACAGGGCGGGGCCCTCCTTGCCGAAGGCCTCGAAGAACTCCGCCAATCCAGGGTTCACGAGCTTTTCCCCGGTCCTGAGCAGGTGCCCATCCGGAGCGAACAGGCTCCTTGAGGAAGCAGAATAGGTCAGAATGGGCGAAACGACCTCGAACAGGAAGGATTGGAACTCCGTCATTTCGACACCGTTGCGGCCCGCGCGAATCGCCGGTGTCATGAGTTCGGCGAGCGGCAGGGTCCCGAAGCGCCGGTGGATCTCGGCGAGCCCGGCCACGAAACCGGGAACGGCCGTCGCGCCGCGACCGACATGAAATTCCTGGCGTGCGGTCCCGAAGTCGGCGAAAACGCTCTCGAATTCCAGTTCGCTCAGATCGTGCCGCCGCTGACGAGGGCTGTGTCCGAAGAAGTCGACAAGGATGGGACGCTGGCTGCCCGCCGGCATCGCCATCATGAACCCGCCGCCACCCGGCGAGGCCAGAACCGGTTCACAGACGCACGCCGCCGCGAGCGCGGCAATCGCGGCATCGAATGCCGTTCCCCCCTCGTTCAGAATTTCGGTTGCAGCCCCCGCCGTCACCGCATGTCCGGCAGCGACGGCTCCCCTTGCCCGCGCGGTATTCATGCGGCAGGCTTTAGAGACTCCTGGCCGTTCTTGCAAGATCTGCCAGCGCGTGGCGGGCTTCCGCAGGTGCGCCCAGCGGAGAGGGAAATTCGAACCTACGTACAGTGCCCGAAAGACTCAGATCGAAACCTTCCGGATCGAAGCCGCACATGCGCCACGTTCCTTCCGGCTCGGCAAGCAGACTGGTCGCATAAAGCGCGATCGCATCGCTGTGGTCTTCGTTCATGTGTTCGATTATTCCGGGCTCGGCCTGTTCGAACTCGCTGGCTTGCGAACCGCTGATCAGAAAGTCGTTTGCGGGAATGGAATGAATGCGGCCGAATCCGCCGACAAGATAGGCTTCCGCAACCTGAAGCCGGTAGAACGCAAAGTCGGCAAACTCGGCATACCCGGCGGCGTCGGGGTGACGCTCGAGGAAACGCGCCTTGTCACGTGCGGAATCCGAGACCTCAAGGGTGCCGCTCAACGAGACGCGGCCGCCTTCAAGCGGATCACCTTCTTCGCCGGAGGCGTCGAACAGCAACGAGGCGCGCGGATCCCGCTTGATGTTCTGCGTATGCCGGGCCAGGTCCGACAGAAGCACGATTGGCGCCCCGGTCATATCCGTTGCCACAGTCGCCAGTGAAACGAACGGTCCGCCGGTTTCGCCGTTGAGCGTGGCGAGGCTGACCTTTTTTGCGTGACGCACAATGCTCCGGCTTTCTGCCCCGAGAGAATCTGTATTATCCAAATTTTTCATAGGCTTACTCATAGCGATTGTCGCCGGTGCAATTACCGGCTATGTGTTAGTGTGTAGTATAAAACTACAGAAACAATTTTGGCCTTGGTATGGCCGAGTGCGGCGACAAAGGACAGTTGCCACAATTTCCCCCAGATTAGGCGTTTAATGGTCGATCTGGGGAACTCAACACACACACACGGATAGTTCATGCCCACGATCGCACTCGTCGATGACGACCGTAATATTCTGACGTCTGTCAGCATGGCCATGGAAGCCGAAGGGTATGCTGTGCAGACCTACACCGACGGCGCTGCCGCGCTGACCGGTCTGCAGGATACCCCGCCGGATGTCGCAATTCTCGATATCAAGATGCCCCGTATGGATGGCATGGAATTGCTGCGCCGGTTGCGGCAGAAATCCGAGATGCCCGTCATTTTTCTGACGTCCAAAGACGACGAGATTGACGAGCTTTTCGGTCTGAAGATGGGCGCGGACGACTACATCCGCAAACCGTTTTCTCAGCGATTGCTCGTTGAAAGGGTAAAGGCCGTGCTCCGGCGGGCACAGAACCGCGACATTCAATCCACCGGCGTCGAAGAAGCCAAGGTGATCGAACGCGGCAAGCTGGTCATGGACCCGGAACGTCACTCATGCACCTGGGACGGCCGGCCGGTCGTGCTCACCGTTACGGAATTCCTGATCCTTCAGGCGCTGGCCCAGCGGCCCGGCATTGTAAAAAGTCGAGACGCGCTGATGGATGCGGCCTATGATGACCAGGTGTATGTCGACGACCGCACGATTGACAGCCACATCAAGCGGCTGCGCAAGAAGTTCAAAGGGGTTGACGACAGTTTTGACGTCATTGAGACGCTGTACGGAGTGGGGTACCGCTTCAAAGAGGGTTAATGGGGTAGATGGTCCTCGAGACGGACAACAGAACACGTCCTGTCGGAGGCAAGAACGAGGACGCGGCAGAGCGGCTTAAGGCTGATCTCATGGCTGCGGTGGAGCGCATGCGCGAAACCGCCGCGACGCTCCTTCCCGAAGCCCATGCGCGCCGAGAGGCTGCACGCCCGACGCCGGCATTGTTCCGGCGCTTTCAACAATTCAGCGGCCGTCTGCGGAGCCAGGACCAGGCGGCGGCCACAGAGGACACGCTGACCGCGAAGGTCACCGCGTTTCTGCGACGATACCTGTCGTCCACGCTGACCCGGCGCATCGTCATCATCAACGCCACCGCGCTGGTGCTGCTGTTGTCGGGCATTCTCTACCTGAACCAGTTCAAGGCCGGTCTTATCGACGCCCGCGTGCAGAGTCTCCTTATCCAGGGGGAGATCATCGCGGGGGCCATCGCCGAGTCGGCCGCCAACGATGTTGAAACCATCACCATCAACCCGAATCGCCTCCTCGAACTTGAGCCTGGCGAGACCATTTCGCCGGTGGAAGACGACGAGTCGCTCGAGTTTCCCATCAATCCTGAACGTGCCGCGCATATCCTGCGGCGCGTTATCTCGCCGACCAAGACCTGGGCGCGGATCTACGACACCGATGGCGAGTTGATCGTCGACTCCCGCAATCTCGCGCAGCGGGGACAGATCATCAGTTTCGACCTGCCGCCGATCGAGGTCGAGGAAACCGGATTCTTCGAGAATCTATGGAACAAGATGGTCGGCTGGCTGTTCTCCAGCGATCTGCCGCCCCAGGCGGACGAACTTGGTGAAAACGGCCGCAACCTTCCTGAGGTCGTGGCCGCGCTCAATGCGAACTCGATTTCGGTCGTGCGCGCCAACGAGAAACATGAACTGATTGTGACGGTGTCCGTGCCGGTGCAGCGGTTTCGCGCCGTTCTGGGCGCTCTGGTCCTGTCTACCCTCGGCGGCGACATTGATGCGATCGTACATGCCGAGCGCTGGGCGATCATCAGGATGTTCCTTGTCGCACTTGCGGTCACGATCCTGATTTCATTTGTGCTTGCCGGCACCATCGCCGAACCGATGCGCCGGCTTGCCAGAGCCGCGGAGAGAGTGCGATACGGCCGAAAGAGCCGGATCGAGATTCCAGACTATACCCGTCGCGGCGACGAGATCGGCCACCTGTCCGGGGCGCTGAGAGATATGACGACCGCGCTCTATAACCGGATCGATGCCATCGAGAGCTTCGCGGCGGATGTCGCGCATGAACTGAAGAATCCGCTGACGTCGCTACGCAGCGCGGTCGAGACCCTGCCGCTTGCGCGGGACGACACGGCGCGCGCTCGTCTTATCAAGATCGTCCAGGACGACGTGCAGCGCCTCGACAGGCTGATCAGCGATATTTCGGACGCATCCCGCCTCGACGCCGAAATGGCGCGCACGGACGCGGAACCGGTGGATGTCTGTGCATTGCTGGATACCGTTGTGTCGGTCTTCAACGAAACGCGGCGGTGGAGCGATTCACGCTTCATTCTCTCCATCGATCCTGCGAGCCGCAAGACCGGACCGTTCATCGTCAATGGCCATGACAGCCGCCTCGGCCAGGTTGTCCGCAACCTGGTGACGAATGCTCAGTCCTTCTCGCCGCCCAACGGCGAGGTCTGGGTCTTTACGCGCCGGATCGGGCAGGAGATCGAAATCCGGGTCGAAGACGAAGGGCCGGGAATCCCCCGCGAAAACCTCACCCGGATTTTCGACCGGTTCCACACGGACCGTCCGGGTGCCGAGCAGTTCGGCAAGAATTCCGGACTCGGCCTGAGCATTTCCAAACAGATCGTGGAAGCGCATGGCGGCCGGATCTGGGCCGAGAACCGGCACGGCGACAAGGACCGGCATCTGCCCGAGTCGCGCCGCCACGTTCTTGGCGCGCGGTTCGTTGTGCGCATCCCGGTCGCGGATGCCTCGGAAAGCGATCCCGGCAGAACCGATATCGGCACGTTGCACCGGTCCAGAAGCCGATCGGGACTGGTGCGGAAACTGCGCCAGATCTGGACCCGCGTTCACGGTCCCGCCGTCACGTCGCGGTGCACCCGCGCTCTCTCGTCCTTGAAAACCGGCGTTCTCTCCCTGTTGAGAAATGCGGTCAGGCGCGGGTGAAATCATTCATGCCACTTGCGTTGCCATCGGCGGCGCCGGTGTCCTTCTGATCGGGCCCTCGGGTAGCGGCAAGTCGGACCTCGCATTGCGCCTGATCTTTAGCGGACCCGATCGGGGGCCCGGGAGACCGGAGCAAGGCCCTGTCCTGGTGAGTGATGATCGTGTCGAACTGTGCGCTGACAGCGGTGTGCTGCGGGCATCTGCTCCGGACGCTATCGCGGGCAGGCTGGAAGTGCGCGGCGTTGGCGTGCTTTCCGTTCCGTACGAGAACGACGTCCCGGTTGCGCTGGTGATCGAACTCGTGCCACCGGATCAGGTTCCGCGCCTGCCGGATCGCAATCCCGCCGCGGTTTCAAAGAGCGGTGTGATGGTGCCGCTGATTCATCTGGCGGCCTTCGAAGCGTCCGCGCCTGCGAAGGTGATTCTGGCTGTCCGCGGAATCATTGAAGACGCGTTTGCGGAGGAGGTCGGAGAGGAGGCCTAGGCGACAGGGCCGGTGTCCGACGATGTCCATTGACAGACCTGCATCACAGAGCCCTTGCGTGACCGTGCCGTACGGTCGATGATAGCGCAAAATTTTGATAAGGCATTTACGTTGAGGGGATGACCGGGAGATGCGCTCTAGCCGTATAATTGGCTATGCAGTCAACATGAGGACCGCGGTGGCGGCCGAATTTTCATGATCGGTCTTGTCCTTGTAACCCACGGGCAACTGGCGGCGGAATTCAGGGCGGCGATGGAACACGTCGTCGGCCCCCAGGAGAATGTCGAGGCGATTTCGATCGGCCCGGATGACGATATGGAGCTCCGCCGCGCCGAGATTCTCGAGGCAGTTTCGCGCGCCGATAGCGGAGATGGCGTGATTCTGCTGACCGACATGTTTGGTGGCACTCCGTCCAACCTCGCAATCTCGGTAATGCAGAACGCCAACGTCGAGGTGCTGGCGGGCGTGAACCTGCCCATGCTGATCAAGCTTGCAAGCGTGCGGGAAGAAGCGACGTTGCGTGATGCGGTCGAACAGGCCCAGGACTCCGGTCGCAAATACATCAATGTTGCGAGCCAGGTCCTGTCCGGCGACGGTCCGTAACGCAGGTGTCGGGGCAAGACGGAAACGGGCCGGACCGTCAGGAGCGGCAATTCCAGATCTGCAACAGCCGGGGCCTGCACGCGCGTGCCTCAGCCAAATTCGTGCGGTGCGTCGAAAGCTTCGATGCCGATGTACATGTCTCCCGGGACGGCCAGACTGTTGGCGGAACGTCGATCATGGGGCTGATGATGCTTGCCGCGAGTTGTGGAACGACTATTGACGTATCGGCGAGCGGGCCCGATGCGGACGCGGTCCTCGATGCGATCGGCGCGCTGGTCGGCAACAAGTTCGATGAAGACTAACAGCCGATATGCGGTGCCTCCAAAGACGGCGAACTAAATATAAAGTTTTCTTTATATCCCCATTGCCGAGATGCAACGGCGCTGCTATATGACAGCCTGAGATTGGTTGCGGCGCCCCGGCTAGCGGCGCCGTGCTTTTTTTCCTCGCCATACAAGCGGTTTTAAGGATTGAGCGATGAGCGAACGCGCAGATTACAAGGTTGCAGACATCTCCCTGGCTGACTGGGGCCGCAAGGAGATCAATATCGCCGAGACGGAGATGCCGGGTCTGATGGCCCTCCGTGACGAATACGGCGCAGAGCAGCCCCTCAAGGGCGCCCGGGTCACCGGATGCCTGCACATGACCATTCAAACGGCCGTGCTTATCGAGACGCTGACGGCGCTGGGCGCCGAAGTGCGCTGGTCGTCCTGCAACATCTTCTCAACGCAGGATCATGCCGCGGCGGCGATTGCCGCGTCGGGCGTGCCCGTGTTCGCCTGGAAGGGCGAGACCGAAGAGGAATACTGGTGGTGCGTCGAGCAGACCGTCGCCGGCCCGGACGGCTGGAGGCCCAATATCCTGCTGGATGACGGCGGTGACCTGACACAGCTCATGCACGAGAAGTACCCGGAGGCGCTCGAAGATTGCCGCGGCGTTTCCGAGGAAACGACCACCGGCGTACTGCGGCTCTACGACATGGCCAAGGCGGGAACCCTCAAGGTCCCGGCCATCAACGTCAACGACAGCGTGACCAAATCGAAGTTCGACAATCTCTATGGCTGCCGGGAGAGCCTGGTCGACGGCATCAAGCGGGCAACCGACGTCATGATGGCGGGCAAGGTCGCCGTCGTCTGCGGTTACGGCGACGTCGGCAAGGGATCCGCAGAGAGCCTGCGTTCACAGGGTGCGCGCGTCATGGTGACGGAAATCGATCCGATATGCGCGCTGCAGGCGGCAATGGAAGGCTATCAGGTCGTCAAGATGGACGACGTTGCCGCGGTCGGCGATATCTTCGTTACCGCCACCGGCAACAAGGACGTCATCACGCTTGATCACATGCGGGAGATGAAGGACCGGGCCATCGTTTGCAACATTGGCCACTTCGACTCCGAGATTCAGATTGCGTCCCTGAGGAACTACAAGTGGGACAACGTCAAGCCACAGGTCGACGAGGTCGAGTTCCCGGACGGTAAGCGCCTTATCGTGCTGGCCGAAGGGCGGCTGGTGAACCTGGGATGTGCCACCGGGCATCCGAGTTTTGTCATGAGCGCATCGTTCACCAACCAGGTTCTGGCCCAGATCGAGTTGTGGCAGAACCACAACAAGTACGAGCGTCAGGTTTATGTCCTGCCGAAGCATCTCGACGAGAAGGTGGCCGAACTCCACCTGGCCAAACTCGGCGCCAATCTGACCAGGTTGAGCGACGAACAGTCGGAGTACCTCGGAATCCCGCAGGAAGGACCGTACAAGCCGGAGCATTACCGCTACTGATCCGGCCGGACGGGCCAAACGTCTCCGAAAAAAGACGCCGGTGCCGGAATCAGCGCTTTTCCCGCGCTGGACGGCACCGGAGTCTCATCGCCCGGATGGATGCCTGACCGGAATTCACCCTAGAGGTCGAGGGGCCAGATCGGCCGCGGGATCTTTGTGTAGGGCAACTCCGACAGGCGCATCGACGCGATGCCGCCGGCATCGACGAGCATTGTCTCGCGTGCGATCGGTTCATAGGCCGCCCGGAAGTGGTTCCGGCTCTTCAATGCAAGAGTGGACTTGCGCGACGGTTCGATTCCGACCGACCGGAAGACCTGCAAGTCCATCACGGCGACGGGGACCGACGTCACGATGATCTCTACGCCTTCAGCTTCGATAACCATCGTTGGTCCCATGTGGAACTCGACGCCCCGCCACATGGGTCCCTCGCAGATGAATGACCCCTCGGTCAGACATTTTATCCGTGCCGGGATCAGCAATGGCGGTGTGATGTCGGGCGCGCACTTCCCGCCGAGACTGAAGACGGCTTCGGCACCTTCGCCGAGGGCGGCTCCGCGGCTGACCGTTTCCGGATCGGCGATGGTTGCAAAGGCTGCGTTTTCCAGTCCTGCCTCGATCATGTGACGAAGAAGATTGGCGGAATCTCCGTAGGCGCCGCCGGCCGGGTTGTCCGCGAAGTCGGCGAGCACCAATGGGCCGGGACCGCACGGTTCAGCCACTGCATGAACCATGGCCTCGTCCGGGCCGGGGAAATTGAGCTGCGTGCGGTGTCTGGAGTCCCAGACAGCATCCATGAGTTCCCAGGCGTAATCTGCGCATTTTGAGGCGCCGCGAAGTCCGGTCACCACAACCGACGGACCGATGTCCGCGACATCGGCCCAGGGAAAGCCGATCTGGATGCTGGCACAGAGAACGCCGGGTCTTGTCTCGATCCGGTCGGCGAGCGCGAGGAGTTCCGGCATCGGTCCGGATCCGGTCTGTCCGTGGTTCGCCGCATCCATCATCGGACGGCGCGCGAAATGCAGCTCGGTCTTGAGGCCGTGCTCGAGAATCCGGTTCAGCAGCCGCGCGGCATGTCGGGCGCGCTCGTACTGATCAACATGGGGATAAGTCCGGTAGGCCATCAGAAGCGTCGAATTCTCGACCATTCGCGGCGAGACATTGGCGTGCATGTCGAGGGTTACAACAATCGGCAGATCAGGCCCGGCGAGCGTTCTTGCCGCTTCGATCAGGTCACCGTCGGCATCTTCGCGATTTTCCGTGACCATCGCGCCATGAAGAACCAGGACCACCGCATCGAGTGCTTGCTTGTCCCTCAGAGGCTTCAGGATAGCCGACTTGATGGTGATCCAGTCATTTGCGGCCATCGGGCCGGACGGGCTGGCGGAAGCCGCCAGCGGATGAACAACGTCCCAGTCGAATTCCCTGGCGGCGTCCAGGAAGCCGCAGATTTCTGTGTTGGTATCGGCGAGCGCTGCAGGGATCGCCTCGCCGGTCAGGAAATAGCGGCTTTCGAAGTCGCTGCGGGTGGTCGGGATGCGGTTGAACGTATTGCTCTCGTGCATGATCTCGGCGAGCAGGACCCGGCGCTTCGTCATCGGTTTGAGGCCCCGTCACGGTCGTCCGAGCATCTGGATTGCAGATCCGTCAGGTCTCGAAACACGATCCGGCTATGCGGCACCGTTGCGCCCGCGAAGTCCTCCGTTCCGCGAAGATCGATTTTCCCGCCGATGCGATCGTAGAACGCTATCGCCTTTTCATTCTGATCGTAGACCCAGAGGCTGATCGACTTCACCCCGCGCGGGATCAGCCGCTCGACCGCCTTGGAAATGAGACGTCGCCCGAGGCCGCGGCCATGCGTTCCCGGATCGACATGCAGGTTCTCGATCACGACATCCACATCGTGCTCCTGCGCCGGAACGACGGATATGAAGCCGAGCAGGAGTTCCCTGTCAAACAGGAGCAGAACAAGATCCGCCGGTCCGGACCGGTCCAGATGTTGACGCCAGTAGCGTCGTCGTTCTTCTTCCGCTTCGTTGTCGAGATAGGCGTCGGGCAGGATGCCCCGATAGGTCGCACGCCAGCTCTTTACGTGCAGAGCCGCAATCGCATCACTGTCGGATGCTTCCGCTTCCCGCAGAATCCGGTTTGCCTCCATGGCATGACCACGTGTTTCTTTCCGGTGAGGCTAGGCCCCGCGAAATGTCCCGCCTTAGGTGTCCCGCTCGTTCCGGAGATTCGTCACGACGCGGCGATTCTGGGATTTACAGGCCAGCTCGGGACAGTCCCTGACGATGCGCTTTCTTCCGTAGCCCTTTGACCACATGCGGCTTTTCGCGACCCCCCGCGATGCGAGGTAGTTCATGACGGCGTCAGCGCGTTTCTTCGACAGAGACTTGTTCTGATTAGGGGAACCCGGATCGTCGGAGAAACCCTGTAGCTTGATCAGCCAGTTCGGGTAGCGTCGAAGCCACTCAGCCTGCTTGTCCAGCGTAACTCTCGCTGTGTCGTCGAGCGTGGCGGAACCCTCGGCGAAATGTGTGCGGCGCCCGACATTGAAGATGAATTCTTCCTCCGTGCCGGGATCCGGGTTCTGGAAACCGGCCACGGGCGCGTTCGTGCCGCTTGCCGTTGTCTGTGATCCCAGTGAAATCGGCTTGCAGCCCAAAAGCGCCAGCCCCAAAAAGGCGAGGGCCGGAATTGTCATCCGTCTCAAAAGTCCATTGCGGTACGCCGTCATGTTTACTCCTCCCCCCGGGAAGTCATTCAATCCGCGCGTGGACTGGCGTTCAGGCGTCCGGAGATCCCAGATGCCGCAACACCAGAACTTCCGTTCCCTTCGGACAGCGCTGGTAGAGATCTATCACGTCTTCCGGGAACATCCTTATGCATCCGCTGGACACGTCGGAACCGATCGACCAGGGTTCCAGCGTGCCGTGCAACCGGTACCCGGTGTCACCGCCGTTGCTGTAAAGATAAAGTGCGCGGGGCCCCAGCGGATTGTCGGCTCCGCCAGGCATGAATGTCGGCAGGTGTGGTTCTCGCTGCCGCATTTCGGGCGGCGGTGTCCAACCGGGCCATATCGCCTTCCGGTCGACTCTCGCGCGACCGAACCACTTGAAGCCTTCCCGGCCGACTCCGACACCATAGCGCAGCGCGGTCTTGTTCTCCCAGATCAGGTACAAAAAGTGATTTCGCGTATCAACGACCACGGTGCCCTGCGGCTCGCGGCTGAAATACTGCACCACCTGCCGTTTCCATTTGGGCGCGATCTTCGAGAAGTTGGTGCGCTTGTAGGTGACGCCGTTGTCGACCGTGGTTCCCGAAAAGTAGCTCCCTGCACCGGAGGCAAAGTTGGTTGCCAGTGCGGGCGCGGCAATTCCGGTCGCGGCCAGCGCTCCGGCGCCGCCAACGAAGTGTCTGCGCGATAAAGACATTGTCAGCCCTACCTCTCAGTCAGATTTTTCATCAAGCCATGGCCTCCGGCAACCGGTAACATCGACCGGAATGGTCTGCCGCCCTGGCCAGGACGGATGCCTCCGCGCCAGCATCACTCAGATTACTCCAAAAATATCCCGCTACGTCAACTTTGACCGCGAGCAATAGACGGTGGGCAGAATCGGGTATTGGCTGTATAGAGTTTACTGGCGATTGCCAGTGTGATTCGAAGTTTCCCGTACAGTTTGGAGTCGCCGTCGTAAAACGACGGGGGGGATACGGCCGTAAGGGGAGGGGCCAGAGCGAAATGTTTGCTGGCCGCGAACATCGGACAGACAATCGGCTGCGCAGCGGGATTTCATCGCGTGCAGTGCTGTTTCTGGCATTCGCCTCGGCGGCCGGCGAGGCTGCCGCGTTTGAATTTTCCGTTCCCGGTTTGCCGCTCGGCTCGGCGGATCCCATGCTCGTAGGTCTTTTCTTCGCGACGGGCGCGATCTCGGCGGTTCTGATGCTGGCCTGGCTTTGGACGCGCAGTGCCTATGTCCGCGCCATTGACGAGGTCGCCAGACTGGAGGCCAGGCTGGACGAAGCCGGCACCGTTCTCACCGCCGAACCTCATCTGCTCTACATCTGGCATGGCAAGGAACACCTGCCGTCGCAGGTTGCCGGTGAGCTCAGGGGCATGAAGGACATCCCGCGCGACTATGCGGGCCGGGTGGATTTCTCCAGCTGGCTGCAAGCGGAGGCGGCAGGGCGGCTGAACACCAGTCTGGGGCAATTGCGGGCAACCGGTACGGCATTTAACATCATCGTCAAGACTGCGGCGGATCAGTTGCTTGAAGCCGACGGCCGGGCAGCGGGGGGACTGGCGACGTTGCGGCTCAGGATGCTGACCGGCGATCGCATGGACGTGGCCAAGCTGACCGAGGACTGCCGGGTTCTTGAGCACAAGGCCGAAGCCATGACGGCAATCCTCGACCGGTCGCCCATGCCGATCTGGATCCGTGAGGGCGACGGCCGGATGAAATGGGTGAATTCGGCCTTCGTCAAAACGGTTGAGGCCGAAGACGCCCGAAGCGCGATTTCGGCCGGCCATGACCTTATGGACCCGGAACTGCTGAGCAAGGCGCTCGAAAGCGTGACAGGTGGCGAAATCTCGACTCAACGCGCACATACGGTGGTTGGCGGCGAGCGGCGGGCCATTGACATCGTGAGTGTCCCGCTGGCGTCCGGAAGTGCTGGATTTGCGTTGGATGTCACCGAGCTTGAGGACGCGCGCGGCGAACTCGCCCAGCACATCCAGGCCCACACCAGCACACTCGACAAGTTGGCGACAGCAGTTGCAATCTTCGGCGCGGATCAGCGCCTCCGGTTTTTCAACGCAGCTTACGCCGAACTCTGGCAACTGGATGGCGAATGGCTTGCCGACAAACCGTCTGACGGCGAAATCCTCGACCGCTTGCGGTCCGATCGCAGGCTGCCGGAACAGGCGGACTTCCGGGCGTGGAAGGCACGCCGAATGGCAGTGTACACCAACCTTGAGGCGCAGGAGGACTGGTGGCATCTGCCGGACGGCCGCTCGCTGCGAGTCGTCACCGAACAGCATCCTTTCGGTGGCGTGACCTATCTTTATGAGGACGTAACCGAGCGGCTCAATCTCGAAAGCCGCTACAATTCACTCATCGGTGTGCAGCGCGAGACGTTGGACAATCTCCATGAGGGCGTTGCCCTGTTCGGCAGTGACGGGCGGTTGAAACTCTTCAATCCCGCCTATGCGAAGATCTGGAGCCTGGATTCCGACCGGCTCGAGGCCGAGCCGCACATCGACAGCGTTGCGGACGACTGCCGCGTTCAGTTCGACGATGACGACGCCTGGGACGAGTTGAAGATATCGGTGACGTCGCTGGAGGAAGGGCGGCGCCCCTTGCGTGCAAGACTGAACCGGCCCGACGGCAGTGTGATCGACTTCTCCAGCGTTCCCTTGCCCGATGGCGCGACCCTTCTGACCTATGTCGACATCACGGATTCGTCGCGGATAGAACGGGCGCTGCGCGAGCGCAATGACGCGCTTGAGACGGCCGACCGGCTCAAGACCGAGTTCATTTCGCATGTCTCCTATGAACTCCGCACACCGCTCACCAATATCATTGGTTTCACTGAATCGCTGACGCTCGGATTTGCCGGTGATCTGTCGGCGCGCCAGGGCGAGTATGCCGGGCACATCCTGTCGTCGAGCCAGACCCTGCTCGCGATCATCGATGACATTCTCGATCTGGCCACGATCGATGCCGGCGTGATGGAACTCGACCTGTCCGATGTCGATGTCGCGGAAACGTTGAAGGCCGCCGCACAGCTTGTGAACGATCGCGTCAGGGCGCGCGGCCTCGTTCTCGAGATCGAAATTCCGGATGATCTGTCCAGGTTCAAGGCGGACGGCAGGCGCATAAAGCAGATCCTGTACAATCTGCTTTCGAACGCGGTCGGGTTCTCCACCCAGGGCAATGCGATCAGGATGGGGGCACATCTGGATGGCAACCTGGTCTGCTTCTGGGTGAGTGACAATGGCCCCGGCATCGACCCGGAGCACCAGTCGGCGGTGTTCGAACGTTTCGAGACGCGGACCGGCGGATCGGAACACCGCGGCGCGGGATTGGGCCTGTCCGTTGTGCAGAGCTTTGTCGAATTGCACGAAGGCACCGTTTCCCTGATTTCCGAGCCGGACGAAGGCACGACGATCGAATGCCGCTTCCCTCTGGACGGCCCGTCGAAAAAGCACAATGTGGATGCGCGGCAGCCGGAGACGCGGCTCCCGCCAGCCGAGAGCAGCGGTCCGGTCGAGTCCGAGCGCATAGCCGAGGCAAGTGGTGCCTGAAGCGTCCGGCGAGTGGATAGTTGGTCTGGAGGATGAGACGGCGACCGGGGATCTGGGTCGGGAACTGTCGCAATTCCTCAGAACTGGAGATCTTGTCGCAATTTCCGGTGAGCTTGGCGCGGGCAAGACGACGCTGGCGCGCGCACTGGTCCGGGCGTATTGCGCCGCTGCCGGCATGGAGGTGCCGAGCCCGACCTTTGCGCTGGTGCAGCCGTACCGGGGCCGGCGCGGTGCGCTCTGGCACTTCGACCTCTACCGTGTCTCCGATCCCCGTGAGGTTGACGAACTCGGGCTCTGGGATGCCGTCGAGGAGGGGGTGGCGCTGGTTGAATGGCCTGACCGCGTTGCCGGCGACCTGACGGAGGACCGGCTTGAAATCCGCATCGAAGACGAAGGTGGAAAAGGCCGACGCGCCGCGCTCACAGGATTTGGAAACTGGGTCGACCGGCTGAACCGCGTCCGGCGCGCGCGCGCTTTCCTTGAGGCGGGCGACTGGCGCGGTTGCGAGCGGCATTTTCTTCAGGGCGATGCATCGGCGAGACGGTACGAGAGACTGGAAAAGGCCGGCCGCACAGCGGTCTTTATGGACATGCCGTCACAACCTGACGGTCCGCCCGTGAGAGACGGTCTGCCCTACAGTGCCATCGCTCATCTGGCGGAAGGCGTCCGGCCTTTCGTGGCCATGGCGTCGGCGCTGCGCGGACTGGGGCTTAGCGCGCCGGAGATATTCGAACAGGACCTTGAAGGCGGAATTCTGGTCATTGAGGACCTTGGCGACGCCGTCTATGGCAACATGATCGCCGCCGGAACGGATATGGCGGAACCCTACGCGGCAGCGGTCGACCTGCTCGTGGGCATGAGGGGCCGGGCAAGTGCTGAAACTGTCGACATGGGTGACGGAACCACGTACGGGATCCCGCCTTTCGACAGTGCTGCCATGCAGATCGAGGCGGACCTGCTGCTCGACTGGTTCTGGCGGCGCGTTCACGGCGAACAGGCGGGTCCGGGCGTGCGCCGGGAATTTGCAGCGATGTGGACCCCTCTGTTCGGCCGCCTGTCGAAAGATGCCGTTGTCTGGATCCTGCGCGACTACCATTCCCCGAACCTGGTCTGGCTGGACGGCCGCGAGGGCGTTTCAAGGGTCGGTCTGCTGGATTTTCAGGACGCCGTGATCGGACATCCGGCCTACGATCTGGTATCGCTTCTGCAGGACGCCCGGACAACTGTCGACCCGGACCGGGAAATCGCCATGCTTGACCGGTATTGCTCCGCGGCTGTTGGCGCTGAGCCGGCATTCGACGAAGACGAATTCCGGGCGGCCTATGCCGTACTTGGTGCCCAGCGGGCGACAAAGATACTCGGCATTTTTGTCCGGCTTGCGGACCGTGACGGAAAGCCGGACTATCTGCGCCATATTCCGAGAGTGTCGGATTATCTTGAACGCAATCTGAACCATCCCGCGCTCGCGGAATTGAGACAATGGTTCGACAGGAACCTTCCGGCTGAAATCAGGAAAGATCTCTAGGTATTGGCTGCAGATATGGCGAAACATCGACAGGCCACCGAACCGGCCAATGGTGAATTGATCAACCGGGCCATGGTTATGGCCGCCGGGCTGGGCAAACGGATGAGGCCACTCACCGAAAGTGTTCCGAAGCCACTCGTCAGGTTGTGTGACCGGCCCCTTATCGACTACGCGATTGACCGTCTTATCGAGGCCGACATCGCCACGATTATCGTCAATGTTCATTATCTTGCCGACGCGGTAGAACAGCATCTGGCCGACCGCGATGACATCGAGATCATCATTTCCGATGAACGCGATCACCTGCTGGATACGGGCGGCGGGGCGGCACGCGTCATTGGAGATCTCGGGCCCGGGCCCTTTTTCGTTGTCAACTCCGACAGCGTTTGGCTCGAAGGGATCGGCGCAAGCCTGACGCGAATGCGCGAGCGCTGGAACGACGAGGAGATGGATTGCCTCATGCTGCTCGCCTCCACGGTCACGAGTGTCGGTTACGAAGGGCGCGGCGACTTTCATATGGATGTCAGTGGCCGGCTGCTGCGCCGTCCCGAATCGGAGGTCGCACCTTTCGTCAACACGGGTGCGTACCTGATTCATCCGCGCGTGTTCACGGAATTGCCGGACGGCGCCTTCTCCATGAATGTGCTGTGGGACCGTGCGATCGAGGCAGAACGCCTGTTCGGAATCCGGCACGACGGCGTCTGGATGCATGTCGGAACGCCTGAAGCCCTGAAGCAGGCTGAGCAACTTATGTCCGAGCGGTTCTGATCGCGTAGTGTTAAACTGCCCTTTATGACAACTCTGCGCGCGCGCCGTCTCTACAACATTCCCGCGGGCGAGCCTTTTCTGATCAGACTTGCCGAAGCAGTTCTCGCAGGCCGCTTGCCGGATGGCACCGGCGGCCGGCCGGACGCACTGGCGCTTTCAGCCTATACGATCCTGGTCCCGACCCGCCGGGCGGCGCGGGCCTTGGCAGACGCCTTTCTTGAGGCCGGAGACGGAAGGGCGATGCTGCTGCCGTCCATCAGGCCGATCGGTGATGTTGACGAGGACGAACTCCTGCTTGGCGCGGAGGATGCCGAGCGCGCAATCGCCCTGGACATACCGCCGGCCGCCGGCCGTCTCGACATGAAGCTGATGATCGCCCGCGAGATCCTTGATCTGGTCGGTCGCGAGGGTCTCGGCGAGGCCGGTTTCCACGCAACGCCGGCGCAGGCCCTGCATCTCGCCGATGAACTGGCGAGCCTGATCGATGCGTTCGATACCGAGGAAGTCGACCTCTCCCTCATCGCCGGACTCGTTGCCGACGAGTTTGCCCACCATTGGGCGCAAACCCTGAATTTTCTTGAGGTTATCACCGAGCGGTTGCCGGCGGTCCTGGCCGATCGCGGCCTCCTCGCGCCGGCGGCCCGGCGCAATCGCCTGATCGATGCGGAAGTCGCGCGTCTGAACCGCAATCCGCCGGACGCGCCGGTCATCGCCGCTGGGTCGACGGGCAGTATCCCGGCCACAGCCAGGCTTCTCGCGACGATTGCCGGTCTGGAGAAAGGTGCCGTCGTCCTTCCGGGGCTGGACCTTGATCTGGACGAAGCAAGCTGGGCGGCACTTCCTTCAAGTCATCCGCAGTTCGGCATGGCCGCCTTGCTGCAGGCCATGCAGGTCGCTCGAGACTCCGTGGCCGCGCTGCCCGGCCCTGAGGTTGCTGCGCCCTTGCTCACCCGGTTCAAGGTGCTCAACGAGGCCCTCAGACCTGCCGACACCACAGAGACATGGGGGGATGTTGGCGAACGGATCGATCGTGGCCGGCTTGGCGAGGCCATGGACGGCCTTGAGGTCATTGCAGCACCATCGTCCCGCGAGGAGGCGGTCTGCATCGCGCTGATCCTGCGTGAGGCAATTGAAACACCGGGACGTACAGCCGCGCTCGTGACGCCGGATCGCGGGCTTGCCAGGCGTGTGGCGGCGGAGTTGCAGAGGTGGGGGATTGTCGCTGACGATTCCGCCGGCCAGTCTTTGGCGCTCTCCGATTCCGGCACGTTGATGCTGGCTCTGGTCGAGATCTTTACTGAAGGTTTCTCGCCGGTTTCACTGCTGTCTCTTTTGAAGCATCCGCTTGCCACATTCGGACTGGAACAGGGCGAAGCGCGGCGCCGGACCAGCGTCCTTGAACTCGCCGCCTTGCGCGGTCCCCGGCCTGGATCCGGCGTGGCAGGACTCCGCGAGGCGGTGGAAGCGACGCGGCGCAACGTCGAGCAGGGCGGTCGGGTTCACCGGTCAGTCCAGAGACTGACGGACCGCGACTGGGAGGCGGTGCACGATCTTCTTGACCGCCTGCTGGATGTGCTTGCCCCGATCGCGGTACTTGCCGCAGACGGTGGCCCGCGGCCTCTCGTTGATTTGATGCGCAGCCATATCGAGGCCGCCGAACTGGCATGCGCCGCGCCGGAGCAGGGCGGAATTGACGGTGGATCGCGCCTGTGGTCCGGTGAAGCCGGCGAGACGCTGGCCGGTTTCCTGACGGAAGTTATTGCGGCTCCGGATGCAACCGTCTCCATGGGTGTCGTCGATTACAGGCCGTTCCTGGAGCACCTGCTGCGCACTGCTGTCGTGCGTCCACGCTACAGGGCCCATCCGCGGATCAGCATTTGGGGCCTGCTCGAGGCACGCCTTCTGACGGCCGATGTCATGGTGCTGGGCGGGCTCAACGAATCCGTTTGGCCGCCGACGACAACCGTTGACGCCTGGCTCAACCGGCCAATGCGTCAGGCTCTGGGCCTGCAACCGCCGGAACGCCGGATCGGTCTGACAGCCCATGACTTTGTGCAGGCCGCATGCAGTCCGGTCGTATATCTGACGCGATCCCAAAAGGCGGATGGCGCGCCGACCGTGCCTTCGCGCTGGCTGCTGCGCCTGCGCGCGCTGCTTGACGGGCTGCATGACGAGGGCACGGTAGAAACGCTGCGGGACATGCCCTGGCTTTCATGGGTTCAGGGACTCGATGGCGGTGACCCTGAAGCGGCACCGGTGCCGATGCCCAGACCAAGACCTCCCGTGGAAGCCCGGCCGGGCCGGCTGAGCGTCACGCGAATTGAAGACTGGATTCGCGATCCCTATGCGGTTTTCGCGCGCGAAGTTCTCAAGCTTGAGCCCCTTGATCCGATTGATGCCGACCCGTCGGCAGCCGACCGCGGGACGGCAATCCACGAAATACTGCATCGATTTGCCCAGCAGTGCCCCGGGCCCCTACCGGAGGATGCTTTCCGGATTCTCTCCGAAATCGGCCGGGAAGTGTTCGAGGGTCTGAGCGACAGGCCTGGCGTGAAGGCCTTCTGGTGGCCCAGGTTTGTGCGGGCTGCCCGCTGGTTTGTCGAACAGGAGCATGCATTGCGGGAAAACGTCCTGCATCAGGCGACCGAGATCAGCGGCGCGTTGCCGATACCCGTCGGCGCGCGTGAGTTCGTCCTGACGGCGCGCGCGGATCGCATCGATGTGCTCGACGGCAACGGCCTGCGGATTTGCGACTACAAGACAGGCGCAATGCCGTCCGAGAAGGAGGTCCGGGCCGGCCTGTCGCCGCAGCTCTCGCTGGAGGCGGCGATCGCTGTCGCCGGCGGCTTCAGGGATGTCGACCGCAGTGATGTTTCGGAACTCGCTTATATCGGTCTGTCCGGCGGTGACCCGCCTGGCGAACTCAGGCGTCTGGGCGACAGCGCGGAGCTGGCAGAAAATGCCGTCACCGGTCTCCGTCGCCTGGTGGCGGACTACGACCGTCCTGAGACGGCCTATCTGCCGCGCGTGGCCGTCAAGTTCGAGCACCGTACATACCCTTACGATCACCTTGCGCGTCATCTTGAATGGTCGCTGCAGATATCGGCCGCCGGCGAGGAGACATGACGCAGCACCTCTCTCCGGTTGACAGCGCGACGCAGCAGCAGCGTCTGGCCTCCGATCCCGTTGCGTCGGCATGGGTTTCCGCCAACGCCGGATCCGGCAAGACACATGTTCTCGTCAATCGTGTCATTCGCCTGATGCTCGCAGGCTGCCCTCCCGACCGGATTTTGTGTCTGACGTTTACCAAGGCAGCCGCGTCTGAGATGGCCAACCGCCTGTTTCGGATGCTCGGCGAATGGACGAGCCTTGAGGATGAGGAACTCAGACAGCGCATCTCGGATCTGGGCGAGACCGCAATCGACACGTCGACTTTGCTCAAGGCCCGGCGCTTGTTCGCGAATGCGCTCGACACGCCCGGCGGCCTGAAGATCCAGACCATCCACGCCTTCTGCGAAAGCCTGTTGCAGCGGTTTCCCCTGGAGGCTGACGTTGCGCCGGGATTTGATGTTCTCGACAACCGGACCGCGGAAGACCTTCTTGACCAGGTGAGGGGCGAACTTCTGGTCGCCGCTGAGGCCGAACCCGGAAGCGACATCGGCCGTGCACTTGCTGTGACGGTCGACCGGCTGAGCGAGTATTCCTTTGACCTGGTGTTGCGCGAACTGCTGGCCACGCGGTCGGCCTTTCGCGCCGCGGTTCCGTCTTCGGACCGGATAGAAGCCGCCGTCGACCGCATCAGAGAGTCGTTCGGACTCGAGCCCGGTACGACCGCGGACGGTATCGTTGAGCAGGTCGCCTCTCTTGAGGACGACAGGCGCCAGCAATACGGCCGCACGGCGGAGGCTTTGCGGACCGGCGGCAAAACCGATCAGGGGGCGGCCGGTCATATTGACAGTCTGCTTTCCGCCGCGGACGCGGCAGGCAGGTTCCAGTGCCTGCAATCGCTTCTGCTTACCCGAAAAGGCGATCCTCGCACGCGGCTCATGACCAAGAAGCCGGCGGAGGCGTTCCCTGCGGAACTTGAGTGGCTCCAGGCTGAACAGGACAGACTGATCGCCGCGCTGCAGCTTTACCGTGCCGCGATCACCGTCGAGACCACGGCGGCGCTCATGCTTATCGCGGATCGGGTGATTGCGGGATATGAACTGGCCAAGCGTCGGCGGGCATCGCTTGATTACGACGACCTGATCGACCGGACGGTTGCCCTGTTCCACCGTTCCGAAGCGGCGTGGGTTCTCTACAAGCTTGACGGCGGCCTCGACCACATCCTTGTTGACGAAGCGCAGGACACGAGCCCTGAACAATGGGACGTTGTCCGCAACCTTGCCGACGAGTTCTTTGCCGGTGAAGGCGCGCGCGAGACCCTGCGCACCATGTTCGCGGTCGGCGACGAAAAGCAGTCCATCTACAGCTTTCAGGGGGCCAGACCCGCCGAATTCGACCGGATGAAGCGGTATTTTTCCCGCCGTGCGGAGGCGGCCCAGCGTCGGTTCGAGTCCGTGCCTCTCATAGTATCGTTCCGGTCAACACCCATCGTGCTCGGTGCGGTCGATCGCGTATTCCAGACGCCCGATGCGTCGAGCGGCCTGGGACGGGACGCCGACCGGATCGTGCATGAGGCAGTGAGGCGGGGTGATGCCGGGCTGATCGAGATCTGGCCGACAGTGGTGCCTGACGACGACGACGGGGAGCATGATCCGTGGCGCGCACCGGTGGACAGGATTGGTCAACAGAGCCCGCGCGTCAGGCTCGCGGAGAAGATTGCCACGGAGATTTCAGGGTGGCTCAGTCAGGGCGTGGAGACGCTCGAGGCCCGCGGTCGTGCGATCCGGGCGGGCGATATTCTGATCCTTGTGCGCCGGCGGGATGTTTTTGCGGACGCAATGGTCAGAGCGTTGAAACGGCGCGGTGTTCCGGTGGCCGGAGCGGACCGGCTGATGCTGACACAGCATATAGCCGTGCTGGATCTGCTTGCCCTGATCAGGTTCGTGTTGCTTCCCGAGGACGACCTGACACTTGCGACGGTTCTCAAGAGCCCTTTGGTTGAGAAGGACCGCGGTGGATGGATCGACGACGAAGATCTTTTCCGCCTGGCTCACGGCAGGCCCGGTTCCTTGCATTCAGCACTTCGTGACAGCCTGGACACGCTACCTGAATTCAGGCCCGTGTTTGACCGCCTGGAGAGTTGGCGCAGGCTCGTTGCCGGCACGCCGCCGTTTGATTTTCTTAACATCGTACTTGGCCGGGATGGTGCACGGGAGCGGTTCATCAGGCGCCTTGGTATGGAGGCGAACGACCCAATCGACGAATTTGTCGGGTCTGGCACTGGCGTTCGAGGCAGAAAATACTCCCACGCTCGAAGGCTTTCTCAGTTGGGTCAGCGAAACGGAAACAGAGATAAAGCGCGATATGGACCACGGCCGCGACGAGGTCCGGATCATGACGGTGCATGGCGCGAAGGGCCTTGAAGCCAACATCGTGGTTTTGCCGGATACCTGCACCGTACCGGGCGGCCACCACGATCCGGGCATACTCTATGTCGAGACAAATGAGAGTGGCGGCGATCCGCAGGCTCTGCCGGTCTGGGCGGCCCGGAAAGCAAATGACACGCCGGCGCTGGCGCAAGAGCGCGAACGGCTGCATGCCGAGCGCCGCGATGAATATCACCGGTTGCTGTACGTCGCGATGACGCGGGCACGGGACCGCCTTTATGTCTGCGGGTATGAAGGCGCGCGTGGCCGGGATGAGGGCTGCTGGTACGACCTTGTCACAAACGCGTTGGAAGGAGATGCCGAGACCGTCGCCAATCCGGATGGAACGCGGGTCTTGCGGCTTACCGGTCGCCAGGAGCGGGCAGCTTCACCTGAAAGTGGTTCGGCGGAAAGCCGGGACCTCCCGGTACGGCCTCCTGAGTGGGCCTATTCGCAGGCGCCTGTCGAACCTCGGGTTCTGAAGCCGATCGCCCCGTCGCGGCTTGAGGCGATCGAGGTCGACGGCACGCCCGTCTATGGCGATGACCAGCCGGTCGCTTCTCCACTTGAGGCGGGCGACGAGTCGCGGTTCATGCGAGGACGCCTGATTCACAAGCTCTTGCAATTGCTCCCGGAACTGGAATCCGACGCGCGTGGCGAACAGGCGCGGCTGTTCCTTGAAGGCAGGGCCGGCGACCTGACCGCGGACGAGCGGCACCGGATCGCAGCCGAGGTGATGGCCATTCTGGAGGACGGACGGTTCTCCGATCTGTTTGCCAGAGGCAGCCGCGCAGAAGTTCCCCTTGTAGCCACTCTGCCGCTGGATGGTCCCGACGGGCGGCCGCTTGTAATTTCCGGCCAGGTTGACCGTCTTGTTGTTACCGATGACGAGGTGCGTATCGTCGACTTCAAGACCAATCGGCCTCCTCCGCCGACCGTCGACGGCGTGGCGCCGCTCTATATCCGTCAGATGGCAGCCTACCGCATTGCCCTGGCCGGGATTTTCCCCGACAAAACGGCGAGCGCCTTCCTTCTCTGGACGGACGGTCCCCGTATCATGGAGATCCCTCGCGATATGTTGGACAGCGCATTGAAGGCGTGATCAAGTCATTATTTCGATAAATCTAGAAATGTCGTTGACTGAGGGCGCGAGGGAGGTTATATGGTGCGTCATGGATGTTGAAACAGCAGCAATGACCTTCGAGAAACTGGGCCATCCGGTCCGGCTCCAGATCGTGCAGTTGCTCGTGCGCGCCGGGCCCGGCGGATTGCCCGTCGGCGCGCTGCAGCGTGTTTTGGACATTCCGTCGTCGACGCTGTCGCATCATATCTCGCACCTTGTCGCGGGAGACGTGATTACGCAGACACGGGACAGCCGCAGACTGATTTGCCGGACGAACTTTGCCCGTATCGACCAGTTGGTCGAGCTGTTGACGGAAAGTTGCTGTGCCGGCGTCGAGATCGATGAGGATGAAGAGGAATCGGTCGCCGGAGCGACGGCGGCGTGAATTTTTTGGCAATATATTTCGATAATTCCGGGAATATAGGAAATGAGTGAAAACACCGCAATTGCCCAGGACAGCCAGTCCCTGACTTCGCGGCTCCGGCAGATGCCGATTGACCGTGTCGTCATCGCGCTCCTCGTCGGTTTTGTCCTGCTTGCAGTGCTCGATCGCAGTCAGGTCCCGGCGTCGATTGCATTCCTGATCGACGCGCTGATAACCATGGCGCCCTATTTCCTGCTTGCGGTGGTGTTCGCGGCCTATGCCAAGGCAAGCGGGCTTGACGCCCTCGTCGGCCGGGCCTTCGGCGGCAACCAGGTCTATGGCGTCCTCGTCGCAGGCCTGTTCGGTGCGATCTCGCCATTCTGTTCGTGCGGCGTCATTCCGCTGATCGCGGCCATGCTCACTGCCGGCGTGCCGCTTGCGCCTGTCATGGCCTTCTGGATCGCTTCGCCCATCATGGATCCGGAAATGTTCATCCTCACCGCCGCCGGAATCGGCACCGGGTTCGCCGTTGCCAAGACCGCAGCGGCCTTCGGCATGGGCGCGTTTGCCGGCTTTGCCATTCTGGGTGTCCAGCGCCTGGGCTACTTCCGTGATCCGCTGCTCTCGTCGATAAAGTCGGGAAGTGGCTGTGGCTCCAGCTTTAATCCGGATGACAAGGTGCAGGTGGCGTGGCGTTTCTGGGACGAGTCCGACCGCCGCACCGTGTTCGGGAAGGAATTCCGCTCGACCGGATGGTTCCTCGGCAAGTGGCTGCTGTTCGCATTCTTCCTTGAAAGCCTGATGGTGGCCTACATCGCGCCGGAGTGGATCACGTCGGTTGTGGGCGAAGGCAACCCGTTTGCCGTCCCGCTTTCGGCAATCGTCGGAATGCCGTCCTATCTGAACGGTTACGCGGCGATTCCCTTGGTATCCGGTCTGTTGGATGGAGGCATGGCGCCGGGGGCCGCAATGGCCTTCATGACCGCGGGTGCCGTTTCATCCATTCCCGCGGCGATCGCGGTGTTCGCGCTAGTGCGCCGTCCAGTGTTTCTCTTCTATCTGGCCCTCGGATTTGTAGGATCGGTGACGGCGGGAACGCTCTACGGCATGGTGGCGTGAGCGGCGCAGGTCCAGACGGAGTTGTAACGGACCTGATTTCCTCGTATTCGCGCGGATGGCCCGAATCGAGCGTGCCCGATTGCGCCGGATTAACGGCGGATATCCACAGTGTTCACCCGGCGCGGTAGCTCATTACGTCATTGTGAATAATCGCTTTTTGGCGTGATCTTGACCCGTGCGGTCTCGCTACCTAGGTTTCCCGAGAATGTCGTTGGATCGCCCAGGGCGATCGGATAAATTCAGGCCCGACGGAAGAGCATTGGCTAAGCGGGCCGCAAACAAGAGGATAAACATGGCAACTCACAAGATTTCCGACTCCAGCTTCGAAGAGGACGTGCTGCAATCGTCCGAACCGGTTGTGGTGGACTACTGGGCTGAGTGGTGTGGTCCCTGCAAGCAGATCGGTCCTGCTCTTGAGGAAATCGCCGGAGAGATGGACGGCAAGGTCAAGGTCGTAAAGCTCAATATCGATGACAATCCCAACACGCCGACGAAGTATGGCGTTCGCGGAATTCCGACCCTCATGCTGTTCAAGGACGGTGAGGTTACCGCCACTCAGGTCGGCGCCCTGCCGAAAGGCAAGATCGTCGAATGGATTGAGCGTTCAATCTGATTTGCCGGCTCAGCATACAGAAATACAAGAAGGCCGGGTTTCCCCGGCCTTTTTTGTTTTTTGCGGGTTGGACCTTATGCCGGTTGCGCGACGTGCTCGCCCAGCACGTGACCCGCGAGATACAATGACCCGCAGATCAGGACGCGCGGCGGTTCCCGTCCCTCCTCGTTGCAGGCCGCAAGGGCCGCGGCAAGATCCGCTTCCGGACTACACTCAAGTCCGTATGCCCTGGCCGTATCGCTGAGGTCTTCCGCACTCATGGTGCTCGTCACATCCGGAATTGCGATCGTCATGATCCGCTCCGCAAGTCCGTCGAAGTTCTCCAGGAAGCCGCCGGCGTCCTTGGTGTTCAGCATGCCGCAGATGACGATCAGGCGCCGGGGTACGCGCTCCTCAAGTTCGGCGAGCGCGGTTGCAACCGCACGGCCGGCGGCCGGGTTATGCCCGCCGTCGAGCCACAATTCGGATCCCGCCGGCAGCTTTTCATAAAGGAGCCCGGGACCGAGACGTTGCAGCCTGGCCGGCCATTCGGCGTCCGCGATACCCTGTTCGATGTGGGACTCGGTGACGTCAGCGGGACGCAGGGCCCGCATGGCCGCGATCGCCGTTCCCGCATTTTCGGTCTGGTGATGACCGGCGAGCCGCGGAAGCTGCAGGTCGAGCAGCCCGGCTTCGTCCTGATAGACCAGGCGGGAGTGCTGCTCGTAGGCTTGCCAGTCCTGACCGGCGATGAGCAACGGCGCATCAACGCGTTCGGCAACCTCCTCAATCGCGTTCCGGCCCTCGTCACTCTGCGGAGCCAGCACGCAGGGCACGCCCGGCTTGAGAATTCCGGCTTTCTCTCGCGCGATATCCGTAATTCGATCGCCCAGATACTGCTGATGATCCATATCCACGGGCGTGATGATTGTAAGCGCCGGCGTGTCGATCACGTTCGTGGCATCCAGCCGGCCGCCGAGGCCGACCTCAAGCAAAAGGTAATCGGCCGGTGTGCGTGAGAACGCCAGAAAGGCCGCCGCTGTCGTGATCTCGAAGAATGTGATCGGAGATCCTCCGTTCGCCTCTTCGCATTCCTCGAGCAGGCGCGAGAGAGCGGCCTCCTCGATCAACTGGCTCCCGGTCGGACTGCCCAGCCTTATCCGCTCATGGAAGCGGACAAGGTGCGGCGACGTGTAGACATGCACCGACTTGCCGGCCGCCTCCAGGATCGAGCGCATATAGGCCACCGTCGATCCCTTGCCGTTGGTTCCCGCCACGTGGATGACAGGTGGCAGGGTCTTGTGCGGATTGCCCAAAGCCTCGAGGATCCTGTGCATCCGGTCGAGCGACAGGTCTATGATCTTGGGGTGCAGGCTGAGAAGGCGGTCAAGTATCGCGTCACTACGGGGCATTGGTCTCTCGTATCCGCGTCGGTTCGGGGGTTGGGCTCGCCGGAGTTGCCGATCGAGCTTATGCGCTTGGCCGATCTTCCGGTTCGCAGGGTGCTGCCGCCTCTTCCGGGTCGGAACCGCTGTCCTGAGACGCATCGTCGGCCACGTCGTCTGCCGCAGGAAGCTGCAATGCCGCGCTCGGAAGCGAGGGCGCCTTTGTCATCAATCTGACCAGGCGGCTCAGGGTTTCGCGAAGATCGTGGCGATGGACAACCATGTCCACCATGCCATGTTCAAGCAGATATTCCGCGCGCTGGAAGCCTTCCGGTAGCTTCTCGCGGATCGTCTGTTCGATGACGCGAGGCCCGGCAAAGCCGATGAGCGCGCCGGGCTCGGCTATGTGAACGTCGCCCAGCATTGCATAGGACGCCGTAACGCCGCCCGTGGTCGGGTGGGTCAGGACGACGATATAAGGAATCGACGCCTCACGCATCCGTTGTACCGCCACCGTGGTGCGTGGCATTTGCATCAACGAGAGGATGCCTTCCTGCATACGGGCACCGCCGGCAGCGGCGAACATGATGAAGGGCGTGTTCAACTCGACGGCCTTCAGCATGCCGGTGATGATTGCCTCGCCCGCGCCCATGCCGAGTGAGCCGCCCATGAAAGCGAAGTCCTGCACCGCTGCGACAACCGGGACGTCATCGAGAGTTCCGGAACCCACCAGAACGGCGTCGTCGAGTCCTGTCTTGCTGCGGGCCTCCTTGAGCCGCTCGGTGTAGCGCCGTTCGTCCCGGAACTTGAGGGGGTCGAGCGGAACCTCATCGTACGTAATGGTCTCGTATGCGCCATTGTCGAACAGCGACTTGAGGCGCACCGCCGCCGCCATGCGCATGTGGTAACCGCTGCCGGGTATGACGAACTGGTTGGCTTCGAGGTCGCGATGAAAGACCATCTGCCCGGTTTCGGGGCACTTGACCCACATGTTGTCGGGGACGTCCCGCTTCTGTCCCAGGAAGCCCCTTATCTTCGGGCGGACGACATTTTTGATCCAGTTCACGCGTTGCCTCGTTGCTCTTCGGACCTGCGCCTATTCAGCCGCCGCTTTGGATGCGCCGCGCACGCCGCGCGCCAGTTCGCCGACAAAGTCCAGCACGTCCTGCACGGTCTGTTCGCCGGGGTTCAGATCGGCATCAAGATGGGCCTTGATCCGGTCGACAATCGCCGAGCCGACGACGACGCCGTCCGCTACCGACGCGATTGCTCCGGCCTGTTCCGGGCTGCGTACCCCGAATCCGACCGCCACCGGCAGGTCCGTGTTGTTCTTGATGCGTGCGACGGCTGCGCCCACGGCGGCTGTGTCCGGCGCGGCCGTGCCGGTAATCCCCGCAATTGAAACATAGTAGACGAAACCGCTGGTATTGCTCAGCACTGCCGGTAACCGCCTGTCGTCGGTCGTCGGCGTTGCAAGCCGAATGAAACTCAGGCCCGCTCTCAGCGTCGGCAGGCACAGTTCCTCGTCTTCCTCAGGCGGGAGGTCGACCACGATCAGCCCGTCGACGCCGGCACTGGCCGCATCCGTCAGAAACCGTTCCACGCCGTAAATATAGATGGGGTTGTAGTAACCCATAAGGATGATCGGCGTGTCCTGATCGCCGTTACGGAATGCGCGAACCATGTCGAGCGTGCGAACCAGGGTCTGCCCGGTCGCCAGCGCGCGCTGGGACGATGCCTGGATCGCTGGTCCGTCGGCCATCGGATCGGTGAACGGCATGCCAAGTTCGATGATGTCCGCGCCGGCTCCCGGCAGTCCGCGAAGGATTTCCAGCGAGGTGTCGTAATTCGGATCACCGGCGGTGACGAACGTCACGAACCCCGCCCGGCCCTCCGCGCGCAAGGTCTCGAATCGACTGTCAATGCGGGCTTTTCCGGAATTGCCCATCGTCTACATCTCCACGCCAAGATGTTCGGCAACCGCGAACACGTCCTTGTCGCCCCGTCCGCACAGGTTCATCACGATGATGTGCGAAGACGGAAGAGTCGGCGCGATCTTGGAAACGAACGACAGTGCGTGTGACGGTTCGAGCGCTGGAATGATGCCCTCCAGCCTGGTGCACATCTGAAACGCTTCCAGGGCTTCCTTGTCCGTGGCCGAGACGTAGTTGACCCTGCCTGAATCTCTCAGCCAGGCATGTTCCGGTCCGATACCGGGATAGTCGAGTCCGGCCGAAATCGAGTGGCCCTCGATGATCTGCCCGTCATCGCTCTGGAGCAGGTATGTCCGGTTGCCGTGCAGCACGCCCGGCTTGCCGCCCGAGAGCGAGGCGCAATGCTCGTCCGTGTCCAGACCGTGCCCGGCTGCCTCGACGCCGTAGATCGTGACGTCCTTGTCGTCAAGGAACGGATGGAACAGGCCGATGGCATTGGAGCCGCCGCCGATGCAGGCGACCAGGCTGTCCGGAAGACGGCCTTCGGCCTCCATCATCTGCCCGCGCAGCTCGTTGCCGATTACGGATTGGAAGTCACGGACCATCTCCGGATAGGGATGCGGGCCGGCGGCGGTGCCAATGATGTAAAAGGTGTTCTCGACGGTGGCGACCCAGTCTCTCAGGGCCTCGTTCATGGCGTCCTTCAGGGTCCCCGACCCGGATGTGACGGGGCGCACTTCCGCACCCAGCAGCTTCATCCGGAACACATTGGGCTTCTGGCGCTCGATATCCGTCGCGCCCATGTAGACGACACAGGGCAAGCCGAACCGGGCAGCGACTGTCGCGACTGCGACGCCATGCTGTCCGGCGCCTGTCTCGGCGATGATTCTGGTTTTTCCCATGCGGCGCGCAAGCTGGATCTGGCCGAGGCAATTGTTGATCTTATGCGAGCCCGTGTGGTTCAGCTCGTCGCGCTTGAAGTAGACCTTTGCGCCGCCGAAATGCTCGGTCAGGCGCTCGGCGAAATAGAGCGGACTTGGACGGCCGCCGTAGTGGGCATTCAGACTGGCCAGTTCCTCGTGGAAGGCGGGATCCTTCTTGGCGTCTTCATAGGCCTGTTCCAGATCGAGGATGAGCGGCATGAGCGTTTCAGCGACGAACCGTCCGCCGTACATGCCGAAATGGCCGCTCTCGTCTGGACCGGTACGAAACGAGTTGGGACTAGCGACTGACACTGTGAGAATTCCTTATGCCTGAGACAGACCGCGTGTGGTCATAGCGCCTTTGCCGTTGCGAGGAAACGCCTTATTTCATCGATATTCTTAATGCCCGGGGACGATTCCACGCCCGAGGACACATCGACAAGTCCCGCGCCGGTTGTCTCCACGGCGCGAGCCAGATTGTCCGGATCGAGACCGCCCGACAGCATGAAAGGCTCGCGGGTCGCATCCGGCGAAAGCAATGTCCAGTCGAACGCGACGCCATTGCCGCCCGGCAGCGCATCGGCGCGATCATCCGGTGCCTTGGCGTCGAACAGGATCAGATCCGCCGCGTCCTCGTATGCGGCAACCGCCGCCAGATCGCCCGGCTCCCTGACCTTTATGGCCTTGATGACCGGTACGCCGAACATTTGCCGGATTTCCGCGATTCTCTCCGGCGTTTCGCCGCCGTGCGCCTGGATGAAGTCCGGGGCGATGGCCTCTGTGATCGCCGTCAGCGCGTCGTCGGTCGCATCAACCACCAGAGCGACTTTCTTGACGCTGGCCGGGACCTTCGCGGCGAGTTCGCCCGCCGCCTCGGGCGACAGATTGCGCGGGCTGGGTCCATAGAACACAAAGCCGACGAAGTCGGCTCCCGCATCCACGGCAGCGGTGAGGGTTTCAGGCGTGCTCAGCCCGCATATCTTGACCTTGACGTTCATGCGTCCACCGACACGGTTCCCGAAAGTGATGCCGCGATCGTTTTTGCCGCTGCTGCCGGGTCCTCAGCCCCGGTTATCGGCCGTCCGATCACCAGGATGTCGGCGCCTGCGTTCACCGCGTCGACCGGTGTCATGATGCGCTTCTGGTCCTGGCTTGCCGCGCCGGCCGGGCGAATTCCCGGCACAACCAGTTTGAAATCCGTGCTTCTGGCGGCCCGAAGCCTTGCGATTTCCCGTGGACTGCAGACGACACCGTCAAGACCGCAGTTCTCCGTCAGTTCCGCAAGGCGGTCGACCTGTTGTCCGGAGGTTTCGGCGTACCCGATCTCCGCCAGATCGTCGTCGTCGAGGCTGGTCAGAATGGTCACCGCGATGAGCAAGGGTCTGCTTGTGCCCGCCTCGGAAACCGCGGCCGCGGCCGCGCGGAGCATGTCCTGGCCGCCGGACGCGTGGACATTCACGATTGCGGGCCGCAGCGGCAGTACGGCGCGCAGTCCGCCCGAAACGGTATTGGGAATATCGTGCAGCTTGAGGTCGAGAAAGACCGGCAGGCCGGCCGCGGCCACCCGTTCATAACCGGCAGGGCCGTGAGCATAGAAGAACTCCAGACCCAGCTTGACGCCTCCAACCGCTCCGCGCAGGTCGTGCGCGAGCGAAACCGCACGATCCAGGTCGGTCGTGTCCAGGGCGCAGAAGATCGGGTTCGTCGTTTCCACTATCATTGGCATTCGCTCAGGGTTGCTGCATTCCGCGCGCGTTATAGCAAATCGCCCCTGCTGTCCCAACGGAATATGGTCTAAGGGGGTGTCGCTGCGTCAGCCGCCGCAGCCGCACACGAGTGTATCGGAAACCTGTCCGTCCTGTAGATGGATCACCTGCCATCCGTCGCCAAGGTAGAATGCGCCGTAAAGCACGATTTCCATCTCCCCGTCGCCGTTCAGGTCCACGATGCCGGCGATTGTGTTCTCCCACAAAACGCTCAGTTCGTCGGAATCCTCGGTCGTGATCTCCGATGCAATCTCGATCGTCTGTATTTCGCCGTCGGATTCCTTCTGCAGGAGCACAACGGAATACTCGCCCTTGCGCATTGTTTCGCGCTCGGTGTTGATTGCATTGATCAGGGTTTCGTCGGTGCCGTCGCCGTCGAGATCCGCCCTGATCAGTTGCTTGATCACGGTCTTGGCATCCGGCAGGCCCATTTCTCCAAGATATTCCTTGAGTGCGGCTTCAGCAGTCTTGTCGGAGACCGGCAGGGTCTCGACTTTCGGCGGGATGAAACCTCCAGCCTCTTTTTTGCTGCCAAGCACCGCCACGATGTAATCGCCAAGCTGTTTGGGTCCGAGGGTCAGTTCCTGCTGAAAGGTGCCCTCGCAGTCGCCTTCCTCGCCATTGCTTTCCCATGGCCGTCCGATCGTCCAGGCGATGTCCGATATGCCCTTCAGCGTTACGAGCGCATACTCCTGCTTGTGTGTCATCAGCGGCGTTATGCTCTTGGAATCGACGAGCTTGCCGTCCAGTCCGCCTCCGAGCACGCAGGTCAGGCCCTCGGGCGTGACCGCGATTGCCGGGCGGAACAGATCCATCGCGAACGCGTTCTGTGATGCCGGAAAGGCCAGATAGGACCACGCGGCGAGAAGTGCGCCGCAACAGATCTCGCCGCAGGATAGTCGTCGCCGGGTCATCGTCACGTTCCGGGCCGTTGGCTCCGCACCGGCGTCATGTCCGTTCGAACAGGAGTATGGCGCCGGCAAGATCTTCCAAAGCTGTTCCTACCGACTTGAACAGCGTGATCTGATCATAATACCGTCTGCCGGCTTTGTCGCCCCGCGTCAATTCGTGAAGGTCTCCGGCAATATCGTCGGCATTGATGATGCCGGCCTCGAGTGGCTGCATGATGTCACCGGCTTCGGCGAGCGCGCCGTCACGCGTATCGACAAAGATCCGGGACCGCCGCACGGTCTCGTCATCGGCCTCGCGCATGTCGGGACGGTAGCCGCCGACCAGGTCTATGTGGGTTCCGGGGGCGATCCAGTCGCCGCATATGATCGGGGTGGTCGACATGGTGGCGCAGGAAACAATGTGCGCGCCTCGAACCGCGCCCTCGAGATCATCGGTGACGGAAACGCGGAAATCGGGCCGGTCGAGCTGCGACGCCAGCCGCTCGGCCGCTTCGGGGGTCCGGTTCCAGACGAGAACGTTGCAGATCGGCCGGACAGACGCGTGAGCCCGCACAAGATGCGGCGCCAACGCACCCGCACCGACGATCAGCAGGCGCTCGCTGTCCTGCCTCGACAGGTATGACGAAGCCAGCGCCGATGCGGCCGAGGTCCGCCACAGGGTCAGCTCCTGGCCGTCGATGATCGCGAGCGGTTCGCCGGTCCGTCCTGACAGCAGGGTGTATATGCCCATAACGGAGGGTTTTCCGGCATCGGAATTTCCGGGAAACACGGTAACAGATTTGAGGCCCACGTAGCCGGACTGCGAATGCCCCTGAGCGTTCATGTCGGTCCATGCCGGCATCAGCAGCAGTGTTGCGTCTTCGTTGTCCGGTCTCGCGATCGTGTACTGCTGGCGCAGCGGAGTGACCAGGTTGCCGCGAAACGCCTTGCGCAGCTGTTCGACCATCTCGCGAACTGTGATTGTGTCGTGGAAGTCGGCTGTCGTTATGATACGCATCAGCCGGAACGGGTCAGCGCGCGTCCGGTGATGGCAGTTGGGCCAGCCCGGGCGATGTCCCCTCCGTCCGGTGCTCCGCGGTCTCGGCCTGGCGCCTCCAGCGCGCTGCGTCGTGCCGGCCTTCGCGTGCGGCGCGGCGGTACTTGCCCTGATTGATCCAGGAGGCGACGCCGCCGATCAGCAGACCGACGAGAACCGCAGCCAGCAGCAGAAAGAACAGGGGCAATTCGACGGAAAACAGGGGATCGTTTGCCGACAGGGGGTCGAGAGAAAATTTAACGGAATGCCTGTTGGCAACGGCGACGCCGATCACCAGTATGGCGACCGGACCCCAGAACAGCCATGTCAGAATTTTCTTCAACAACCGCTCCCAGAGCGCCACGAGCCTTGCGGTCGGTCAGTCTTCCGTCGACGTGTCCTTGCCGTTCAGGCGTTCGCGCAGTTCCTTACCTGTCTTGAAAAACGGCACGCGCTTGGCGCTGACATGAACAGGTGCTCCGGTTCTCGGATTTCGACCGATCCGCGCCGGCCTGTCCTTGACGGAGAAGGCACCAAAGCCCCTGAGTTCCACGCGGTCGCCACGTGCCAGCGCATTTCCGATCTCACCGAATATGGTGTTGATAATGCGCTCCACATCCCGCTGATAGAGATGCGGATTCTCCTGGGCAATAACTTGTATCAGTTCGGACTTGATCATAGCGCCCCCTCAAACCGCCATGATTATCGTTACAGAGGGCATCTCGGTCCCTACGTTCAGCGCTCAGGGTGCCAAACGGAAACCAGACCGTCAAGATTAAGTCTTTCAGTCTGCAACGTTTTTTGGCTCAGCCGTAACACGGATGCAACGCCCTCCAGACCGGTCGCCTTGAGCAGCCAGGCGAGTGCGGCACCGCCAAGGCCGAGATCCTCGAAGCTGCTGCGCGTCCATTCCACCACTTTCAGATTGCGCTGGATCTTCTTTTCGACCTGCAGCCATTTGACGGCTTCGGTCTCGCCGCCAATTGCGTCGACCAGCTTGACCTCTTTGGCCTGCCGGCCGGTATAGACGCGGCCGTCGGAGAGTACGCGGGCACGGTCGGGATCCAGGGATCTCCGGTCCCTGACCAGCCCGACAAACCAGTCATAGGAATCGCGCACCATTGATTCGGTGGCCGCACGTGCCTCCGAAGAGGCTCTCTTGAACGGTGACGGTGCCGCTTTGAGCGGGCCGCTTTTCACTTCTTCAACCCGGATTCCGGCTTTTTCGAGCAGGTCGGCCACCTCGGCCCACTGCATGATCACGCCGATGGACCCGGTGATGGTGTTGCCGCGCGCAACGATCCTGTCCGCACCAAGGGCAACGGCATATCCCGCGGAGGCTGCCACCGTGCCAAGCACGGCGACCACCGGTTTTGTCTCGGAAACACGGCGGATCGAGTCAAACAGCGCCTCAGCGCCCGCTGTCGTTCCGCCGGGGCTGTTTATGTACAGGATCAGGGCTTTGGCGGATTTGCTCTCGCCAATCTCGCGAAGCAGGTTCTGTTCTTCGAGGTCGTCCTGGATGGTGCCGGTAATCACGTACCGCGCGATGTGATCGCGTCCAATCGAAAGACCGGCACGGTCGGCTGTGCCGATCCCGATTCCTATGATTGCAAGAATGACCGCGCAAACGGCGACGACCCGCCAGACCTGCATACGCCGCCGGAGACGGCGGCGGTCGGCGAGAATGTCTGCGTTGAGGCTCATGTGTTTCAGCCGCCGGAAAGAGGCGGCCCCGGCATGATGCCGGGGCCCTGTTCTTGTTTACTTGCTGTCTTCGGCCGATTCGCCCTGCTCATCGTCTTTCTGAGCTTTGTTGAGCGCGGCACCCAGAATATCACCGAGCGAGGCGCCACTGTCGGTCGAGCCGTACTGGGCGACAGCCTCTTTCTCCTCGGCGATCTCGAGGGCCTTGATCGAAACGTTGATCTTGCGGGCCGCCTTGTCGATGCTCGTGATACGGGCGTCGACCTTGTCTCCTGCGGCAAACCGCTCGGGCCGCTGCTCGGAGCGGTCGCGGCTCAGATCGGCGCGCTTGATAAACGCCGCCAGGCCCTGGTCACCGATCTTGACCTCGATGCCGTTGTCCTTGACGTCCGAAACCTCACAGGTAACCACCGCTCCACGGCGCAGGTCGCCGGCGCTGTCCATCGGATCCCCGCCAAGCTGCTTGATGCCGAGGCTGATGCGTTCCTTTTCGGTGTCGACGTCAAGCACGACAGCCTTGACGACATCGCCCTTCTTGTAGTCGGCAATCGCTTCCTCGCCGGACCGGTTCCAGTCCAGATCGGACAGGTGCACCATGCCGTCGACATCGCCGTCGAGACCGATGAAGAGACCGAATTCGGTGACGTTCTTGATTTCGCCCTCGACTTCGGTGCCCTGCGGGTACCGCTCGGCAAAGGACAGCCACGGATTGTCCGCACACTGCTTGAGACCGAGCGAGATCCGGCGCTTGTTGCGGTCGACCTCGAGCACCATGACCTCGACTTCCTGGCTCGTCGAAACGATCTTGCCGGGATGCACATTCTTCTTGGTCCAGCTCATCTCCGACACGTGGACCAGACCCTCGATACCCTCTTCGAGCTCGACGAATGCGCCGTAGTCCGTGATGTTGGTGACCGTTCCCTTGAACTTTGCATTGACCGGGTACTTGGCGTCGACGCCATCCCACGGGTCGGCCTCGAGCTGCTTCATGCCCAGGCTGATACGCTGGGTTTCCGGATTGATCTTGATGATCTGGATGTTCACGGACTGGCCGATCGACAGGACATCGCTCGGGTGATTGACGCGCCGCCACGCAATATCGGTGACATGCAGCAGGCCATCGATACCGCCCAGGTCAACGAACGCGCCATAGTCGGTGATGTTCTTGACCACGCCTTCGACCACCTGTCCTTCCTGGAGGTTGGCGACGATCTCGTGACGCTGTTCCGCACGGGTCTCTTCCAGTACGGCACGGCGCGACACCACGATGTTGCCACGGCGCTTGTCCATCTTCAGAATCTGGAAGGGTTGCGGAATGTTCATCAGTGGCGACGGGTCGCGGATCGGACGAATATCCACCTGGCTTCCCGGCAGGAACGCCACGGCTCCGTCGAGGTCGACGGTGAAACCGCCCTTCACGCGGCCGAAGATAACGCCTTCGACACGTTCGTTGGCTTCGAATGATTTCTCCAGACGGGCCCAGCTTTCCTCGCGCCGAGCCTTTTCGCGGCTCAGGACAGCTTCGCCGAGCGCGTTTTCAATGCGGTCGAGATAGACCTCGACTTCGTCTCCCACAGTCAGCTTGACGTCGCTGCCGGGAGAATGGAATTCCTTGAGGGCAACCCGGCCTTCCGTCTTCAGGCCAACGTCGATGATGGCCATGTCGTTTTCGATTGCGACGATCTTGCCGGCGACAACGGTGCCTTCCTGCGCCGTTCCGGCGTCCATCGCTTCATCGAGAAGGGCCGCGAAGTCTTCGCGGGTCGGGTTGAGAGATTCAGTGCTCATTTGTGACATAGGTGCTCCTAAACAGGTCGATTGATTCTGGCCAACGGTTGTCTCCGAAGGTCTTTCCGCAAGGGGGCGTTCCCCTGGTCCAGAGTTGGGTTCAGCGTGCTTGCGGACTCCAAATCCTGGTTATCCCGCGCGAAGGCTTGTTCACTTGAACTGGCAGACAGGCTTTCGTTCGGAAAACAGCTATAGGGCCCGTTCCGATTGGATCGCGCCCTGCTACGGTTCAGTGCCGTCAATAATTCCGACAGCAGCTTCGAACGCCGCTTCTATATCCAAATTTGTGGTATCGAGCAAGTGGGCGTCTGCGGCCTGTGTGAGGGGGGCGACGGACCGCCCGCTGTCGCGCCGGTCGCGTTCGGTGAGGTCCAGCAGCACCTGGCCCTCGGTGACATCAGCCCCCGAGGCTGAAAGTTCGAGAAATCGGCGTTTTGCGCGCGCCTCAGGGCTGGCCGTCACGAACAGCTTCACATCGGCATAGGGGCAAACAATCGTGCCTATGTCGCGACCGTCGAGCACCGCACCCGGTGGCTTTGCTGCGAACTGGCGCTGGTAGTCCAGGATTGCCGCTCTGACCGCCGGGATGGCCGCGACATGCGATGCCGCGCGTGACACGTCGGAAGTTCTGAGTTCCGCGTCGTCGATGTCGTAGGTGCCCAGCCGTCGTGCCGAAGCGACGGCATCTTCTTCGTTGGCCGGGTCGCCATCGCTGGAAAGCACACCATGCGCAACCGCGCGATACAGCGAGCCGGTATCGAGATAAGCCAGCCCGTAGTGGTCCGCCAGCCGGCGCGCCAGCGTTCCCTTGCCGGACGCCGCCGGCCCGTCGATGGCAATGATCATGCCGTTACCGCCGGGCTCGCGGCAAATCGCGCCCCTGCCGCAGTCATCAACGAAATGAAGCTCGGAAAACTGGTGTTGATCATTGCAACGTCGTCGACTGTGACCGGATCGTCGCTGGCAAGGCCCATAACGAGAAACGCCATGGCGATACGGTGGTCAAGGTACGTTGTGACCACGCCGCCGCCGGGGACCTTGCCGCCGGTGACAGCGAGGCTGTCTTCGCCCTCTTCGCATGCGACGCCACACTCCTTGAGCCCGGTCGCCACGGCGGACAGTCTGTCACTCTCCTTGACACGCAACTCGCCCAGACCTTCCATTCTTGTGGTCCCGTCCGCAAACGCAGCGGCCACGGCGAGAACCGGGTACTCGTCGATCATTGACGGGGCACGCTCTGCCGGCACGGTGATGCCCCGAAGAGAACTGGTCCGCACCCGAAGATCCGCGATCGGCTCGCCGTTGCATTCCTCTTCGGAAATGGCCTCGATCCGGCCTCCCATCTCCACGAGTGTGTCGATCAGGCCTCGGCGGGTCTGGTTCATCATGACGCCGGGGATCAGGAGATCGGACTTCTCCGTAATGAGAGCCGCGACGATCGGGAATGCGGCCGAACTCGGGTCCGCCGGCACCCTGACGGTCTGCGGTTGCAGTTCCTTTTCACCGGTGACACTGATCGCACGCCCTGCGCCGGTCTGCTCGATCGTCACATCGGCATGGAAATGTCCGAGCATTCTTTCTGTGTGATCCCGTGTAAGAACGGGCTCGATAACTGTCGTTCTGCCAGGGGTGTTGAGGCCGGCAAGCAGGATTGCCGACTTGACCTGGGCCGACGCGACCGGCAGGCGATATTCGATCGGCAGGGGATCCCGGGCGCCGATCAACGTCAGCGGCAGGCGTTGCTCGGACTCGCAATTGAATTGCGCGCCGATTTCGGAAAGTGGAACCATCACGCGCCCCATCGGACGGTGAGAAAGCGAGGAATCGCCGATCAGTCTCGCGGTCAGATCGTGGCTTGCGAGCACTCCCATGACCAGCCTCACGCCGGTTCCCGAATTCCCGAAATCCAGTTCTGATGCCGGCTCGTCGAGCGCTCCGGCGCCCGGTCCGTGCACAATCCACGCTCCGTCGGCCGATTGTTCAACGGAGGCACCGAGCGCACGCATGGCGCCAGCCGTTGCCATGATATCTTCGGACTCGAGCAGCCCTTCGATTCTGGTTTGCCCGGCCGCGAGCGTGCCGAGGATAAGCGCACGATGCGAGATAGATTTGTCGCCCGGAACAGTGACAGTTCCCGACAATCCCTCACTCATGCTCGCCGTAAATGGGGTTGCTGTGGTCACGCGATTACTCTTTGGCTCGGCCGGTCAGGCGGGCGCAGCGTACCTATCACACGCGGCTTTGCAAGTCACGGAACTCTGCCGGGCGGGTGTGTTCGCGCGCGGGCCTTGTGTCGCCCGCTCTTGCAGCAGCAGGCACCGAGTCGAATTTGTTTTTGACAGCGCGCCCTTGGCATGGCAATGGGAGCGCGTTTTTTCGCGATCCAAGAGGTCAGGGACGTGGCGAGAGCTGAACTTGGAACAAAGCGTCTATGCCGGGAGTGCGGCGCTAAGTTTTACGATCTGGGCAAAGACCCAATTGTCTGCCCGAAATGCGATGCCGTATTCGTTCTCGAACCGGCCGCGACTCCCAAAAGGGCCGAACCGGCTGCCGCGAAGGCTGCCGCGAAACCGGCTGCCGAGAAACCTGCCGAAGAGCAGGAGGAGGCGGAAGACACCGGCGATGTCGAGGTTGTTTCGCTCGAAGAAGCGGATTCTGAAAACGAAGAGGATATCCCCGACATCGAGGACGAAGTTGTCGAACTGGAAGACGATGACTCCTCGGATGACGACACATTCCTCGAGGATGACGACGAAGACGGCGATGACGTCAGCGGGCTGATAGGTGGCGTCTCCGGGGAAGAAGAGGAAAGCTGAGGCCGGATCGGCGTCGAATGACCGAAAGGCATCAAGTTTTTCTTGAACAATTTGCCCGCCCGACCTAACTTCCGGCCGCTCGGCCGTTGTTCACAATGGCGGGCGGAAACCTGTACGGGGCCATAGCTCAGTTGGGAGAGCGCTTGAATGGCATTCAAGAGGTCGGCGGTTCGATTCCGCCTGGCTCCACCAAATCCCGCTCAAGGTAAGATCAAGATTCCGGGCTGAGGCCGGCTTTGCAGCCTCTGGTCATTTGCACCGGCTCGCCTTCTGGGCTGGCGGATCAGGGGAAACGGTGAGTATACTCTCCGACCGAATTTCGTGAGGTGACGTGAAAATCCCCCCGGCCGATATAATGAGTACGCGTAACAAGGCGTCGGGTCCCATCACCAGTGTAATCCTGATGATCGCTTTGATGGGGATCGCCGGGTGTTCGTTTGGCGGCAGCGACGAGTTGGACACGTCCGTTGTTCCGGACAAGGTTTTGTCGAATTCTGTCGTATTTGATCCGGAGAAGTATCCCGGTGACCAGTGGCGGCACATTCAACTGTCCGGACAGACAACCTACGAACGCGTCGAGTACGATGACGAACCGGCGCTGCGTGCGGTCGCCGATGGAACATCGTCGGTCTTGATCCGGCGGGTGCGCTTCGATCCCAGGCAATGCAGATATCTCGAGATCAAGTGGTCCGCCGAAGAAGTCCAGGAGTCCGCGAATCTGCATGAGAAGTCGGGTGATGATGTCGCCGGTTCTGTATTCGTGGTTTTTGGTGATCCTGGCACACTGCTCAATCCCACCCCGGTTCCGGTACTGCGCTATGTCTGGACCAACGAGCTACACAGCACGGAAGTCGTGATCGATAGCCCGAATACGCAGGGCTACGTCATCCAGGGTTACGTCAAGAACATCGTGGTTCGGGCCGGCGACGACGATGATTGGCAGAGAGATACGCGTGATCTTCTGGCGGACTTCCGGAAAGCGTTCGGGCGCGACCCGATCGACGTCGTGCACGGGATCGCCCTGATGACCGATAATGACCAGACCCGGGAAGACGTCGAGTTTCATTACGGCCAGATACGCTCGCTTTGCACCGGATAGCTTTCTGATTCAGTGATTTCCCGGGAATCCGGGTGAGAAGGGATCGTAATCGTCTTCTTCGCTTGCCGCACTCGATTCCGCCTGTGCCTGGAAGGCGGCAAGCAGGGAAACGACTTCGCGAACCTCGAAACTCAGCTGTTCCTCGGTGTTCTCAAAAGAATGAACGTGAACTTGCATTTCCAGGCGTGACATCGTGAATCTCCGTTCTTCCTGCATTGGACGACATGTCCGTAACGGCTTGCTCATCCGGTTAGTTGCGGTGAAACGGAAAAAGGTTCACGCTGGTGCGGATTTTCCTGCCTGATTTCCACGTTGCCTTTAGAGACCCGGCAGACCGGCGCAGGGAGGCTGTCGGTGCGCGGCGCGCTTGAATTTGGCGCTTCTCCGCACCATATCTCAGAAGTATCCGACCGGTGCCACCGAGGGCCGATCGGCATTATTGCCGCTTAGAACAAGGGCTTATCGATGTCTCGAGTTTCACTGTTTAACAGTCCGTTTCTCCTGGGCTTCGACGAATTGGAACGGTTACTGGACCGTGCGTCGAAATCTGCTGGAGACGGATATCCTCCATACAATATCGAACGGATGCCGGCTCAGAACGGCTCTGGAGAAACGCTCCAGATTACCTTGGCCGTTGCCGGCTTCGACCGGGAAGATCTCGACATCACTGTCGAGGAAAATCAGCTTGTTATCCGTGGCCGACAGAGCGACGACGCAGAGCGAGCCTTCCTTCACCGTGGCATCGCCGCGCGCCAGTTTCAAAGGGCCTTTGTGCTGGCTGACGGGATCGAGGTGAAAGACGCTGAACTCAGCAATGGGCTCTTGTCCATCCGTCTTGAGCGTCCTGAACCGGAACACATCGTTCGCAAGATCGACATCAAGGCGTCGAACGACTGATTTTTCAATAGTTTTGGCGGAAAAGTGCCCAGCGGCGTCGGTGCGGCTGCCGCGACAGGCACGGGAGCAGTGGAATCATGAATGCAATGTCAAACAAACCGCGGATGAACGCTGAGGAGTTCGCCCTGTTGGGCGGCGGCGAGATTGCCTATGTTCGCGAAATCACGGCCGAGCAGGCACAGGAAATAGTTGATGACCTGCCTGAGAACCTGCCCGTGGATATCCGTCTGTTCGGTGTCTATGCGGCTGATGGCACGTGCATGGCAATCACGGACAGCCAGGAATCGGCATTGGCAAGCGTTTGGGAGAACGATCTGCACGCGATGCCCGTGCACTGATCGCTGACGATACTGGGACCGCAGCGGCTTTCGTCTCTGTCGGGGTTCAGGTATCAGGCGGCGTGAGATGCGGCAGGTTCGGTCAGTATGGAATAAAGCACCGACGTTTCCTTTGATGCCCTGAGTTTGGCGACAACAGACGGGTCACGCAACAATCGGGAGACGCGGGCAAGGGCCTTGAGATGATCCGCGCCAGCCAGTTCCGGCGCCAGGAGCAGGAAAACAAGATCGACAGGCTGGTCATCCATGGAGTCGAAGTCGATTGGTGTTTCCAGTCGGGCAAATACACCATAAAGGCGGTCAAGGCCGGCAATCTTGCCATGCGGAATGGCGATCCCCTGGCCCACGCCTGTCGAGCCCAGACGCTCGCGCTGCAGCAACGTCTCGAATATTTCTCGCGACGCTACCCCCGTAAGATCGGCCGCCACGTCGGACAATTCCTGCAAGACCTGTTTCTTGCTGCCCGCTTTCAGCGTCGCTACGACACCATCGGTGCTGACCAAATCAGATAGCTGCATTCCACTCACCCTTATTGCGCACGGAACGGCAATGCCGGAAAAGGCTGCCGTCAGTCGCGCTTCGAATCGCCCGGATCAATCCATCCAAAGTTACCATCATCGCGCCTGTAGACGACATTAAGGCCACCGTGTCCCGCATTACGGAAAAACACAAAGGGGGCGTCTGCGACGTCGAGCTGCATGACCGCTTCGCCAACCGACAGTTCTTTGATCTGGGTGGTGTCTTCGGCGATGATGGCGGGGTTAAGGTCTTCCGGCTCCGGCTCTTCGTCATTTCCGGCCGCTATGACATAGCTGGGAGCAAGATGCCCAGCGAGCGAATCGCTGTTTTTGGCATGATAGTCTTTCAGCCGCCGCTTGTAGCGGCGCAAGCGTTTCTCAAGCCTCTCGGCGGACTGATCGAAGCTGGCATAAGCGTCAACGGCTTGGCCCTTTGACCGCAGGGTAATGCCGGAACTCAGATGCACGATACATTCGACACGCAGTTCGGCACCTTCCCGCATGAGCGTGACATGGCCTTCGGCCGTACCATCGAAGTATTTGCCGAGGCTCTGCTCCAGCCGGTCGGATATATGCGCGCGCAGCGAGTCACCCAGATCGATGCCCTTGCCCGAGATTTGAACTTGCATTGCCGCTTCCAGCTCCGCCCTGTCCCCCGAATGGCCGGGACGGAAGGCTCAGTTTCTTTCTATTACGGACTGCCAGAGCCGCCTTTGCCTGCATCTTGATATGCAAGCCGGGCGGCCTTCTGCCTGCCCGCCGCTCCAGCGCGCCCGGAACCTAGTTCCACTGACGTGCCAAGTCAACCGCCGCGAAGAGTTGTTTGCAACAATCGGCGCTCAACAACCGGATCGCGAATCGGCCTTGTAATACACGCGATACTTGCAGCAACCGGCGGTCGTTATCAAGCGAAAGCGTTTTTTTCCCGCCTGCGCTGCACTGACGACGGAATCTGCATGGATTCCCTGTATTTGGCAACGGTGCGGCGCGCAATTTCGATGCCTGAACCTCGCAGCAGCTCGACAATCTTGTCGTCCGAGAGAATTGCTTTTGCGGATTCTCCGTCGATCAATTCCTTGATCCTGTGGCGCACCGCTTCGGCGGAATGGGCATCGCCGCCCTCCGTCGATGCAATCGCCGACGTGAAGAAGTATTTCAGTTCGAACACGCCGCGCGGCGTCGACATGTACTTGTTCGATGTCACGCGACTGACGGTTGATTCATGCATCGAGATGGCGTCGGCGACGATTTTCAGGTTGAGCGGCTTCAGATGCTGAACACCGTAGGCCAGGAACGCATCCTGCAGCCGAACGATCTCCTTTGCCACTTTCAGGATCGTCTTTGCCCGCTGATCGAGGCTCTTGACCAGCCAGTTGGCGTTCGCAAAACACTCCGACAGATAAGCCTTGTCGTCGGCACTGCGCGCAGTTTTGTTCACGCTCGCATAATAGTGATTGTTCACCAGCACCCGCGGCAGGGTTTCGTTGTTCAATTCGACGACCCATCCGCCATCGGTGCCTTCGCGGACAAACACGTCCGGAACCACGGGTTGGACCACGACGTGACCGAAGGCGTTTCCCGGCTTCGGATTGAGTTCGCGAATCTCTTCGATCATGTCGACCAGGTCTTCACGGTCGACATTGCAAAGCCGCATGAGGGCCGACATGTCACGCTTGGCGAGCAGGTCGATATTGTCGATCAGAGCCTGCATGGCGGGGTCGAGCCGGTCCTTCTCGGCAAGCTGGATTGACAGACACTCTGCAAGCGACCGCGCCAGCACACCCGACGGCTCAAATCCCTGCATTTCACTCAGCGTTTCAAGAATGACGGTTTCGTCGGTTCCGAGGCGTTCCGCCAGTTGCGCCGTGTCTCCGGCCAGATATCCGGCTTCGTCGATCATGTCGATCAGATGAACGCCGATCATTCTGCGCGCGGGGTCAAGGACCGTCATATTGAGTTGTTCGATCAGGTGTTCGCCCAGTGTCTGCTCGCGGCTCAACTGGGATTCGAAATCAAAGGCCTCTCCGGCTGATGTGCCCTGGCTTGGCCGCAGGGTACTCCATCCGGAGTCCGTTTCGCCCGGAGCGGGAGCCGTCGCGGCCCCTGTATCCTGTCCTTCGCCCTGGTAAATCGTGTCGAGATCGGCGTCGAGCTGGGAAAGCGGTTCCGTCGCATCCGAATCGTTGCTGAAATCGAGACTGTGATCGGGAAGGTCGGCGTCGCCCGTATCGGAGCCGGTCTCGTCCGCCTGATCACTTGCCGCCGCTTCCTGCGCCGGCACGCCGTCCTCCGCTTCATTGTTCTCCAGCAGAGGGTTGCGTTCGAGCTCGCCCTCGACGTAGGCCGTCAATTCAAGGTTGGAGAGCTGCAGAAGCTTGATCGCCTGCTGCAGTTGCGGAGTCATGACCAGGGATTGGCCCTGGCGCAATTCAAGTCGGGGCGCCAATACCATTTGGTTCACACTGTCATGCTCTGATTGCCCCACGTCCTGGCTGGCCGATGGCCTCGTGCGCGATGGACGGGGCCGTTACGCTATCTTGGGCACTCACAAACTGAACTTGTCGCCAAGATATAGCCTGCGGACGTCTTCGTTGCCTACAATTTCCTCCGGCGTGCCCTCCATCAGCACTTGACCGTCGTGGATGATCAGTGCGCGGTCGATGAGTTCGAGGGTTTCTCGGACGTTGTGATCCGTAATAAGCACCCCGATCCCTCGATCAGTAAGGTGTCGCACCAGGTCGCGGATATCACCGATTGCAATCGGATCAATCCCGGCGAATGGTTCGTCAAGGAGCATGAACGAAGGTCGCGTGGCCAAAGCCCGTGCGATCTCGACTCTTCTTCGCTCCCCACCAGAGAGTGCAATAGCCGGCGTACGCCTGATATGCCTGATTGCAAACTCGTCGAGTAACGCATCTAACAAACCCTCACGCACTTCGCGATCCGGTTCTGACAACTCCAGAACCGCGCGAATATTCTGCTCTACTGTGAGGCCGCGGAATATCGACGCTTCCTGGGGAAGGTAGCCGATGCCGAGCCTCGCCCGCCGATACATTGGCAGGTGCGTGAGATCGATGCCGTCAAGCTCAATGGCGCCGTAGTCGGCGGCGACAAGGCCGGTGATCATGTAGAACACCGTTGTCTTGCCGGCCCCGTTTGGGCCCAAGAGACCTATAGCCTCCCCACGCCGTACGGAGAGACTTACCCCGCGAACGACAGGCCGGCGTTTATAACTCTTCCCGATCGACCGGACCGTCAGACCGTCAGGCTGTCCGATCGGACGAAGTTCCGACTGAAGATCCTGCTCGACGTCTAGCGCGCCGGTATCTTCAGACTCCGGACCTTCGAAAGAACCGGGAAATCTAAACAACTTGCCCAAGTCGCTCCGTACCCTCCCATTGAGCCGTGATTGGATTAAAATTCGGTGAAATTGCTACACCCCGCAGTGGATTATAATCTATTTCCGTGATGGGACGAACACGCCCTTGACGCGCCCCCCGGATGCGGCGCTGCCGATAAGGCGGCTGCGCCCGGAATTCAGATCGAGCTCCAGCTTTTCGCCTTTTATTACGGTTTTGCCCTGGGTGAGGATCACAGACCCGCCCATCGTGACCTTGCCTGACGGCACATCCATTATTGCCCAGTTTCCGGTGGCTCTCTGATCTTTGCTCGTCACCACCACGCTGCCGCGCGCATCGAGTTTGGTGATTTCAGTTCGTGCGCTCTTGCCGGATTTGACTTCACGGTAGTTTGCAACGAGTCGCTTGGTCCGCAGCCGCACGGTGCCGCGTCGCGCGTCGACGTTGCCCGTGAAGATGGCGCGCTTACCTTTTTGCTCGACTTCCATTATGTCCGATTCGATTCGAATCTCGCGCGCCGCATCGGACTTCGGGTTGCCGAAAGCACCACCGGTCAGCGACTGGCCCGGAGCCGCGGTCGCCAGTGCCGTAACGGCCAGGGCGAATGCGAGGCTCGCCGCAGCACCTGAACTTGCTCTGGTCACCCGGACCCCTTCTTTTTCGGTTTCAAGACGAAAAGCGCGCGATTGAGAAAGCGGATGTTCTCTCCGTCATTCCACAACTCTACGCCGTTAGCCTGAACATAGCCTGAAGGCAGAATTACGGTGACCGGCTTGTTCGAGACCACGCGGCCCTTCTTCAGGAAGATTTCGGCAACCATCATGTCCGCTGCATATCCCTTGGCGCTGCGGATGCGGACGTTGCCTTCCAGATGAAGCGTTTCGTCATCATTGTTGTATCGTCCGCGGTCGGCCGTGATCTTGACTACGTCGCCTGATTTCTTGAGCTGCAGGTCCGCAATCACCTTGTCCAGGGAAACAACCGCGGGGTCGTCTTCGTCCTGGTTCGCGGACGTTGCGGTCACGACGTAGCTCTGCGCCCGCCTGTCAAACCCGGTGATCTTCGGTTTCAGAAGCTTCACGGACTTCTTCGAGACCGCCGCCTGTTGCTGAACCACCGGTTCTTTTCGTTCGGTATCGGGCAGCATGCCTGAGCGGACCACGAACATTCCGACAAGTGCCATGCTGGCAACGCCCGAGCAAAACCATCATCACGATGGCGAATCCGCGGTGCCGCCGTGCCTGGCGGGCGGCCCGTGCCGCATTGAGCGGTGGCCGGTGTCCCGCTCCGGGGCCGGGAGAATTGGAAAAGCGCGGTTCTATTCTCTGCTCGGTCATTGGCTTTCCAGGGGCGGCCTCCGCTCGGCGACCCTGTTGTTCATGAAACCCGGTCAGCGTGCGCGGCAGGCCGCGCGGCCGGGTATCTGTTCGCGCATGGGACTTCAGTCAGTGCGCGAAAATATCTTCATTTGCCCATCCGGCAAGGTCAAGCGCCGCTCGTGCCGGCAGAAACGAAAAGCAGGCCTGGGCCAGTCCGGTCCTGCCCTCGCGCTCAAGCATCTTGTCAAGTTTGGCCTTGAGGTCGTGAAGGTACAGCACGTCGGAAGCGGCATACTCCATCTGCGCATTCGAAAGGTCTTCGGCACCCCAGTCCGAACTCTGTTGCTGCTTTGACATCTCGATGCTCAGGAGTTCGCGGCAAAGGTCCTTCAATCCGTGCCGGTCCGTGTAGGTCCTGGTGAGCCTTGACGCGATCTTCGTGCAGTACACGTTGGACGGCAAAACCTTGAGGTAGTGAAACAGGACGGCGACATCGAAGCGCGCAAAATGAAAGAGCTTGAGCACCGATTCGTCGCCCAGCATGCGGCACAGGTTTGGTGCGCCGTAATTCGAACGGTCCATCTGCACAAGGTGTGCGTTGCCGTCTCCGGACGACAGCTGGATAAGGCACAGCTTGTCGCGGTGAGGGTTCAGGCCGAGCGTCTCGGTGTCAATGGCGACGACCGGTCCGAGATTAAGGCGTGTCTGGCAGGTCGCGCTTGTGCAGCGTAATCGACATTGGTCAAACCATGTGCAGGGCAATCGCTGCAGCGGCAATTGCCGGAAAAGTCATCTTCTGAACAGTACAGGATAGAAAGTTAATTTCTACTAACCAATTGAAATGACAAAGAATTGCCACCCGAAAACATCTCGTCGAATTCTATCAGCGCGACCTTGGGCTTTCAAGCGCCCCCTTCGGGCCTCGCGCGTGCAGCGGCAAAGACCGCCACCCGCGCGGGAGCGGCCGGATCATCCGGCAATGCCGTCGCATCTGTTTGTGGGATTTGGTGCCCAGGAGAAGACTCGAACTTCCACGCCCATACGGGCACTAGCACCTGAAGCTAGCGCGTCTACCAATTCCGCCACCTGGGCTCTATGCGCCGCACACTTAAGGCTGCCGCCGGTCCGTTGTCAACGCTATTGAGCACATGTCCTGCGGACCTTTGCCCGATAATGTAATACGCTTATCTCATGGACCAAGAAGACGCCAGTGCACAGGACTGGGATCCGGGAGTACTCTCTTTCCGTATGCCAGTAGAGGCCCGGTCCGGCGGCCTGCGAAAAATCTGCGGCAAGGTTGAGACGGGGAATTAAGGTGGCGACCGACGAAATCAACAAGCTTGTAACGGTGTTTGGCGGGTCCGGTTTCCTTGGCCGCCATGTGGTGCGTGCTCTTGCGCAGGCGGGATACCGGGTCAGGGCAGCGGTGCGCCGGCCTGATCTTGCGGGCCACCTTCAGCCGCTCGGCAGCGTCGGCCAGATACACGGCGTTCAGGCCAATCTGCGTTATCCGGAATCAGTCGCGGCCGCGGCGGAAGGCAGCCACGCGGTGGTCAATCTGGTCGGCATCCTCTATCCGACAGGCCGGCAGTCTTTCGATGCCGTCCACGCGTTCGGCGCGGGCGCGGTTGCCGAAGCGGCCGCCGAGGCCGGTGCGGAACATCTGGTGCATGTCTCTGCGATCGGTGCCGATGCCGACTCGAACTCCGAATATGCGCGGTCCAAGGCCATCGGCGAGGCGCAGGTCCGCGAGGCCTTTCCGTCCGCTGTCATCTTGCGGCCTTCGATCGTGTTTGGCCCGGAGGATGACTTCTTCAACCGCTTTGCCGCGATGGCCCGCTTTCTCCCGGCCCTGCCGTTGATCGGCGGCGGCCACACGAAATTCCAGCCGGTCTATGTCGGCGATGTCGCGGACGCGGTTGTCTCGTCGATCCAGGGTGTGGCGGAAACGGGCAAGGTCTATGAACTGGGAGGCCCGGAATCCCTCAGCTTCAAGGAACTTCTCGAATACATTCTGGCGGAAACCCATCGCAGCCGGCTGCTGTTGCCGTTGCCGTTCGGTCTCGCCCGGATGGAAGCGCGCATTCTTCAACTGCTGCCAAAGCCATTGCTGACGGTCGACCAGGTCAATCTGCTCGAGACGGACAACGTGGTCAGCGACGCCGCAACTCGGGATGGCCGGACGCTTGCGGGACTGGGGATCGAGCCGCATTCGATCGAGGCAATTGTTCCGGCCTACCTGG
>CBDHYJ010000075.1:0-148498 GCA_965275905.1 Hyphomicrobiales bacterium | reverse complement strand
CTTGCCAAACTCGAGCTTGCGCTGGCGCGCGGCAAGAAGATCCACGACAAGCGTCAGGCCGAGAAAGACCGTACCTGGTCGCGCGAAAAGGCGCGTCTGATGCGCGAGAGGGGCTGACCTTCCCGCTCGCCCGATCAGGTCTGCATTTTATGGAATACGGCGTCTGATGCTTCGGAAGACGTCCTCGAACATGGCTTCCGTGAGCCTGCCGGTGTTGGTGTTGTATCGGGAGCAGTGATAGCTGTCGATCAGCATGACGTCATCGCGGATCTCGTGCTCCGCGTTGTGTGCGAACTTCCAGTCCGAACGCTTCATGTCCAGAGCCGACAACGTGTTTTCGTGGGCGATGCGACCGAGCGCCAGAATCACTTTCACCTGCAGCATCGCCTCGATGGTGGCTGTCAGAAACGGTCTACAGGCCTTCATCTCCTGTCCGACGGGTTTGTTCTGCGGCGGCACGCACCGCACGGCATTCGTGATCATGCAGTCGGTGAGGCGCAGACCATCGTCGGGCCTGGCGTCATACGTTCCTTCCGCAAACCCGAATTTCGACAAGGTGGCATAAAGAAGATCGCCGGCGTAATCCCCCGTAAACGGGCGGCCGGTCTTGTTTGCCCCCTGCAACCCGGGAGCAAGTCCCACAATGAGCAGCCGCGCATCCGATGGGCCGAACGACGGCACGGGCGCATTGAACCAGTCTGGACTGGCCTCGCGATTGCGTTCGCGAAAATCGACCAGGCGAGGACACAATGTGCAGTTGTGATCGGGATCGATCTGAGAGGAAATCATGGGCTGAGCCGGCTGGCATGGACAAAACGAATCGCGGGACCGTGGTCTCGGGACAGTAACAGCTTCTGTCAGATGTCCTCGTATTCCTCGTCGTCTTCGTAGTCCTCTTCAGCGTAATCTTCTTCATCCGCCGTGTTGTTGTCGTATCGCTGGTGATCGCGGCCGATCTCGTCCGCCAGATCCGCCAGATCGATGAACTGATCAGCCTGTCGGCGCAGTTCGTCGGCGACCATCGAGGGCTGAGTCGAGAGCGTCGATACGACGCTGAAGCGTTTCCCCTTGCGCTGCACGGCTTCGACCAGCGAACGGAAATCGCCATCGCCCGAGAACAGAACAATGTGGTCGAGATGCTCGGCCATGTCGATCACGTCGACGGCCAGCTCGATGTCCATATTGCCCTTGATTTTCCGTCTTCCCGACGCGTCCGTAAATTCCTTGGTCGGCTTCGTGACCATCGTGTAGCCGTTGTAGTCGAGCCAATCAATCAGCGGGCGGATCGGTGAATAGTCCTGATCTTCAACGAGAGCGGTGTAATAGAGCGCTCTTACGAGGCGGCCCTGCTTCTGGAAAAAGGCGAGCAGCTTTTTGTAATCAATATCGAAATTCAGGGCCTTGGCGGTGGCGTAAAGATTCGCCCCGTCAATGAAGAGAGCAAACCTCTCATTGGGATGAAAAATCATTGCTCAAATTCCTCAAACAAAGTCGCCCGGCAGGCTTTGCTTCGCCGACCGAGCCAAATAACGCGTCGCATTGGTTTTCTTTTTGTCGGCCCGTGGCTGTTTCCAGGAGACAGCTGGTCAAAAATAGGGAAAACACGGACGCACGCACCACAATACAAGATAGGGTGGCGCAATAACAACGAAAGGCAAGCGTCTGCATGATTTTTTTGGCGCTGGGCAGCAACCTGCCGGGACCTTGGGGCGAGCCCCGCGAAGCATTGGACCGTGCGCTGTATGCGCTGGAAAACAGCGGGATAGAATTGCTCCGGCGCTCGTCCTGGTATCAAACGGCGCCTTACGGCGGGTTGCCGCAAAGCAACTATGTCAACGGTGTCGTTGCGGTGGCGACACACAGGTCGCCTGCCGCGCTGTTGCGCATATGCCACTCGATCGAAAACAGGGCCGGACGCCGGCGCGGGGTTCGCTGGGGGTCGCGGACGCTCGACCTCGACCTGCTGGCGTACCACAATGTCGTTTCCGAGGATTCGGCGGGACGGTCGTGGCGCGGTCACAAGGACGGAATCAGGCCGTTGGTTCTGCCGCATCCCGAGATCGCCGTCAGGCCGTTCGTCCTGGTGCCCCTGGCCGAGATTGCACCGTCCTGGCACCACCCGGTCACGGGCCTGACGCCCGGACAGATGCTCAAGGAACGACGGAGCGTCCGGGGCGGGGAGATTCTGAGGGCAATCAGCTAGGCGGATTGTGCTGCAATATGCTTGCTTTCGCCTCTTCGAAGGCATAAATAGGGCCACAAATCAGCATATTCCCAATTCTGGAGTCCGATCCATGGCACGCGTCACGGTCGAAGATTGCATTGACAAGGTCCCGAACAGGTTCGAACTGGTCCTTCTGGCCAGCCACCGGGCACGGACCATTTCCCAGGGTGCGCCCCTGACCATCGACCGGGACAACGACAAGAATCCTGTCGTCGCCCTTCGGGAAATCGCCGAGGAGACCATCGACAAGGACGATATGCGCGAGGATCTCGTTCATTCCATGCAAAAACACGTGGAGGTCGACGAGCCGGAGCCGGACCTTGTGCCCATGCTGACGGCCGAGGGTGCAGTTGCCCAGGTCGAGGACGACGCCGATGTTGCATTGGACCGCATGACCGAAGAGGACCTCCTGAGAGGTCTCGAAGGCCTGCCGCCCCGGGAGTCATCCAATGGCGGAGCCGGCTCGGGCATCTGACGGCCGCGCTTTCAGGCGGAATCTGGCGCCTCCCGCCGGCAATGCCGGAGAAGAGCGCGCATCGTTTACCCAATTTCAGCGCGTTTGCGTCTATGCTGAACGGCCCGGATCTCAGGCGGGTGAATCAGCGTAATGATGAGACAATACGAACTCGTCGAAAGGGTCACCAGTTACGACCCGACAGCGAACGAAGCCCTGTTAAACCGGGCCTACGTCTACGCGATGAAGGCGCACGGTTCGCAGACGCGCGCATCCGGCGATCCCTATTTTTCCCATCCTCTTGAAGTCGCGGCGATCCTCACGGATCTCAAGCTTGACGACGCAACGATCGCCGCTGCGCTGCTGCACGATGTCATCGAGGACACGGAGACGACGCGGGCGGAGGTGGACCGTCTCTTCGGATCCGAAATCGGCGCGCTTGTTGACGGTCTGACCAAGATAAAGCGTCTCGACCTTGTCTCCAAGGAAGCGGCGCAGGCAGAAAACCTCCGCAAGCTCTTGCTCGCGATCTCCGACGACATTCGCGTTCTTCTGGTGAAGTTTGCGGACCGCCTGCACAACATGCGGACGCTGCAATACGTCAAGCCGGAGAAGCGTCAGCGCATTGCCGAAGAGACGATGGATATCTATGCGCCGCTCGCCGGGCGCATGGGCATTCAGGAAATCCGGGACGAGCTTGAGGATCTGTCTTTCAGCGTGCTCAATCCGGAAGCGCGCGAGACCATCCTCGCCAGGCTCGAGACGTTGCGCGAGGAGAGCGGCAACGTTATTGCCGAAATTGAACAGCAATTGCTGTCTCATCTGGAGGACGCGGGCATCCGGGCGAGGGTCAAGGGCCGCGAGAAGAAACCGTATTCGATCTGGCGCAAGATGGAGCGGAAGTCGATTTCGCTCGGCCAGCTCTCCGACATCTACGGCTTCAGGCTGATCGTGGGATCCGTCGACGACTGTTACCGGGCGCTTGGCGTGGTTCACAGCGCCTGGCGCATGGTTCCGGGCCGCTTCAAGGACTATATTTCGACGCCGAAGCAGAACGACTACCGCTCGGTCCACACGACTGTCGTCGGACCTCATCATCAGCGTGTCGAACTGCAAATCAGGACCGAAGAGATGAACGAGGTGGCGGAGCGAGGCGTCGCCGCTCATGCGCTCTACAAGGAACCCGCAGGCAAGGCGAGCAACGGCCACGCCCATGGGTCGGTGCCGCTGTCGAAGGATTCCAATGCCTACCGCTGGTTGCGCCGGCTGGTCGACATGCTGGCGGAAGGCGACAACCCGCAGGAATTTCTTGAGCATACGAAGCTTGAGCTTTTCCACGATCAGGTCTTCTGCTTTACGCCGAAGGGGCTGCTGATCGCGCTGCCACGAGGCGCGACGCCGATCGACTTCGCCTATGCGGTGCACACGGATGTGGGAAACAGTTGCGTCGGGTGCCGGATCAACGGGGCGCACGCGCCCTTGATCAGCGAGTTGCAGAATGGAGACGAGGTCGAGATTGTCCGCTCTGCGGCGCAGACGCCGCCTGCGGCCTGGGAAGGTGTCGCCATTACCGGCAAAGCACGGGCCGCGATCAGGCGGGCGACGCGCGAAGCGGTCAGAGGGCAGTATGCAGGTCTTGGACGGGAGATCCTTGAGCGGGCATTGGCCAAGGCCGAGCGGAAATTCGACGAGACTACGCTAGAGGAAGCCGCACCGCGTCTAGGCATGACCAATGTCGACGACATGATGGCCGCTATCGGTCGCGGAGAATTGCCCAGTTCCGATGTGATCAAGGCGTTGAGGTCGGAATCCGAAGACAAGCCGGCCTCCGACGGCAACAAGCGTGTCGGTGCACGGTTACGCAGTCTCCGCGACACAATCAGACTAAGCAGCGTGCTGCCGGGAACGGGCAGCAAACGCCACGAGAGGGAGGCGATCCCGGTCAGGGGCCTGAAGGACAACCTGCCGATCACGATAAGCCCTAAAGGAGCGGTGCCAGGCGACAGAATCGTGGGGATTCTGACACCTGGAGACGGTGTAACGATTTACCCCATACAGTCCAAGGCGCTGAAGGCCTTCGAAGACGAACCGTCCCGGTGGATCGATCTGGCATGGGATATCTCGGAAGACAAATCCGACCGGTTTCCGGTGACGATCAGCGTGACTGCCGTCAATGAGGCCGGCACGCTTGCGCAGATTGCGACGGTGATCGGTGACACGGACGGCAACATTTCGAACCTGAGCATGGCCAAACGCGCGCCGGACTTCTATGAGATGCATATCGAGGTGGAAGTCTTTGATCTCAAGCATCTCAATCGGATCCTCGCGGAGTTGCGGCGCAAGTCCGTCATCAGTGCCGCGGTGAGAATGACCGATTAACGATTTTCAATGTGCGATCCAATCGTGGATTGCTTTGGGCGGGAAGCTAAAGTATTCCCGGTCGGCAGGCTAAGGAAGAGCATCTTGACGCGGGAAAACTCAAACTCCGGGACCATGACCGAAGCGCAGGTGCTCGACGAATTCCGGGCCGCGGAAGCGCTGCTTGAAGGCCATTTCATCCTGTCTTCCGGGTTGCACAGTCCGGCCTATCTGCAATGTGCCCGAGTCTTGATGGATGCGTCGCGCTCAGGCCGGCTGTGTGCGGAACTGGCAGCCCGCGTCAATGGCGAGATCGGTGCAGAAATCGAGCTTGTCGCATCTCCGGCAATGGGTGGCGTCGTGGTCGGGTACGAGATGGGCCGGCAACTGGATGTCCCGGCCATCTTCTTCGAGCGCGTCGAGGGCGATCTGACGCTTCGCCGCGGTTTTCGCATCGAACCGGGAACCAAGTGTCTGATGGTCGAGGACATCGTCACGACGGGCCTGTCTTCGCGCGAGTGCATTGCCGCAATCGCAGCGGAAGGCGGCGAGGTCGTCGGCGCATGCTGCCTTATCGACCGGTCAGGCGGTCAGGCGGACGTCGGCGTTCCCCTGGTCGCACTTGCAAATCTCGAGATTCCGACCTACCAACCAGATGATCTGCCGTCGTTTCTGGCGGATATCCCCGCTGAAAAGCCTGGTAGCCGAGGAATGAAGGCACGTTAGGTCGCAACGCATGCTGTTCAAGAGGCGTGAGAAACCCCAAATCCGGGAGCGAGCGCAAGCCTGGCTCTGGCCAAGGCGAGGCTGGCGCCGCGCCATGGAATACGTGCGGCACCGGGTAACGCGTCTGAGCGGATCGCCGCACGCCATCGCACTCGGATTTGCCGCAGGGGTTTTTGCGTCATTCACGCCGTTCATGGGATTGCATTTCATCATCGGCGCGGTGGCGGCACTCGTCATTGGCGGCAACGTAATCGCCTCGGCATTCGGGACATTCGTCGGCAATCCGGTGACGTTCCCGTTCATCTGGTTCGCCACATTCTCGTTCGGCAATTTCCTTCTCGGTGTAGAGAGCGAAGGCGGCGAACAGTCGAAACTGGCTGACATCAGCCTCTGGGCGACTCTGACGGATCCATCCAGCCTGTTCGGCGATTTCTGGACGTCGCTGTGGCCGCTGCTGAAGCCGATGACGATCGGCGGCGTTCCGCTCGGAATTTCGATGGCCGTCTTCTTCTATTTTCTCGTCAGGATTATTGTCGGGACCTACCAGAACAATCGCAGACGCCGCCTGCAGAAGCGCGGCGAGGACCGGCGTCGCGAAAAGGAAAAGGTCAAGGCCTAACGGTTCACCCTTGCCGGAGGAAGCAGCATGGATGCACGGACAGATATCGAACATTTGCGGTTGGGCGTGAACATCGATCACGTGGCGACGATCCGCAACGCGCGCGGCGGCCAGCACCCCGATCCGGTTCGCGCCGCGCATCTGGCCGCCGAAGCCGGCGCCGACGGGATCACCGCGCATTTGCGCGAAGACCGGCGGCACATCAGTGACGACGATATCGAACAGCTCATGGCCGATATTACGCTGCCGCTCAATCTCGAGATGGCTGCAACCGAGGAAATGCTGGACATCGCGCTGCGGCACAAACCGAACGCCTGCTGTCTGGTCCCCGAAAAACGCGAGGAACTGACAACGGAGGGCGGTCTCGATGTCCGGGGCGGCCACAATCACCTGGCGCCCTTCGTCAACAAGCTCAAGGGTGCCGGTATCAGGGTATCGCTGTTCGTCGATCCGGACGCGGATCAACTTGACGCATCGCAATCGCTGGGGGCAGACATTGTCGAGTTGCACACCGGGTCCTATTGCGAAAAGGCGCTGGATGGCGATTCCGCCGGCGCAGACGCGGAACTCGCCCGCCTGAGCCGCAGCGCGGAGCTTGCGTATTCCCTCGGGCTCGAAGTTCACGCCGGACACGGCCTGACGTTCGACACGGTCGGTCCTGTCGCCGCGATGAACGAAGTCGTCGAACTCAACATTGGTCATTTCCTCGTCGGTGAGGCGATATTCGTCGGGCTAGATCAGTCGATCAGGCGGATGCGCAGCCTGATGGACGCGGCGCGCGCGGCATGATCGTAGGGCTCGGCAACGACATCATCGATATCCGGCGCATCGAAAAGACGCTGGAGCGGTTCGGAGACCGGTTTGTAGAGCGGGTTTTCACCGAAATCGAACGGGCCAAGAGCGATCGACGGGCTATGAGAGCCGCATCCTATGCCAAGCGGTATGCGGCGAAGGAAGCGTGCTCCAAGGCTCTGGGAACCGGGTTCAGAAACGGCGTATTCTGGCGCGACATCGGTGTGGTGAACGAACCGTCCGGACGCCCCACTCTGGAACTGACCGGAGGGGCCAGGGAGCGATTGCTGCATCTGGTCGGCCCGGGCCGCGAACCGGTTATCCATCTGACCATCACGGACGAGCCGCCATACGCACAGGCGATCGTTATCATCATGGCCACAGATGCGGATGCCGCGGGGTGAAGCGGTATCTCGCGAAATTGAGAAATGACGACAGCTTGCGTTGAATGTTACAGAGGCAGCGGCTATAGCAGCGCCTGAAGGTGCTTTTGCCGCGCGCAGGTCAGATCCCGGGAATCAGGAACTGACGCCATGCATGGACAGATCAGAGAGTTGACATGAGTGAAGAGGCCACGAAGAAGTCTGATGGTGGCGCCATGGAGATCATTCGCGTGGTCATCCACGCGCTGATCCTGGCTCTGATCGTGCGGACCCTGCTTTATCAGCCTTTCAATATTCCTTCGGGGTCCATGAAGTCGACACTCCTCGTCGGTGACTACCTGTTTGTCTCCAAATTCAGCTACGGCTACAGCAACTACTCGATCCCGTTCGGCCCGCAACTGTTCAACGGCCGGATCTGGTCGTCTCAGCCCGAGCGCGGCGACGTCGCCGTGTTCAAGCTGCCGAGGGACAATGAGACGGACTACATCAAGCGGATCGTCGGGCTGCCCGGTGACCGCATCCAGATGATCGGGGGCATTCTTCATATCAACGGCGAGCCGGTGAAAAAGGAACGGCTCGACGATTACGTGGAGATGGACGAGTTCGGTAATGTCTCCCGCATCAAGCAATACCGCGAAACTCTTCCCAACGGGGTTTCCCATATTACGCTCGATCTGTTCGAGAACGGCTACGCCGACACGACGAAGGAATTTACGGTGCCGCCCGATCACTACTTCGTAATGGGCGACAATCGCGACAATTCCACCGACAGCCGCGTCCTCAACCAGGTCGGATTCGTTCCGTTCGAGAACCTTGTCGGCCGGGCGGAGATCATCTTTTTCTCGATCGACGAGGGGTCGCGGTTCCTGGAATTCTGGAAATGGCCGACTTCGATACGCTGGGGGCGTCTGTTTTCAGGCGTGGACTGAATTCTTGGCGTCCGGCGGTACCAATTCGCAACGAGAACTGTCGGCCCGGATCGGCCACGAATTCGGGTCCGCGGACTATCTCGAGCGGGCTCTGACCCATTCGAGCTATCTGGCCAAGAGCAAAAAGAAGACCGACAACGAGCGGCTGGAGTTTCTCGGCGATCGGGTTCTGGGCCTTGTGATTGCAGAACTGTTGTTCGAGACCTTTCCCAAAAGTTCGGAAGGCGAGCTTGCACCGAGGCTGAACGCGCTGGTGCGCAAGGAAACCTGCGCCGATGTCGCCCGGGAGATCGGTCTGGGCGAACTGCTCAGAATGAGTCCCGGCGAAGAACAGGCCGGTGGCCGCGACAAGACCGCGATCCTGGGAGATGCCTGCGAGGCATTGATCGCGGCGATCTATTTCGACGGCGGCTTTCCGGCGGCCAGGCAGTTCATTGTCAGGTTCTGGCATCCGTTGCTGAAGTCCGTCGAGCAGCCCCCGCGAGACCCGAAGACCATGCTCCAGGAGTGGGTTCAGGGCAAAGGCATGACGCCACCGCGCTACAGGCTGGTGGATCGCACCGGGCCGGATCATGAGCCGACTTTCACGATCAGCGTTGAAATCACCGACATGTCGCCGGTGACGGCCAGGGCAAGTTCGAAGCGCGGCGCGGAACAGGCCGCCGCAGAGGAGTTTCTGCGGCAGAACGGACTGTTCGGTCTATGACGTCCGCCGACGACAGCAACACTCTGCCCGACGAAACCCGTTGCGGTTTCGTCGCGCTCATCGGCGCACCGAATGCCGGGAAGTCGACGCTCTCCAATCAACTGGTCGGCGGCAAGGTCTCGATTGTCAGCCACAAGGTGCAGACCACGAGAACCCGAATCCGCGCCATTGCAATGCACGAGGCGAGCCAGATCATCCTCGTCGACACGCCGGGTATCTTCGAGCCGAAGCGCAAACTTGACGAGGCCATGGTCGAAGCAGCCTGGAGCGGGGCAGGGGACGCCGACGCCGTTGCCCTGATCGTGGATGCGCGCAGAGGCATCGATGAAGACGTTGCCCGGATCGTCGACGGCCTCGGCAAATTCAATGCGCCGGCTTTGCTGGTTCTGAACAAGATCGACACCGTGGAACGCACGGCACTGCTTGCCCTGGCGGCGGACTTGAACGATCGCCACGGGTTCGATGAGACATTCATGGTGTCGGCACTGAACGGGGATGGTGTAGCCGACCTGCTCGGTGACTTGTCGGCACGGATGCCTGCCGGGCCGTGGCTCTATCCGGAGGATCAGATCGCGGACGTGCCGCTCCGCCTGCTCGCGGCCGAGATTACGCGCGAGAAAGTCTACGGGCGGCTGCATGACGAACTGCCCTATGCGTCGACGGTCGAGACCGAGCAATGGACGCAGCGCAAGGACGGCAGCATTCGGATCGAACAGGTAATCTATGTGGAACGGGACGGTCAGAAGAAGATCGTTCTCGGCAAAGGCGGCCAGACCATCAAGGCCATCGGACAGGACGCCCGCAAGGAACTTGAAGCCTTCCTCGAAACCCGCGTACACCTGTTCCTGTTCGTCAAGGTGCGGGGGCGGTGGAGCGAAGATCCCGAACGATACAGGCAGATGGGACTGGACTTCCCGACCGTGCGGTGAAGATGCCGCGGAGAGTGACAGGGTAGGAGGCCATGGAGTGGACGGAAGAGGGCGTCGTTCTGGCGGCCCGTCCTCACGGCGAGTCGAGCGTGATTCTCGAGCTGTTCACACGCAGCCGCGGACGCCATGCGGGCCTCGTCCGGGGCGGACGATCGCGCCGATTGCGCAGCCTGCTGCAGCCAGGCAATACGGTCAATGCGACCTGGCGGGCGCGTCTGGACGAGCATCTGGGCAACTACACGCTTGAACCTGTTGCCATGCGAGCGGCTGTCGCCATGGAGGATCCCCTCCGGCTCGCCGGACTTGCAACCGTGACCGCCATGGCACAGCTGCTGCCGGAACGCGAAGCTCACGAACGGCTGTTCGACGCCTTTGTCATCGTACTCGACGCCCTTGAGAACGATGAGGTCTGGCCGGCCCTGCTGGTTCGCTGGGAGCTCGGGCTGCTGGACGATCTCGGGTTCGGCTTGGATCTTGCGGAATGCGCGTCGAGCGGTGTCCGGGACAATCTCATCTGGGTGTCTCCGAAATCCGGCCGGGCGGTGAGCGAGGCCGCGGGCGAGCCCTATGCGGCAAAGCTGCTGCCGCTCCCGGCTTTCCTTGGCGGCCGTTCGGGTGGCGAGACAGGAAGCGGGGATGTCCTTGCCGGGCTGCGTTTGACAGGGTTCTTTCTGGAACGCCACGTTTTCGGCGCGCGGGGCCTGCGTTTCCCCGAAGCCCGCGAACGGCTGATGACGCTGCTGTCGCGGCAAGGCGACAACTAGAGTGAATTTGCAGCCGGCCGGCCGGCTGGCCTATGCTGTGGGGCGGTCCACCCTGCCGCTGGCTCAGAACCATGCCGGACCACTCCGGTGCTGGACCACGACGAGGGCCCCTCTCTCACCAACACGCGCGATGACGGGCTCCGGTACGAGCCGCCGCAGACCGGCCTTCAGGAGGTTAAGGTCATGAAAGTCCAAACAATCGCTGATCTCATTGACTGGACGCGGATGATGCATCGCCAGCTTGCCGAGCGTCTGGCCGAAGGAGCGACGCAACATGAGGAGGAGATGACCAGGATGCTCCTGTCCTACTTCGCTGACCACGAGGCCGGTCTGGAGAAGATTATCGACGGCTTCGAGCAGCGAGCCGATCCCAAAGCGCTCAACACCTGGGTGTACGACTATCTGGAGCACCAGCCGATCGATCTCCACCGCAGCTCCGATGCGCCCTTCGCACAGATGAACGTCGATGAGATCTGCGGGGCGGTATTCGACGTTCACAACCAGGCGATCGATCTCTATCGGGATTTGCTCGGGCGTGCCGATATTCCCGAAGCGCAAGAGCTCCTTCAGGCGCTCCTGTCTACCGAGGAGCACGAGACCATGCGTCTCGCTCAGCAGACCAACCGGATGCGGGACATGTGACGGCTTTCAGGCTTTGGCTTTGTAGCGAGGCTCGGTGGCAATAAGGCCACGGCCAGACAAAAAGCCTGCAAATCGCAGCGGAAAACTGCACAAAATTGCGCAACATATCGTGTTTGATACCGGTTCCGCATGCTATATGAGTGATTCATGACGACAATTGATTTGCCCCCTGATTCTGGCGGCGTTGAGCCGATAAACCTGCGCGAGGCGCTTGAAGAGCGCTACCTCGCGTATGCCCTGTCGACCATCATGCACCGGGCCCTTCCGGATGTGCGTGACGGCCTGAAGCCGGTTCACCGCAGGCTGCTCTACGCCATGCGGCAACTGAAGCTCGATCCGGAGTCCGGCTTCAAGAAATGCGCCCGCGTGGTCGGCGACGTGATCGGCCGTTATCACCCCCATGGCGATCAGGCGGTCTACGATGCGCTGGTGAGGCTGGCCCAGGACTTTGCGGTGCGGTTTCCGCTGGTCGAGGGGCAGGGCAACTTCGGCAATATCGACGGCGATAACGCCGCGGCGATGCGGTACACGGAAGCCAGGCTGACCGAGGTCGCGCAGGCACTGCTCGAGGGTATCGACGAGGATACGGTCGACTTCCGCGATACCTATGACGGGGAAGACAGCGAACCGGTCGTGCTGCCCGGCAATTTTCCGAATCTGCTGGCCAATGGTGCCTCGGGCATCGCTGTCGGCATGGCGACGAACATCCCGCCGCACAATGCCGGCGAGCTGTGCGACGCCGCGCTGCATCTTATCAAGTACCCCAAGGCGACCATCGACAAGCTGGTCGAATTCGTTCCCGGTCCGGATTTCCCGACCGGCGGCGTGATCGTCGAGCCGCGCGATTCGATCGTCGAGGCCTACAAGACCGGGCGAGGCGGTTTCCGCGTAAGGGCGAAATGGGAGCGCGAAGACACCGGGCGGGGCGGGTACGTCATCGTCATCACCGAAATTCCCTATCAGGTGCAGAAGTCGCGGCTGATCGAAAAGATCGCCGAGCTCATGCAGGCCCGCAAGCTGCCGATGCTCGCGGACATCCGCGACGAGTCCGCGGAAGACATCCGCCTCGTGCTCGAACCGCGCTCCCGGACTGTCGATCCGGTCCTGCTCATGGAGTCCATGTTCAAGGTCACGGATCTTGAAAGCCGGGTCTCGCTCAACATGAACGTCCTGAGCAAGGGACAGGTGCCGGGCGTCCTCAGCCTGCGGGACGTGCTCAACCAGTGGCTTGAGCACCGCAAGGAAGTGCTTGTCCGGCGGACGAATTTCCGGCTCGAGAAGATCGCGCACCGGCTTGAGGTTCTGGGCGGCTATCTCGTCGCTTACCTCAATCTCGACGAGGTCATCCGCATTATCCGGGAGGAAGACGAGCCCAAGAAGGAGCTCATGCGGACGTTCAAGCTGAGCGATGTCCAGGCCGAAGCGATCCTCAACATGCGGCTGCGGTCCCTGCGCAAGCTTGAGGAAATGGAAATCCGGACCGAGCACGAGTCGTTGCAGGCCGAACAGGCTGAACTCAAGGACCTGCTCAAGTCGGATAAGAAGCAGTGGGCGAGGATCTCCGACGAGATCCGCACGACGCGCGAGAAGTTCGGCAAGAAGACGGAGCTGGGGAGCCGGCGGAGCCAGTTCGCGGATGCTCCGGAAGGCGATTTCGATGTCGCACAGGCGATGATCGAGAAAGAGCCGATAACCGTCGTGTGTTCCCAGAAAGGCTGGATCCGCGCCATGAAGGGGCACATGGCCGATACGTCGGGCCTGTCCTTCAAGGACGGCGACAAGGCGCGGTTCGCGTTCCATGCCGAAACCACGGACAAGCTGGTCCTGTTCGCGAGCAACGGTAAGTTCTACACGATCGGCGCGGACCGCCTGCCGGGCGGTCGCGGCCACGGCGAACCGGTCAGGCTGATGATCGATCTCGACCAGTCGGAAGATATCGTGGAGCTTTTTGTCCACAGCAGCGGCCGGAAGCTGCTGGTTGCGGCAACCGACGGTCGCGGGTTCGTCGTTCCGGAGGACGAGGTCGTCGCCAATACCCGCAAGGGCAAGCAGGTGCTGAACGTGTCCGCTCCGGAAGAGGCGGTGGTCTGCACGCCTGCCGAAGGCGACTCTGTGGCGGCGGTCGGAGAGAACAGGAAGCTGCTTGTTTTCCCGTTGTCGGAGCTGAACGAAATGAACCGCGGCCGCGGTGTGAGATTGCAGCGATACAAGGACGGCGGTCTGTCGGATGCCAAGGTCTTTACGCTGAAGGAGGGGCTTTCCTGGCTCGACAGTTCCGGACGTACGTGGACCGTGACGGAACTCCGCGATTGGCAGGGCCAGAGGGCGCAGGCCGGCCGGCTGCCACCGAAGGGATTCCCGCGCAGCAACAAATTCGGACGCCCATTCGAATAGGACGCCCGGCGCTCAAAAATTGTTTCTTGGCGGATCAGGGTTCGCTTGGCGGAACCGGTTTCGGCCTGGCGCGTCGCGCAAAGATGTTCAGAAGCTCGATGAGCGCGGAGAAGGCCATCGCCGCATAGATGTATCCGCGCGGAATGTGGACGCCGAACCCGTCGGCGATGAGCGTCGTTCCGATCAGCAGAAGAAAGCCGAGCGCGAGCATCACTATGGTCGGATTCTTCTGGATGAAGTTTGCCAGCGGGTCGGCGGCCAGAAGCATGACCGCGACGGCGACGACAACCGCAATCACCATGATCGGGACGTGAGGTGTCATGCCAACCGCTGTAATGATGCTGTCGATTGAAAACACGAGGTCCAGCACCAGGATCTGCGATATCGCGGCAGCGAAGCCCATCTGGCTGGCCGGGACGTCGTAGAGGCTGGGGGCCGGTTCCGGATCCACGAGATGATGGATTTCCTTGGTTGCCTTCCAGACCAGGAAAAGGCCGCCGGCAATCAGGATCATGTCGCGCCAGGACAGGGAAACGCCGCCAACGGTCAGCACCGGTTCGGTCAGTTGGACGATGAAGGCGATGGTGCCGAGCAGGGCGAGCCGCAGTACGAGGGCGGCTCCGATGCCGAGACGGCGCGCCCGTGCGCGCTGCTCCTCCGGGAGCTTGTTGGTCAGAAGCGCGATGAAGATCAGGTTGTCGACGCCGAGGACGACTTCCATGACGATCAGAGTTGCCAGCGCGGCCCAGGCCACGGGATCGGTGAGAAGGGCGGCCATGTTCTCCATTGGCATCTCCTGAATGCGCGTGATTTGTGCCGGGTCAGCGCGACCGGTTGCGAACAAACCTGAATATGCTGTGAGCACCGAGCGCCAGAATAATGACCGCACCGCCGATCAGGCTGTTTGTCGTCGGCACCTCGTTCACGGCCAGCCACACCCAGATCGGGGCAAGCACGGTTTCGAGAAGCAGGAACATGCCAACCTCCGGAGCGGATATGTAACGCGGTCCGAGCGCGAGCAGCACGGTGCTCACCGGCATTATGATGACGCCGTTTATCAGCAGATAGGCCCACTGCGATGCGTCGAGAGCGAATGAATCAATAAACAGAAGGGCGCAGGCCGCTCCCGCCAGGGCAGCCGGACCGGGAGCCATGGACATGTCGCGGCCGGATCCGCGTGTGACGGTCAGGGCGGTGGACATGCAGAGGACGGATCCAACCGCCAGTAGATCTCCGAACGAACTGCCGCGCGCGATGCCGTCACCCACGATGATCACGACGCCCGAGATCGCGACAAGGATGGCGAGCAGGGTTCCCCGGGGTATCCGCTCTCCAAGGAAAACAATCGAGAATCCGGCCGTCACGAGCGGTGTAAGGGCGAGGATGAACACGAGGTTGGCGACCGTCGTGTTGTGAAGTGCGGTTATGAAGAAAATATTCGCAATGCCGTAAAGCAGGCTGACCGAGAGGCCCGCAAGGCCATTGATCATCGGGATGGGCCGGCGGACGATCCACCGGCGCACAGCCCAGTAGGCACAGATCGTGACAAAGACCATCACGCCGCGCCAGAACATGATCGTCCACGAATCGGCGTCCGCCAGCCTGAGCAGAGGTGTATCGAACGTCAGCAGAAATCCGCCGATCGCTGTGATCAGAAGACCCTTGCGGTGATTGTCCCGATTGTCGGGTAAAGAAGAGGATGGCATTTCCGTGTGACCGGGAGACTGCTGAGACTCCCAGCCTATGAGACAAGATCAGGCCATCGTCAACGAGATTGATCGTCGGTGCGCGGCAATCGGCGCGGTCAGTCGTCCGATCGGCGCCATCCGTCCGCCGACAGGCGCTCCTGCGGAAGGAAGCGGCGCTTGTATTCCATTTTCGCGGAGCCCTCGACCCAGTAGCCGAGGTAAACGTATGGCAGACCCAGAGAGCGGGCGCGGTTGATGTGTTCGATAATCATGTATGTGCCCAGACTGCGGTGCGTATAGTCCGGGTCATAAAAGCTGTAGATCATCGACAGGCCGTCCTCGAGCACGTCCGTCAGCGCCGCGGCGACGAGCGGGCCGGAGCTCTCCTTGCCAGGATCGAGCCTTCCTTCTCCGGCTTTCCGGTACTCGATCATGCGCGTGTCGACGAAGCTGTCCTCGACCATGGCCGCGAAGTCGAGCACGGTCATGTCCGCCATGCCGCCCTCGGCGTGGCGTGCGTCGATGTAGCCGCGGAAGATGGAATATTGCTCCTGAGAGGGGCTGGCGTCGACCATGGTACTCACGATGTCGGCGTTTCGGGCCCACGTCCGCGCCATGGAACGGCTCATTTCGAACTCGTCCACGACGACCCGGACCGACACACACGCGTTGCATTTGTCGCAGGCCGGCCGGTAGGCGATGTTCTGGCTGCGGCGGAAGCCGCCGTGCGTGAGCGTATTGTTCAGGACCGTCGCCTGGTCGCCGATCAGATGCGTGAAGATCTTGCGTTCGAGCTTGCCGTCCAGATACGGGCAGGGCGCCGGCGGAGTAATGTAGAATTGCGGAAACTTGCGGCCTTCAATGCTCAACGGTGCGTTCCTCGTCGCGCTTCGGTCTCTACAGTCCATAGTACCATGGAGCGAACGCCGAGTATGCCAACCAAATGAGAAATATCAACGGCAGACCGGCTCTCGTGAAGTCACTAAAGCGATAGTGCCCCGGTCCCATCACCAGAAGGTTGGTCTGATAGGCCATCGGCGTGGCGAAAGAGCAATTTGCGGCAAAAATGACGGCATAGACAAACGTCATGGGGGCAACGCCGAGCTCGTTGGCCGTGCTTATGGCAATGGGCGTAAAGAGCACTGCCGTGGCGTGATTGCTGAGGAAATTCGTCAGCATCGCGATCAGCAGGAACATGGCCGAGAGAATGGCGGCCGGACCCGCATCGGCAAAGCCCTCTATGACAGCATGCGCAAGAAGCATCGCGCCGCCCGTCGTCTCGAGGCTCTCGGCCATCGCGATCGCGGCACCGATGAGGAGATAGATCCGGCGATCGAATGCCCGGCCGGCCTGACGCACGTTCATGCAGCCGCTGGCCACCATCGCCGCCGCGCCGCCCAGGGCTGCTATGACAATGGGGACAAGACCCATTGCCGCGGACGCGACGGTCAGCAGGAATATCAGCCTGGCCCGGAGCGCGAGTGCCACTTCCGGCAGTTCGGTGGCTGACCATTCCAGAAGCAGCAGGTCCCGGTTCGACCGAAGTCCCCTGATCCCGCTGCGCGAGCCGAGCACCAGGATGACGTCGCCCGCCTCCAGACGGATTTCACTCATGCGCATCCGGATCATTCGGCTGCGGCGCTGAATACCCAGGACTATGCATCCGGTCTCGGCATGCAGTCCCATCTGCTCGACGCGCCGTCCGATCATCCTGGAACCCGGCGCGATGACCGCTTCGGCCAGCATGAGCTCGCTCTGTCGCCTCGGCTGTGCCGGATCCGCCGCGCCTTCATCCGCCTGGGCCGAGTCCGGGGCGACATGCGAATCCGGGTCGGTGGACAGCACGGCTTCACGGGATTTCAATGCTTCGGTCAGGGCATTCCGTGTCGCCGCCACGATGACAAAATCGCCTTCGCGCAGGGTGACATCCTCGAACGGCGGCAGGATCGGATGCTCGCCGCGCTGGATCATCCGCACCGTCATGTCCTTGAGCGCCGGGAACAGCCCGGCAACCGCCGTCTCGCCCTCCAGCACGTGATCCCTGGTGATGGGGATCTGGGCAATGAACTGCTTGCCGCTGCGCACACCGGCCGATTCCGCCATGGTTTCGCGGTTCGGCAACAGCATCGGTGCGATAAGCAGGACGTAAACCGCCCCGACACCCGCCAGGACGAGCCCGGGGACGACAAAGTCGAAGAAACCGATTTCCGGCATGCCGTATTTGGCGGCGACGCCGGCAACGAGCAAATTGGTCGAGGAACCGATCAGCGTGGTCATGCCGCCCAGGATGGTGATGAAACTCAATGGCATGATCACCTTGCTGACATTGGTTCCCATCCGGGCCGCGATCGCGCTGATAACCGGTATGAAGATGACGACGACCGGTGTGTTGTTGATGAACGCGCTGATGACGGCGGCGAGCAGGAGAACGATGGCGAGCGTGATCCACGGGCTGTTTGCGCCGAGTTCCGTGATCCGCCGGGTGGGTCCTTCCAGCGCACCGGTCTGGAACAGGCCCTGGCCGATGACCAGGAGTGCCATGACAGTGATCAGGGCCGGATTGGCAAAACCGCTGAGCAGCACGACTGGCGACAGGAGGTTGGCGCCGCCGTCGCCCGCGACCGGGTAAAAGTGAAAGAAAACGAGCAGGGCGCAAAGAACGGCGACCGACGTCAGTTCCATGCTCATCCGTTCGGCCGCATAGGATACGATTGCCGCGCCGATGATCGCAAAGGTGACCCAGATATGGAGATCGGAGGCCATGCCGGATCAGGATGGCAAACCAGGTTCAGGGCAGAAGGGAATCTCGAGGCGATCGAAAGCCGGCCAGATTCTGATCGAGTCTCCGGTCATACGATTCGTGGTCTCCCCCGGTTGGACCTTTGTCATAGTATTGCATGGGCAACGGAAGCTTGGCGATAGTCAGCGCTTTCTCGTCTGGTGGACGTTCTCGGGCTTGGCGAGACAAGATTTCCCGTGTTACGCACTGGATTGACGCCAGTTTCGGTTGCGGTTGTCATCGCGGCCGGCTTTCTCGACAAATCTGAATAAGGAGGACCATCGGCATGGGCGAACGCGTCGCATTTCTCGGTCTTGGTGTGATGGGATATCCGATGGCCGGTCATCTGGCCGCCGGTGGTCACGAGGTCACGGTCTACAACAGGACGGCGGCCAAGGCGGATCAATGGGTTGCTGAACATGGCGGAAAAAGCGCGGCGACACCGCGCGAAGCCGCCGAGGGGGCGGATTTCGTATTTGCCTGCGTCGGCAACGACAACGATCTGCGCGAGGTGGTGACGGGCGAGGACGGCGCGTTTCACGGCATGTCATCGGGCAGCATATTCATCGACAACACCACCGCTTCCGCCGACGTCGCGCGGGAACTGCATGCCACGGGCGCTGAAAAGGGCATCGCCTTTCTGGACGCGCCTGTGTCGGGTGGCCAGGCCGGCGCCGAAAACGGGGTGCTGACCGTCATGGTCGGCGGGGATGCCGGGCCGTACGACAAAGCCGCGCCCCTGATCGACTGCTATGCGCGCATGTGCAAGCTGCTGGGTCCGTCGGGCTCGGGTCAATTGACGAAAATGGTCAATCAGATCTGCATCGCCGGGCTCGTCCAGGGGCTCTCGGAGGGTATTCATTTCGGCAAGGCGGCGGGGCTGGACGTCGAGGCCGTCATCGAGGTGATTTCGAAGGGTGCGGCCCAATCCTGGCAGATGGAGAACCGCTACGAGACCATGAACCGGGGCGAATTCGACTTCGGCTTCGCCGTGGACTGGATGCGCAAGGATCTGTCGATCTGCCTTGAAGCGGCGCGCGGTTACGGTGCGAAGCTGCCCGTGACGGCTCTGGTCGATCAGTTCTATGCCCAGGTGCAGGCCAAGGGCGGCAACAGGTGGGACACGTCGAGCCTGATCACACTGCTCGAAGACAAATGATATCAAGAGCTAAGCAGGTAGGCCTGACAGATTGATTCAAGCCTGCCGGGCGTTGCGTCAGCCGGACTTCAGGAGCTCGGCCGCCTTGGGCGCGAAGTAAGTCAGGATGCCGTCCGCTCCTGCCCGCTTGAAGGCTGCGAGGCTCTCCATGATCACGCGGTCTCCGTCGAGCCAGCCGTTCTGCACGGCGGCCATCAGCATGGCGTACTCGCCGGAGACCTGATAGGCGAATGTCGGCATGCCGAACGTCGTCTTCAGCCTCGTGACGATGTCAAGATACGGCATTCCCGGCTTGACCATGATCATGTCTGCGCCCTCGCGGATGTCGAGCGCAGCCTCCCGGACAGCCTCGTCGCCGTTGAACGGGTTCATCTGGTATGTGCGCTTGTCGCCCTTGAGCGTTGACGAACTGCCGACCGCCTCCCGGAACGGGCCGTAGAAGGCGGAAGCATATTTGGCCGCATAGGACATGATAAGCGTGTTGCTGTGCCCCGCCGCTTCAAGGGCGTCGCGAATGGCGCCGACGCGGCCGTCCATCATGTCGGACGGGCCGACGATGTCGCATCCGGATTCCACATGAACAAGCGCCTGGGTGACAAGCGCCTGCACGGACTCGTCGTTGAGGATCTCGTCGCCTTCAAGCAGGCCGTCATGGCCGTGGCTGGTGTAGGGATCGAGGGCGACGTCACACATGATGCCGATCTCGGGAAACTCCGCCTTGATGGCCTGTGTCGCCCTGCAGACCAGATTGTTGCTGTTGAAGGCTTCGCTGGCGGTGTCGTTGCGCAGATCCGGATCCGTGTACGGGAACAACGCCAACACGGGAATTCCGGCTTCGGCTGCCGACTCAGCGGCGCGCACGGCGTTGTCGATGGACAGGCGATCCACGCCCGGCATGGAAGCAACCGGTTCGCGGACGTTCTCCCCGCCAACGACGAAGATCGGCCAGATCAGATCGGAGACGCTCAGGGCAGATTCGGCAACGAGCCGCCGTGACCAGTCAGCCTGCCTCACCCTGCGCATCCGGATTGCCGGAAAGGCTGCCTGATGGTGCCTGCCACTGTTGTCGTAAAGGGAATTGTCAGCGTGCGGAAACGCTCCGGGCGATCTTGTATCCACGGCGATCCTCCGCCAGTTGGTCCGGTGATTTTTTATGCACAAACATTATGCAGCAGGAAACCGGCAATAAAAAGTCGCGTGATTTCAATGCGCGCAAGGGCCGCACCAGGGAAGGGCTTCGCCATTTGGTGCGGTTGACGTCATCCGGTCTGGCTTTTATGACGGCGGGTGACATCCCCACCTGAACTGGCAGACATTCGGATTCATGAATTTCGAACTCAGCGAAGAACAACGTGCGTTTCAGGACGTCGCTGCGTCATTTGCGGCGGACAACATGGCGCCGTTCGCCGATGAATGGGACGAGAAATCAATCTTTCCGGTCGAAACGCTGCGCAAGGCAGCGGAACTCGGCTTTGGCGGCATCTATGTGAAAGACGACGTCGGCGGATCCGGGCTTTCGAGACTGGACGCCGCGCTGATCTTCGAGGAACTGGCCAAGGGCTGCACGTCGACCGCGGCGTTCATCTCGATCCACAACATGGCATCGTGGATGATCGACAGTTTCGGCGACGACGCGTTACGCCAGCGATTGCTGCCGGATCTCTGCACCATGAATGCGGTGGCGAGTTATTGCCTGACCGAGCCCGGTTCGGGCTCCGACGCGGCCGCGCTGCGCACCCGCGCCGTGCGCGATGGCGAAGATTACGTCCTGAACGGTTCCAAGGCGTTCATCTCGGGCGGCGGATATTCGGATATCTACGTTTGCATGGTGCGGACAGGCGATGAAGGCCCGTCGGGCATATCCTGCATAGCTGTCGAGAAAGACACGCCGGGGCTGAGTTTCGGAGCCCAGGAACGCAAGCTCGGGTGGAAGAGCCAGCCGACGTCGATGGTCATGTTCGAGGACTGCCGGGTGCCTGCGCGAAACCTCGTCGGGACGGAAGGGCAGGGGTTCAAGATCGCCATGGCGGGACTCGACGGCGGCCGTCTCAATATCGCGTCGTGCTCGCTTGGTGCGGCGCAGGCCTGCCTCGACCAGAGTGTGCAGTATATGGGCGAACGAAAGCAGTTCGGGCGCGAACTGAAGGAGTTCCAGGCTCTGCAGTTCCGGATCGCCGATATGGCGACCGATGTCGAGGCGGCCCGGCTGCTGCTGCACAAGGCGGCTTCGAAGGTGGACGCCAGGACGACAGACGCGACCAGGTTCGCCGCCATGGCAAAGCGTCTCGCCACGGATGTCGGCTTCGATGTGGTCAATCAGGCGCTTCAGCTTCACGGCGGCTACGGTTATCTGCGGGACTATCCGATCGAGCGCTTCCTGCGCGACGTGCGCGTGCATCAGATTCTCGAAGGAACGAATGAGATCATGCGGCTGATCGTTTCGCGCAGCATTTTCGCCGAGCAGGGTTGATCCGGGATGAGTGAACCGGAAGTTCTTTTCGAAAGGCGTGACCGGGCGGGGCTGATCACGCTCAACCGGCCTGCGGCGCTGAATGCCCTGACGTTGAACATGGTCCGGCTGATGCAGCAGACGCTGGACGACTGGGCGTCGGACGACGCGATCGAACGCGTGATTATCGTCGGCGCCGGGGAAAAGGCGTTTTGCGCCGGCGGTGACATCCGGGCGCTCTACGACTGGGGCCGGGCGGGGGACCGGCAGTTCCTCGACTTCTATCGCGAAGAGTACCGTCTCGACACGACAATCAAGCGGTATCCTAAACCCTACATTGCCGTCATGGATGGCATTACCATGGGCGGCGGCGTTGGCGTCTCCGTGCACGGGTCGCACCGGATCGCGACTGACCGGCTCACCTTTGCCATGCCGGAAACGGGGATAGGGCTATTTCCGGACGTGGGCGGTACGTACTTCCTGCCGAGGTGCCCGGGGGAGACGGGTCTGTACCTCGGTCTGACCGGCGCGCGCATCAAGGCGGCGGATGCGATCTATACCGGAATTGCCGATGCGTATGTTCCGGCAGAGCGTCTCGAGGCGTTTGTTGCCGCTCTCGCGGGCACCGACGACATCGACGCCGTTGTGGAAGATCACGCAAGTCCGGCCGCTGAGGCACCGCTTGCCGGTGTGCGGGAGGATATCGACCGTCTCTTCCGGCACGGGGGCGTCGCGGCGATACTCGAAGCGCTGGATGCCGATGGCGGCGAGTGGGCAAAGCGCACCGCCGGGATCATAAGATCAAAGTCGCCGACCAGCCTGCGGATCACCTATCGGCAGATCCGCGAGGGCGCGGCGCTGGAGTTCGAGGAGTGCATGAAGCTCGAATTCCGGATGGTGAACCGGATCATGACCGGGCATGATTTCTTTGAGGGTACGCGGGCCGTCGTTATCGACAAGGATCAGGATCCGCGCTGGGACCCGGCGTCGCTGGATGCCGTGAGCGATGCCTTGGTCGATGAGTATTTCGCTCCGGTCGAAGACGAACTTCAGCCGCGCTGACAAACGGAATAACAGGAGAAGGCCATGAGCAAGATCGGCTTTATCGGACTGGGAAACATGGGCGGGCCGATGGCCCGGAACCTGCTGAAGGCGGGACATGACGTCACCGGGTTCGACCTGAGCGAGGAGGCGGTGTCCGTTTTCCGGGACGCCGGCGGCGTACCGGCGCCGTCGATCGCCGATGCCGCCACCGGTGTCGAGGTGGTGGTGACGATGTTGCCTGCGGGGAAACATGTCCGCGAAGTCTATACCGGGGAGGGCGGTGTTCTCTCCGCCGCATCGCCCGGTACTCTGCTGATCGATTCCTCAACGATCGATGTCGCCAGCGCGCGCGATGTCGCTGCGGGGGCGGCCGATGCCGCAATGCCCATGGTGGATGCGCCGGTGTCCGGCGGTGTGACCGGCGCCGAGGCCGCCACATTGACGTTCATGGTCGGCGGGCCTGACGAAGCTTTCGCCAGGGCGCAGCCGATACTCGATCTGATGGGCAAGAACATCGTGCATGCCGGAGGCGCCGGCAACGGTCAGGCCGCGAAGATCTGCAACAACATGATCCTCGGCATTTCGATGATCGGCGTCTCGGAAGCCTTCGTGCTTGCAGAGAAGCTCGGGCTCGATCACCAGAAGCTGTTCGACATATCGTCGACGGCATCCGGCCAGTGCTGGTCGCTGACCACCTATTGCCCGGTTCCCGGGCCGGTTCCGGCATCGCCGGCCAACCGCGACTACGCGGCGGGCTTTACGGCGGGAATGATGCTCAAAGACCTCAAGCTTGCCCAGGACGCCGCGCAAAGCAACGGCGCCGCCACGCCTTTGGGCGCGCAAGCCGGCGCGCTTTACAGTCTGTTTGCAGCATCCGGCCACGAAGACATGGATTTCTCGGGAATTATCAAGTTCTTGAGGGGGGATACCTAAAGGTCTTCACGTATTTGTAAAGTGTTTGAATCTAAACGGAAATTAACCCTGCCGCTTAATTAGATCTTAGTCTGGCACCTCTATAGTCCCGCATTACAGATGGGGCGTGGGGAAAACAACGTCTTATAACAGGGCAGGTGTCACTATGAATATTGCCACCCAAGCGGTTCCCGTCGAGACAGAGGTCAATGTGGACGAGCTTCGTCCGCATTATCTCGAATCTCTGACGCTTATCGAGCGGCTGCATCGCCGGTTGCTCGACGTCATTAAGGACGAGTTTGAACGGCTCGGCCGTCCGGAAGTCAACAGCGTTCAGGCGCTGCTGCTGTTCAATATCGGTGATTCCGAGCTGACGGCAGGCGAATTGCGGAGTCGCGGCCACTACCTTGGTTCGAACGTGTCCTACAATTTGAAGAAGCTGGTGGATGCGGGGTACATCCATCACGAGCGTTCCGATGCGGATCGCCGTTCGGTTCGCGTACGTCTGACCGACAAGGGACATGAAGTGCGTGACCGTGTGGACCAGCTTTACCACAAGCACATGAACTCGCTGGAGCAGGTTGGCGGCGTGAGCGTTTCGGATCTTGAGAACCTGAATCTCGCGCTCAGCAGGCTGGAGCGGTTCTGGACGGACCACATAAGGTACCGTCTGTAATACCGGTTACCATCGGCCACTTACGCCCCGGGACTTCGGTTCCGGGGCTTTTTTTATGATTGCTCCTGCCCGAGCGGCAATTTGCCGGCGCGATCCTTGATCCGGTTCGGCGGGAGGGGGATGAAGGCGCTGGTGCGTGAGATGTAATCGCGGTAAGCGTTCGTCTCGGCCACCTTTGCGCTTTTTTCGAGCATGGGCACTCCCGAGACCTTCAGAAGCAACACAGTCAGTAACGCCGGGCCGACCGCCGTCCACCAGGCGCCGGGAAACGCCCCGACTGCTGCAATGTAAATTCCCCACCAGACGAGCGTCTCGCCGAAATAGTTGGGATGGCGGCTCCACGCCCAAATTCCGCTGTCCAGCACCTTGCCCCGGTTATCGGCAAGCGCCCGGAAACGGGCCAACTGGACGTCCGCCACGGCTTCCATGATGAAACCGGCCGCAAAGACGGCAACGCCAAGCGCCGTTAGCGCTCCGGGTGCCGCATGCGTGCCGGCGGTCAGGGCGATGATGAGCGGCAATGCGACCACCCACATGATCGAACCCTGAAGCATGAAAATCCAGCGCAGGCTCCAGCTCGCGAAATTCTCGCTGTTGGATTCGCGCATGACGCGGTATCTGGCATCCTCGCCCATCAGGCGGTGTCGGCTCGTAAGATGCGCACCCAGCCGGATCGCCCAGACGGTGACCATCAGCAAAAGAAGCAGGGACTGAACCGAGACTTGCGTCGCAAACACCATCGAAATCGCGGACAGAGCGACAAAACCCGGCGCCCACCACAGGTCGACGATGCTGGCGTCGCGCCGCTTGATGCTGATGAGCCAGACCACAATCATCGCCGCCAATGAAGCCGCAAGTGTTGTAAAAATACCCGTCATGGTAAGAAACGATTCATCCGTCCGTTGAATTATGCCGTTTTGTAATTAGGTCGGTCGTTGTGGTGATGGTGCGACTTTGACCCTCTTGGTCATTGTTGCTATGACATCGTACGTTAAGAGATTCTTTTACGGGCGGCACTTGGCCCACAATGTAACGCCGAAATTTCGGAGCACACGCTCGACCTTCCTGACGTTTGAGTGTGTACGGCGGCTGGCGGCAAGGGGATCACATGGACCTGTTTGAGCGGCAGATTTTTGCAGTAGCGGCTTGCGCGCTTCTGGTGACCGGCGGACTCAGTGCCACTGCCGTAGCCGATAACAGAATGGACGACGACATCACGTTCGAAGATCCGTTCGATCCTGCGCCCCGTGAATCCTTCATCTCCAAGGATCGCTCTATCAAGCCGATGCTGACTGCGGATTCCGCAGCCAATCTGAAATCGGCCGTTGCCAAGTACGAGTACATCGCCCGCCGTGGCGGGTGGAAGCCGATCCCGCCCGGCCGCACGCTCGTGCTCGGGTCGCGGGGCGACCGGGTCATCATGCTGCGCGACCGTCTCGCGATCACCGGTGACCTTCGGGACGTCTCGCCGAAGCCCCACAAGTTCGATGCGATACTCGACAAGGCCGTGCGCGCTTACCAGATCCGCATGGGCCTTCAGGCCAACGGTGTGGTGGACAAGCGGACGCTGGCGGAGCTGAATGTCCCCGTTGCCGACCGGCTGCGGACCCTGAAAGCGAATATCCCTAGGGCCGTGAAGTTCGACTCCAAACTCGGCGAACGATATGTGGTCGTGAATATTCCGGCTGCCGAGATCGAGGCCGTGGAATACGATTATGTCTATTCCCGCCACGTGGCCGTGGTCGGCAAGATCGACCGTCAGACCCCGATCATTTCGAGCGCGATTTCCCAGCTGAACTTCAATCCCTACTGGACGGTGCCGGTGAGCATCGTGCGCAAGGACCTGCTGCCGAAGCTGCGGGAAGACCCCGCATACCTGCAGCGCATGAACATGCGCGTGCACCAGGGTTTCGGCGGTCCGGAAGTCGACCCCGCGACGATCGACTGGTCGAATGTGGCGGAAGACACCTATGTGTTCCGGCAGGATCCCGGCCGGATCAACTCCATGGGCACGGTGAAGATCAACTTCCCGAACAAGCATGCGGTCTATCTGCACGACACGCCGTCCAAGAGCCTCTTTGCTCAGGCTACCCGCCTGTTCAGTTCCGGTTGCGTCCGGGTCGACAAGGTGCATGTCCTGACCGAATGGCTGCTGCGTGACAATGGCGACTGGCCGCGGGAAGCGATTGATCAGGTGGCCGTTTCGGGAGAGCGGGTGGACGTCAATCTCAAGCGTCCCGTACAACTCAGGATCGTCTATCTGACCGCCTGGGCCAAGGCTGACGGCACGGTTTCCTTCCGTCCCGACATTTACCAGCTTGACGGCACGAGCCTGGCGGCGGTTCAGGGGCAGCAGACCCAATAAAAGTCGTAATCTCTGGACTTAATGGCGGCTGTTTCGGCGCGTCCGATTTCGTGTTCGCGTGTGCGGCCCATCGCCGCTCATGGGTTGCGTGCGCCATTTGTCTGATATTATTCGCCCATCATTTTGGTTTATTGATCACCATCCCCGGGCGCAGTGCTTAGAGGAAGCTAATGGATTACGATGCGATTTTCAGCAAGGCGGTTGACGCCCTGCATGAAGAAGGACGGTATCGCGTATTCGCGGACATCCGAAGGAAGAAGGGGGCGTTCCCCAGAGCGCTGCATTTCGGTCCCGAAGGCGAGCGCGAAATTGTCGTCTGGTGCGGCAATGACTACTTGGGCATGGGACAGCATCCGGTGGTCGTCGCGGCAATGCACGAGGCGATCGATGTCGCGGGCGCGGGCTCCGGCGGGACGCGCAACATTTCAGGCACGACCCACTACCATGTCGAACTCGAGCACGAACTCGCCGACCTTCATGGCAAGGAAGCGGCGCTGGTGTTCACATCCGGCTATATCGCCAATCAGGCGACCCTCTCCACGCTTGCGCGCCTGCTGCCGGACTGCGTGATTCTGTCGGATGCCGACAACCATGCTTCGATGATTGAGGGCATACGGCAGGGACGGGGCGCAAAACGGGTCTGGCGTCACAACGACCTTGCCGATCTTGAAGCCATTCTGCAGCAGCTCGACCCGGCGTGTCCGAAAGTCATCGCGTTTGAATCCGTTTATTCGATGGACGGGGACATCGCCCCGATCGGCGAGATATGCGATCTGGCCGAGCGCTACAATGCGATGACCTATCTCGATGAAGTTCATGCCGTTGGTCTTTACGGCCCGCGCGGCGGCGGTGTTTCCGAGCGGGACGGCATTGCCCACCGGATCGATATTATTGAAGGCACACTGGCCAAGGGTTACGGCCTGATGGGCGGGTACATCGCGGCGAATGCCAATGTCGTCGATGCGATCCGCAGCTACGCACCCGGTTTCATTTTCACGACGTCAATAGCCCCGGCGATTGCCGCGGGCGGCGTCGCCAGCGTGCGCCATCTGAAATCGAGCCAGGTCGAACGGGAAGCCCACCAGGACGCGGCGAAGCGCCTGCGCTCGCGCCTGACGGAGCGCGGACTGCCGGTCATGGAGAACGACAGTCACATCGTGCCGGTGCTGGTCGGCGATCCCGTCATGTGCAAGAGCCTGACAGACGAGCTGCTGCAGAGGTTTGCAATTTACGTCCAGCCGATCAACTATCCCACTGTGCCACGCGGGACGGAGCGGATCCGTCTTACGCCGTCACCGGTGCACGATGATGGTATGATGGACGATCTCGTCGAGGCACTCGACGAACTCTGGAACAAGATGAACCTAAAGCGTGCCGCCTGACAGAACGAAGTCCCGCGAGATCTATTTCGAGCACGTTGTGGTCGGCCACAACGTCAAGGTCAGCGCGATTGACGCAAGTACCGGCACTGAGGTTTCCATTACGGGGCCGGCGAACGCCGGGCAAAAACAGCTCGAGGACGTCGCCCTGCGCAAGCTTCTCTACGTGATGTCGCGAAAATAGTACAAGCGTCGTTCCGGAACGCTCAGATTCCTTCTGAAACTGCAATTGGATGGCAACAATTGGTGGCGGCTTGGCGTACGCGACCAAGATGTGGTAATCAGCCCTGCTTCGGGCGGATGCCGGATGACTTACCCCAAGTTGACAAGGAAAACTGACATGTCGATTACGGAGACCAGTGCGGGTGGCGAAATCTTCCCGGATTTCTTCGCCGCGACGCTTGAGGACACCGACCCCGAAATTGCCAAGGCGGTGGCGCTGGAACTCAACCGCCAGCAGAACGAAATCGAGCTGATCGCTTCGGAGAACATTGTGTCCCGCGCGGTGCTCGAGGCTCAGGGCTCCGTACTGACCAACAAGTACGCCGAAGGCTATCCGGGCCGGCGCTACTACGGTGGATGCCAGTACGTCGATATCGCCGAGAATCTGGCGATCGAGCGTGCAAAGAAGCTGTTCGGCTGCGAATTCGCGAACGTTCAGCCGAACTCCGGATCACAGGCGAATCAGGGCGTCCTGATGGCTCTGGCCAAACCGGGCGATACCCTTATGGGGCTTTCGCTGGCTTCCGGCGGCCATCTTACGCACGGCGCGCCGCCGAACCAGTCCGGGCGCTGGTTCAACGCGGTCCAGTACGGGGTGCGCGAAGACGATCACCTGATCGACTTCGACGAAGTTGAGCGTGTCGCCCATGAGCAGAAGCCGCAGATCATCATTGCGGGCGGCTCTGCCTATCCGCGGGTGCTGGACTTCGCCCGTTTCCGCGAGATCGCCGATGCCGTCGGCGCATGGTTTCTGGTCGACATGGCGCATATCTCGGGTCTGGTGGCAGCCGGTGTGCACCCGAGCCCGTTCCCGCACGCCCACGTGGCGACGACGACCACCCACAAGACACTGCGCGGACCGCGTGGCGGCATGATCCTGACCAACGACGAAGACATCGCCAAGAAGGTCAACTCGGCGATCTTCCCGGGGCTCCAGGGCGGTCCGCTCATGCACGTGATCGCCGGCAAGGCGGTGGCTTTTGCCGAGGCGCTCAGGCCCGAATACAAATCCTACATGCAGAGCGTGGCCGGGAATGCGCGTGCGCTGGCCGCAACGCTCATGGATGCGGGGCTCGATATCGTTTCCGGTGGCACAGACACGCATCTCATGCTGGTCGATCTCCGGCCCAAAGGCGTGACCGGCAAGGATGTCGAAGCCGCACTGGGACGGGCGAACATCACCTGCAACAAGAACGGCGTGCCGTTCGATCCGGAAAAGCCGATGGTCACCTCGGGCATCCGTCTGGGTACGCCGGCGTGCACGACGCGCGGTTTCGGCGTTGCCGAGTTCCAGCAGGTCGGCAGCATGATCAATGAAGTTATCGACGGGCTGGCGGCAAACGGCGCGGAAGGCAACGGCGCCGTTGAAGAAGACGTGAAGGCACGTGCGATAGAGCTTTGTGGACGTTTCCCGATCTACCGGGCATAGCGTCTACGGAGGGCAGTGGGGAGAGACGACTTATGCGATGTCCGTATTGCGGAAGTGGCAACACTCAGGTCAAGGACTCGCGTCCGACCGAGGACAACACCGCAATACGGCGTCGTCGGTTCTGTCTCGACTGCAGCGGACGGTTCACAACATTCGAGCGCATTCAGTTGCGCGAACTGACTGTCGTGAAGAAGACAGGGCGCCGGGTTCCGTTCGACCGGGACAAGCTCATGCGCTCCGTTCAGGTCGCCCTCAGGAAGCGTCCGGTCGAACCGGAACGCGTTGAGCGCATGGTGAGCGGGATCGTGCGCCGGCTCGAAAGCATGGGCGAAAACGACGTCAAGTCGGAAGTTGTCGGCAAGCTTGTCATGGAAGGATTGCGGACGCTCGACGACGTCGCCTATGTCCGTTTCGCGTCGGTGTACAAGAATTTCCGGGAAGCGAAGGATTTCGAGGAACTTCTCGGGCAACTCTCCGGCGACGAGGAACATCTCGAAGAAGAGGATGTCGACTGAGCCTCGCGGCTCCCGGCATGGCTGACGTGTCTGACGAGCGTTTCATGAGGGCGGCACTGTCGCTCGGTCGCCGGGCGCTGGGTCGGACTTCTTCAAATCCGCCGGTCGGCTGTGTTCTGGTGCAGGGCGAGGGGGCGGCTGCACACATTGTCGGACGCGGCTGGACCGCGGACGGCGGGCGGCCTCATGCCGAGACTGAAGCGCTGCGCGCGGCCGGCGGCCGGGCCAGGGGCGCCACGGCCTATGTCACGCTGGAGCCTTGCTCCCATCACGGGGTTACGCCGCCCTGCGCTCTCGCCCTGATCGATGCCGGCGTCAAACGGGTGGTGACTGCGATCGCAGACCCCGATTCCAGGGTGGCGGGCCGGGGCCACGACATGTTGCGTGAAGCCGGCGTAGAGGTGATCGTCGGTGTTCTTGAACGTGAGGCACGGCGTGCCCTGGCCGGGTATCTTTCTCGTCGCCTCCGCGGCCGGCCCAGCGTCATTCTGAAACTTGCCGTCTCCGCAGACGACAAGATTGCTCCCGCGGGCGGCGGGCAGCCCAACTCGATCACGGGAGATCTGGCGCGGCGGCGCGGCCATCTCATTCGCGCGCGGAGCGACGCGATCCTAGTCGGCAAGGGGACGGCGCTTGCCGACAACCCGTCCCTGACATGCCGGCTGCCGGGCCTTCAGGACCGCTCGCCCGTTCGTGTGGTGGTGGACGCGCGCCTTGAGATCGATCCGGGTTCGGCTCTTGTGCGTACTGCAAGGCAGGTTCCGGTATGGGTGTACGCCGGGCCGGATAGGGATCCGGAACAATCAGAGGCGCTGATTGCCTCAGGCGCGGAGATTTTCGAGACGGATCTTGACGGGAACGGGAGTGTCGATCTCGTAGCGGTCCTTCGCGATATGGCTGACCGTGGCATAAACACGCTCATGGTGGAGGGCGGTGCGACACTTGCGGCCAGCTTGCTGAAACTGGATTGTGTCGACGAGGTCGCCCTGTTCCGTTCTTCGGCGGAAGTGGGCGGGGAAGGGGTCGACGCGCTTGCAGGCATGTCTCTGACCGCGATTACAAACGCCGCAGCGTTCCGCAAGGTCAATGAGTTGCCGCTTGGCGACGACCGGATGATCGCATATGAAAGGGTCCGAAATTCGAGCCCGGACTCCTGAGACGACATGTTCACAGGTATTATCACTGACGTGGGGCATCTCGACTCCATTGAACAGCGCGGCGACACGCGGCTGACGATTTCGTGCGGCTACGATGCCGATACGATCGACATCGGCGCATCGATCTCGTGTTCGGGCATTTGCCTCACGGTCGTGGCAAAGGGGGCTGGTGCCGATGGCAGGTCCTGGTTCAGCGTCGATGCCTCGCAGGAAACGCTCGACCGTTCCACGCTCGGCGGCTGGCGGGAAGGAAGTCCCGTGAACCTTGAACGGTCGCTGAAACTGGGTGATGAACTCGGGGGGCATCTCGTCAGCGGACATGTCGACGGTGTCGGCAGGATCGTATCGATCGAGGATGAAGGCGATTCCAGACGGTTCCGCTTTCGTGCGCCTGACGATCTCGCCGCGTTCATTGCGACGAAGGGATCCATTTCGCTTGACGGCACATCTCTTACGGTCAATGACGTAGACGGCTCCGAGTTCGGCGTGAACATCATTCCGCACACGCTGGATGTGACCACATGGGGACGCGCGGAGGCCGGAGACAAGGTGAATATCGAGATCGATATGCTGGCCCGATACGTGGCCCGTCTCGCGGAAATGCGGTCTTTGCAGGGCTGACGGGCATGTACAGGGATTACCTTTCTTCAATCGAAGATGTCATCGAGGACGCGCGCAACGGGCGTATGTTCATCCTCGTCGATGCGGAGGATCGCGAAAATGAAGGCGATCTCGTCATCCCCGCGCAGATGGCAACGCCGGAGGCCATCAATTTCATGGCCAAGCACGGCCGTGGCCTGATCTGCCTGACGCTCAATGCCGAGCGGGCCGACCAGCTTGAACTCGAATACATGGCGCGCAGCAACCAGTCGCGTCACCAGACCGCCTTTACGGTGTCGATCGAAGCGCGCGAAGGTATCACGACGGGCATATCGGCTCACGACCGCGCTCACACGATTGCGGTCGCCATCGATCCGACCCGGTCCAGTACCGACATTGTCAGTCCCGGTCATGTGTTTCCGCTCGTTGCGCGCGACGGCGGCGTGCTTGTGAGAGCGGGCCACACCGAAGCCGCCTGCGATGTCGCACGCCTTGCCGGCCTTTATCCGGCGGGCGTGATCTGCGAGATCATGAAGGACGACGGCACGATGGCCCGTTTGCCCGACCTCGTTCAGTTTGCACAGCTTCACGGGCTCAAGATCGCTACCATCGCAGACCTGATTGCCTATCGGCGCAAACACGACAACTTCATTCGCCGCGATGTCCGCACCCGGATCGAAAGCGAGTACGGCGGCGCGTTCGACCTCACGGTCTATGTCAACACGATCGAGTACGCCGAGCATATAGCCCTGGTGAAGGGCGACGTGACGACGGACGAACCGGTGCTGGTCCGCATGCATGCCGTCAATATTGTCGAAGACCTTGTCGGCGCCCATGTTGGCAGTGGCAGCCTGTTCCACAAGGCGATGGAGCGGATCGGCAAGGAGGGCAGGGGGGTGCTCGTCCTGATCCGAGACACGCGTCCCACCGTCGTGACGGACACGATAGCGAAAACGGCCCGCGACCAGAGTGAGCAGAGCGAGCAGGAAGGTGCGCGCAGACTGCTCGAATATGGCGTCGGTGCTCAGATCCTTCTGGATCTTGGCGTGCGGGACATGATCCTGCTGTCGAATTCGCCGGTCCGGAAGATCGTCGGACTGGAAGGATACGGCCTGCAGGTCGTCGGCCAGGAGCCGATTGATGAAACGCATCGGGCGAGTAGGGCTGGAACGTGAGTGATGTCTGAGCAGCAGAACACAGATTCTGATCGTCGAGGCCCGGTTCTATCAGGACATTTCCGACGAGCTGGCGAAGGGAGCGATCTGCGGCTCTCGAGTCTGCCGGCTGGGCCTACGAGCGTGTCGAAGTGCCGGGGGCCCTGGAAATTCCGGGCACCATCGCTCATCGCCGGGCGACCGCTATGCGGGATTCATCGCGCTGGGCTGCGTCATCCGCGGCGAGACCAGCCACTACGATATTGTTGCCGGCGAGTCGGCGCGGGGCATCATGGATCTGACGATCCAGCGCGGCCTTGCCATCGGAAACGGCATCATCACGGTTGAGAACACCGATCAGGCCTGGGCGAGGGCGAGCGTGTCGGAGAAGGACAAGGGCGGATTTGCCGCCTCGGCCTGTCTCGCGATGATTGCGCTCCGCTCGAAGCTGCAAGCCGACGCGACTACCTGAAAGAAGCAATGACCAAGACGCCGAAAAAATCCGTGGCCCGAAGCGCTTCGCGACTGGGCGCCGTGCAGGCGCTCTACCAGATGGATATTGCGCAAACCGACCTGTCGGACATCCTCGCGGAATTCCAGGCCCATCGTCTGGGAGGGGAAATCGAAGGCGAGCAGTTCGCGGAGGCCGACGCTGCGTTTTTCACGGATATCGTGACAGGGGTCGTGCGTTCGCAGAGAAAGCTAGACCCGGCGATCGACAATGTGCTGGCCGATAGCTGGACTCTGGCGCGTCTCGACAGCACGTTGCGCGCCATCCTGCGTGCAGCGGCGTTTGAGTTGATGGAGCGCAAGGACGTGCCTCCGCGCGTGATCATCAATGAATATGTCGATGTGGCGCACGCTTTCTTCGAGAAGGACGAGCCGGGTTTTGTGAACGGCGCGCTGGACAGGCTGGCGCGCTCGGTACGTGGCACCGAACTTGATCATGGCAAAACCGCCTGATCTTCCGAGCGGCCCGTTGCCGGACTCGCCCGAGCAGGCGATGGTTCAGGAAATCTTCGCGCCGCTGACGGCGGATGGCGGCGGGGCACGCGGGTTGCGCGACGACGCGGCCTGTCTTCTCCAGGAAACCGGTTCCGGCCTGGTGATCACCAAGGATATCGTCGTTGAGGGCATTCACTTTCCGGAAGGCGAGGACCCCGGTCTCATCGCCCGGCGGGCATTGCGCGTGAACCTCTCTGATCTCGCTGCCAAGGGCGCACGCCCCGATAGCTATCTGCTCGGCCTGGCCTTGCCGGACCCCGGCGACCGGGATTGGCTTGTGCGTTTCGCGGCCGGTCTCGGCGCGGATCAGGACCTCTACGGATGCAGCCTTATTGGCGGCGATACGGTGGCGACATCCGGTCCGCTGACGGTTTCCGTCACAGCGCTGGGGCAGATGAACGGAAACGACATTGTCCGGCGTGACGGTGCCTGTGCGGGAGACATCGTCTACGTATCCGGCACGATCGGCGATGCGGCCCTTGGGCTCCAGTTGCGCCTGGGCAGAGCAGGCGACTGGGTCAATGCCCTCGACGAAGATGATCGCCGTTTTCTTCTGGACCGCTATGCAACGCCGCAACCGCGCGTTTCGCTCTCCGACGCCGTGGCGCGGTGTGCAAGTGCTTCAATGGACATTTCGGATGGATTTGCGGGCGACCTCGCCCTGTTGTGCTGGGCGTCCGGTACGGGTGCCGAGATAGCTCTCAACAAGGTTCCCCTGTCGGGCGCGGTCAAGCGCTGCCTGGAGGCCGATAATACTCTGCTCGGTACGGTTCTTGGTGGCGGAGACGATTACGAGATCCTCTGCACCGTCAGGCCGGATGAGGCCGATACGTTCGAATCAGCGGCTGCGGCACGTGGCATTCCCGTTCAGGCGGTCGGACACATCAAAGCAGAAGCGGGTGTCGAGATTCTCGATGCAGACGGCCGGGCGATCGATCTCGAGAAGCGATCCTACAGCCACTTCTGAAGTGATATTGAATTCCATTGCACCGTCAGGCGCCGTCGCCTAGGGTCGCCGCCATGTCCGTAGCCGCTCCCGCCCGTCCGCAAGACGATGACCGTCTGGCGCGCAAGAACGCGTTCATTCTCTGTGGCGCACAGGCGCTTTACGGTGCGGGCGCGTCAATCATCATCACGCTGGGCGGTCTGGTCGGCCACTATCTTGCCCTCGACAAGGGGCTCGCGACGCTGCCGGTGACGACCTACGTCCTCGGTACGGCGGTTTCGACAGTACCCGCGTCGCTGTTCATGAAAGTGGTCGGAAGACGGGTCGGCTTCATGGTCGGTGCGGGGTTCGGGGTCGCGAGCTCGCTTCTCGCGGTCTACGCAATCTTCAATGGCAGCTTCTGGCTGTTCTGCCTGGCCACGTTCCTTGCCGGCGGGTACCAGGCCTCCAGCATGTATTACCGCTTCGCCGCGGCGGATACGGCGAGTGACGCGTTCAAGGCCAAGGCGATTTCATGGGTGCTTGCCGGCGGCATCGCCGCGGGCATTCTCGGGCCCCAGATGGTGATCTGGACCAAATCGCTGTTCGAACCGGTCCTGTTTGCGGGCACCTTCGCGGCATCGGCTGGGCTTTCCATGCTCGGGTTCGCGATCTTGAATTTCGTCGATATTCCAAAGCCTTCCGAGCAGGTCTTCGATCAACCGCCCAGACCGTTGGCTGAAATTCTCCGTCACAAGCGCCTGCTTGTGGCGATCTTCTGCGGCATGGTCAGCTACGGCATCATGAACCTCGTGATGACCGCCACACCGCTTGCCATGGTCGCCTGCAACCATACCGTCGACGATGCGGCCTTTGTCATCCAGTGGCATATTCTCGCAATGTTCGTACCGAGTTTCTTTACCGGTCACCTGATCAACCGGTTCGGGGTCGAACGCGTGATCGCTGCCGGATGCGTGCTGCTTGCCGGTGCCGGAGCGGCGGCGCTGTCGGGCATTGAAATCGCACACTTCTGGGTCGCGCTCGTTCTGCTTGGCGTGGGCTGGAATTTCGGTTTCGTCGGTGCGACCACCATGGTTACGGACTGCTACCGCCCGTCGGAACGCAACAAGGTGCAGGCCGCGAACGATATGGCGGTGTTCGCGACTGTCGCCGTGGCGTCGTTCTCCTCGGGCAACCTGCTGCACCATGTCGGCTGGGAGGCCGTTGCCTGGAGCCTGTTCCCGTTCGTCGCGGCGGCTCTGACTCTGGTGCTCATTCAAGCCGTTTCGAACCGCCGCACCGCCTGATTCAGCGGCCGCGGTTTGGAACCGGATCACTGTCTCCCGAAGTGGCGGAAAAACGGCGGCTGCACCCCTTTGACGCAGCCGCGATATTAGTCGAACAGCCTAGTTGCTTTGCATCGCCAGTTTTGGCATTGTCCGCGCGACCTCAGGTCGCCGGGGGTGAATCGAGGGGATTTACCGCGGGCCGTTTGTGCCGCTTCCGCTTTCCTGATTCCCGGTGCACAGACTGAACTTCTATCAAGGGCAAACTCATGAGCAATGCTATCTGGCTAATCATCGCCTGTGGCGCCCTGTCGATCGTGTATGGCGTCTGGGCCATCCGGTCGGTCATGGCAGCCGACGCGGGCAACCAACGAATGCAGGAGATCGCCGGCGCCATCCAGGAAGGCGCCACGGCATATCTTTCGCGCCAATATACGACGATCGGTATCGCCGGCGTCGTTATCTTCATTATCGTCGCGTACCTGCTGTCGATCCCGGTTGCGATCGGGTTCGCGATCGGTGCGGCATTGTCCGGCGTCGCCGGCTTTATCGGGATGCTTGTCTCGGTTCGCGCCAATGTGCGCACCACGCAGGCCGCGAGCCAGAGCCTTGCCGACGGTCTCGAGATCGCGTTCAAGGCCGGTGCGGTCACCGGTATGCTTGTCGCGGGCCTCGCGCTCCTGTCGGTTGCCGTTTACTACGCGATTCTGACACTCGGGCTTGGCCTCGACACAACCGACCGTACCATTATCGATGCTCTCGTGGCGCTTGGTTTTGGCGCTTCGCTTATCTCGATCTTTGCCCGTCTGGGCGGCGGTATCTTCACCAAGGGTGCCGATGTCGGCGGCGACCTCGTTGGCAAGGTCGAAGCCGGTATCCCGGAAGATGATCCGCGCAACCCGGCTACCATCGCCGACAACGTCGGCGACAATGTCGGCGACTGCGCAGGCATGGCCGCTGACCTGTTCGAAACCTATGCTGTGACGGTCGTTGCAACGATGGTTCTGGCGTCGATCTTTTTCGCCGGACAAGACATCGTCGGGTCCGTGATGCTTTACCCGCTGATGATTGGCGCCGTGTGCGTCGTGACCTCGATCATCGGCACGTTTTTCGTCAAGCTCGGTGCCAACCAGAACATCATGGGTGCGCTCTACAAGGGTGTCATCGCCACGGGCGTACTGTCTCTGGTGGTTCTCTGGCCGGTGACATCCACGCTGATCGGCATGGACACGGTCCTGACCGTCGGCGCAAAGAGCTTTACCGGCATGAGCCTGTTCATCTGCGGCGCGGTCGGCCTGATCGTCACGGCGCTCATCATCGTCGTCACCGAGTACTACACCGGCGTCAACTTCCGCCCCGTCAAGAGCGTGGCGGCCGCATCGGTGACCGGTCACGGCACCAACGTGATCCAGGGTCTCGCCGTCTCTCTCGAAGCGACCGCGCTTCCGGCGCTGATCATTATCGCGGGCATCATCATCACATACTCGCTCGCCGGTCTGTTCGGCATTGCGATCGCCGTGACGACGATGCTGGCCATCGCCGGTCTGATCGTGGCGCTGGACGCCTTCGGTCCGGTTACCGACAATGCCGGCGGCATCGCCGAAATGTCGGAACTCCCGGAAGACGTCCGCAACACGACGGATGCGCTCGACGCTGTCGGCAACACCACCAAGGCGGTGACCAAGGGCTATGCGATCGGCTCGGCCGGTCTCGGCGCGCTGGTGCTGTTCGCGGCCTACACCGAGGACCTGAAGTTCTTCATCGCCAATCCGGAGCAATTCCCGTTCTTCCAGGGTGTGACGCTCGACTTCTCCCTGTCCAACCCGTACGTGGTGGTCGGTCTGTTCTTCGGCGGCCTGCTGCCCTATCTGTTCGGCGCCATGGGCATGATGGCGGTCGGACGTGCAGGCGGTGCGGTGGTCGAGGAAGTCCGCCGCCAGTTCAAGGAAAAGCCCGGCATCATGGAAGGCACGGAGCGGCCTGACTACGGCCGTGCGGTCGACATGCTGACGAAAGCGGCGATCAAGGAGATGATCATCCCCTCGATGCTGCCGGTGCTGTCGCCGATCTTCGTGTTCGTTGTCATCAGCTGGGTTGCCGATAAGTCGGCCGCGTTCTCAGCAGTTGGTGCCATGCTGCTCGGCGTCATCATCACGGGCCTGTTCGTCGCCATTTCGATGACGGCAGGCGGTGGTGCCTGGGACAACGCCAAGAAGTACATCGAAGACGGCAATCACGGCGGCAAGGGCTCTGAAGCCCACAAGGCGGCCGTGACCGGTGACACGGTCGGCGATCCCTACAAGGACACCGCCGGCCCCGCCGTCAACCCGATGATCAAGATCACGAACATCGTCGCCCTGCTGCTGCTGGCCGTGCTGGCGCACTGACGCTGCTCAGATCGCAATAAAGAAGCCCCGCGGATCCGTTCTGCGGGGCTTTTCATTTTGGGCATGCGCGCCTGTCTCCTGAGGATGGACGGCGTCAGGTCCCCGGTCCCGGGTCGAAACGCCCGATGTTCTGGAAGAGCTGTTGCAGAATGCCGAGTTCCTTGCCCCTGGTCGGGGTTTCCCGGGAAATGAAGTCGATGATCTTGCCGTCTTCAAGCCCGTAATGCGCGAACTTCTCCACACGGTCCTCGGAATCGAAGCGTACGGCGAGGATCTCGCGGTTGGTCACATTGGGCTCGAAGAAGGCGACATGTTCCACCGTGCTCGAGATGTAGTAGTAGCTGTCGCCCGTCGCGTTGATCGTAGCCGTCGTCGATGGCGATCCGAGCAGGGCCTCGACTTCGGTCTTGCTCTGGCCGACCTGCAGCTTCTGCATGGCCTCGCCCTTCGGCAGATAGCCGCGGTAGTCGACGACAGGGCTGCAAGCCGCCGCGGCGATGCCGAGTGTCACCGCAATCGCGAGGGCGCGCGGAGACGGTACGAGGCGAAAGGCGTTGATTTTGAAGTTTTTACGCAATGGGCCGCGACTCCGGGCATTTCGCGCAACATGCGCGTGGCCTTGACGTACCCCGCTGACGTGTAAAATTCAACTCTTGTGTATCCGCCAGATTTGCCTTATGCCGCGCGAAGAAAGCTTTACTGCAATGTTTCTCAACAGACTTTTCCGCCCGCGACCGGACAGGGACGCCGGATTTCTGATTTATGGGTCGATTGTGGCGCAGTCGCGGCAGCCGTCGTTTTTCCGCGATTTAGGCGTTGAAGACAGTTTCGAAGGGCGATTCGAGATGCTGGTGCTGCATGTGTACATGGTCTTGAATCGGCTGAAGCGCGATGAGCGGGATGGCGACGATATCGGCCAGGCCGTGTTCGATACCATGTTTGCCGATCTCGACATCACCATGCGCGAGATGGGTGTTGGCGACCTGTCCATTGCCAAGAAGGTCAAGGCGCTGGCATCCGCATTCTACGGACGCGTCAGCAGCTATGACGAGGCGATCCGGGACGAAGACCGGGACAGTCTTTCACATGCATTGGCCCGCAATGTCTTTGGCGACGAAGAGGAGGCCGGCGGCTCGGCGGAAAAACTGGCCGCATATGTCTTTGATTCGCTGAAGGTGCTGGAAAATGTCGACTTCGACAGCGTTGTGCGCGGCGAACTGGAGTTTGCGCCGGTCGGCTGACGCGGGCTTAGAGACCCTTTCAAATCCAGGAGCAAATGTACATGGCTGTGAGCCAGTCGGACCGTGAATGGCATGAGATCGTGAAGGCAGCGGATGTGCCCGAAGGAGGTCTCGAGTTTGCTCTTGAGGCAGACGCCGCCGAGTGCTCGGCAGCGGCTGACCGGCTCGGCGTGCTTGAAGTCGCGGCGCTTTCGCTAAGCGCTTCGGTCAAGCCCTGGCGAAAGGGAGGACTGCGTGTCGAAGGTCAGGTCCGGGCACGTGTCACTCAGGCTTGTGTGGTCACGCTCGATCCGGTCGAGGAACTGGTCGAGGAAAGCTACAGTGCGCTGTTTTCCGCCGAATCGGATAAGGTGCACGTTGATGCGGAGGCCGAAATTGTCATCGACGCGCTTGACGACGATGACCCACCGGAAGTCCTGCAGCAGGGGGAAGTCGATCTCTGCCAGATCGCCATCGAGCATCTGGCGCTCGGGATCGATCCTTACCCCCGCAAGGAGGGAGTTTCACTTGAGGATCAGTTGCCCCCGGATCATGACGATACGGACGGCTCCAATAAGAAGAAGCCCGGCGCTTTCGATGCGCTGAGTTCACTGAAAACCGGCGCGGACAAGGGCTGACCACCGTATGGCACCATACCGATGAACTTTCCGGTTGTGTCGGATAAGCTATAGAGTATGGTCCACACGGCTTGCCGCGGCCGACATTTGTACTGCGTTGCAAGAGGGGAACAGGCGAGTGAAGGCAGGCAGCCTTTTGACAGCATGACTCGGAAACTGACAATAGCTCTCGACGCGATGGGCGGTGACCATGGCGTCGAAACGGTTGTGCCCGGTGCCGCCGAGGCGCTGTTGCGTCATCCTGATATACGGTTCGTGTTCTTCGGCGACAGCGCGGCGATCGATCCGCTGCTCGGAGAGTATTCCGGGCTGCGCGCGGCATCCGACGTGGTGCATACGGATGTCGCCGTTGCCATGGACGACAAGCCCAGCCAGGCGCTGCGGCGCGGACGCAATGTCAGCAGCATGTGGAAGTCGATCGTTGCCGTCAGGGACGGTGAGGCCGACGTCGCGGTTTCAGCCGGCAATACCGGCGCGCTGATGGCAATGGCCAAGGTTGTCCTCAAGACCATGCCGAATATCGAACGGCCCGCGATTGCCGCGATCTGGCCGACGCTGCGCGGCGAAAGCATCGTTCTGGATGTGGGCGCCACGATCGGGGTCGACGCCGACCAGCTCGTGCGGTTCGCCGTTATGGGCGAGGCGATGGCCCGCGCCATCTTCGGCGTGCGCGAGCCGTCGGTCGGCCTTTTGAACATCGGTGTCGAGGAGGTGAAGGGCCTCGACGAGGTCAAGGAGGCCGGACGGCTTCTCCGGGAATTCGATCTGCCGATCAAGTATTACGGCTTCATCGAAGGTGACGACATCGGTCGCGGCACCGTCGACGTTGCCGTGACTGAAGGCTTCAGCGGAAATATTGCCTTGAAGACTGCGGAGGGGACCGCTAAGCAGATCGCCGAATATCTCCGGCTTGCGATGCAGCGCTCGCTGATGGCGCGAATCGGCTACATTTTTGCGCGCGGCGCTTTTCAGGTGCTTCGGGAGAAAATGGATCCAAGAACGTCCAACGGCGGCGTATTCCTCGGCCTGAATGGTATCGTGATCAAGAGTCACGGAGGAACGGACGCGATGGGGTTTGCCAGCGCAATCGATCTGGCGGTCGACATGGCGCGCAACGATCTCGTTTCGAAGATCGCCACAGACCTGGAGATTATCTACAATCCGGCTCCATCTGAAGATGTGGCCGATGAAAAGAAAGCGACCGCATAGTGAGTAAGACCAGGTCTGTATTTCTGGGAAGCGGCTCATACCTTCCCGAGAAAATCCTGACGAACGCCGATCTCGCAGAACTTGTCGACACAAGTGACGAATGGATCGTGGAGCGATCGGGAATCCGCGAACGCCACGTCGCGGCCGACGGCGAGCTGACGTCCGACATGGCGACCAAGTCCTCGATCGCTGCGATTGAGGATGCGGGCATCGATGCCCAGGACATTGATCTGATCATACTGGCGACTGCCACGCCGGATCAGACATTCCCCGCGACTGCGGCAACGGTGCAGGCTCAACTCGGCATTACTCACGGTGCGGCATTCGACGTCCAGGCGGTCTGTTCCGGCTTTGTCTATGGCCTCGCAGTTGCGGACAACTTTCTCAAGTGCGGACAGCACAAGACAGCGCTGGTGATCGGGTCGGAGACATTCTCGCGCATACTAGACTGGGAAGACCGGACAACCTGTGTACTCTTCGGCGACGGCGCGGGCGCGGTTGTCATGCAGGCGCAGGAGCAGCCCGGCGACATGAGCGACAAGGGCATTTTCTCAACCCACATCCGTTCCGACGGCCGGTACCGCGAAAAGCTCTATGTCGACGGCGGCCCGTCAAGCACGATGACAACGGGATATTTGCGTATGGAAGGACGGGAAGTGTTCCGTCATGCCGTCACCAATATCGCCAGCATCATGAAGGAAGCCATTGAAGCGAACGGCCTGGAGCCAAACGATATCGACTGGTTTGTCCCGCATCAGGCCAACAAGCGGATCCTCGACGGAACCGCACGCCGGCTCGGCCTGACGGACGAAAAGGTTGTTGTCACGCTCGACAAGCATGGCAATACGTCTGCGGCCTCGATCCCGCTGGCGCTTGATACCGCGCGCAAAGACGGCCGCATCAAGGACGGTGATCTGATCCTGATGGAAGCGATGGGCGGCGGATTTACCTGGGGCGCCGCGCTCGCGCGCTGGTAATCCTAAGATCTGCCGGCCGATTTCGCCAATCATGTTGTAAAAATCCCTCGATTCCAGATATTTCGAAAGCTTTTCTAAGGTCTCGTATTGACCATCGGCGGGGGCGGGCATACCCTGTGGACGCTTTGGAACGACGTGAGGTAGGTCCTATGGGGGGGAAGACGCTGACACGTGCGGACTTGAGTGATGCTGTACATCAACAGGTCGGCCTTTCGCGTAGTGAATCCGCGGATCTTGTTAAGTCTGTCCTCGACAAGATAACCGACACCCTCGTGCAGGGGGAGACGGTGAAACTGTCGTCATTCGGGACATTTGCTGTGCGCAGCAAGGGTGGCCGCATTGGCAGAAACCCTAAGACAGGGCAGGAAGTTCCGATTACGCCCCGACGGGTGCTGGTGTTCCGGCCAAGCCATGTTCTCAAGAACCTGATCAATATGCTCTCACCGGGAGCTGATTGAGCCGGACATCCGGTTGCCTGCCGCAACGCGTTGCGTCATTTACTGGAGTCAGAGTTTTGGAAAAGTCGCCGGAAGCATTTCGAACGATAAGCGAAGTGGCTACCGAGCTTGACGTCCCGCAGCATGTTTTGCGGTTCTGGGAGAGCAAGTTCTCCCAGGTAAGGCCGATGAAGCGGGGTGGCGGTCGTCGGTATTACAGGCCGCAGGACATCGAGCTGCTCAAGGGCATTCGCCATCTGCTCTATGGCGAGGGATACACGATCCGCGGCGTGCAGAAAATCCTCAAGGAGAACGGTGTCGCAAAGGTCATCGGAAGCGTCCACGGCGCTCCACTGGGCAGTGACGCGGCGGATGGCGACGTCGTCAGCGCTGTGGCGGACACTGCGCCGGTAACGGTCGATGAGGCCACGCTCAGCGCCGTGCAGTCAGCCTCGGGCCTGTCACGCGAACAGGTGCAGGTCCTTCAGGCCACGCTCTATGAGCTCTCCGAGATCAAGCGGATCGTGGACGACTGCAAGGAATAGGTTTCGACCGAAATTCCGGTGATGGGCCCGCAGCAGATGTTGCGATGCAGCGAGGCGCGATTCGTCAGGAGCCGATTTTTAGTGCTAGTCTTTCGCCCGTAATCGGCGCAGCGGCGTTGGGAGAGCGTGGCCGCCGAACTGTGGGGTGGCGTTATGCGTGCATATGTTTCGGTGCTGGCAGCAATGGCCTTGGGGATTGCTGCTGACGATGCTGGGGCGGCCAGCAATCAAATCGGCAAGGCGGCTTCAATCATAAATTCCGTGACCGGCAAGGTTTCGGGGCAGCGGCTGCGACGACTGTCGACCCGGGATCCTGTGTTCCAGAATGAAGTCATCAGGACCCGTGCCGGCAGTATCGGACAGTTTGTCTTTCTCGATAATACGAAGCTGGCCATAGGGCCCAGCTCCAGACTCGCCCTCAATCGTTTCGTCTATGACGGCAACCGGTCGGCAAAGAAGGTAACGATCCGGGCACTGAAGGGCGCATTCCGGTTCATTAGCGGATCGAGTGCCAGGAGTGCCTATTCGATCAGCACGCCGGTTGCGACCATGGGCATCCGCGGAACGAAATTCGACATGTATATCCGCCCGAACGGCGAAACGCTGGTGCTGCTGTTGCAGGGTGCCGTGAGGGTCTGCAAACGAAGCGGCCAATGTCAGGTTCTGCGGCGCCCGTGTGAGGTTGTCCGCGTGCCGCGCAGCGGTGCACCGCGGCGGCCGAGGGCACTGTCCAACACGCAACTGCGTGGTCTGCCCGTCTCAGTCGCATTTCCTTTCCTCCGGGGACAGAGCCGGCTGGATCGTCGCTTCAGGGCAAGCACGCGATCATGCAGTTCCGCGCCGCAGCGGACCAATAGAAGAGCATCGGCCGCGCCGGCCGCCCCGGCTTCAGAGATTGCCGCGATCGGCGTGACGCCCGGTGTGCCGGGCGATCCGCCCGCGGGCGTTCCGAACAATCCCGGCAATGATCGTGCCGTCGGCAACGCCGGCGAGTCACCCGGCAACGGCGATTTCGGCGGTGGCAATGTCGGTCGTGGCGACACCGGGAACGGAAATTCCGGTGGCGGCAACAATGGCGGTGGCGACGGCAGCGATGGCAACGGCAATGGCAATGGCAATGGTGGCAACGGAGCCGGCGGTAACGGCAACGGGAACGGCGGTAACGGGAACGGCGGTAACGGGAACGGCAATGGAAACGGCGGCAATGGCGGCGGCAACGGCAACGGACGCGGCGGCTAGTCTCCCGAACTGGTGCACGCGGTCAGGACCCGTATATCCACCAACCTAGCTGTGTCCGTGAATTTCTCCGTCAGCAGGAAACGCAACCGTCCGCGTTTCTGTTGAGTTCCGTGTTCAGCGGATTGTCCAGATCGATCGTTGAATACCCGATCAGCCTGCCCGTGAAGTAGATCCTCTCGACGATGCCGGCACGGGCGCCGCGGCGCACGGCCGATCTTCGCTGCGCCAGCCGGGCCGCGGCGACCCTTGCGGTTCCGTAGCGTTCCCACTGGCCTCCGGCCCGCCTGTAGGCCCTGAGATAGACATAAGCGCCCTGCCGCCTCAACCGCACGATAAACTGGTTGCCGCCGACCGCGTAGACGCCGTTTCGTTCGTACTTTCTGGCTGCCGTTTCCTCCGGAGACAGTATCGTCCCGGCAATTGCGATGACAGCCGCCGCCGCAATGGTTCGAACAAGATGTGACATGTGCTGTATCCTATACCGTCATGCCGCCGGACCCAATTCACGGTTTGGGCGTCGCCGCTCACGTCCCGGCAAACCTGCCGCGATTGCCGTACTCACCGCACAGCCTCGTGCGGCTCCAATATGGTGCTTCCATGTACACACAGTTGCAGAAAATCCACCAGCGCCCGGCGGTGTTCTCCGCCTACACGGCAGAGAAACTCTGGACACAGCCGCATCTGGCAAACCAGATGCTCCGGACGCACTTGAGCCAGGATACGGAGCTTGCATCACGCCCGGTTGAGGCCATCGACCGTGTGGTTGACTGGATCGATCAGTCCTTTGGATTGGACGGCAAAGCTGTTTGTGATCTCGGGTGCGGCCCGGGGCTGTACTCGAACAGATTTGCAGAGCGTGGCGCGGTCGTTCACGGTGTGGACTTCTCCGGCAATTCAATAGGTTATGCACAAGAGCACGCGCCCTCGAATACCGGATCGGCCACATATCAGGTCGCGAATTATCTTGAGGATCCACTCCCGGAACAACAGGACCTGGTCACGTTGATCTACTGTGACCTGTGCCCGCTGTCGCCCATTCAGCGCAAAACGTTGCTGACCAAAATTCGCCGCGTGTTGTTGTCTGGCGGAAGATTCCTGTTTGACGTTTTTTCAACCAAGGCCTTCGACGGAGTCGTCGAGCGCGTTTCCTTTGAACGCAATCTCATGAACGGGTTCTGGTCCGCGAACGACTACTTCGCATTCCAGCACACATTCCGGTACGACCATGAAGCGGTGTCGCTCGATCACTTCACCATAATTGAGAAGGATCGAACCTGGGACGTTTACAACTGGCTGAAATATTTCACGCAGGACGAAATCCGTCTCGAGCTCGAGCAGGCAGGTTTCGGCAACGTCGAGTTCACGGATGGTTTCGGTCTTGATCGCTCCGATGAAACGACATTCGGTGTGATTGCCGGCCCGTAGCCGCGGACACGCATCCGAAACCGGACATCCGGACGGTCACGTTGCCGGAGACGGCTCAATCGTGCATCAGACTCGCAGCTTTCCGGCTATGGCGAAGTGACTATGAGTCCGTGTCCTTGTCCGACCGCCTGAACGGTTTTGCCTTCAGGCGGGTCCGGTGCGGCGGATGCAGCGGGGTGTCGGGTCCCTGGAAGTAGGTTTTCTGCCACTTCCGTTTCTGGGCCTCCGAACCGTCGACCTTGAGATCCTGGTTGAAGCCCTTGCGGCTCTCCGCATAGTCGCTGTAGTCGGCGGACAGACCAGAGTCCTCGTCGAGCGGCCGCAGTATCGGATCGAATCTCTCTATGAGTCCGCGCGGGATCGGGAAGAAGCTGCAGAACGGCTCGTCCTTCTCGAACCGTACCCGTTTGCCTCTGTCCGTGAACAGCCAGTTCATGGTGAACGTGAACGGCAGCCAATCGGTTTCGATGACGCCCGTCAGGCCGTAGATTCCGGATTTCGGGCGGTTTGCAGGCCCGCTTACCCAAAGATCGTAGCCGGGTTCCGTGCGCAGAAGGCCGGAAACGTGGAAGGTCAGTATGCCGCTTCCAAAATGGCTGATGGCGACGTCCTGATCGTCGGGATCATCCTTTATGATCTTGATGGCCTTGAGGCCCTTGCCTCCGTCCCAGAAGGCGCTGAACCCCGACGGGCAAAGCAATTCCCAGCCGTGAGAGTTCGCAATATTGAGCGGCAGGCACCGGTACGCATACTGGTCAGGTGTCGCATCCATCCACGCGCGATTCTGCGGTGCCGGCCGGACGTTGATCTGATGTCCCTGCGGCAGATAACAGTCGAGTATCAAGGGCTGCTCTGATTGCTGTGCCGCCGCCAGAGGTCCCGGCGCAAAATCGATCGCGACGTCCTTGTCCTGCGCATTGTCATTGGCGTGATTCTCATTGATGTCAGGATCGTTTATCGCTTTCGGCATCCCGCTAAGGCCTCTCGCGTCATTGATTCGCCCGATTTCGCGAATCGAAACATTATGATGTCATAAATGTCACACGAGCGGCAATTATGTTGCTCTGGGGCGAAATTAACAGTTCCTTAAGGCGATAACCTTGCTGCATCGGAGTATTTCCGGTAGGAAAAAAAGGCGAAAAAAAGGCCGTTGCGGGCTGAACTTATGAGAGCTGGTTGGGGGGCTCATGGGCTGGGAGTTTCGTGTAGTACTAGGGGGGCTGCTGCTGGCGGGGCAGATGTCCGTGGCACAAGCCATGTCCCTGCGAGACGCCGTCCAGATCACCGTCCGTCATCATCCATCAGTTGCTGCAGCACGCGCGGACCGGCGCGCCACGGGTTATGAACTGCGGCAGGCCCAGGGACGCCTGCTTCCGCAGGTCAATGTCGTCGCCGACATCGGTTATCAGAAGATAGACCAGCCACAGGGCAAGGCCGCCAATATCAACAACAAGTGGCGCAGGCGCGAAGAGGCGACGGTCACCGTGCAGCAGGTCCTGTTCGACTTCTGGGACCGCGCCAATGACATCTATCGCAACGCCGCGCGAATCGATGCGTCCGCCTTCCGCGTCATGGAGCGGTCGGAAGCGCTGGGGCTGAGAGCCGTAGAGGCCTATATCGATGTCCGCAGGCATTCCCGGCTGCTCGAAATAGCGCGCGACAACGTGCGCAGGCACCAGCAGATCCTCGAACTGGTCGAGGGCCGCCGCCAGGGCGGCAAGGCTTCGCAGGGCGAAGTGGATCAGGCGGCTCAGCGGGTCGAGGCGACCAGAGCGGTCGTGGCCGAGATCAAGCAGTCGCTGCTCGAGTCGCAGGGCCGCTTCCGGAACGTGATTGGCCGCGAACCCGGCCCACTGCAGCCGATATATCTGCCGCGCGGCCTTCCGGGCACGCGGGCGGCGGCCGTCAAGATGGCTTCTGTCGGCAACCCGACCATCAAGGCCGCCGAGGCTGAATTCGATGCCGCGAAGTTCAGCCGCGAGCAGGCCCGCTCGGGATATTTTCCGCAGGTCTCGCTCGAAGGGCGTGCCTCGTTCGGCGACGATGTGAACGGAACACCGGGACCCAACGAAGACCTTCTCGGCAAGGTCGTCGTGACCTGGAACCTGTTCGACGGCCTCATCACGACGAACAGGAATCGCGCAGCGGCCGAGCGCATGGCGCAGGCGGAAGCCGAGCGACTGGCGCGGATCCGGGAGACTTCGGAAGCCGTCGACAGGGCCTGGGCGTCCTACGTCACCGGTGGCGAACGGGTTAAATCCTTCCGCGAGCAGGTCAAGCTGAACCGCAAGGTCGTGGCGAGCTATCTTGAGGAATACGAGCTTTCGAAGCGGACGCTGCTCGACCTCCTGGATACCGAGAGCTCCCTGTTCAACAGCCGGTTCCAGCTCGAGAGCATACATGCGGTCCATCTTTTCTCGGCCTATCAGGTTCTGGCAAGCATGGGCAGGCTGCTTGAAAATCTCGGCGTGACGCCGCCCGGTGAAACCATTGCCGATCACCGGTTGCAGAGCCAGAAGCCGCTGGGGATTTTCAACATAAGCATCGAGCCGCTGCGCAAGAACTGATTATTTTCGCGCTGGCGCCCGGTGAGGCCTTAACGGTAATTTTGGAAGCCGCTGGACCAGAGGCGGATTATTCTGGTGTTTTGGGGCCATGGATTTACGTGTCAGCGATGCGAATCCGGTCACTGCGGGAGACACAATAGACGAACCTGACACACACCAGCACGATCCCGACCTGCTTGAAGCCGAAGCGGTCGATGACGACCCGCTGCTGGCTTGTCTGGAGTACATTGCCCGCGAAGCCGGAAAGCCCGTATCCAGACGGGCGGTTCTGAGCGGCCTGCCGTTGCGCAACGGAAGGCTGACCGTCGATCTCGTGCCGCGGGCAGCGGCGCGTCTGGGCCTGAAGGTCCAGCTTGTAGAGCGGTCGATCGCACGCGTGCCGTCTCTGGTGGTTCCCTTCATTGTCCTGTTCAACAATGGCGACGCCTGCGTCGTGGTGCGCAAGCAGTCGCGTGCGCGGCGGGCGAGGGTGGTCTATCCGTTGCTCTCCGACAAGGCGAAGCCGGTATGGATGGCGCGCCTGGAACGGGAGGCGTCGGGATACCTGTTCTACGTCACGGTTGAAGAGCCGGCCGACGGGCCCGACACCGCCCAGCAGCCGACCGGCCGGCAGCGCGGGCACTGGCTCTGGTCCGCCGTGTTCAAGTTCTGGCCGTCATGGCTGCAGATCGTGCTTGCCGCCCTCGTGGTCAATCTGCTCGGTCTGGCGTTTCCCCTGTTCGTCATGAACGTTTACGACAGGGTGATACCCAATCTCGCGATACCGACACTGGTGGCTCTGGCGGCCGGTGTTGCGCTAGCGGTCTTCTTCGACTTTCTGCTCAAGCAGATGCGGACTGTTGTGCTCGATCAGACCGGCCGAAGAGTCGACATGCGCGTCGCGGCCGATCTCTTCCAGCACGCTCTGGGCATTTCCATGGCACAGCAGACGGCGTCATCCGGCGCCGTCGCCAATCAGATTCGCGATTTCGAAACGGTCCGCGACTTCTTTACCTCCTCGAGCATCATTGCGGTAACCGATCTTCTCTTCATCGGAGTCTTCATCGCCGTGCTGTGGTTGATCGCCGGACCGATCGCAATGGTCCCGCTACTCGCGGTTCCGCTCGTGCTTCTGGTTTCGCTGTTCATACAACTGCCGCTTGCCCGGTCGGTCAAACGGACCCAGGCGCAGGCGGCGCGCCGGCATTCGATCCTTGTCGAATCCCTGATCGGCCTGGAATCGATCAAGGCCGTTTCCGGCGAAGGCGTGATGCAGTCGCGATGGGAGGAAGCGGTCGCGGCGACGGCCCGTGCGAATTCGTCGACCAAATTCTGGTCGACCTTTGCGGCCAACTTCACCGGCACGGTCCAGCAGGGTGTCGGCATCATCATCATATTCTGGGGCGTGTTTCTCGTCGCAGGCGGAGAGCTGACCGTTGGCGGCCTGATCGCGGCAAACATTCTGTCCGGCCGCGTGCTTGTTCCGCTCGGCAATATCGCCCAGACATTTGCGCGCGCGCAGCAGTCTTTCGCGGCCATGCGGACGCTGACCGCTTTCATGGACCTGGACGAGGAACGCCATGAGGCGATTGTCAGCGGGCAAACGGTGGAACGGGGCGAGATCGAGTTTCGCGATGTCACCTTTGCCTATCCCGGGGCCAGCGCGGAGACACTCAAGGACATCTCGCTTTCGATAAAGCCGGGCGAACGGGTCGGCGTCATCGGGCGCGTGGGATCCGGCAAGACGACGATCGGCAGGATGCTCGCCGGGCTGTTTGCCGCGGACAAGGGCGTGATCCTCATCGACGGCGTCGATATCCGCCACTACGAACCGGCGGAGCTGCGTGCCGGTGTCGGCTTCGTCTCGCAGGACCCAGAACTGTTTCTCGGCACGCTCAGGGAGAACATCATTCTGGGCAGGCCGAACGCAAGCGAACACGAGATCGCCGAAGCGGTCAGGATCTCCGGCGTGCAGGGCTTCTCCGCCGTTCATCCGCTCGGCCTGAACATGCCGATAGGCGAGAGAGGGCGGGGGCTCTCCGGCGGGCAGCGTCAGGCCGTGTCGCTGGCCCGTATGCTTCTGCGGCGGCCCAAGGTGCTGTTTCTCGACGAGCCGTCGAGTGCGATGGACACCAATACTGAACTCACGCTTATCGAGCATCTCCGGGAAAACCTGGGCGAGGACGACACGTTGATCGTATCGACACACCGCAACTCGTTCCTGGAACTGGTGGACCGCCTGATCGTCATCGAGGGCGGCGGGCTTGTTGCGGACGGGCCCAAGGATGTGGTGCTCGATGCGCTGAAGAACCGGAAGTTCCGGGCGCCGTCCGCGGACGGGGAAACCTCTGCCGATGACGATGACGATGGTGGCGAGTCATGATGGGCAAGGACGAGTTCGAGTTTGCCAACGACGTGCGTGCCGCCGTCGAGGAGCGGGCGCCGCGTGCCGCGTGGATTCTCATCGGCATCGTCGGCTTCATCGTTCTGGTCGGTCTGATCTGGGCCGAGATCGCGACCGTCGAGGAAGTGACCAGCGGCGACGGGCGCGTCATCCCGTCCAGCCAGCTGCAGGTGGTCCAGACCCTTGAAGGCGGCATTGTCAGGGAGATCCTGATTCGCGAGGGTGACTCGGTCGAGAAGGACCAGGTCCTGATGCGGATCGACGACACGGGGTTCGCTGCCCGGCTCGGCGAACTGAGTCAGCGGCGCTGGGCACTGCGCGCCGAGATAGCGCGGCTTCTCGCCGAAGCGACCGGGGCGGACGAGGTCAACATCGACAAGGCGCTGGCGAACAACGCGCCTGAACTGGTTGCCAACGAACAGGACGTCTTCAACGTGCGCCGGCTGAAGCGCGACCAGGAGGTCTCCATTCTCCGGCAACAGCTCGTGCAGAAGGAGCAGGAGCTTCAGGAACTGGACGCTCGCAGGATCAAGCTGGAATCGTCCAAGAAACCGCTCGACCGCGAACTGACGCTGACGCGTAAGATGAAGGAGCGCGGGGTCGTCCCCGAGATCGAGTTGCTGCGCATGGAGCGGCAGGCGGCCGAGGTGAACGGCGAACTGGCCATTGTGACCGCGTCGCTGCCGCGCGCGTCCTCGGCGATCGAGGAAGCCCGCAACAGGATCGAGACGGCGAAGTTCGGCCATCAGGCGGAAGCCCGGGAGCGGCTGGCCAAGGCCCGGGCCGAGCTCGGTGTGATCGAGGAGACGATCAAGGGGGCCAGGGACAGGGTTACCCGGGCGTCGCTCAAGGCGCCGGTGCGCGGGATCGTTAACAAGGTCAACACCAATACGATCGGTTCGGTGGTGAAGCCGGGCCAGGACATCATCGAGATCGTGCCGCTGGGGGACAACCTGCTTATCGAGGCGCGGCTTCGGCCGCAGGATGTGGCGTTCGTGCGGCCCGATCAGGCCGCCAGCGTCAAGCTCACGGCCTATGATTATTCCATTTACGGGGCGCTTGACGGCAAGGTCGAACGGATCAGCGCGGACACGATTACCGATGAGCAATCGGAGACATTTTACCGGGTCATCGTCCGGACCGAGCAGAATTTTCTCAGCCTCGGGACTGAGCAGCTTCCGATCATTCCCGGCATGGTTGCCCAGGTTGACATTCTGACGGGGAAGAAAACCGTCCTTGATTATCTTCTGAAGCCGCTCACGAAGGTGCGTTACGAGGCTCTCAGAGAGCGCTGAGTCGCGTGATCGACGGCCCGATTCTCCACATCCCAATTGTGACATAAATCACACTGAAATGCGGCAAATGCCTGTATTTCAGGGAGTGGCAGAGCCAGTTTTGCAGGTGTGTTCCCGTGGAAATTGTCGAGTATTTGCCAATAACGGCGATTTCTTGATCAATTTCAGTAATTTCCAGTTGGCATTACTCGGGCTGTATGGATCTTGTCACCTGATGCAACCTCAAGTTGCTTTACCATATGATCCAACACTCGCGCGGTTCGCTGGACACTTTTCAGGCTCTTGCCTATGATGCGTTAAGTAATTGTTAACTGTCGACAATTCGTAGCTGCGGGGCCTCGGGGTGGTCAAACAATTCGTATTCAAGGGGGGCGTGGGCGCCAAGCCTGTGACCTCCATCACAGTTGATGGTCCGTTCGTGGAAATTCCCGATCGCCATCTGCTCTTCAATGGCAATTTCTCGCGCTCCGGCAGCGACCTGGTGATCACCGGTGAAGACGGTCAGGTCATCATCATTGTCGACTACTTCGCACAGGAAGAACTTCCCACTCTGACGGCAGACGGCGCATGGCTTACGCCGGAGGTTGTCGCTGCGCTGGCGGGACCGCTCGCTCCGGGTCAGTACGCGCAGGCCGGCACCAACGACGCCCCGACCGGCACCGAGCCAATCGGTCAGGTCGAGACGCTCACGGGCAGGGCGACCGCCACGCGCGTTGACGGGACGGTGGTCGAACTCAAGATCGGCGACAAGGTCTTCAAGGGCGACGTCATCCAGACGGATGACGGCGCGAACCTCGGTATCGTGTTCCTGGACGAGACGGTCTTCACGCTTTCCGGCGATTCCCGGATGGTCCTGAACGAACTCGTCTATCAGCCCAACGGCAGCAACAACTCGATGCTGATGAACCTGGTGGAGGGCACCTTTGTGTTCGTCGCCGGCAAGATCGCGCCGACCGGCGACATGCGTGTCGATACGCCCGTGGCGACGATGGGTGTTCGCGGCACGACCGGCATCATCAATATCACGCTGGCCGACGGCACGGCCGAACTCACCAACATCGACCAGCCTGAAGTCACCTTCAAGATCGCGCCGGATCCGGATACCGGCAATGTCAGCCAGTTCACGGTCTTCCGGAAAGGCACCGACGAACCGATCGGCGTGGTTTCCGATCTCGGCACGAAACTCGTCATCAACACGGTTGACGGCGACGCCATCGAAGTCCCCCGGACTCCGGGCGAACTGTTCGCAGACCAGGCAGCCTTGAACACCGTCTACGCGACCTTCTCCGCAGTGCAGCAACGTATCCAGGCCGGCGACGACCCGGTCTCCAATAACTCCGGTGATGGAGATGGGGACGGCGACGGCGATGGGGACGGTGACGGCGATGGAGACGGCGATTCCGATCCGGACACCACCCAGTCTGCCGGCGATGGAGACGGCGACGGGGATGGTGACGGCGACGGAGATGGGGACGGCGACGGAGATGGGGACGGCGACGGCGACGGTGATGGAGACGGCGACGGCGACGGCGACGGTGATGGGGACGGCGATGGTGATGGAGACGGCGATGGCGATGGAGACGGTGATTCCGCACCGCCTCCGCCGCCCCCTCCGCCGCCACCTCCGCCGCCGCCACCCCCGCCGCCGCCTCCGCCGCCGCCACCTCCGCCGCCGCCACCTCCGCCGCCGCCTCCGCCGCCGCCACCTCCGCCGCCGCCACCTCCGCCGCCGCCTCCACCACCTTCGGAGCAGCCTCCGGATATCGGTTCGCTCAGCGGTGACGGTACGACCTACATCGAGGCAAGTGCGCCGGCCATCATCGACCAGGGCACACCGGCCACGGTCACGGATGCCGACAGCACCACGCTCAACGGCGGGACTCTCCGAGTCACGGTTTCGAACAACGGCGTGCCGGGCGAAGACGTTCTTGCATTCGATGTCAGCGGAACGGTCAGCCTCTCTGCCGGTATGACCGTCGGGTCGGTCGTTTCCGTCGGGGGAACGGCGATCGGCACGATCTCATCCGACGGCGACGGCAGCGATCTGATCGTTGATCTCGACACCGCCGATGCAACGCCCGCAGCCGTCGCGGAACTGCTTCAGGCTGTCACGTATGAGAACACCAGCGCGGATCCGACAGTTGCCACCCGGACCGTCAGCTTCTTTGTCTCGGATGGCGACGACAATACGTCGAGCGCGGCCACCACGACGATCTTTATCGTTGCAACCAGCGCCGATCCCGTCATCGGCAATCTGACCGGCGACAATCTCGACTACACCGAAGGCGACGGCCAGGTCGTCATCGACCAGCCGTCTTCACCGCCTCCGGCGCCTCAGGATCCCGACGCGACAGTCACGGATACGGACAGTGCCGATTTCGACCAGGGCATACTGACCGCGACCGTCATATCCGGCGGGGACATCACCGAGGATCTTCTGGGCCTGGATACCTCCGGCACGGTGGGCATCGTCGGAAGCGGCGTGTTCGTCGGCGGCACGCAGATTGGCTCAATCCTCACGCAGGGCGTGGGCCTGCCTTTCAGCATCCAGTTCAATGCGAACGCAACCCCGGCGAATGTCGAAACGCTGATCCAGGCGATCACCTACGAGAATACGGATACGACCAACCCCACCACCGGAACGCGCACGGTCTCGCTGACCCTGACCGATGGTGATGGCGGCGGTTCGTTCGAGACCGAAGTCACGGTGGACGTCAGCGCGGACAATGATGCTCCGACCCTGGATCTCGACGGCGACAATGACAGCGGTGCCACCGGCGCCGACTATGACGGCACGTTCACCGAAGGCGGCGGCCCCGTCGCCATCGGCGACATTGTCGATCCTGACATCACGATCACGGACCCCGACGATACCAACATCGAGTCCGCGACAATCACGCTGACCAACCGTCCGGATGGCGGCGACGAGAGTCTCAGTGTCTCGGGTGCATTGCCCAGCGGCATCACCGCCGGCGCCTATAACCCGGCGACCGGGGTCATTACGCTGACGGGATCGGCATCGCTTGCCGATTACCAGACTGCGATCGGCCAGATCCGTTACAACAATACCGATGCCAATCCTGATGGCGCTGACCGGATCATCGACGTCGTTGTCAATGACGGCGACAGCAACAGCAATGTCGCGACGGCGACGATATCCATCGTTGCAAACAATGATGCTCCGACCCTGGATCTCGACGGCGACAATGACAGCGGTGCCACCGGCGCCGACTTCGACGGCAGCTTCACCGAGGACGCTGGCGGCGTCGCGATCGGTGACATCGTCGATCCGGACATCACCGTCACGGATGTCGACGATACCAACATCGAGTCGGCGACGATTACGCTGACCAACCGTCCGGACGGCATAGACGAGAGCCTCAGTGTATCCGGCGGCCTGCCGACCGGCATTATAGCCGGCGCCTATAACCCGGCGACCGGTGTCATCACGCTGACCGGTACGGCCTCGCTTGCCGATTACCAGACCGCGATCGGCCAGATTCGCTACAACAATGCCAGCCAGGATCCGGGAACCGCTGACCGGATCATCACGGTTGTCGTCAATGACGGTGACAGCGACAGCAATACCGCGACAGCGACGATCGCCGTCAGTGGTGCGAACGACGCTCCCGCGCTCGATCTCGATGCCGACAATGACAGCGGTGCCAGTGGTGCGGACTACAACGGTACCTTCACCGAAGGCGGTGGCGGGGTCGCGATCGGCGACATTGTCGATCCGGACATTGCCGTTACGGATGTTGACGACACGAACATCGAGTCGGCGACGATCACACTGACCAACCGTCCTGACGGCGGGGACGAGAGCCTCAGTGTATCCGGCGGCCTGCCGAGCGGCATTGTCGCCAGTGTTTACAATCCTGCGACCGGTGTCCTGACCCTGACGGGAACGGGCTCGCTTGCCGATTACCAGACCGCGATCGGCCAGATCCGCTACAACAATACCAGTACGAATCCGGACGGGACAGATCGTTCGATCACCGTCGTCGTGAACGACGGGGACGACGACAGCAATGTTGCGACCGCAACGATCTCCATCGTTGCAAACAACAATGCGCCGACGCTCGATCTCGATCTGGACAACGACAGTGGTGCGACGGGTGACGATTACACCGGAACCTGGACCGAAGGTGGCGGCGGAGTTGCCATTGGCGACATCGTCGATCCGGACATCACGATTACGGATCCGGACGACACCAATATCGAGTCGGCGACGATCACGCTGACCAACAGGCTGGACGGAGCAGCCGAGAGCCTGTCTGTCGTCGGGGGGCTTCCGGCCGGCATAACGGAAATTGCCTACAACCCGGCGACCGGTGTCCTGACCCTGACGGGAACGGCCTCGCTGGCGGATTACCAGACCGCGATTGGCCAGATCCGATACGACAACACGAGCGAGGATCCGAACACCACGAACCGCGTCATCAACGTGGTTGTCAATGACGGCGATAACAACAGCAATACCGCCACCGCGACTCTCTCGATCAATGCGCTGAACGATGCGCCGGTTCTCGATCTCGACGGCGACAACGACAGCGGCGCGTCCGGTGCAAACTTCTCCGGTACCTTCGTCGAAGACGGAGGCCCGGTTGCCATCGGCGACATCGTCGATCCCGATATCCTGATAACGGATGCCGATGATACGAACATCGAGTCGGCGACTCTGACGTTGACGAACCGGCCGAACGGCGTGTTCGAGAGCCTGTCGGTGTCCGGTGTTCTGCCGAGCGGAATCACCGCCAGTGTCTACAACCCGGCAACCGGTGTCATTACCCTCACCGGGTCGGCCTCCATTGCGGATTACCAGACCGCGATCGGCCAGATCCTTTACAACAACACCGACAATCAGCCGGTGACCGACAACCGCGTCATCACGGTGGTCGTCAATGACGGCGATGCGGACAGCAATGTCGCTACCGCTACGCTTACGGTTGATACCGTCAACGACCTGCCGATTCTCGATCTCGACTTCAACAATGACAGCGGCGCCGGCGGTTCCGATTACAACACCAGCTTCACCGAGGGCGGGGGAGCGGTTTCAGTCGCCGATAACGACATCGCCATTGTCGATGTCGATGACGTCAACCTCAGTTTTGCGCGCATTGAATTGACCAACCGTCCGGACGGTGCCGACGAGAGCCTGTCGATCAACGGCGCGCTGCCAAGCGGGATCACAACGGTCGGATACAACCCGTCCACCGGTGTCCTGATCCTTTCCGGTTCTGCCTCCATTGCCGACTATCAGACCGCGATCCAGCAGGTCGAGTACAACAACACGAGTTCCAACCCGGACACGGCCGACCGGATTATCGAGATTGAGGTCAATGACGGGGACGACGCCAGCAGCAATGTCGGGACGACGACGGTCGTCTTCAGCGCCAGCAACGACGCGCCGGCGCTCGACCTCGATTCCGATGATGACAGCGGCGCCTCGGGCGCTGATTTCCTCGGATCGTTCACCGAGGATCTCGGCCCTGTCGCAGTCGGCGACATTGTCGATCCCGACATCACGATCACGGATGCGGACAATGCGAATCTCGTCTCGGCGACCGTCACGCTGACCAACCGGCCGGATGGCGGGTCGGAGAGCCTCTCTGTCCTGGGCGTGTTGCCGAGTGGCATCACCGCGGGTGCCTACAATCCTGCGACAGGCGAGATTGTTCTGACGGGCACGGCCTCGCTGGCGGATTACCAGACCGCGATCGGCCAGATCCGCTACAACAACACCAGCCAGGCTCCGGATACGACAGACCGCACCATTACTGTGGTCGTCAATGACGGTGTTGACGACAGCAACACGGCGACGGCGACGATCGTCGTCAATGCAACCGTCGATGCGCCGACGATCAGCGATCTCGGTGGCGACAGCTTCACGTACAATGAAGGCGACGGGGCACAGAACATCGATCAGGGCACCTCGGCCAGCGTCGTGGACGTCGACAGTTCGGACTTCAACGGCGGGAACCTGACCGTCGCCATCGTGACGGGCGGCGACAATGCCGAGGATGTGCTCGGTATCGAGAACCAGGGCAGCAGTGCCGGCCAGATCGGCGTGTCAGGGCTCACGGTCAGCTTCGAAGGCAATGTGATTGGCTCGTTTGTCGGCGGTGCCAGTGGTGCCAACCTCGTCGTCACGTTTACGACGGCGGACGCGACGCCGGCCGCCGTGCAGGCGCTGGTGCAGGCAATCACCTATACGAACACCGACACCGACAACCCGACGTCCGGCAATCGCATCGTCCGGTTCAATGTGAACGACGGCGATGGCGGTACATCCGCCAATTCGGATGTGACGATCACCGTTGCGCCGCAGAACGACGCGCCGACGATTCAGTTCCTGAGCCAGACCCGTGCCTACAATGAAGGGCAGGGCGTTCTCGTCATCGACAACCTGACGCCTGCGCAGATCAGCGACGTCGACAGCGCCGACTTCAACGGCGGCAGCATGACCATCAGCATAACGGCCGGCGGAGTCCCTGCCGAAGACGTGCTGTCGATCCAGAGTCAGTCGCCGGCAACGGACGCCGGCAACATCAGCATTTCCGGATCGAATGTCCTGGTCGGCAACGGCACGACGACCGATGTCTTTGCAACCATTGCGGGTGGTACGGGCGGTGCGGATCTCGTCATCACGTTCAACAGCGCGCTTGCCACGCCGGCGCTTGTGTCGGACGTAGCGGCCCTGCTGACCTACGAGAACACCGATACCGACAATCCGACCGGCGGCAACCGGACAATCGAAGTGACTGTAAACGACGGCGACGGCGGCACGTCGGCCGCGGCGGTGTCGACGGTCAACGTTCTTGTCACGAATGACCCGCCGGTCATCAACGACCTGGCCGGCGATACGCTGGCCTACAGCGAAGGCGACCTGTTCCAGATCATCGATCAGGGAACACTCGCTACGGTTGTGGACCCCGACAGTGCCGACTTCGATAACGGTGTCCTTACCGTCTCGATCACGAACCGGGTTGTAACGGAAGACATTGTCTCGCTCAGTGACTCGGGAACGGGCATCACGCTTTCCGCCGGAGTCTCGCTGAACAGCGAGATCACAATTGGCGGCGATGTCATCGGCACCATCGGATCTGGCGGCGCGCTCAACCAGAACCTTGTCGTCACGTTCAATTCGGACGCAGATGCGACCGATGTCCAGACCGTCATCAATGCGGTCACCTACCTGAACAGCAACAACATCAATCCGGACGAAACCGCACGGACGGTCCGCTTCGTCCTGACGGACGGTGACGGCGGCTCGACCGGCAATGTTGACACCATCGTCAACGTGACCGGCGTCGACGACTTCACCAACCTCAGCGGCATCAGCGGCGACAATCTCGACTACGACGAAGGCGACGGTGCCCAGATTATCGATCAGGGTGCGGCCCTGACCATAACCGACGGCGACAGCCCCGATTTCAACGGTGGCTTCCTGCGAATCCAGATCGTCAGCGGTGGCGACTCGGCCGAAGACCTGCTGGGTATCCTGGCCGTTGGCGACGGCACCGGTGAGATCAACGTCTCCGGTTCGACGGTGACGTACGAAGGCAATGCGATCGGAACGATCGCGGGCGGCCCGAACAACATTTCCCTGCAGGTTGACTTTACGACCGCCGACGCGACACCCGAGGCCGTTCAGGCCCTGGCGCGCCAGTTCACCTATACCAATACCGATACCGACGACCCGACGACCGGCGCGCGGACGGTGCGCTTCTTCGTCGATGACGGTGACGGCGGTACCGCAACGAGCAGCGATGCAACCGTCACGGTCAATGCGGTCAACGATGCGCCGACGCTGACGGCGACCGGCGACGATCCGGGATTTACCGAAGGTGCCGCCGCACAAGGCCTGTTCTCTGCCACGTCGATCGACACGGTCGAGGCGGCCGAGACAATCATCGGCCTTACGTTCACCGTTACCAACGTCGACGGCACGACGGATGAAGTGCTCGCGATCGACGGCTCGAACATCACGCTCGACAACGGAAACACTGGCACGACCGCGACCAACAGCATCACGTTCAATGTCACGGTTTCGGGTTCCACGGCGACCGTCGTTCTATCGAGTGCAAACCTGTCCGTGACCGCTGCCGAAGCATTGGTCGACGCGGTGACTTATGCCAACACCAGCGACGACCCGACCGCGACTGCGGGAACCCGCGTCGTTACGATCAGCCAGATCGTCGATTCCGGCGGCACGGCGAATGGCGGCGTCCATGCGTCGAATCCGGGCATCGCATCGACGGTCACCATCACGCCGATCAACGACCCGCCGACGCTCACGGCGACCGGCGACAACCCGACTTTCACCGAAGGCGGCAGTGCGCAGGGCCTGTTCTCGTCGGCAGCGGCGTCGACGATCGAGAGCGGCCAGACGATTACCGGCCTTGAGTTGACGGTCACCAATGTCGACGGTACGGCTGACGAAGTGCTTTCGATTGACGGCACCAGCATTGCGCTTACGGACACCAATTCGGGAACGACGACCACCGGCCTCAACTTTGCGGTGGCGGTTACCGGATCCACTGCGACGGTGACGCTCACGGGAGGCACGCTGTCCGAGGCGCAGACCCAGACGCTGGTCGACGGCATCACTTACTCGAACGCCAGCGATGACCCGACAGCAACGGGCGGAAACCGTGTCGTTACGATTACCGAAATCGTGGACTCAGGCCTTGGCGGTATCCCGCACACCAATACGACGGCCCTCAGCATCGCCTCGACGGTGACAGTCACGCCGGTCAACGACGAGCCAAGCCTGACGGCGACGGGGCTCGATCCGAGCTGGACGGAAACGACATCCGCACCGCTGCTTTTCTCAGGCACTTCGATCGATACGGTTGAAGCGGGCCAGGACATTATCGGTTTCACGTTCACCATCACGAACGTCCAGGACGGTAACGACGACATCCTGTTCGTCGGCGGCAACAACGTCTTCCTGAATGACGGCAATTCCATCGGGGTAGGCAGCGGATTTACGGCGAGTGTTTCATTCTCCGGCACGACGGCAACTGTCACGCTCTCGGGCGGCACCTTGACGGTAGCAGCGGCTGAAACGTTCATCGATGATATGCGCTGGCAAAACAGTGGCGACGATCCGGGCGCCGCCGGCACGAGCCGCGTCATTACGATCACCGAGATTGTTGATTCCGGCGGCACGGCGAATGGCGGTGATGACACCGGCGCTCCGGGCATTTCATCGACGGTTGCCGTCACCCCGGTCAACGACCCGACCACAGCAGATCTGCCGCGCGCGGCTTCCTTCGGCGGCACGACGTCCGACTTCTCGATCGACAACAACCTGGCCGGCCTGGCCGGGTCGCTGCCGACCGGCGACTACACGGTGTCGTTCTGGGTCAACGATCCGACGACGGAAGGCGCAAACGAGACCTACATCTCCTATGCGGTGTCGGGACAGAATAACGAGCTGGTGCTTTCGAAATCCGGCGGAAACCTGCATATTTTGACAAATGGCGGTGCCGAGCCGGGCGTCGATACCGGCCTGACCATTCCGACGGATGGGAACTGGCATCATATCGCTGTCACCGTCGACGTCTCATCGGGCGCTTTCACGGTGTTTCTCGATGGCGAGGCTGCTGGCTCCGGCACGACGACTGCCGGAGGGCTCGGACTCGACGGGATACTCGTTCTCGGCCAGGAGCAGGATCTGGGCGGAGGCGGCTTTACGGCCGCTCAGGCGCTCGACGGGTCGCTCGCCGACGTCGCGATCTTCTCCGGCGAACTGTCGCAGGGCGCGATCGACACCATCTCGAATGGAACGGTCACGCCGACGAACGCCATTCTGTTCCTGCGCTGGAACAACGATACCAACCGCTTCGAGGACATTTCCGGCGGCGGTAACAACCAGACCACCAACGGCAACGTCACGACAGACACCGGGCCGGTCGCGGTTGTCACCGAAGACGGAAGCATCGTCATCAGCGGCATCGAACTGTCCGACCCGGACAATGCGAGCACGACTGTCAGGCTCACCGTTACGCAAGGCGATATCGCCTTTACCGGTGCGACCACCGGACTGGCGTTCTCCGACGGAGACGGCAGCGACGGCACACTGGAATTCACCGGCACGTTGGCGGATATCAATACGGCGCTTGCCAATTCGATCGAGTACACGCCGGACCTGAACGCGGACACCGATGACACGCTGACGATCGAAGCCGATGACGGCAGCGGATTCGGTCCGCAACTGGTCCTCACCCTTCCGGTTATCCCGGTCAATGATGCCCCGGTACTCGATCTCGATGCGAACGACAGCAGTGGGGCCACGGGTGGCGACTTCAACAACACGTTCACCGAGGGCGGCGGCCCGGTCGCGATCGGTGACAGCGCCCAGTCCGATCTCAGCATCTCGGACGTCGACGATACGAACATTGAATCGGCGACGATCACGCTGACCAACCGTCCGGATGGCGCAGACGAATTCCTCGTGGTCACGGGCGGGCTGCCCGGCGGTATCACGGCGAGCGCCTACAACCCCGTCGACGGAACCATCACGCTGTCGGGTTCAGCGTCGATCACCGACTACGAAGGCGCGCTCGAGCTGATCGGTTACAACAACACCAACGTCAATCCGGACACGGCAAACCGGATCATCACGGTGGTGGTGAACGACGGTGATGTCGACAGCAACACCGCGACGGCCACAATCACGGTGAACGCGTCAAATAATGCACCGGCGATTGCCGGCATTCCGGGTGAAGTGCTGGCCTATTTCGAGGGCGACGGCACCCAGATTCTGGACATCGACAATCTGGCAACCGTAACGGACGTCGACAGTACGGACTTCAATACCGGTACGCTGACGGTTTCGATCATCTCGGGCCGCGACGATGCGGAAGACGTGCTCGGGATCCAGAACCAGGGCACAGGTGCCGGCGAGATCGGCGTTTCGGGATCGGACGTTACGTTTGGTGGCGTCACCATCGGCACATTCACCGGCGGCACCGGCACGGACGATCTTGTCATCACGTTCAACAGTGCGAGCGCGACGCCGGCCGCCGTGCAGGCCGTGATACACGCGCTGACCTACCTGAACACGGACAATGCCAGCCCGACCGCGGGCATCCGCACGGTCCAGCTCACATTGACCGATGGTGACGGCGGCACGACCACATTCAACACGCCGGTCTTCACGGAACAGACCGGGGCGGGCAATCCGCTGGATTCAGTTTCCGCCGGCACGCTTGCCGCACCCTTGTTCGTCGACATAGACGATGATGGCGACCAGGACCTGTTCCTCGGCCGCGGTGACGGCACGGTTGATTTCTATCTCAATACCGGTTCGCCAACGTCTGCAGCCTTCACCCAGCAGACCGGAACCGACAATCCGCTCGACGGCCTTGATGTCGGCACGAATTCCAACCTTGCCATCGGTGATCTCGACAACGACGGGGACTTTGGCCTGCTGTTTGTCGGTGCGCAGGACGGTACCATCCGCGCATTCAAGAACACGGGAACCGTGGATGCTCCGAACTTCACCGAGGTGACGGGGGCCGAGAATCCGTTTGATGGCGTGAATGTCGGCAATGACGCCACGCCCACACTTGTCGATATCGACAACGACGGCGATCTCGATGCCTTTATCGGGGCCGGTGACGGCACCTTCCGCCATTTCCAGAACACCGGTTCGGAGTTCGAACCTGTGATGACGCCGGTCGTCGGGGCCGGCAATCCGCTTGACGGTGTGACGGTCGGCGGCGTCAGCGCGATTGATTTTGCCGACATCGATAATGACGGTGACTTCGACGCCATCGCGACCTCGAACGTCGGGAACGTGCGTTTCTTTGAAAACACGGGCGACGCAGGAAACCCGACATTTGTCGAAGTTACGGGGTCCGGCAATCCGTTCGGCGCGGCTTCCGTTGGATTTGCACGGCCGATCTTTGTCGACATTGACGGCGACGGCGATCAGGACGTGTTTTTCGGCGTTGATACTGCCGGTGACATTCTGTTCTTCGAGAATACGACCGGGTCTACATCGGCGACGTTCACGATCGACGTGAACGGAGTGAACGACGAACCGGTTGCCAATCTTGACGAGTTCTCCGCCAAGATGGGCGACACGGTCACGGGCAACCTGATCACCGACAACAACGGTCACGGTCCGGATGCGGATGCGGACGGCGACCCGATCGCCATGTACATCACGGGCCGCTACAACTCCTTCAATGGCGGCAGCGTACTGCTGAATTCCGACGGGTCCTTCATTTACGAGGCCCCGACAGGTTTCGTCGGTTTCGACACCTTTGCCTATGCAATCGAGGACGGGCAGGGCGGTTTTGACGTCGGTTATGCCGAAATCCTGTTGTCGAGAGATCCGACCACGCCGGTCGTGAGGAACGGCGCGGCGGCCGACGAAGTGCTATTCGGCAGCAGCGGCAGCGATACGCTGACAGGCAATGGCGGCGACGACATTCTGAAGGGCGACACGTCGGAGCAAAGCCGAACCGCAGTCGGCGATGTCCTCAACGGCGGCGCCGACGACGATGTGCTCCGGACCGAAGGCGGCGCGAGCACGCTGATCGGCGGATCCGGCAACGATCACTTCATCAGCCGGGACGAAGGTCTGTTCTACGATCTCGCAACGGTCGATTACAGCACCTCGACGAGTGCCGTGTTCGTCAACCTGACGAGTGCGCTGAATACCGGTGTCGAGGCGCATCAGGCGGATGACGGTCTGTCCGGCACGGATTTCCTGAGCGGCGTGCACGCGTTCACTGATAGCGCGAATACCGACACATTCCTGTCCGACGGCAGCTTCACCAACAGCCTGAACGGTCTCATCCAGATCAATCTGGGCAACGGCGGAAATGACGTCGTCGACTTTACCGGGTCGAGCGCTGAAGTCCGGCGCGTCAGCTTCCAGAATGCCGGCAGCGGTGTGACCGCGAGCCTTGCCGCAGGTGCGGCGACAGTGGGCGTCCTGGCGACCCTGACCAATGTCAACGAGCTGTTCGGCAGCGCCAATGGCGACACCCTGACCGGTGACGGCAACGACAACGTATTGCGCGGCTCGGCGGGCGTCGACTCGCTCGATGGCGGCGGCGGCAGCGATACCGCCGATTTCCGCGACGGAACCAGCGGCGTGGTCGTCGACATGACGCTCGGCGCCAACCAGGTGGCCAATGACGGCTTCGGCAATCTCGAAACGCTCACCGATATCGAGAACCTGTTCGGCTCGGAATTTGATGACAGCTTTGCCGGCGACACCAGTGACAACATGTTCGTCGGATTTACCGGCAACGACACGCTGTTCGGCGGTGACGGTGAAGATGTCCTCTACGGTGACTTCGACGATCCGGATTTCCTCGACGGCGGCTTCGGCGGCAATGACTTCCTCGACGGCGCCGGTGATGACGACGAGCTGTTCGGCGGTGCTGGCGACGATACCCTTCTCGGCGGCGCTGGTGACGACTGGCTGTGGGGCGGATCGGGCAACGACCTTCTCGAAGGCGGAACCGGCGACGACGTGCTTCTGAGCGGCGGCACGCCGCAGAACATCCCGTCGAACTGGGTCGGCTGGGATCAGCTGTTCGGAGGTGAAGGCGATGATATCCTGTTCGGACAGGGCGGCGCCTCGTTCCTGCAAGGCGATTCCGGCAACGACATTATCCGCGGCGACGACAACGGCGGCTGGGCCGCCTTTACCCAGGTTTCCTACGAAACCTCGACCAGCGGGATCATCGCCAACCTGACCGGTACGACGCAGTTCGGACTCAATCCGGGCGAGGTGAATGACGGCATCGAAATTACGCCGGGCGTGTTCGGCGTCGACTCCGTGTCGCGCGTTCACGTGGTTCGGGACAGCGCCAACGACGACCAGATTTTCTGGGACGACAGCTTTGCCGGCAGCTTCGGCAACTTCATCGAAGTCAGGCTGACCGCCGGCGACGATACGGTCGACTTCACCGGCGCGACCGGGCAGCGGCGCGTGAGCTACGAGACGGCTAAGGGCGGTGTCTTCATTGACATGACCGCCAATGCCACAGATGGCTCGGGCACGGCGACGGAAAACGGCATCGGCAACCATATCGGCACCGACACCATCATCAATGCCACCTACCTGCGCGGCAGCAAGTTCGACGACGTCATCATCGGCGACGCACAGACGACGCGCTACCGCCCGTCCGAGGGCAACGATACGGTCACCGGCGCTCTCGGTGTCACCAACCGCATCGACTTCAGCAACTCGCCCGACGGCGTGACCATCGACCTGAGTCTGGCTTCGGGCCAGGTTGTCGATGACGGTTTCGGCACCAGCGATACGCTCACCAATTTCTCGCGGTTCAGCGGCACGAACTTCAACGACACCATCAGCGGAGATGCGTCCGATACGGTCACGAACCTCCGTATCGACGGCAATCATGGTGACGACGTGCTGACCGGCGGCGGCGGCAACGATACGATCAACGGCGACTTCGGCGACGCGGTCAACCGCGCCAGCGACGGCGTCGGCATCAATGTTGTCGAGGGTGACGCGACGCTTCAGGCCGATGCGAACGGTATCATCCTTGTCGGCGGCGACGACGTCATCAGGGGCGGTGGCGGTGACGACAACCTGTTTGGTGGACAAGGCGTAGACACGCTTACCGGTGATGACGGCATCGACACGATCGATGGTGGTGACGACCGGCAGTTTGGCGTCAGGCAATACTTCGATACGGTCGACTACAGCAAGGAGACCGGCGGCCTCGGCGTTACGGTTGATTTCTCGTCCACATCCAACAATGCGGTCGACACGTTCGGCAATACCGAGACGGTGATCAATGTCGAGCGGGTGATCGGCACGAGCCAGATCGACACACTGACCGGCGGCAATACCGACAACGATGATTTTGAAGAGTTCGTAGGTGGCGGCGGCAATGATGTGATTGACGGCGGTACCGGATTCGACCGGGCGAGCTACGAATTCGCCGCTAACGCCATTACCGTCGACATGACTCTGGGAACGAACCAGGTCACCGATGACGGTGACGGCGGAGTCGACGATCTGACGAGCATCGAGTCGATCGAAGGCTCTGAATTTGCCGACACGATCACCGTGCCGGCCGCGGGTTTCTTCCAGGTCCGCGGTCGGGGAGGCGATGACACAATCATCGGCAACGGGATCGATACCTTTGCCGACTATCATTTTGCGGGTGCTACCGCCGGCGCGACGGTCAATCTGTCGGCGCTCTCAATAACAAGTCTGGTTTCAAGCAATTCCGTCGCCGCCGGCAGGGCGGAAGACGGAACCGGAGGTCTCGATACGCTTTCCGGAATCTCCCGGGTTCGTGGAACCCGGTTCGATGATCATCTTGTCGGCGGCACGGCTGATGAGACTTTCACAGGGTCATCAGGTGATGACACGATTGATGGTGGCGGTGGCACCAACACGGTCAATTACGGCGCGGAACGGGGAATATCCTCGCACGAGGTGGGCGCGGCCAATCGGGGCGTCATCGTCGATCTGACGACCGGCACGGCAACGGACGCCTTCGGCGACACCGATACTCTGAGCAATATCCAGAACATCACGGGCACGGAGTTCGCCGACCGGATCATTGGTGACGCGGCAGCCAACGTACTGGTTGCCGGCGGCAACGAACAGCGGTTCGACGCCGACAACGACATCGTCATCGGCGGAGCAGGCAATGACGACCTGTCCACCACCGGCGGCTACGTGATCTTCCGCGGCGATCAGGGCGACGACACGATCACCAGCACCGATACAGGCGGCGATTTCGACTGGGTCCAGGTCGAGTACATCACGTCTCCGGGCGCCATCAACGTGACGAACGGCGCCGGTGCGACGCTCACAGTCTCCGACGGGTTCGGCACCACGGATACCATCACCGGTGCGCATGTCATCCGCGACAGCCGCAACAACGACATTTTCAACATCGATGCGGGTGCCTACACCAACAGCTTCGGCAATTTCATCGAGATCCGGCTGAGCGAGGGCGACGATGATGTCACCTTCACGAATGTGACCGGCACGACCAGGGTCAGCTGGCAGGCCGCGCGCGGCGGCGTGAATGCGAGTTTGGCGACGGGGACTGCGACTGACGCGATCGCGGGCGCCAACCTCATCGGCAACGACACGTTTACCGGCGCCAATTATCTGCGCGGATCGTCGTTCGACGACATCCTGACCGGCGACGGCTTAGACAACATTTTCCGCGGCTCGCGCGGCAACGATACGATCGACGGCGACGGCGGTACCGACCGCATCGATCATGGCGACTCGGGTGCGGGCATCAGTGTCAACCTGTCGCAGAACACGGTAATCGACGACGGCTTCGGCACGACGGACACGCTGTCCGGCATCGAGAACGTGCGCGGCAGCTTCTTCGATGACCTGATCATCGGCGACGGCAACAGCAACGACCTGCGTGGCGGCGATGGCAACGACGACATCTTCGGCCTGGGCGGAAACGACTTCCTGCGCGGCCAGGACGGCGACGATGTGCTTGACGGCGGCGACGGCGACGACGATCTCGAAGGCGGCGCGGGCAACGACATTCTGCGCGGCGGCGACGGGCTCGACTTCTTCACGGCCGGATCCGGCAACGACATCTACGAGGGCGGCGACGATATTGATCCGACCCTGAATGTCCGCCAGAACTTCGACGCCATCGACTTCTCGAACGGCTTTTCGATCTTCATCGATCTGGAAGAGCGGTTCGTCGAGGATGACGGCCAGGGCGGCCAGGATCTCATTACCGGTATCGAGGTGGTCACCGGTACCGCCGGCAACGACGTCATCATCGGCGGTAACGTCTTCAACGATGACTTCGAGGACTTCAGGCCCGGTGGTGGCACCGACACCGTCGACGGTGGCAGCGGCTTTGACCGGGTGCGGTATCAGAATTCCGGCTCGGGCGTCACGGTGAACCTGTCGAACGGGTCAGTCGTAAGCCTGGTCACCGGGACCAACGTCGCCGGTGGAACCGCCGAAGATGGCGGTCTCAGCATCGATACGCTGTTCAGCATCGAATCCATCGTGGGGTCGAACTTCGGCGACCACCTGCTCGGCAATTCCAACAGCAGCACGCAGTTCCGTCCGCGTTTCGGCGACGACACCGTTGTCGGCGGAAGCTCCGGCTCGGACGAGGTCGATTACTCCTTCTCCGGACTCGATGTCGATGGCGTGAATGTCAATCTTGTTGCCGGTACGGGAACATTTACCGATGTCTCCAATGGCGGCACAAATGCCTTTACGGACAGTCTCAGCGGTATCGAACGCATTCGCGGAAGCTTCGGCGACGACACGCTGACCGGCGATACCAACAACAACCGGTTCCGCGGTCTGGAGGGCAATGACACGATCGAAGGCGGTGGTGGTTTCGACACGGTCGATTACAGCGCCGACCTGGGCCTCTTCAACGATGGCGGTCCGTTTGCCACGAACGGCATTCTGGTCAATTTCACGGGCGCCAACCAATTTGGGTTCTTCACAAGCGCGGGTAGTGTTGCCGCCAATTCCGTACTGGACGGATACGGCACGACAGACTTCGTGACCAATGTCGACCGTGCTATCGGTACCGTCTTCTCCGACGATTTCTACGGTGGTAGCGGCGACGACACGTTCGATGGCGGTGACGGATTCGATTACTTCCGCGGCAATGTCGGCAACGACACGATTATCGGCGGCGACGATTTCGACCGCGACCTGTTCAACCTGACGGGCATCCAGCAGCGCACCACGTTCGACATGGTCGATTACCGGAACTCGTCCGGCGGCGTAAATGTGAATTTGGCGACGGGCGTCGTCTCGGATGACGGTCTGGGCGGAAACGACACCCTCTCCGGGATCGAGGTCGTGCGCGGGTCCGATCAAGGCGACATCCTGACCGGCGGCAACACGGACAATGACGACTTCGAGCAGTTCCGTCCGCGCGGCGGCAACGATACCGTCGATGGCGGATCCGGTTTCGACCGGCTCAGCTACCAGGGCGCCAGCAACAGCGTGACGATCAACCTGTCGACCGCCGCTGTGGTCAGCGTCATTGCCGGGCACGGATCGGTTGCTGCGGGAACGGCGATCGACGGCTTTGGCGGCACGGACACGATTTCGAACTTCGAATCCATCCGCGGCTCCAACCAGGCCGACCACCTGATCGGTAACGACACGACCTTCACCCAGTTCCGGGGCATGAAGGGTGCCGACCGGATCGAGGGTGGTACAGGCACCGATGACGAAGTCGACTATGCCTTCTCCGGCCTGCGTTTCGACGGCGTCACCGTCGATCTTGCCGCGGGTACCGGCACCTTTAATGACACCGACGCTGACGGCGATGCGACCGACGACAGCTTCGTCGACACGCTCATCGGCATCGAGCGGATCCGCGGCACGTTCGGCGATGACACCCTGATCGGCGATGCCGGTGACAATATCTTCCGCGGTATCGCGGGCGATGACGTCATCAACGGCGGTGTCAGCGATGCCAGCGAGATCGCCGGTGACACCGTGAACTACAGCAGCGACTTTGCAGTATCTGCGGGCGCGGGCTTTGGCCTGTTTGGCATCAACGGCGTCAGTGTGAACCTCGGTACCACAACCGTGCTCGGCATCGCGCCCGGCACAGCGATCGACGGCTTCGGCGATACCGACACGCTTTCGAATATCGAGAACGTCATTGGCACGATCTTCGGCGACACCCTTGTCGGCAGTGCCGCCGCGAATACGCTCGATGGCGGAGAAATGACGGACATTCTGGTCGGCGGTGCTGGCGATGACACGCTGATCGGCGGCGGTGACAACGATCCGGTCCTTGGCATCAGGGTATTCTTCGACATCGTCGACTACAGCGCCGAGACAGGCGGCGGCGCCGTGACAGTGAACCTTGCCACGGGCACGGCAACGGACACGTTCGGCGATACCGATACGCTTTCGGGCATTGAGGTTGTAATCGGCACGTCCGGCAACGACATCCTCACCGGCGGTAACGTGGCGAACGACGATTTCGAACTGTTCCGAGCGCTCGGCGGCAACAATACGATCGACGGCGGCTCAGGTTTCGACCGCGTGCGCTACACCGACTCGCCGGATGGCGTCGAGGTGGATCTGACGGCCGGCGATGCGATGAACGGCTTCGGTGGCATCGACACGCTGATCAATATCGAGTCGGTTCAAGGCTCGTTCTTCGACGACGATCTGTTCGGCGACGCAAACGACAACCAGTTCCGTCCGATGCAGGGCAACGACGTCATCAACGGTGCCGGTGGCGTCGACGAGATCGACTATGCCTTCACAGGCGGCTCCCAGGGTGTGGTTATCGACCTCCACTCCGCGGAGGCGACGGACACGTTCGGCGATACCGATTACCTGATCAATATCGAAAACGTGCGCGGCAGCTTCCTGGACGACGAGATCACAGGTGATGATCTCAACAACCTGATCAAGCCACTGGCGGGCAACGATGTGATCGATGGTGCGGGCGGCGTCGATACAATCGACTACAGCACCGACTTCTCGCTGTCGGGTGACAATGAGTTCGTTGCCGATCAGGGCGTGGTCGTCGATCTCGAACTCGGCTTCGCCGTCGACGGCTATGACAACATCGACCTGGTGAGCAATATCGAGAACGTGCGCGGCACCCAGTTCACGGATCTGATCTTCGGCGATGACGAGGACAACTTCCTGGAAGGCCTCGACGGTGACGACACGATCTGGGGCGGCAGTGGTGATGACACGATCGACGGCGGTGCCGGTTCGGATATCTTCGAGTACGAGGCCGGGGATACCGGTGTCGACACGATCCTGAACTTCGAATCCGCTAACGACGTATTCGATCTCAGTGACCTGCTCGATGCTAACTTCCCGACGTCATCGGCTGCCGATCATGTCCGTGCTGTTGTCTCTGGCGGGGATACGAGCCTCGAGGTCGACGTGGACGGCACAGATAACGGCGTGAACTTCGTGCAGATCGCCGTCCTCGACGGGATCGGGGCCGGTGTCACCGTCAACTTCATCGACGATGACGGGAACGCGCAATCTGTCGTCTCTTCCTGACGGCGGCCATCGGGATGTCGCCCGGTTTGAACACCGGAATTCCGCTTGCCTCGGGCGCGCGGTCCGCTAGCATTCACTCAGGGTCTGCGGGGACGAGGGGGTCGTGCTGAAACGTTTCCTGAATGCTGTCAAAGCGTGGTTCGGCGTTGGGCGTGTCGCCGGCTTCGCACTGCTTGGCGTCTTCGTCTTTATCCGTGTGCTCGATCCCGCGCCGCTGGAGGCGTTCCGCTTCAAGGTCTTCGACTATTATCAATGGTTCAAACCGAGGGAGTCGCCGCCGCAGCCGATCGCGATTGTCGACATTGACGAGGCGAGCCTGAAGGAATTCGGCCAGTGGCCCTGGGCGCGCACGCGGGTTGCCGACCTTGTGACGCGGATCGCCCAGGCCGGCGCGGTGGTCATTGCCTTCGACATCGTCTTTGCCGAACCGGACCGGCTGTCGCCGAACCGGGTTGCCAACGATTTCAGGGGCCTCGACGACGAGACGCGGGCCAAGCTGAACGCGTTGCCCAACAACGACGTGGTGCTGGCGAGCATCATGCGCCAGACGCGCGTGGTTGTCGGCCAGTCCGGCCATCACGAGGAGTCGGTCAAATCCGATACCGGCGATCCCCCGCAAAGCTCGATTGCGACGCTTGGCGCCAAACCCGACCCCTATCTCTTCAGCTATCCGGGTCTGTTGCAGAACGTTCCCGAACTCGAAGCGCAGGCAAAGGGCAGGGGACTCCTGACCACGCGTCCCGATTTCGACGGACTGATCCGCCGGGTGCCGCTGGTCATGAAGGCGCGGGGCAAGATCTATCCCGGCTTCGCGACCGAGATCCTGCGCGTCGCCACCGGGTCGAACGCCGTCCTGATCAAGACGGACGATGCGGGTATTTCGAGCGTCGTGGTGGCCGGTGTCCAGGTGCCGACGGATCCGAACGGACGGTTGTGGGTCTACTTCAATCGTCACGACAAGAACCGGTTTGTCTCGGCCAAGGACGTCTTCAATGATCCGGCGGCCGCCCAGCGCCTTCGAGGCAAACTGGTGCTGATCGGCACCTCGGCGGTCGGACTGTTCGATGTCAAGTCGACGCCGCTCGACCCGACTATTCCCGGGGTCGAGGTGCACGCGCAGGTGATTGAGAACATTCTGACAAAGTCGTTTCTGAACCGGCCCAACTATGCGGTCGGAGTCGAGGTGCTTCTGGCGATCGCGCTCGGCATCGCGATCATTGCGCTCGTTCCCGTACTCGGGCCGGTGCCCGTGCTGCTGCTGGGCGGTACCATTGCCGTCATCACGGCCGGTCTTTCAGGATACCTGTTCATCAAATGGAACATGCTGATCGACGTCGCGTATCCGCTGATATCGAGCTTTGCCGTGTTCTCGCTCCTGTCATTCATCAACTACGTGCGCGAAGAGATGGAACGCCGGCAGGTGCGCGGGGCGTTCAGCCGCTATATTTCGCCGGCGCTGGTCGAGCAGCTTGCGGAGGATCCGGACAAGCTTGTGCTCGGCGGCGAGACGCGGGATATCACGATCCTGTTTTCGGACGTTCGCGGCTTTACCTCGATTTCGGAACTCTACAAGGGGGATCCTCAGGGGCTGACGACGCTGATGAACCGGTTCCTGACACCGCTCTCCAACGCGATCATCGAGCAGAACGGCACCATCGACAAATACATGGGGGACGCCATCATGGCGTTCTGGAACGCGCCGCTCGACGATCCGGATCACGCGGCGCGCGCATGCGATGCGGCCCTGATCATGCTGGACAGGCTGGTTGAGGTGAACCGGGAACGGGAGGCGGAGGCCAAGGAGTCCGGTCAACCCTTCCTGCCGCTCAATGCGGGCATCGGCATCAACACCGGCGAATGTGTCGTTGGCAACATGGGATCGGACCTCAGGTTCGACTACTCGGTGCTCGGGGACAGCGTGAACCTGGCGTCACGCCTGGAAGGCCAGACCAAGGGATACGGCGTCAACATCATCATCGGGGCCCATACCGCGGAACTCGTTGGTGACCGCTTCGCGACCCTCGAACTGGACCGGATCAGGGTCAAGGGGAAAACCGAACCGGAGACCATCTTCGCGATTATCGGCGCCGGCGAAGTGGCGCGGGAGGACGGTTTCCGCGCGGCGGCTGAACGGCTTGCCGAATTGCTCGGGCATTACCGTGGCTGCCGGTGGGAAGAGGCGGCCGCTGCGCTCGATGACCTTCGCGGCATCGGCAAGCCCTACGAACTGGACACGCTGTGCGATGTGTATGCAGAGCGTATCGCCCTGTTCCGCGAAACGCCGCCCGCCGGTGATTGGGATGGCGTCTGGACCATGGAAACCAAATAGCGTTCCGGCGCGGGATCCGGGGATTCACGTAAAAAGAACCCGGGCCTCTCGACCCGGGTTAATTGATGCAATTCCAGCCTTACGGCAGGACGAATTTTGCCGGTCAGTCGCAGACCCGGACGGGGCCGACAAACACGCAATTGCGGCGGTAATACCGGGGCCCGTGATAGTAACCGGGATCGTAGTAACCTCTGCGCGGTCCCGTCCGGCGGGGCCGGCACCGGCGTCCCCTGTGGCGATGCCACGCTCTATATCCCCAGCGCGGCACGTAATGCAGGCGTCGGCCGCGGTGGCAGCCGCCCACTCTCGTCATATCTGAATCCATGAACTGGAGGACATCGAATCCGCCAATCACATTGGCCGCACTGGACGGAGCAGCCTGTGCTGTTGAGCTCAGTGCTGCAAAGCCGAATACACCGGCTGCCAGAGCAATACCCCTCAGCGTCATACGCACCACTGTCGCATTATTCTGATTCCGCTGCATCAGATGTGACTCCCTTTGAAACATCGCACCCTCTGTTCCCTAAGGTAAGCTGTCCAAAGAAACAATTCAAATAGTCCTCGCTGTTTTGGTTAGAATTCTGCGAAAAAATCTCTGATGTCCGCCGGATTTACACGTTTTGCGTGTTCAATCCGAATAATTGCTCGCTGGTGCGGAATAGATATTGCGGTGCAAAACGCCCAATGCGCTGAATTTGACCGGCAACGCCAATCGGCAGGCTTTCGCGAATTGCGCTGCGTCATGCCGGACCGGAACCCCGGGGGCTGGCCGCACGCCTGCTTCACCACGATGTAACAGTCTGTTGAACTGGTGAAACCCTTGCAATCGGCCGGCCGGCACCTAAGTGGAGGCGTGGTCCGGATGTAAAGTCCGTATCGCTTTTAAGGGCGTGGAAAGGGTGTCTGAATTAACGCCGGATTAAGCCCGATGCCCAACAATGTGCCAGGTGCTCAAGCCCGTCCGTGCCTTTCGCCCGGCGAACGATGGAAACATTTGAAACAGGTGACCATGCTGTACACGGAAACGACAGTCATTGCTCTGCGCGAAACCGGTGATCATTGCGTCCATCGTGACGGGTATGTCGTCGAACTGTACGACCTCCACGAGAACGACATTGCGATCAGGCATTGCCGCGATGTCGACGGACTGAGGCGGACAATCGCGCCGTATGTGGACGACACGGATGAAGCGCTGGCGCGGCTTCTGCCGATGTCCGCGCACTGATCGGCGGGCATTCATTCCCGACTTTCATCTCCTCGATCCGGACGGCGTGCATTGGCGCCGGCCCGGTTTGCGTTTGATCAATTCTCTCTCAGAATACTCTGATCCGCCGGCCGTTCGACCGGCTTGAAACCGCCTGGCGCATCCCGTTTCGATAGGCCCGCTCGATCGACGGGCGGTCCGCTGACGACAGTTTCCCTGCAACGGACAGCGCGCATTTCTTGTGCAATGCGGGTCCGGTGCCCTTGGGAACCGTGACAATCAAGCGCCAGACTCACCGAACGGCAACTCTGTGCAATTTCGCTCGGTTGTCGTTCCGGGATCAAAAAAATCCGGACAATGTGAGATTCCGCACGGACGCCGCCTGGTTGTGCCGGATATGTGACCGGCATCCTTTTGCGGGCGGCGTGATGAGGTTGGCCCTGCGGCGATGTGTAGAGCCCACACTCGCGTCGGAACACCTCTTGAGGCCGTGCTTCTTTCTGCCCCCGGTCGGCACGGCCTCAACCGCCGCTCCCGCGTTCAGGATCGGAATTCAAGGGCGCTTCAGCGCTGCAGCCGCACCTCATTCGGATGCATGATCTGGATCTGGATCCGGCGTGGCATGATCTTGGAGTGAGATCTCCCCAACGTTCCGCGGCGGAAGAAATTCTCAATCGATTGTAATAGTTTTGATTTAGCCGTCGAGGAAACACACTTAGTCATTGACTAATCACGACCGGCATGTAGACATTTCATTCCAGTTGTCTTGATGTCGAGATGCGGGCCCCCTTCATCAAAATAGTATCGTTCTTAAAATCTTCTCAGGAGGATCCGCATGATGCTTTCCACCGACAATATTCTTCTTCGCGTCTCGACATGAAAATTAGGGGTACGAGGATATACATTCCAAGAATTTTCACATCCATTTTTTTGCTCCTGACCGCACCTCTGCATGCGTCTGGTCACAGATTCGAAGATTCATTGCTTTGTGAAGACGGGATGACCGTTCGTCAAATATCTGAATACTTCGAAGAGATCGCGTTTGGCGAAGTCGGTGATGTCCCCGGTGACGTAGCGCTCGACAAGACGAGAAAATGGGTGTCACCGATGGCATTCTGGTTCTACTTTCGGGAAAGACTTGACGACAGAACAATCGAAAAAGTGATGAAACCAATAGGTTGGTACGCCGCCGTGAGCGGACATGCCGTGACAATTGCAGAAGACCCGCCCTCACTGACAAGCAAGAAGTCCCATGTTGCCGTCTATTTCGCCGATTCCGTTGAACTATATGAAGAACTCGTGAATCAGCTCCAGTCACATCCAGACTCTACTCCCGCAACGCAATCTCTTGTCGCCACATTGAAGTCGTCACTGAGGTTTGAAAGAGATAATTTGGAAGCAGGAGAAGGGTGCTTTTATGCAAAAACTTACAGGAAGCAGGATAACTCTATCAATGGAGCTGTTATCATTGTCCCGATATGGGGTAATTACGCGAGACAATGCATGTCTGCAGCCCTATTTTCCGTAATGGGACTCGGCAATGTTTCGGAAACACATAAAAACTCAATCTTTTATTCGACAGAGAAGCAATTTCAATTAGGGGAATCCGAGGACCCGGAAGCAATAGATCTGATGCTATTGCGATTGCTCTACGACAACAGAATGAAAACCGGCATGACAAAGGTGCAAGCCGCACCAGTTGTCAGGAGGGTGCTGGCAGATATTTGTCCGAGAATGCCTGACGGTTAGACAGTGAGTTCATCTGCAAGCAAGGGAAGATCGAGCCTGAACGATTCAGACTCGATCTAGACCATCGAAATCGGCCGATTGTCAGATGTTTTTCAGAAGAGCGGATCGGTATTACGCACTTTCCGCTCTCGCCTAGCCTTAAGATTGTAGGCCTTCCAGATCATGAGGGCCGACAGGCCAAGGACGATCACCAGTACCGGCGGTCCGGCGTCGGCTATGAAGGTACTCATACACACCCATCCATTATTGTCGTGCCAACGCGTGGCACAGTGAACTCGGATACGAACAGTGGATTGGGGCCGGACTGCGACCATGCTGCGACGGTGCTGCGGTGATTTCGAGAACGAGATGAGGTTAGATTGAACCGGTTCTGTTGGATGAAATCGCGCCAGTCCACCAGGAATGTCTTGAAAAGCGTAGTGGGGCTACGGTCGAAAGACCTGACGCCGTGGATGATCGATTTCATTCAACCCTTCGGGCCGGACGCCTTTTTGCCATTTCCATCGGATTTTGTCTCGACCGTACCCCCGGTATGGCCTTCGCCAAAACCCTCGATCCTGACAAAAATGCAGTCCGGCAGAACGATTCAATCTAACCTCATCTCGCTCTAGCCAACACGAACTTGTGTTCGCGGATCAGGCGGACGTCATTTCAGGCTGAAATGCGATCTGCCGCACCTGCAAATGAAAAGGGCCAGACCATGCTGATCTGACCCTTTTCGATTGGTCGGAGCGGCGGGATTCGAACCCACGACCCCTTGTCCCCCAGACAAGTGCGCTACCGGGCTGCGCTACGCTCCGAAAATGTGCCGAACCAACGGTTCGCGCGGGCGCGACTATAACCACAGGCATGATCGCGCCGCAACCGGCAAAGCGCAAGACCTGCGCGCTCAGTGCGCCTGGTCGATCAGGTCGGCCAGCAGCCTTATGCCCGGCTCGATGCGGGTCGAGTCGATCGACGAGAAACCGAGCCGGAAATAGTTCCGCGGCGCGTCGACACCGGCAAAGTAGATGCGTCCCGGCTCGATGATCATGCTGTGCTCAAGGCCCGATTCCGCCAGCGCCTCGGCATCGAGGCCGTGGGGACCACGGACCCAGAAGCTGGTGCCGCCGAAACTGGGCACGGTCGAGGAGTCCGGCAGATGGCGCTCCAGCGCCTCGGCCATGGCCTGCCATCGGGCATGGTAGGCGCGATGCAGGCGATGGATGAGGGCGTCGTGGTGGCCGAGCGACAGGAACAGCGCGGCCGTGCGCTGGTTGTTGCTTGGAGGATGCCGGACCATCAGGCGCCGCAGTGCGCGCGCCTCGCGGATGATGGGAGCGGGGGCTACCAGAAAACCGAGGCGCAGGCCCGGAAACAGGGTCTTCGAGAAGCTGCCGACATAGAGCACGCGGTCATTGCGGTCGAGGGACTTGAGGGCCGGGCAGGGCGCGCTCAGGTAGTTGGTTTCGAACTCGTAGTCATCCTCGATGATCAGGAAGTCGCGCTCTACCGCGCGCTCGAGCAGATGAACCCGCCTCTCTATGGGCATCGTCACCGTGGTCGGGAACTGGTGGCTCGGCGTGACATAGACGACGTCGCAAGTGTCCAGCTCAGGGGCCATCCGCAATCCGCCGTCATCAAGCGGCAGCGGCTGGAGGCGGTCGGTGCGCAGGCGGAAGATGTTGCGCATATCGGGATAGCCGGGGTCTTCCATGCCGACCGTCGTGGCGCCGGAGATGAACAGGCGGGACAGCAGATAAAGCGCGTTCTGGGCACCCAGCGTGATAAGGATCTCCTCGTTCGAGGCCATGATGCCGCGGCGCGGCAGGATCCGGGTGCGGACCTGTTCCACCAGCATCGGGTCGTCGTCGGCACGGGCATCGTCGGTCCAGGCTTCCAGCCACCGGCGTCCGAGTGCCTGCCGGGAGCACTCCCGCCAGTCCGCCATCGGAAAGAGGCCGTGGTCGACCTGTCCGTAGATGAACGGATAGGTGAAATTCTGCCAGTCTTTCGGTTTTCTGAGGTTTTCCTGCTGGCTCGGCTGCACCTTCAGGTGGCGCAGCCAGTTGACCGCATCGGCATCCGCATCCTGCGGGTGCTGGTGAACGGCTTCGGGCCGCTTCTCCAGAATGTCCCGATTGACGAAGTAGCCGCTGCGCTCCCGGGCGATCAGATATCCGTCATCCACCAGACGCTGGTAGGCCAGCACCACCGTATTCCGCGACACGCCGAGCGTCTTTGCCAGCCGCCGGCTCGATGGCAGCGGCTCGTCCGACGGCAGCTGCTGGTTCAGGATCGCATTGACCATCAGTTCGCGGACCTGTGTCTGCAGGCTCGCCTGGTCCGACGTGGTCAGGGTGAACAAGGAGTCTCGCATCGATTGGCTCTAACAAATCATCCCATCTGGACCTATCCATGGGTCCAGTGGACAGATTACTGTGTCCGGTAGAACAAGGGCAAGGCATCCGCGTATCGCTGTCGCGACGCGGCTATTTTCACTGGGAGAAGACGCCATGCAGTACACCACAAATTCGCTTGAAAACTACTGGATGCCGTTCACCTCGAACCGCGAGTTCAAGGCCGATCCGCGGCTTGTGACACGCAGCGAAGGTGTCTATTGCTGGGACTACAAGGGCGGCAAGATTCTGGACGGCTCGTCCGGGCTGTTCTGCGTCGCGGCGGGACACGGCCGCGAGGAAATCGCGAATGCGGTGGCCGAGCAGCTCAAGGCAAATGATTACACCGCACCGTTCGGCCTCGGTCACCCCGGCTCTTTCGCGCTGGCGCAAAAGGTGGCCAGCCTCTGCCCGGAAGAGATCAATCACGTCTTCTTCGTCAATTCAGGTTCGGAAGCCGTCGATACGGCGCTCAAGGTCGTCATGGCCTATCACCGGGCCAAGGGTGACGGCCAGCGCAGCCGGTTCGTGTCGCGCGAGCGCGCCTATCACGGCGTCAATATCGGCGGCGTATCGCTGTCGGGCATGGTGCGGAACCGCGAGACGTTCGGCTCCGTGATGCCGAACGTGGTGTGCATGCGTCACACGTGGCTGGAAGAGAACAGGTACACCCGCGGCCAGCCGGAAAACGGCGCCGAGCTCGCCGACGACCTGCAGCGCTTCGTCGAGATGTACGGCGGGTCGACCATCGCCGCCTGCTTTGTCGAGCCGATTGCGGGATCGACCGGTGTGCTGGTGCCGCCGAAAGGCTATCTGCAGCGGTTGCGCGAGATCTGCGACGCCCACGGCATTCTGCTCGTGTTCGACGAGGTGATCTGCGGGTTTGGCCGGCTCGGTACGCCGTTTGCGGCGCAGGCCTTCGGTGTGACCCCGGACATCATGACCATGGCCAAGGCGCTCACCAATGGCGCGCAGCCGATGGGCGCGGTCGCCGTTAACGACGACATCTTCGATACCGTCATGAACGCGGCGCCCGAGAACGCAATCGAGTTCTTCCACGGATACACCTATTCCGGTCATCCGGCGGCCTGCGCGGCCGGTCTCGCGACCCAGGAAATCTACGAGCGTGAAGGCCTGTTTGAGCGCGCCGCGGAGCTTTCGGACTATTTCCTGGATGCGATCTACGACCTGCGTGATCTCGATGTGATTACCGACATACGCGGCTACGGCCTGATGGCCGGTCTGGATGTGCGCCAGGGCAAGGCGCCTGGCGCGCATGGTGCCGAGTTGCAGAAGAAGCTGTTCTGGAACGGTCTGCACATCAAGTTCACGGGTGATGCGGCGATCATCGCGCCGCCGCTCATCTCCGAACGCGGCCACATCGACGAGATGTGTGACATCCTGCGCAAGACCCTGCAGGAGGCTGCGTAAGCAGGATCACGAAGAATTTGCCGGCGGTGGACAAGAATTCGCCGTCGGTACCCTTGATTGTGATGGCCTCGGGGGTGTACGAACTTTCAAAGAGCCGGGTTTGCGGCCTGAGACCCGGCTCCGCGCAAAGATCGGATTGATTTCCCGATGGTACGGTGGACTGCAGTTCTGGGTTTCTTGGCGTTTGCCGTCTTCGCAACGACGGCGACGGTGTCGGCTGCGGACAAGGAAGTCACGATCGGCTACCAGAAAATCTACAACCCCTGGAAGATCGTTGTCGCTGACCGGACGTTAGAGAAGCTGACGGGATACCGGATCAGCTGGCGAGCGTTTGATTCCGGCGCGCAGGTGATCGAAGCCATGGCCGAGGGTGATGTGGAGATCGCCCTGGCCGGATCGAGCCCGATCGCGGCGGCCGTGAGCAACGGCGTGGGAATCGAACTGTTCTGGATCACGGAAGACATCGCCGCCTCCGAGGCACTGGTGGCCAGGAATGGCTCCGGCATCGAGGCGCCGCAGGATCTGCGCGGCAAGCGTCTGGCGGTGCCCTTCATCTCCACGTCGCACTTTCACACGCTGTTCGCGCTGGAGCAGTTCGGGATCAATCCGGAGCAGGTCGATCTTCTCAACATGCAACCGCCCGCCATTGCATCCGCGTGGCAGCGGGGTGACATCGACGCGGCCTTTATCTGGAATCCGGTCCTTGGCGAGATCAAGAAGACCGGACGCGTGCTGCTGACCTCGGGCGTTCTGAGCAGATGGGGCAAGGCCACATTCGACGGCATGGTCGCACTCAAGAAATGGTCGGCGGAGCATCCAGATTTCATGGTCGCCTTCGTTAAGGCGGTTGCCGAGGCGGATGAGTCCTATCGGTCAAATCCGGAGGCGTGGACGGCGGATTCCGAGCCGGTGAAGAAGATCGTGAAGGTCGTGGGCGGCGACCCGGAGAACGTGCCGGGCGTCCTGGCGCTCTACGAATTTCCGACACTTGAGGAACAGGCCTCCGAGCGGTGGCTCGGCGGAGGAAAACAGGGTGGCGCGGCGCAGGCTCTGTTTTACACGTCGCAGTTTCTGAAGACCGAAAGAAAGATCGAGTCGGTGCTGGCCGACTATTCCACGGCAATCAATCCCGAATGGGTCAAGCGGGCGCTTGGGCAATAAGCGCCTGTCAATTGCGTTGTTGCGCTAAGGTGCGGCGGGCCGCCGGGGACCGGTGCCTGCGGCAACGCCCCAGATCAACCCGACGATAACGAAAAAGTGCCGCCAGTGATCGGTGTCGATCAGCATGCCGATGAGCGCGAGCGGCAGGAAAGACGCCGCGAGAATGACGCCGGCGTACTGCAATGGTCCGGGCGTGAACGCAAGCTGGAAGGCGCGCGCGAGGGTGATGGCAACCAGGACAGCGTAGCTGAAGCCTCCAAGCCAGCCCGAGCCGTGGAAGATGTTGAGATAGACGTTATGGATATCTCCGGCCCAGAGTTTGGTGAAAGCCTTGTAGCCGATCCCCAGAGGTTCGGTCAGAGCAAATTCGAGGCCGATGAGCTGCCCGTGGAAGCGGTTGTCGATGTCGTAGCTCTGGAGCAGCCGGAAACGGTCGTCCACGAGGCTGGAAACGGCTTCGAGGTTCAACGCGGCCGTTATGGCCAGTAACGCGGCGATGCCCGCGATGGCGCTCCAGAGGATCAGGCGTCCGCGGAAGCGGTAATCGGGTGCCACGAGCAGCAGTAGGCCGATCATGGTCAGGACCGAGGCCACGAGGTGGCCGAGTGCGGCCCGCGAGAAGCTGAGCAGGATTCCGATGATCAGAACGAGGAAGCCCGCCACATAGGGCGGCGTCTTGACAGCGGGCAAGGTGAAGAGCCTGTAGAGGCAGAACAGCGTGGGCGGGATCAGGAACGGTCCGAAGACGTTCGGATCCTTGAATGTGCCGCGCGCACGGCTGTTCTCGGTGAAAAGGTCGAATGCGCCCTGCGTGACCGCGAAGTAGCCGATTACTCCCGTTACGCAGGCGATCAGCGCCGCCACCATGTACCCGCTGAAAATGACACGGAATGTCTTTTCCGGTTCGCGGGCGACGATGCAGGCAATGAAGATCGAAGCGACGGAGAGATAGGCCGTCACGAATGTATGGTCGATCGACTTTGCGAAACGGTCGGACAGCGGTGCGGCGATGACACCGCCCAGAACGACGCCCAGCAGCAGGACGATCATGGGCGCGACCGCCGAGGGTATCACCAGGCCCGTGAGCAGGTAGAGGCCTGCCAGACCAATGATGCCGATGTCATATGGAGACGGTTCGATGAAGACGATGCCGCTCAGCGCGAAAACCACCCAGATCGCCGCGTAGCCCAACGTCTTGCTGTTGAACAGGCCGCCGGCGGCTGGGGCGAGTACGGACATCTCAGTAGGCTTGCTCGGTATTGACCAGCGAGAACGGAGTCATGGCCAGAATGTAGAGGTCGAACAGCACGGACCAGTTCTCGATGTAAAAGAGGTCGTGCTCGACGCGGCGCTGGATCTTTTCCGTCGTATCCGTCTCGCCCCGCCATCCGTTGACCTGGGCCCAGCCGGTGATGCCGGGCTTCACGCGGTGGCGCGCGAAGTAACCGTCGACGACTTCCGTGTAAAGGCGGTCGGCGGCCTTCGCCATAACGGCATGGGGACGCGGGCCGACCAGCGAAAGGTCGCCCTTCAGCACATTGAAGAGCTGCGGGAGTTCGTCGATGCTGGACTTGCGGATGAAGCGGCCGACGCGGGTGACCCGCGGGTCGTCCTTGGTCACCAGTTTGGAGGCGTTGGCGTCCTCCATGTCCGTGCGCAGCGACCGGAACTTGTAGACCTCGATCAGCTCGTTGTTGAAGCCGAAGCGCTTCTGCTTGAAGAAGACGGGCCCCTTGCTGTCGAGCTTTATGAGGATCGCTGTAAGGATCATCAGCGGCGACAGGGCGACAAGGGCAAGGAAGGCAATGACCCTGTCCTCGATCGATTTCAGAATGTAGTCCCAGTCCGCCAGCGGTTTGTCGAAGACGTCGAAGAAAGGCACGTCGCCGATATAGGAATAGGAGCGCGGGCGGAAGCGCAGCTTGTTCGTATGCGCGCTCAGACGGATGTCGACCGGAAGCACCCAGAGTGCTTTCAGAATTTCCAGCAGGCGGTTCTCGGCGGTAATCGGCAGGGAGACGATCAGCAGGTCGATGCGCACCTTGCGGGCAAGCTCGACAAGCTCAGATACCGTGCCGAGTTTCGGATAGCCGGCGACATTCGACGGCGAGCGTTCGTCCGACCTGTCGTCAAAGACACCGGTAATGCGGATATCGGTGTCGTTGGACTCGTCGAGTGCACGGATCAGATCCGCGCCCCGATCGCCGCCACCGATGATGACCGCGTGGCGCTCAAGCCTGCCTTCGCCGTTCCAGCGATGCACCAGGACCGACATCAGAGCACGGAACAGCAGGAGGATGGCGAGGCCGATGCCGAACCAGCTCGCGAGCCAGACACGGGAGAATTCGGCGCCGACCTTGGTGAAGAACGCCATGACGGTGAGCAGGGCGAAGACGCAACTCCAGGCGACAATGAGCCGGGCGGATTGCCTCATGAACCTGCGCAGGGCTTCGACCGAATAGAGATCGAAGACCTGGAACGTTATCGGAACCGCTGCCGCGGTAACCAGGATCACCGAGTAATAGTTGATCGCGAAGGGGGTATTCAACTCGCCGACATAGAACGCCCAGATATTGAAACCGGTCGCGGCGACGATCAGCAGTTCGACCGTTCTGACGACGCCGAGGACGATGACGGGCGTAAGCCACCTGTCACTGTCGGAGCGTTCCGGCACTTTGGCCAGTCCGTCGCCAGTGGCCGGATCGCCGTCCGACGAAATACCGACGGCCTTAAGCAGTTCGTCAGGCTTCGCCAAGGATTGCGCTTTCGGATTCTTGTCGTGCATGGACCAATCCTTGTCGGGCAGGTGCTGAAACGGAGCCTTACCCTGCCACAGACTCCTTTATGTTTTGTCGCACCCGTATGGTTAACGGAGCGTTACTCCGCAGGGGTGGCCGCCGTGGCGCCGTGGACCGCGGCCGGGGCGTCTGTGCCCAGAACGTCGTGGTAGAAGGCGTTGATGCTCGCGACCATGCCGCCGACCCTGAAGCGTTCTCCGACGGTCAAGGAGATGTGCTCGGCAGTCTGCGCTGCTGATGCCGGATCATCGATAAAGGTCCGGATCGCCTCTTTGAGGGCGCCGACCTGATCCGGTGCGATGAGCCTGTCCGCGTGGTCGCCGAAGATTTCCGGAATGCCGCCAACGCGCGTCGCGATGACCGGCTTCCGGGCGGCGGTTGCTTCAAGCACGATGTAGGGAAACGATTCCGCCCGCGACGGCACGACGAGCAGTCGCGCCAGCGCGAAGGCATCACGGGCGGGTTTTGCGCCGACGAATTTGACCTGTCCATCGAGAGCGAGGTCGCGGGCCTGTGCCTTGAATGTTTCTTCGTCCGGCCCTGAGCCAACGATCGTCGCGGTTAGAGGCGTGCCTTCATTCGCCAACTCCGACATCGCATCGAGCAGGAGATCGACTCCCTTGAGGTGCCTGAGTTCACCGATGAAAAGGATGTCGTCGGGCTTGTCGACCAGCGGGACCGGCGCAAACTCTTCAGCCTTCAGGCCGTTCGGGATCACGCGGGCGGGATATCCGTCCGCGCGGACCTTGGCGGCGAACACGTCGCGGCTGAACTGGCTTTCGAAGATGAGGCCGCCAGAGCGCCTGGCCAACAGCTTCTCCAATGTCAGGAAGACGAGGCCGGCCGGCGATGTCGCGCTGTAGTGAAGGCTGCCGCCGTGCGGTGTGTAAACCGCCGCGGATTTCGAGAACTGCGCTGCGATGCGTGCATAGGCACCACCCTTGGCGCCGTGGCCATGAAGGATGTCTATCTCCAGGAACCTGGCGAGCTCCGCTAGCCGTCGGGTGGCCGACACGTCGCGCGGGCTGATGAGGCGCGCCATCGGCGTACGGTGAATGCCGAGAGCGCAGTCGTGTTCGATCAGGTCCAGTGCGTCGATGGCGGCGTCGCCGCCCGTCGTTTCGTCGCACAGCAGGCCCACTTCGTATCCCGCTTCGGCCTGACCCTGAGCCAGATCAAGAACGTGTCTGAAAAGGCCTCCGACCGGCGCGCGAAAACAGTGCAGGATGCGCATGGGTCTCGGCATGTGTATCAGCCCCGGTTCCTGAATCAGAAGAAGCGTTCCGAAACAACGATGGTGTCGCCTGGCCTGACCCGCGCGGTTGGCTTCAGAAGCAGTTTCTGTCTGCCGTCCGGGCTCAGCCTCGTGACCTTGAACTTGCTGGTGCGGGCACGGGCCGTGAAACCGCCCGCGATCGCAACCGCCGTCTGAATGGTCATGCCGTTGACGAAGTTGTACTGGCCTGAGCGCTGGACCTCGCCAGAGAATGAAGAATGGCCGGTAAGTCAGGACCTGAACCGTGACGTTCGGATTGCGGAGGTAGCCGGCGCGGAGACGTTCGGCGATGCGCCACTCCGCCTCCTTGGTCGTGAGGCCGCCGACGGGCACTTGCGAAATCAGCGGCATGGAGAGATTGCCGCTGCCCGTCGATAAGGTATTCGCCGGTCAGTGCGGCTTCACCGAACACGGTGACGCGAACCCTGTCGCCGTTGCCCATTCTGTAGCTGTAAGGGTCCTGCGAGACGGCGGCGTATGCGGCCGGCGTGCTGCTCGCAGGCGATATGCTTTGCGGCGTCGCTGCCTGGTTCGCTGCCTTGGGCGCCGAGCCGGCCAACAGGGGATTGCCGGACTTGTCGCCGTGCAGCGTGCATGCAGATGCCAGGCCGGCGAGGGCGGCAATCAGCGTGAACCGTGCAGACTTAAGGACTCTGGATTTGACCATGGCTTTGTACGCATGCGCATTGGTGAACCAAACTGCACCTACCGTACACGGTGAATGGTTAAGATTTATTAAGCCTGTTTTCTAAAGTTTTTCGCTAATTTCTGCCGTTTGTCCTACACCGGAGGCTGCCGTGGGAGGCGCAGGGGCGGCCGCTCGCATTGGACCGGGACTTGCAGCGTTCTCCCTGAAATGTGCCAAAGCGGTACAAACCAGAACAGTCATGCTACTGTCTTCGTGCGTTCGGGGGAGACTTGGGCAAGCGTTGGCTGCGGCATCCAATGAAGGAGAAGGGCCATGCCAAGGATCCTAGTCACGGCAGCGCTCGCTATACTCGGTCTGATTACCATCGTCTTCGTCACGAACTTCGGCTTTCTGTCGCGGGTCGAACTGCTGGCCGAACAGAACCGGATGATGACCCTCGTGATGTATTGCGGCATCTGGGCGATGGCTCTGGGGGCTTTGTTCATAGCCGCCATGCAGCCTGACCGCCCGGTGCGCCTGTTCTGGGCGCTGCTGATCGCGGCATCGACGGCGGCGGGTCAGCTCTACTACTTTGCAAGCGGATCGGACCTTACGGTGTTCGACGTGGTTTCGCTGTGGAGCGCCCGGCACGAGACCGGTCGGGCCGCGGCGGAATACACCCAGCCAGTGATCTGGGCGGTGATCATGTTCGTCTCGACCGCTGCAATCCTGCTTGCCTTTCCGTCTCCGGAGCGGCCGCTGTTCAGGCGGGGCCTGCGCTGGCTCGGCTGGACTCCGGCAGTGCCCTTTGCGGTGATCGCGGCGATCGTCCTGATCAAGGATGGCGGCGGGTCGCAAGCCATGCCGTCCCAGTTTTCGCCGGTTGCCGTGACGGCCGTCGCGCTGGCGAAGGTGGCGACCGGTGACTCCGCGGTTCGTGTCGACGTGTCGGCCGGTCCTGTACGCAAGTCGCCGGTGAAGAACATTGTCATGCTGGTCGATGAAAGCGTGCGCGCGGATTATATCGATTGGCGCCCGGGCAATCCCTACACGCCCCGTCTTGCCGGTCTGCGGGATCTGTTCGTCGATTTCGGCCCGTCGGTTTCGGGCAGCAACTGCAGTCACTATTCCAATGCCATCCTGCGGCTTTCGGGCACGCGCAACGACCTTGTCGGATCGATAAAGCGCAATCCGTCGATCTGGCAGTATGCCAAAGCGGCGGGATACCGGACGGTCTTCATCGATGCGCAGGCTGGCGTCAACAAGAACCCCAGCCGGCTGCAGAATTTCATGACGGTGGTCGAAACGAAACTGATTGACCGTTTTGTCGTGGTCGACGGCGTGGAGATGCCGATGCTCGACTACAAGCTCCTGGATATCGTGCGCGAGGAGCTCGAGGGCGACCAGCCGGTGTTCATTTATGGCAACAAGAACGGTGCGCATTTCCCGTACGACACGGCCTTTCCGGCGTCTGAAACCGTGTTCAAGCCGTCGGCAACGAACGGGAAGGGCAAGCACGCGCGGATAAATTCCTACAGGAACTCGATCGTCTGGACGGTGGACCGGTTCTTCCAGCAAATGGCCACTCACGTCAATCTGGACGAAACCCTGCTGTTCTATACGTCCGATCACGGCCAGGCGTTCAGTGAGGGGCGTCTGTCGCATTGTACCGTTCACGGTCCCGATCCGCGCGAGGCGCTGGTTCCGCTCATGGCTTGACGGGCAGCCGGGACCTCGACGCGCGTCTGCGGCAGGCCGCATCGAAGAACATCGGCAAGGCCAGCCATTTCGAGATCGTCCCGACGGTGCTCGATGTCATGGGATTCGACCGCAATCTGATTGCTGAACGTCACGGCGCATCGCTTTTCGACCAGCTTCAGGGCGAAACGCGGTTCTCGACCGGTGACATTTTCGGTCTGTTCCGCGAGGAGGTGAACTGGACGCCCATAGACCTCGGAAAGGATTACCTCGAGGAGCCGGCAATCAAAGGGAAGCCGGGCGCAATGGGCCCGTTTGCAAAGGCCAGGCCGCTGGGCTGAAGCGCCGCGTGATTCTTCGTAACGGCGGATTCGGTTGCGCGGGGCTATGGGTTCCGACAGTCGTTAAGCATCGGCCCGATCCGCTTCCGCGATCAAGAATTGCCGGAAATCAAGGGCTTCCGCTGTGATATTTCTGTATTAGCGATGCAAATTCGAAACAGTCGTTAAGGAAATAGTTACCGAAAAAATACCAATGTGGCAGCTGAACCAATGTGAGATTCCCGCCCGCGATGGATCGGCACTACACATCGTCTTCGACAAACGGCATGCAGGCCAACGGCAGTGCGCCGGTCGGGCTCGATCTGCGCGAGCTTGTCATGGGGATCTGGCGCCGCAAGATCATGATTGCGGGCATCGTGGTGATCGCGATGGCCGGCTGCGTTCTGTTTCTGGCCACCGCGACGCAGAAATACACGTCCGAGGCGCGGGTTCTCATACAGGACCGTGAATCCGCGTTCACGCGGGCGACAGCGGACCGGGCCGCCGTGGCACCGGACACGCTTGCGGTCAGAAGCGAGGTCCAGGTCATCCGGTCACGCGATCTTGCGCTCAAGGTTGCGCAGAAACTGCGGCTCGACAAAGTCTCCGAATTCAACTCGACAAAGAAGAACCCGTCGATCAAGACACGGATCCTCATGGCGGTCGGCCTGAAGAAAGATCCGACGCAGCGTTCCATCAAGGAGAAGATCCTCAAATCGTTCAACTCGAAACTCAAGGTGACGCCGGTGCGGGAATCGCGCGTCATCGCGATCGAGTTCTCTTCGGTCAATCCGGAACGGGCCGCGGCGGTGGCGAACGCTGTCGCGGAGACGTATGTCAGCGAGACCCAGGTCGCCAAGTTCGAGAATGCGCCGCCGGGCCGTCGAGTGGCTGTCCCGGCAGATCGAGACATTGCGCCAGCGTGTGGTGGATTCTGAGTCGGCTGTCGAGGAGTTTCGCGCCAGGACTGGCCTGTTCCAGGGCGCCACCACCACACTGAGCAAGCAGGCTCTGTCTGAACTGAACACCCAGATCACCCAGGCGGCCGCGGCCAGAACGACCGCGGAAGCCAGGGGCGACGCCATCCGGCAGTTGCTTCGCCGGCCGGGACAGATCGAGACGGCGCCGGAGGTTCTGAATTCGCCGCTGATCCAGCGGCTGCGCGAGCAGCGGGCGGTCCTGCAACGCCGGATCGACGACCTTTCGATTACCTATCTGCCCAATCATCCGACGATGAAACGCCTTGTCGCGGAACGTACGGGCCTCGACCGGCAGGTTCGCGTTGAGGCCGTGAAGGTGCTGCGCGGGCTGGAAGACCAGGCGAAGGTTGCCGGCGCGCGCGAGAAAGCGCTGCGAGACAACTTGGTCGCGCTCAAGACAAAGGCCGCACTCAGCAATCAGGACGAGATCCGCCTGAAGGCGCTTGAGCGCGAGGCCGGCGCGAACCGCCGCCTGCTGGAATCCTTCCTGGACCGCTTCAGGGAAGCCAGTTCCCGAGAGGACGTGACCTCGCTGCCGCCGTCCGCCCGGATCATTTCAACTGCGCAGATCAACAGCTCGCCGAGCTTCCCCAAGACGGGCCCGATCCTTCTGTTGGCGCTCGTCGGCTCATCGGTCCTGGCTGTCGTGATCGCATTCCTGCTGGAGATGTTCTCACTGAAACCGGTTCCGGCTGCCGGCTCGTCGACATCGAGATCGTATGACCCGTCTTTCGAGAATGATATCGGGGCGGACCGTTTTGAGCCCGCGCCGCCGTATCAGCCGACGGTGCGGACGACGTTTGAAACGCGGATTCAGCCGCCGCCGATCGTGCCGGCTCCGGTTGTCGATCAAGCGCCGCCGCCTCCGCAACAGATGCGGGACTCCTCCGCATATCAGACGATTGCCGGCATTCCGTTCGAGAGCGCCATTCAGACGCTGCGTGCGACCGTCGCGGCGTCAGCGCTGCGCGTCCAGTCCAACCGCATATTGCTGACGTCAACGGGGCTGGAACAGGACAACGCCGTCGTTGCCGTGTCGCTTGCCAGAGCGCTCGGTGGTAACGGCGAGCGGGTGCTTCTCATCGACGCCGACTTCCACAATGCGGGCGCGGGCCAGCTCATGGGTGTTACCGCCGCGGCCGGACTTGCCGAACTTCTGCTCGGCTCGGCGTCGTTCAAGGATGTCGTCACCGACGATCCGGGTTCGAATGTTCAGGTCGTGACCGCCGGGATGTCCCTGGAGCACGGCAGGACGCAGTTGCGTTCGCCGCGCATGGACCGGGTCATCGAGGCGCTCTCGCGTGCCTACAACTACGTGGTCATCGTGTCGCCGTCGATCGTTGCATCGAATGACGCGAGCCACTTTGCGACGCACTCGCGCCTGGCCGTGATGCTGAGCGATGTGAGCTCGGGAGAAACCGGGACGGGCGCCGCGGCAATCCAGTCGCTGCTGTCACTCGGCTGCCAGGAAGTCATCCCCGTGGATTCGGTCGTGACGCAGTCCGGCCTGGCCATTCAGCCCAGAAATCCGGTCAGCCGGCTGGGTGCTGCGGCCTGAAGCCGGGCGATACATCAAACTGAAATCAAAGGTGATGGCAGCCGGCGGGAGCGGGATGCTCAGGGTGCCGTCCGGCCGTGCAGGCTGCGGCGCATGGCCTGGGCGAGGGGCCAGAGCGTCGGTGACTCCTTGACGGTGCGTTTGACCGACAGGGCCAGCCGTTCCCGAGCCGCATAGATCCGGCCGATGGCCGTCAGGGGAATGATCGTGTCAAATTGCCGGATGGTCTCGTCGGCCCATGCGGTCTTGTAGTCCGCGTGGCCCTGCGAGAGATCGAACTGCTCGAGGCCGGCCTCGCAAGCGTGCTCTATGGTCCTGCGCAATGCCAGGTCGCCCGGCGAATGCTTCTGGAGGTCGCCCTCGGTCATGGAGAGCAGCAATCCGTAATACCGGTTGCGGAACACCGCTCCAACGACGGTGGCGACCGTTTCCCGCCCGCATGTCAGATACTGGCAGAGCAGCGGCGGTTGGCCGTCACCCGCCGCACGGGACAGGTTCTTCAGAAAGTGAACAAAATGCGGGCCGTAGATGTCGCCGACGCCCATTTCGTCCATGCGCGCGAGCTTCTGTTCAAACAGCATGTCGAGGACCCGGTCGGCCTGCGCGGGTTCTGTCGCGCATCGAAAGTCAATGGCGCCATTCTCGGCGAGCCGCCGGTCGCGCTTGCGCGCATTGCGCCGTGTGGCACTTGAGCGTTTGGATTCGTAGAGTGCCGGAAAGTCCGGCGTCAGGTTGAGCAGGAAGGATGCATTGGCCGAGGGCGAAGAGGGCAGGGCGCCAAACGGGTTGGCATTGCCGTCCCAGGCCATGGGCTGATTGGCGAAATGCACCGCATCGACCGGGCCGATCGCTGCAAGCACGTCCTGCCAGACCGTTCTGAATCCCGTTTCATCCAGCGCGGCGATCCATTCCGGGCAGTACAGCCCCATCTGATAGTTGCTGTGATGGCCGCCGAGCCAGCCGAGCACTCGGGTCATTCCGTGGTTCGAGATCTGGAACGGCATGATGAACGCGAGCGCTCCGTCCGCCTTCCGTCCGACCGCGATCCGGGCCGTCACATCTTCAGGGGTGCCGACAGTGTCCATCCAGGTGGACAGCCAGTCATGGGTCTGGAATACGGTGCAGACGGCCTTTTTCTCGAGTTTTCGCCAAGCCTGTGCGATGTCCGACAGGTCGGGAAGAACGGAAAGCGAGACGGCATCCGGGCGCGATGTGTCAAAAGCCACGCCGCTTTTGTCCCGATCAGCCCTTAAGCCATATGTCGACATATGGTTGTTCCCGCTGCGCCGGGACGGGCCGCCCGTTGTCCGGTCCGTTCGGCATTCCTCCACTCCTCAAACAGCGCATTATCGGTGTGAATTGACAATAAATCGTTGTCATACGTGAGATTTGGCAGCTTTATGCGGGTTCGTAAATCAATCCTAAACCCGGATCTGCCACAGTCTTCTCAGGGAAAACCAGTGCTGGCAGACATATGTCCGGTCTCAAACCGAACCTGATCAAATCCGGCCTCGACGTGCTCTACAGAACCGGCGCCTACCGGCTGTTCGAATCGCAGTGGGGCGGGGCAGGGGTGATCTTCACGCTGCACCACATTCGCCCGCAGCCGGCAAGCGGGCCTGATGCCTTCCACCCGAATGGCATTCTCGAGATTACACCGGAATTCCTGGACGACGTGCTCCGGTTTACCGCGGCGAACGGCTTCGAATTCGTCTCGCTCGGCGAGGCGGTCGATCGCCTCTGTGCCGGCGATGAAGCCTCGCGATTTGCCTGTTTCACGATCGACGACGGCTACCGCGACAATCTCGAATGTGCCCTGCCGGTGTTCCGCAGGCACGACTGCCCGTTCACCGTGTTCGTGACGTCCGGCATCATCGACGGTGAGGTCGAGCTGTGGTGGCTGGCGCTTGAGGAGGTCGTCGCCGGGAACGACAGTATCGCCATCACGCTCTCCGGCACGGCGCGCGACTTTGCGGCAGCGACCGTCGAACAGAAGCAGGACGCATATGCGGAGATCTATTGGCATCTGCGTGCCGTGCCTGAAGACGAGCAGCGCCGGACGATCGCCACGCTCTGCGCCGACTATAGTCTCGACCTGAAGGCGCTGTGCCGCCGGGAGGCGATGACGTGGGACGAGGTGCGTCGTCTGGCCGGCGATCCGCTGGTCACGATCGGTGCGCACACGGTCAATCACTTCGCCCTGGCCAAGCTTCAAAGGGACGCCGCCGCCGCAGAGATGGAGCAGGGGCGGCAACGATTGGCGGACGAGCTTGGGACCTGGCCGGATCTCTTCAGCTACCCCTACGGCGATCCTGGCTCCGCCGGACAGCGGGAGTTCGATATTGCCCGGGAACTCGGGTTCCGCGCGGCCGTCACCACCCGCAAGGGCATGGTGTTCGGCGAGCACCGCGATCACCTGCATGCACTGCCCAGGGTCTCGCTCAATGGCGACTACCAGTCGATCAAGTATGTCGATCTGTTCCTGAGCGGCGCGCCGTTCGCGCTGTGGAACCGGTTCCGGCGCGTCAACGCGGCGTGACTCCCGGTGCCACTTTGGCGCACACGCCTGTGCGGGCATGACAATGGTAGGCACGGCAGTTCATTTACATTCGTCATTCCCGTGAAGACGGGAATCCAGAAGCCGCATTCAAAGGCAGTGCCGTACTGCTCTGGATCCCCGCCGGAGCCGGTCCCCGACCAGATCGGGGACGGGGAAGACGGGAAAGGCTTATTGCTCAGTGCCGCCTGTTCCTCTGTTGTCACCCTCGTGCTCGACACGAGGGTCTACCAATTGACGCCGGATGCTCGTGTCAAGCACGAGCATGACAGGCTGAGGGGAAGTCAGGCTGAAGCCCGTCCTGGGAAACAGACTTAAAACGGCACCTTGACGCCGGCGCGGCCGGTCACGTGGGCGGCCTCGTCCGTGCCGTAGCCGGCCTCGATGTTGCCGTAGAGCCGGGTGCCGGAGATCATCACGTATGTGAAGGCGGCGCCCGCGAACCCGGTCAGGACCTCGTCGTCCCCGCCGGGGGCAAAATTCAGGTTCTGGCCAAGAATGGTCGCGCGCACCTTGTCTTCGCTCACCGTCGCCCGGCCTTCTGCCCCAATCCGGAACTCGGTGGTGAGCCTGCCGTTGTAGTCCATGCTCATGTGGACCGGCACCGCCACCTGGGCCCTGGCCGAGATCACATGGACGTCGCGGTCGTCAACGGTCAGGTTGGCCTTGGAGTCCTTCTCCGTGTAGCCGTCGAGGAAGAGGCCGGCATAGCGTAACGTCAATGACGGCTTGACCGCCATCCAGTTCGTCACCGCGAGCGATGAGGAGACGGTGATCTCCGGGCTGACAAAAATGCCGTAGTAGTCGGCGTTTGCCGTGTCGACGCCGCCCGCCACCGTGTTGTCGTTCATGAAGCGGCGCTGGTCGTAATCGGCGAGCCCGACCGTGACGGCGGCATCGATGGCGATATCACCGGCCTGATGGGCCACGTAGAGGCCGCCGAAGATCGAGCCGATCTCCGTGTCCTGGCTGCCGAAGTCGACCTCGATCTTGCTGCCCGAGCCGCCGACGAAGAAGCCGACGCGCGTGTTGTCACTGGCGGTGTCGGTCTCGATCCCGGCCATGGCCCCACCGAAGACATGATCGTAGGCCAGCCGGTTGCCGTCGCTTTCCTCGCCGCGCCAGCCGCCGAACACTTCCGCCCAGGCGCGCAGGACAGGACCATGATCGGCCACCGGCGTGATCATCATGGACGTCCCGTTGGCCGACGCCAGCACCGCACTGCCGCCTTTCGTGATGGTGTCGATATCGCGCGCCGTATCGGCCTGGCTGGTCAGAACCCTGGAAATCCCGCCCGTAATGTCGACAAGCGTCGAATCCGCCAGACTGAAGGACGTCGGGTCGACCACCACGACTCTTGTCGTCGCCGTGAACGAGGTGGGCGCCGCCGTTCGCTGGACCACAAACGGCAAACCGCCCGTGTCTATGGCGAATACGGTCGGCGGATCGCCGACACCGGAGTCGTTGTCCGTAAAGGTCAGCGCGGAGGACCGGCCCGACCTGACGACGAACGTGTCGCCCAGGCCATCCCAGTTGATGACACCTTCGATGGTGGAGCGCCCGCGGACCGTCAGGCGATCGAGGCCTGTTCCCTGGAAGTCGATGGCGATGCCTCCGGGACCCGCCGTGCTGCGGATTCGGCCCGCATTGTCGACCGATGCGTTGCCGGCGTTGTCGCGGTCGAACTCGATGCCACTATCGCCACCCTCAATCAGGCCGGACCCGGTGTTCACCACATTGCCGGAATCAATATCGATGCCCTCGTCGCCGGCGCGGATCGTGCCGCTATTGATGAGGCTGGCGACTGCGCCACCCAAGATGCCGTCATTATTACCACCCGAGATCGTGCCACTGTTCTCGAGTCTGGTGATAGGCCCGGCAATCAAGACGCCATTGTTAACGCCAGAGATCGTACCACTGTTAATGAGACTTATGATGCTGTCGGCGACAACCGCCTCATCCGCGCCGGAAATCGTGCCCGTGTTGAAAAGAATGAGCGTGGATCCGAGTGCATCGATGGCGTCAAAGCCGGCACCGGTCGCTGCGATTGTGCCGTCGTTTCTGACCGTGATGGTCGTGCCGTTCGTCAGGTCGATCACGGCCGCGCCGGCCGCGTTCGTCACCGTGCCGCCCTGCTGGACGGTCAGCGTGCCGCCGCCGGGGACCGCGATCTGGCCGACAAACGTCTGCCCGGATCCGATCACCTGCTGGGCGTGCGCGGACAGCGGCAATCCCGCGAGCGCAATGCCGGCTGCAATAAGGGCTATGCGGCTGGACATGGCGATAGGGCTTTCCCCCTCAAACAGAGACCCGCAAATTCCCCTGACCGCCACGTCCAAATTACTGAAAATCCGCCGGGCAATCGACGCAAGTTTGCCATTCCCGCGACGTATTTCAGCTTTTGTTGCGCAGAAGTAACACCTGTTTCTTTGCTTATCGGCAAATAAGCGTCTTCGAATATCGATCGTCCGGGCTTGATCCGAGGGTCTCGTTCCAACCCGCCAGATGCTCGTGTCGAGCACGAGCATGACAAAAGGGGGTTGTGATTCCGCCGGATCATCGACATCAGTTCAGCAGGAAGGTGAGGCCGGCGCGCGCGGTGTGGATTGCGCCGTTGCCATATGCCGGATCCGGAGCGCAATCCCCGCAGATGTCCGTTTTCTCGTCGAAGCCGTAGTAGAGATACTCCGTGCGGAAAGCGATGTTGTCCGTCAGCTTGAGTGCCACGCCGCCACCGGCGACCAGGGCGATAAAGTCCTTGAATTTGACGAACTGGGTCGTGAAATCGTCACCGCCCGACAGGTCTGCGTCGACAAATCCGATGCCGCCGGTCGTATAAACCAGGGCATCGCCGGCCGCGAGGCCCAGGCGGCCGCGCAGGCTGCCAAAACCGTGGATTTCGGAATCCTTGTTCTGACCGGTGCCGTCAAAGAAACCGCCCTTGCGGGCGTTGACGAAGGTATAGTCGGCCTCCAGTCCCGCGACGGCATTGCCCCATTGAAAATTGTATCCGGCGTAGAATCCGCCCGCCGGATCGGTCGACCGGGTCAATGCCGTTGTGCCGGCGGCTTCAAAGAGTGTGAAGTTCTCATCGCGAATGCCCGTGATGCTGTGCGCCACGCCGGCATGTACGCCGCCATAGAAGCCGGCCCAGTTGGTGGCCTCACCATCGTCCTCGCCGGCAGGCGTGTTGTTCAGGTGATAGGTCAGTCCGGCCCTCAGATAGTGGATCGAGCCGTCAAAGAGCGTGGGCTGGCCGTCGCAGGCGAGGCAAGTGTCGCGCTTTTCGTCGAAGCCGTAGTAGAGATACTCCAGCCGCGCGGACAGGTTGGAAGAGATCTTCGCTTCGGTGCCCACGCCGGCAACAACCGCGACAAAGTCCGTGGTGCCGGCAATATCCGGTGTAAGGTCCCTGACTGTCACGGACGCATCGATGAACCCAACACCGCCGGTGACGTAGGCGATGGCATTGCCCGAAGCGACGCCCAGCCGCCCGCGCACGCTGCCAATGCCCTTGATTTTGGAGGATGCGAAATTGAGGGGAACGGCGGCGGTGTTGTATCGCCGGGTAAAGTCCGCATTGGTCCAGCTGTAATCGGCCTCGATGCCCAGCAGCAGCGAGCGGATAACGTGATTGTACCCGGCATGGAGTCCGCCGGCGGCGCTGATTTCCGGGCTGAACAGGGTACCCTCCAATCCGGAAAGAATATCTGTGGATTCATCTGCAACTCCTGTGCTGGTATCGGCGGCACCGGCATGTACGCCCAGATAAAACCCGCTCCACTGATCGTCTCCGCCGGGGTCCGCAGGCTGTGGATTCGCGGCGATATGATAGGTGAGTCCGACGCGCAGCAAATGGAGCGCCGCCGACCCGTGCGAAGGATCGCCGGGATCGCAAAACACACCCGTACAGGTGTCCTTTTCATTGCCGCCGAAGTAGTGAAGATATTCCAGCCGGGCGGACAGGTTGCTGCCGAGTTTGGCCTCCGCACCGGCGCCGACGACGGCGGTAATCTGGTCACCGAACCCCACCCGTTCATCGGGCTCGAAATTGACATCGCTCCCGAGGAGATCGAGATCGATGAGGCCGACACCGCCGGTGAAGTAGATCAGGGCATTGTCGACCGCGAGCCCTGCACGGGCGCGGATGCTCCCGAACCCGTCAATCTGGGACGACTTGAGATTGGCGTCGTCATCGAAAATGCGGCTCCGGCCCGCATCGGTCCACGAATAGTCGGCTTCGATGCCGAATACCCGGTTTCCGGACTGGAAGTTGTATCCGGCATGGATGCCGCCCGTGACGGTCAGATCGTTGGTGAACGCCGTGCCACCGTCATCGAAAATCGTGCCGTCCAGATCGAGGATGCCGGTTGAGGAGTCGACTGCGCCCACATGGGTGCCGAGATAGAAGCCTTCCCATTGCTCGGATGTGATGGGCTGGGCCTGCAGTTCCACAGAACCGCGAACCAGCATAAAGAACGCCAGAAGCGCTACAAATATGACGCCGATCCCGCGCCCTCCGGCGGTGTCATTCAATGCGGGCATGTTGGCTTCCCCTCGATTGTCCGCCGCTCCAACGCTTTCCTCTCCTGTCTCCCTCGGTTGCCCGCGAGGGCGGCCTTTTTGCGAGAACCCCGCTCAAAACGGCACCTTGACGCCGGCGCGGCCGGTCACGTGGGTCGCCTCGTCCGTGCCGTAGCCGGCCTCGATGTTTCCGTAGAGCCGGGTGCCGGTGGTCATGACATAGGCGAAGGCAGCGCCCGCGAACCCGGTCAGCACCTCGTCGTCGCCGCCGGCGGTAAAATTCAGGTTTTGGCCCAGAAGCGTGGCCCGGACATTGTCTTCGCTCACCGTCGCCCGGCCGTCGGCACCGACGCGGATCTCCGTGGTCAGCGTGCCGTAAGCGTCCGTGTTCATATGCACCGGCATCGCCACCTGCGCGCGCGCCGAGATCAAATGCACGTCGCGGTCGTCAACGCTCAGGTTGGCCTTTGAGTCCTTCTCCGTGTAGCCGTCGAGGAAGAGGCCGGCATATCTGAGCGTCAGCGACGGCTTGACCGCCATCCAGTCCGCCACCGCGAGCGATGAGGAGACCGTGATCTCCGGGCTGACGAAGAAGCCGTTATAGTCGGCGCGCGCCGTGTCGACACCGCCCACCACCGTGTTGTCGTTCATGAAGCGCTGCTGGTCGTAGTCCGCCAAACCAACCGTGACGGCGGCATCGATGGCGATATCACCGGCCTGATGGGCCGCGTAGACCCCGCCGAAGACCGAACCGATGTCCGTGTCCTGGCTGCCGAACTCGACCTCCACGTGGCTGCCCGAACCGCCGACGAAGAAACCGACGCGGGTGCCGTCGCCGGCCGTATCGGTCTCGATGCCCGCCACCGCGCCGCCGAAGACATGGTCGGAGGCGAGCCGGTTGCCGTCGCTCTCCTCGCCGCGCCAGCCGCCGAAGACTTCTGCCCAGGCGCGCAGGACCGGCCCGTGACCGGCCACCGGCGTGATCGTCATGGACGTGCCGTTGGCCGACGCCACCGCCGTGCCACCCCCGTTCACGTTGCGGGCCGTGTTGGTCTGGTTCGCCAGAACCCCGGAGATCCCGCCCGTGATGTCGGCGAGCGTGGAGTCGGCGAGGCCGAAGGATGACGGGTCGATCACGACAATCTTTGTTGTCGCCGTGCCCGCGCCGCCCGCAGCGGTCCTCAGGACCGCAAACGGCAGTCCGCCCGTGTCGATGGCGAACACGGTCGGCTGCGCCCCGGCGCCTGAGTCAAGGTCAGTGAGGGTCAGCGCGGAGGACCGGCCGGGACCGGCGGCGAACGTGTCGTTCAGGCCGTCCCAGTTGATGAGACCCTCGATGGTCGAGCGCCCCAGGACCGTCAGGCGGTCGAGGCCCGTGCCCAGGAAGTCGATGGCTGTGCCGGACGGTCCCAACCTGCTGCGTATCCGGCCCGCGTTTGTCACGGACCCGTTGCCGGCGGTGCCGCGATCGATCTCGATGCCCGTCGGACCCTCGATCAGACCCGATCCGGCGTTCACGATTGAGCCGAAATCGATGTCGATGGCATTGAAGCCGTTGGTTCGGATCGTGCCGGTATTGATGAGTCTATCAATTTGGCCGAGGGCAACAACGCCGTTAAAGGCTCCACCCGAAATCGTGCCACTGTTCTCAATTAGGGTGGCGGGCCCGAGAAGAAAAACGCCGTCGCTGGCACCCGAGATCGTGCCGCTGTTCAGGAGCGTGGTGAGCTCGCTGGAGACGCCGTCGGAATCCGCCGTGATCGTCCCGCTGTTGACAAGCGTTGAGAGGGTGGAGACGTCAATACCGTCGCCGCCGGCTGTGATCGTCCCTCTGTTCTCGAAGAGGGTGCCGGAGACAGCGAGGATACCGTCATTCCCCGCTGTGATCCTGCCGGTGTTGAGGATGCTGGTGAATGTGGCGCCGCCGCTGAGATTGATGCCATTGTCGCCGGCAGAGAGCGTACCGCTGGTTATGAGGCTGGTGATGTTGGTGGCGTCAACCGCGTCATCAGCGCCTGAAATCGTGCCCGTATTGAAAAGAATAAGCGTGGATCCGTTTGCATTGATGCCATCATCGCCAACACCGGTCGCAGCGATTGTGCCGTCGTTTCTGACCGTGATGGTTGAACCGTTGATCAGGTCGACTACGGCATCGTCGGCCGCGTTCGTCACCGTGCCACCCTGCTCGACGGTCAGCGTGCCGCCATCCGGGACGGCGATCTGACCGACAAACGTCTGACCGGAACCGACAACCTGCTGGGCGTGCGCGGGCAGCGATACGCCCGCGAGCACCATGGCGGCTGCGATCAGGGCCATGCGGATGGACTTGGCCGCAACGTTCCCCGGCCTCCGGGCGGGTGCCCGGCAAACAATGTTTTCGTTTCTCGACATCACGCCCCGCAACTCGTCTGTCAATCGGCCTGCCACAGGCTGCCGAAATGCAGGACCAGCGCGGCGCGGGCGGTGTGGGTTTCAAGCGAGACCGACGTTTCGGGCAAATTATTTAACGCCAAACCCCTGACGCCTTCGGAGCCGAAATCGGTGTAGAGGTACTCGCCGCGGATGCTGAGCAAATCAGTCAGTTTGTGCTCGAAACCGCCGCCCACCTGATAGCCGTCATAACCGACACTATCGCTAAGCCCGAAATTAGGAACGCGATGTTTGGTTTCCGCCCACGCATAGCCGCCGGTGGCGTAGAGCAGTGTATCGTCGATCGCGTAACCCAGGCGCGCGCGCAGGGAATACGTCGTGTCGATCTCCATTGTCCCAACCGAAATGCTGCTTTGGACCCCGTCGCCGGCATCCGCGAGTGTAATGTCGGCCTCGACGCCAAGAACGATGTTCCGGATCTGATGGTTGTATCCGGCGAGAACGCCGCCGGCGATACCGGATGGGTCGGCCTCAAAGGTAAAGAGGGGACCCACCGTCGCCGGAACGCCATGCGACCGCCCGGACAGCGCGCCCGCGTGCACACCGGCGTACAAGCCGGTCCAGCCGTGCTGTCCGGATTCAGAGTCACCGACAGCGAGGGCCGGACTTTGACTATCCGGGGAATTGAAGTGCCAGGCCAGGGCGGCACGCACGGTGTGCGTGTCCAGCGATTGTGGCGCCGTAGCAAAGCCAGCTAAATGCACGACATTCTCCCGACCGAAGTCGGCGTAAAGGTATTCGCCGCGCAGGCTCAGCGATTCCGTCAGCATGTGCTCGATGCCGCCGCCGGCCTGAAACCCCTCGAACGTCTCGTTATTGGCCAGAGGCCCGGATGTCGAATCATACTCGGCGCGAGCAATTACGTAGCCGCCGGTGACGTAAAGCAATGAGTCCTCTATCGCGTAACCCAGGCGGCCGCGCAGGGAATACATATCCTTAACCGCCATCCGTGCGCCGAACACGTTGTTGACGATTCCGTCGGCGGCATCGGAGAACGTGGCATCGGCCTCGACGCCAAGCACGATGTTGCCGATCTGGTGATTGTATCCGCCCAGAATGCCTCCGGCGACGCCGGACGGTTCGCCGTCGAAAGCGAAATTGGCCGCCCCTGGCAGATTGCCGCGCGTCGATCCTGAGAGCAGGCCCGCATGGGTGCCGAGATAGAAGCCCGTCCAGTCGCGCGTTGCATGTCCGCCACCCGCGCCGGACGACGGCTGCCGGTCGCCAAAGGGGTTGAAGCGGAAGGCCAGCGCGGCGCGCGCCGTGTGCGTCTCCAGCGTCTGCTGGCTGGGAAAGCCCGGCTGGGTGTTTATGGTTTCGCTGCCGAAGTCACCGTAGAGATACTCCGCCCGGACACTGAGCGAATCGGTCAGCATATGCTCGATGCCGCCGCCGACCTGATAGCCGCTGAACGTCTCCCAGTCGTCGCTCAGACCAACCGGAAAATCGTAGTGGCCGCGCACCCAGGCAAGGCCGCCGGTCACGTAGAGCAGTGAACGGTCCAGCGCGTAGCCGAGCCGCCCGCGCACCGAATACGCTTCTTCCAGTTCGATCGTGTGGGCGAAGCCCGGCGTTGGAACGCCGTCACCGGCATCCGCGAACGTGATGTCCGCCTCTATGCCCAGCACGATGTTGTGGATCTGGTGGTTGTACCCGGCGAGAACACCGCCGGCGACACCAGCCGGTTCCGATTCCGGAGCAGAAGTCGCGAAGCGGCTATTGGCGTTGTCTCTTGTGGATCCGGACAGGCCGCCCGCATGGACGCCGAGATAAAAGCCCGTCCAGTCAACGTTTTCGCCGGCGAGGGGCTCGTCTGCAGTTGCGCTTGTCAGCGCGGTGCTTGCGGTCAGAACCAGAAGGGCCAGGAGCGTTGTTGAGAGGGCAGGGTTCCCGCGCTCTCCGTCCGTTTGCGTTTCATAGATGCTCATGCAGGCCGTGCTCTCCCAGAAACATCGCACATGGATTTGAGTCGCCGGCGGACTGCGGGATCCGCCGGCACTCCGACACATCAACTAGCTGGAACGGGTGTATGGTATTCCAATAATTGATATATCAAAGATGAATCAGTTCAAACTTATCCGGCATATCAATGAGCCGGTCCAGTGCCAAAAAACGTCCGGTCGCGCGATGGACGCCGTTTGCCCCGGGCATGTTGCGGAAACGCAACAAACAGGGCGATTTGCCGGTCAGTGACCACTTCCGGTTGTAATGGATGTATAAGCGTTCCTCCGCCATCGCGGGCACAGGCTCGACACGACGGTCTCGTTCCAAGCGGTCAGATACTCGCGTCAGGCGCGAGTATGACAACGGGGGAGGGGACGCTTCTTTTCTTTGTCATCCTTGCCGGAGCGAAGCGATGGCGAGGATCCAATTATCCAGTCCGCCGACTTAGGCATCCGCCAATGGATGCTCGGCCTCGCTCACCGCTCGGCCAAGGATGACGGCAGAGGGTAGAGGCCGGGAAACGGTGTTTTGGTTTCGTGGTTCAGCCCGTCATTCATTCGTCATTCCCGTGAAGACGGGAATCCAGAAGCCACAATCAGAGGCAGTGCCGTCCTGCGCTGGGTCCCCGCCTGCGCGGGGATGACTGCTGAAATTAGCTGTCCCTGCCGGTCTACCCGAAGCCGGCCGCCCTGGGCAGCCATGTCGCGATGGGCGGGAAGGCGAGGACAAGGGCGAGGCCGATCAGCAGCAGCGCGACGTAGGGTGCCGTCCCCCGGATGACCTCGGACAGCAGCGCCCCTGCGATCTTCTTGATGACAAAGAGGTTCATGCCCACCGGCGGCGTGATCAGCGCGAGTTCCAGGTTGATCATGAGCAGGATGCCGTACCAGATCGGGTCGATGCCCAGCTCCAGGATGACCGGAAACACGATCGGCGTGGTGATCAGGATGATGGCGACCGTCTCGAGAAACATGCCGAGCACAAAGACGACGGCCATTACGGCGAGCACGAATGACAGCGCGCCGATATCGAGGCTGACAACGGTCTCGACGAGTTCGGCGGGCAGGCGGATGAGGGTGACGGCATGCCCGAACATGGCCGCGGAGGCCAGGATCATGAAGATCATGGCGGAGGATCGCACGGTATCGTGGGCCGTCTGCCACAGATCCCGCCAGCCGAAATTCCGGTAGATGCCCGCACCCACCGCGAGGGCGTAGAGGCATCCGATGGCTGCGGCCTCCGAGGCCGTGAAGATGCCGAGATAGATGCCGCCCAGAACCACCGGCGGCATCATGAGCGCCCAGAAGGCCCGCCGGACCGCCGCCAGGCATTCAGTCCAGCCGATCCAGGACTCGGCCTGCGCGCCGGAGCGCCGCGCCGCACGCGCCACGCAGAACAGCGCAAAGATCAGCGCCATCATGAGGCCGGGGACCATGCCGGCGAGGAACAGGGCGCCGATCGAGCTTTCCGTCACGATGGCATAGAGGATCAGCGGGGCGGACGGCGGAATCAGGATGCCGAGCGTTCCGCCGGCAGCGATCACGCCGTAGCTTTCGCGGTCGCCATAGCCGAACCGCTTCATCTGCGGCAATGCGCTCTGTCCGATCGTCAGGGCCGTTGCGACCGACGACCCGGAGATCGATGCGAACACGGTGCACGACAGGACGGTCGCCACGCCGAGGCCGCCGCGGAAATGGCGCACCATGGCATTGGTCGCTTCATAGAGACGGTCGACAACCCCGGACCGGATCATCACATGCGCCATGAACGCGAACATGGGGATCACCGTCAGATAGGTGTTGTTGAGCCTGGCGAAGACGGTGTCGGCGGCGGCGTTGATGTGGCCCTCGCTAATCACGGCCACGATCAGCGACGCTAGGCCCAGCGCGGCGAAGATCGGCGCGCCGGTGATCAGGAGCAGAAGCAGGCCGCCGAGGACAAGCGCCGCCGTCACCTGCGCTCGTCTCCGTCTGAGGCTCCGCCGCGCAACGCCCGGCCGATCCCGGCAATCGCGGCAAGCAGGACAAGCACGGACCCGGCGACGAGCAGGGATTGCGGCAGCCACATCGGCGTTTCGAGATAGCCGACGGAATACAAACCGAAGTCGTAGGAGAAGCCCACGGCCCGCCATGCGCTGACCAGCAGGACCGTCATGAACACGATGACGATCGCCATCCACAGAACGCGCATCGCTCCAAGCGCGCGCCCGCTCAGCCTCGACGTGAGAAGATCGACCTGGACATGGTCGCCCCGGCGCAGCGCCTCGGCGGCGCCGAACATGACGATGGCAATGACGAGATAGCCCGACAACTCGTCGGTCCAGTTGATGGGGGTGCCCAGGACGTAGCGCATGAAGATGCCGTAGCCCGTGACGCCCACGGTGATGAGCACCGCAATGGCGGCCACCGCCGCTCCGCCAACGCACAACATTCCGACGACCCTGTCGAACGGGTTTCCGCCAGGTCCGTCGTCGCCGGCGTCGCCTGCAACATGCTCTCTTGTTTCCGGGGCCCCCGCCTCCATGGGTCTACGGCGCGAGCTTCTTCAGCAGCCTGAGGATGGTCTTTCCGTCTTCGCCGGCCGACTCGGCGAACGACCTGTCGAATGCAGGCTGCATGATCGACGCCAGGCGCCCGATCTGATCGGGCTTGTGAATGTGCACCGTGACGTTCTTGCCGGCCAGTTGGACGGGCGCAGCACTCGCGGCCTGCTCGGTTGCCTCGAACGCGGACTTCGCCGCTTTCCTACCGGCCTCGATCAGGGCCGCCTTGGCCTTCTCGGACAGGCGGTCATACCAGTCGGGATTGACGTAGCCGTGATAGAAGGCACTGAAAAGGGGCGTGGCGACGATCTGATCCTGCACCTCGTAATATTTCCTGGCATATGCGGCCGCGATATCCGTCAGACCGGCGTCGATAACGCGGGTCGAAAGCGCCTGATAGACCTCGGACCCGGATATTGCGGCCGGCGCGGCGCCGAGCGCTGCGAGGCTTGCGTTGATAATGGGGTTGAACCCCCTGATCTTCACGCCCTTGAAGTCGTCGGGTTCGAGAAGCGGTTTACCGTTCGAGGTGAACGCAAGCATCCTGGAGGTGAACATCCAGGAGATGTTCCGGACGCCCTTTTCGAGCAGTCTCTTTTCGAGAAAGGCCGCGGCTTCAGAGTCGGGCCAGGCCGAAATCGCTTCCGGTGCGGTCATCGAGTAGGGCCGCAGGGTCACGTTCATGATCGGCAGTGTCTTGCCCCACTGGAAATTGCCCGAAAACGCGCATTCGATCGTTCCCCTGGCAACCGACGGGATGTTCTCCTTCGCTCCGACGAGACTGTTTGCGCCGAAGACCTGGACGTCGATTTCGCCTTCGGACAGCAGCTCCACGTCCGCGGCCCAGCGGTCGATCACCTTTGCGATATGAAAGGCCGGCGGCAGCTGATGGCTGCACCGCATTTTCTCTGCGGCCTGCACCGGGATGTCGGTGAGCGCGTGCGTTGCCGCGAGCGCCAATGGAACCGCGAGTGCAGCTGCTTTCACTGTCAAGACTCTCACCCGCATAGTCCTGCCCTTCACCCCATTATTGTTGCATTATCGGCCCGTTTTCGCCAGCGGCCCCGGGAGCAGGACGATGACCGCTGCAATTGAGATTATGCGCCGGATGCGATTGCCGGTGTGCTGGTCTGCGCGTTTCCTTCAAGCGACATCGAAAGCCGGAACCTGTCCGGCCTGAAACTCGCCTCGGCATGCTCGATCGGCGTGCCCTCCGTGTCGTAAACCGTTCGCGCGACGAAAAGGTTGGGCGCGCCGGGTGCCACGTCGAGATGGTTGGCAACCACGGTATCGGCGACGGTCGCGGTGACAATCTGTTCGGCGTTGCCGATCCGGTGCCCGGTCTCGGCGATCAGGTCGATCAGCATGCTCGACTCAAGTGCCGCAGGCGAGAATGTGCGCCCGATGTCGACCGGCACGTAAGCCTCGACGTGACAGAACGGCGTCCCGTCCGACGAGCGGATGCGCTCGATGAAATAGACGTCGCTTCCCGGTTCAAGCGCCAGTTTCTCGATGACGTGAGGGGGTGCCGGCTGGCGCACGAAAGCCAGGAGCTGAATGTCGGACTGGCCGATGATGCGCGACTGGCCGATGAACCGGTCGGTCATCGACAGGTGGGCGGACGTTTCGTCGATCCCCGGACCTCTGATGACATTTTCCCGGACCAGGGTGCCGCGCCCTCTTTCGCGGGTGACCAGCCCCGCCCGTGCGAGTTCGTTCATGGCACGCTGCGTCGTGATGCGGGAAACGTCGAATTCCCGTGCGAGTTTGGCTTCGCTCGGCAGCCGTGCGCCGGACGGGAACTGGCCGGTCAGGATCTTTTCGCGAAGGATGAAGAAAATCTGCTGGTAGCGGGGAACGTCGCGCTCGGAGGTCATTGATATATCCGATATGTCTTCAAAGTATCCCTTGTGCTGTATCATTTTGAGGGTGAACTTGCCACCGTGAATATGGGTCGTTGACGGGTGGCATTGCTTGCGGCGGCTCTTCTCAGTCGTCATCCTTGGCGGAACGAAGCGACGGCGAGGATGACGGTAACGTTTTCGGTGCAGTGTGCGTGTTCGTTCCCCGGTTGCCCGCAGGGCAGACCGGGGCCGTTTGGAACGCAGGCTTCTGTTTGGAACGGTCCCGGATAGCCCTTACGGGCTTCCGGGAAGCGGAAATCAGTTAAACAGGAAGGTCAGGCCGGCGCGGGCGGTGTGGATGACGCCGCTGGCGAATGCAGGCTCATTGTTGCATTGTACACAGGTCTCCGATTTCTCGTCGAAGCCGTAATAGAGATATTCCGTGCGGAAGGCGATGTTGTCCGTCAGCTTGAGCGCCACGCCGCCGCCGGCGACAAGGGCCGTGAAGTCATTATTGAACTTGACGAACCGTGCCGGGATATCGCTACGACCGCCTGACAGTGTCGCATCGATGAAGCCGATGCCGCCGGTGGTGTAAAACAGGGCGTCACCTGCCGCCAGGCCCAGACGCCCGCGCACACTGCCGAAGCCGTGGATTTCGGAGTCCTTTTGGTAAAAGTTGCGGCCAAAGATGCTGCCCTTTTTCGCGTTGACGAAGGTGTAGTCGCCCTCCAGTCCGAAAACCGCATTGCCGTACTGAAAATTGTACCCGGCATGAACGCCGCCGGCCGGGTCGGTCGACGGGGTAAATGCCGTCAGGCCCGCGGAGCCAAAGACAGCAAGGTTATCGCTGTGCATCCTGGTGTTGCTGTGGGCCACGCCGGCATGTGCGCCGGCGTAAAACCCGGCCCAGTTCCCGGCCTCGCTCTCATGCTCGTCGGCCGGCGTGCCGTTCAGGTGATAGGTCAGGCCGACCCTCACATAGTGGATCGATCCGTCGGCAAGGACGACATCGCTGCCGCAGGCCGCACAGGTGTCGCTCTTTTCGTCAAACCCGTAATAGAGGTATTCCAGCCGTGTGGACAGGCTGGACGAGATCTTCGCTTCCGTGCCGGCGCCCGCCACAAGGGCGAATTGATCCTTGATGCTGCTGGCATCGTTGTCGAAAAAGTCCACACCCGCCACGGAGACATCAACGAACCCGACACCGCCGGTGATGTAGGCGGCGGCATTGCCCGATGCGACACCCAGCCGCCCGCGCACGCTGCCAAAGCCGTCGATCTTTGAGGACGCAAAATTGTTGCCGTCGTTATAAATTCGGGCATCGCCCGCATCAGTCCAACTGTAGTCCACCTCGATGCCGAGGAGGAGCGAACGGATAACGTGATTGTATCCGGCGTGAACCCCGCCGGCGGCGCTGAGATCGCCGGTGAACAGCGTTCCCTCCAGCGTGTTAGAGATGTCTTTGGATTCATCGTGCAAACCGGTGCTGGTGTCGGCGGCGCCGGCATGAACGCCGAGGTAAAACCCGCTCCACGGATCGTCGAGCGTGGTATCACCGGGCTCCGGGCTGTCACCGATATGATAGGTGATGCCGACACGGACCACCTGGAGGGCTGCCGAAGCGTGCGCGGGGTCGTCAGGATTGCACACCTGACAAAGGTCAATTTCATTGCCGCCGAAATAATGCAGATATTCCAGGCGGGCGGAGAGGTTGCTGCCGAGTTTGGCCTCCGCGCCGGCACCCACGACAGCGGCGATCTGCTCGTCGAACGAAACATCTGTGCTACCAGGAGTGCTGGGATCGTTGGTTCCACTGAGGTTGAGGTCGATGAGGCCGACGCCGCCCGTGAAGTAAATCAGGGCGTTGTCGACCGCGAGGCCTGCCCGGCCGCGGATGCTGCCGAACCCGTCAATATCCGACGAAAGAAAATGATCGCCCCCTTCAAATAAGCGGCTGCGTCCGGCATCGGTCCAGGAATAATCGGCTTCGATTCCGAACACGCGGTTTCCGGACTGGACATTGTACCCGGCATGGACGCCTCCCGTTACGTTCAGATCGTTGGTGAAAAGAGTACCGCCGTCATCATCGAAAATCTGGCGGTCCAGATCGAGGATGCCCGTCGAGGACTCGACCGCGCCCACATGGGTGCCGAGGTAGAAGCCTTCCCATTGCTCGGATGTGATGGGCTGGGCCTGCGGCTCCACGGAGCCGCGGACCAGCAGCAGAAATGCTATCAGTGTTGTTGAAAGTCCGCTAAGCCCGCGCATTCCCGCAGCACCCCGTGCAGTTGCCCCGCCGAATCGATCATCAGTCCTAGCTAAATAAGCCTATCAATTTGAGTTATACTTGCCAACGGACGACGCGCGGTGGCGCTCCGGTCTACGATCGAGCGTTGCAAAAAGGGAACAGTCGTGTGGGCTCGTGCCCACTCCTCCAATGTCACCCTCGGGCTTTCTTCTTTTGTCACCCTCGGGCTTGACCCGGCATCCAGCCCGAAACGCTGGAATCCGCGCGTGACGCTGGACCCCGCGTCAAGCGCGGGGTGACAGAAGTGATTGCGTTCCCCGGCCATCGAGCCGGGGCCTATTGGCATTTGCTGCGGTCTGTGGTGCTGATAAATGGGTCCCGGGTTACCCGCCTTCGCGGGTACAGGCTCCGCCCAGGGAAACGGGTTCCTGTTCCCCGGTTGCCCGAAGGGCAGACCGGGGCCGCACCAATCTCATCGGTATGCGTTTGGAACGATCCCGGGCTAGCAGCGCACCACTGCGTGCTGCGCAGCACCCGGGAAACGGGATGCCGACCTGAGTGTCATGCCGGACAAGCGTGAGCGCGATCCGGCATCCAGCCAAAAACGAAGGCGTAAGCTTACCGCTGGACGCCGCATCGGGTGCGGGGTGACAGATGGGAGCGGGCGGTCGTTCCCCGGACGAGCGTTAGCGAGGGCCGGGGCCGTAAGGAACTCAGGCTTCGGTTTGCAACGGTCCCGGACAGCCCTTACGGGCTTCCGGGAAATGGAAATCAGTTAAACAGGAAGGTCAGGCCGGCGCGGGCGGTGTGGATGACACCTCCGGCGACGGCGGGGTCCGGAGCACATCCGTCGCAGATCTTGGATTTCTGGTCGAAGCCGTAGTAGAGATACTCCGTGCGGAAGGCGATGTTGTCCGTCAGCTTGAGGGCCACGCCGCCGCCGGCGACAAGGGCCGTAAAGTCATTAAATTTGACGATCTCCCTGAGGGTGATGAAGGTATCCGCTCCCGTCAAACTCGCGTCGACAAATCCGATGCCGCCGGTTGTGTAGAACAGGGCGTCGCCGGCCGCCAGGCCCAGACGGCCGCGCACACTGCCGTAGCCGCGGATGTCGGACTGCTTGAAATCACGAGTGCCGTCAAAGAACCCGCCCTTGCTCGCGTTGACGAAGGTATAGTCGCCTTCCAGGCCGAAAACCGCATTGCCCCATTGATAATTGTATCCGGCATGGACGCCGCCCGCCGGGTCGGTCGAACGGGTGGACACCGTGTGGCCTTCATCGTCAAAGATTGTGTTGCTATCATCGCGAATGCCGGTTTTGCTGTAGGCCACGCCGGCATGTGCGCCGGCATAAAAACCAGCCCAGTTGCCGGCCTTGCCGTCATCCTCATCAGCCGGCGTGTCGTTCAGGTGATAGGTCAGGCCGGCCCTCAGATAGTGGATAGAGCCGTCAAACAGCATAGGCTCACCGCCGCAAGCCGCACAGGTGTCGCGCTTTTCGTCAAACCCGTAATAGAGATATTCCAGCCGCGTGGAGAGGTTGGACGCGATCTTCGCTTCCGCGCCGGCGCCGGCCACAAGGGCGAAGTGATCCTTTGTGCTGGCGGAATCGTTCGTCCCCAGATTCGTACCGGTCAACGCTGTATCGACAAACCCGACACCACCGGTGATGTATGCGGCGGCGTTGCCCGATGCGACACCCAGACGTCCGCGCACGCTGCCGAAGCCGTCAATCTTCGCGGATATGAAACTGTTGTTGTCGTTGTAAATCCGAGCATTGCCCGCATCGGTCCAACTGTAGTCCACCTCGATGCCCAGGAGGAGCGAACGGATCAGGTGGTTGTATCCCACATGGACCCCGCCGGCGGCACTGATGTCATCGGTGAACACCGTACCCTCTACCGAGGTAAAGATGTTGGCGGATTCATCTGCCAGCCCGGTGTTGCTATCGGCGGCGCCGGCATGAACGCCCAGGTAAAACCCGCTCCACTGATCATTGCTGTTCGGTGCATCCGGCTCCGGGTTTTCGCCGATATGATAGGTGATGCCGACACGGACCACCTGGAGGTCCGCCGAACCGTCCGCGGGGTCGCCAGGATCGCAAACTTGACAGAGGTCTATTTCGTTGCCGCCGAAATAATGAAGATACTCCAGGCGGGCGGAGAGGTTGCCGCCGAGTTTGGCCTCGGCACCCGCGCCGACAACAGCGGTGATCTGGTCGTCGAACGAAACAGACTGACCAGGGGAAATGTCACTTCCGAAGAGGTTGAGGTCGATGAGGCCGACACCGCCCGTGAAGTAGATGAGCGCATTGTCGACCGCGAGGCCGGCCCGGCCGCGGATGCTGCCGAACCCGTCAATATCCGACGACAAGGTATGACTGTTTCCGTCGAAAACGCGGCTCCGTCCGGCATCGGTCCAGGAGTAGTCCGCTTCGATTCCGAACACCCGGTTTCCGGACTGGAAGTTGTATCCGGCATGGACGCCGCCCGTGGCGTTCAAATCGTTGGTGAAAACGGTGCCGCCGGCGATGTCGAAAATCGTGTCGTCCAGATCCCGTATGCCCGTCGAGGACTCGACCGCGCCCACATGGGTGCCGAGATAGAAACCTTCCCATTGCTCGGATGTGATGGGCTGGGCCTGCGGCGCCACGGAGCCGCGGACCAGCAGCAGAAATGCTATCAGTGTTGTCGAAAATCCGCTAAGCCCGCGCATGGCTGCATCACCCCGTGCAGTTGCCCCGTAGAATCGGTCTTTGGTCCTAGCCAAATAAACCTATCAATTTTGGAAATACTTGCCAACTCTCGAACGCCGGGTGGTGCTCTTTGTGCAATTGGGAGTTGCAAAAATGAGACGGTCGTGTGGGCTTCGATTTGAGCTGGGGCCGGGCGGCAAATCCTAATCGTCATTCCCGTGAAGACGGGAATCCAGAGGCCGCATACCGGAGCCGTGCCATATCGCTCTGGGTTCCCGCCGGAGCCGGTCCCCGACCTGATCGGGGACGGGAACGACGGTAGTGTGCTCGATGCAATGCGCGCATTCGTTCCCCGGTTGCCCGGAGGGCAGACCGGGGCCGTACCAATCTCACCGGTATGCGTTTGAAACGGTCCCGGACAGCCCATACGGGCTTCCGGGAAACGGGATACTGACCTGAGTGTCTTGCCGGACAAGCGTGAGCGCGATCCGGCATCCAGCGGGAGACTACGACGGCAGAGATGCGCCGCTGGACCCCGCGTCAAGCGCGGGGTGACAGAAGAGGGGGGGCGTTCCCCGGTTGCCCGGAGGGCAGACCGGGGCCGTACCAATCTCATCGGTATGCGTTTGGAACGGTCCCGGGTTGGCAGCGCACCAGTGCGTGCTGCGCAGCACCCGGGAAACGGAAATCAGTTCAGCAGGAAGGTCAGGCCGGCGCGGGCGCTGTGGATGGCGCCGCCGCCGAACGCGGGCTGCTGGGCGCAAGCCGCCGTTGCGCAGCTATCGGACTTTTCGTCGAAGCCGTAATAGAGATACTCGGTCCGGAAAGCGATGTTATCCGTCAGCTTGAAGGCGACGCCGCCGCCGGCGACAAGGGCCGTGAAATTCTTGAATTTGACGACCTGGCCCGGAACAGCGGAGTTTCCGCCTGACAGTGTCGCATCGACAAAGCCGATGCCGCCGGTGGTGTAAAACAGGGCATCGCCGGTGGCCAGGCCCAGCCGTCCGCGGACGCTGCCAAAGCCGCGGATTTCAGAGTCCCTGAAATCATCGCCGCCGTCAAAGGGCCCGCCCTTGCTCGCATCGACAAAGGTGTAATCACCTTCCAGTCCGAAAACGGCATTGCCCCACTGATAATTGTATCCGGCGTAGACACCGCCTGCCGGATCGGTCGACCGGGTAAACACCGTCAGGCCGCCGTCGGCAAAGAGATCACCATCGCTTTCGTCACGAATGCTGGTCTTGGTGTGCGCCACGCCGGCATGTGCGCCGCCGTAAAAGCCGGTCCAGGTGGTGGCCTCGTTGTCATTCGCGTCGGCAGGCGTGTCGTTCAGGTGATAGGTCACCCCGGCCCTGACATAGTGGATCGACCCGTCGGCAAGGGCGGGCTGGCCGTTGCACGCGGCGCAGGTGTCGCTCTTTTCGTCGAAGCCGTAATAGAGATATTCCAGCCGGGTCGAAAGGCTGGAGGAGAGCTTCACTTCGGTGCCCGCGCCGGCGACAAGAGCGAATTGATCCTTGATGCTGACAGCATCGGGGGGCACACTATTATCCGATCCCTTCACCGTCGAATCGACAAGCCCGACGCCACCGGTGATATACGCGGCGGCGTTGCCCGACACGACGCCCAGCCGGCCTCGTACGCTGCCAAAGCCGTCAATGTCAGAGGATTTGATCCGTCCGTCGTCAAAGATCCGCGAAGACCCCGCATCGGTCCAACTCCAGTCGGCCTCGATGCTCAGGAGGAGCGAACGGATGACGTGGTTGTATCCGGCGTGGACCCCGCCGGCGGCGCTGATATCGCCGGTGAACACCGTTCCCTCCAGGCGATAGACGTTTTGGGATTCATCAAACAGGCCGCTGCCGGTCTCGGCGGCACCCGCGTGTGCGCCGAGGTAAAATCCGCTCCATGGATCGTTGCCGCCGGGATCTTCAGGCTCCGGATTGTCGCCGATATGATAGGTAACGCCGACCCGGACCACCTGGAGGTCCACCGAACCGTGTGCGGGGTCTGTGCACGTCTGGCAAAGGTCTCTTTCATTGCCGCCGAAATAGTGAAGATATTCCAGCCGGGCGGAGAGGTTGCCGCTGAGTTTGGCCTCCGCACCTGCACCCACGACAGCGGTGATCTGCTCGTCGAACGAAACCACCTCGGTCGCATTGTCAAATCCGGTAAGGTTGAGATCGACGAGGCCGACACCGCCGGTGAAGTAGATCAGGGCGTTGTCGACCGCGAGCCCCGCCCGGCCGCGAATGCTGCCAAAGCCGTCAATCTGCGACGACACGAAATGATCATCTCGATCGAAAAGGCGGCTCCGTCCGGCATCGGTCCAACTCCAGTCGGCCTCGATACCGAACACGCGGTTTCCAGACTGGAAATTATATCCGGCATGGATGCCGCCCGTCACGTTCAGATCGTTGGTGAAGATAGTAACGCCATTAGTGTCGAAAATCTGGTTGGTCAGATCGAGGACGCCGGTCGAGGAGTCGACCGCGCCCACATGGGTGCCGAGATAGAAACCTTCCCACTGTTCGGATGTGATGGGCTGGGCCTGCGGCTCCACGGAACCGCGGATCAGCAGCAGACACGCCAGCAGAGTGGTGGAAAAAACGCCTAGCCCGCGCATCGCTGCAGCACCCCATGCAGTTGCTTCGTCGAATCGATTTTCACTTCCAGCAAATCGAAGGTATCAATCTGAGTTATACTTGCCTAGGCCAAACGCCGGCGGGTGGGGCGTTCCACGATTAAGCGTTGTAATTATGTAACTGTCGCGTGGGCTTGTCTCCACGCGCCGTCCCTGCCATCGCACCCCTTCATTGTCACCCTCGGGCTTGACCCACTGTTGTCCGGTTTAGATTTTGTGGACAAGGCGCATGGTCTGGATTCAACTGGGTTTTGCAACAAACACCGGAGTTGAAGCTCGAATTGGGAGCCCAGACCATGCCGTATCAGGATACGATTTTTGGCGCGCTTTTGAAGTTTATTCCCCGCCACCGGTTCAAACATCTTGTGGAACAGACCAAAGCCGGCCACCGGGTGCGCCGGCTTGATCCCTGGAGCCATTTGGTGGCCATGCTGTTTGCGCAGTTGTCGGGCGCTCGTTCTCTGCGCGACGTAACCGCCGCGCTTGATGCCGTGCCGGGCACGCACAGCCATCTGGGTCTGGCCAAGGTGCGCCGCTCGACCCTTGCCGATGCCAATGCCGGCCGTCCGGTTGCCCTGTTCGAGCAATTGCTGGGTATGCTGATCGCTCAGCTTGATCCGGGCAAGGGCCCTCGCGAGATGCTGCGTCTGATCGATGCCACGCGCATTCTGGCCGGCAGGCGGATCGAAAGCTGGTCACCCAGCGGAGCCGTCAAGCTGCATGTGGTCTATGATCCCGGCAACGACCGGCCGACCTGCTATGCGGTCACCACCGACAGGGTCAACGACATCACGCCCGCCAAGGCCTTCGCGATCGAGCCGGGGGCGACCTATGTGTTTGATAAAGCTTACTATGACTTCGCTTTCTGGGCCGATCTCGATGCCCATGACTGCCGCTTCGTGACACGGCTGAAGAGCAATTCGCCGGTCCACATCATAAAACGCCTGGACGTCGGTCCCGACACGGCCATCGTCTCGGACGTCATCGCGCGGCTGTCAAAGCGGCTGTCCGGCAGCAGGCAAAACCCCTATGCCAAGCCGGTGCGTGTCGTCGAGGTTGGTATCGATACAGGCAAAATCCTCAGGCTCGTGACCAATGATCTCAGCTCTCCGGCCGAGCACATCGCAGCCCTCTACAAAGCCCGCTGGCAGGTCGAACTGTTCTTCAAGTGGATCAAGCAGAACCTTAAAATCAAACACTTCATGGGCACCAGCCCTAATGCCATACGCATCCAGATCCTTACCGCACTGATCGCCTATCTGCTGCTGCGTCTGGCTCAAAGACACCGGTCATCATCACCCAGCCTGCAAACCCTGGCACGGCTCGCAAACAAGATGCTCATGATGAGAAAGCCGCTCGAAGATCTGTTCAGACCGCCAAAACACCAAACACAAGCGCACTCCCCCGGGCAGTATAAACTTCAACTCCAATGCTAAACCGGACAACAGTGGGCTTGACCCGAGGGTCTCGTTGCAGCCCGCCAGATGCTCGTGTCAAGCACGAGCATGACAAGTGATGTTGTGACGGACGGGTGCGGGTTTATCTCCACCCGTCATCCTTGCCGGAGCGAAGCGACGGCGAGGAACCAATTATCCCGTCAACCGTCCGCAGTATCCGCCAATGGATCCTCGGCCTCGCTGACCGCTCGGCCAAGGATGACACAAGAGGCCGCGTTCCCTGGACTTGATCCAGGGCCCATTGGCGTTTGCTGCGGTCTGAAGCGCCGATAAATGGGTCCCGGGTCGGTGCCCGGGAAACGGGTTTCATGTTCCCCGGTTGCCCGCAGGGCAGACCGGGGCCGTACCAATCTCACCGGTATACGTTTGGAACGGTCCCGGACAGCCCTTCCGGGCTTCCGGGAGACGGGCCTTGTGCTTACCGCCGGACCCTCACTCGGCACTGCGGTCCGGGCGCTGCATCCAGGTGACAAGGAGGCCCGCCGGCAGCACCCAGGCCAGCCCGGCGACCACGTAGAAAACCCCCTCCAGGATCTTGCCGGCGTCCTGCATGTGGTTGGCGGCAAAGGCCATGACCACGAGGGCGTAGATCATCAGGAAGACGAACAGCACGATGGCGCCGATGAACTTGCGGAGGCGGACGGGCATCTCTCGGACTCTTCTGCGGTGGCGGTCGGCCTTAGGTATCAGATCCGGTCTCTATATACGCCATCCGTCGCGCTTCGCCAGGTTCGGTGCAGACCTAGAACGATGTCTTCAGGTTCTGCTCGCGTTCGAAGCGCTCGATGGCAAGCTCGATCAGGCGGTTGATGAGCTCCGGATATGACACGCCGCTGGCCTCCCAGAGGCTTGGATACATGCTGATCTTCGTGAAACCGGGAATGGTGTTGATCTCGTTCACGATCAGACCGCCGTCGCGCTTGAGAAAGCAATCGACCCGGCCAAGTCCTTCGCATTCAAGGGCCTTGAACGTCCGGATGGACAGGTCCCGGATCTCGTCGCTCAGGGCGTCCGGGATATCCGCGGGGATCTTGAGCGCTGCTCCGTGCTCGTCGATGTATTTCGCCTCGTAGGAATAGAAATCGTGGCTCGGGACGATTTCGCCGACCACGGACGCTTGCGGGTTCTGATTGCCGAGAACGGCGCATTCGAGTTCCCTGCCGTTGATGAACTCTTCGGCCAGGACTTTCATGTCATAGCCGAAGGCGTCTTCAACGGCCTGATCGAACGATTGCCGGTCGGTGACCTTGTGCACGCCGACGGAGGAACCGAGATTGGCCGGCTTGACGAAAAACGGCAGGCCGAGCTCGCTCGCTAACGCGTCGAAGTCGAGGGCGTCGCCTCGTTTCAGGACAAGGAACCGGCCGATCGGAATGCCCGCGTCCCGCAGCAGGCGTTTCATCACGTCCTTGTCCATGCCGACGGCCGAGCCGAGGACCCCCGCACCGACAAACGGCACGCCGGCAAGTTTCAACAGGCCCTGCACGGTGCCGTCCTCGCCGAACGGGCCGTGGAGGATCGGGAAGACGACGCCGATCGAGGAGTGCGCGCCACCGGCCGTCAGGTCGGTCAGCTCCCCGCCGCTCTGGGGGACAAGCGCCACGCTTTCCTCGTTCTGCCTGTTGAGCGCTATGCGCTTGGGGTCGGCGGCATCGAGCAGGAATTGGGATTGATTGGGCAACAGCCACCGGCCGGACTTGTCGATGCCGATAAGGGCTACGTCGTACTTGTCCCGGTCGATCGCCTCGGCGACGTTCTTGGCCGACTGAAGCGACACTTCGTGCTCCGCCGACCTGCCGCCGAAAAGGATTCCGACCCTGATTTTTCTGTCTGTCATGACGGGTCTATAACACTGCCTGCGGGGGGCTGAAAGCGACGAATTGTGAATCGGCCTGTTCCGGGCACGGTGCGCTACCAGGGAATGGAAGTGTCCGCGACGGTGGTGCATATCCACAGCGAAAATGGCTTGTATTTCCACGCTTTATGGCCGCTTCCGGCGGAATTCCGGACGATTGTCCGAATTTCGGGGTTTTCCGGTGAACGCCTTTCGCTACATTGACCAGTGCAACATGTCCGATGCCACACCGTGCAGAAGAGGTGCCGAATGAACGATGACGCAGGCCTGCTGTCGCTTAACGTTCCCGAGCCCGGCTGCCGGCCGGGCGACACACCGGACTTCTCGGATTTCGAGATTCCGCGCGCGGGTGCGGTGCACCGTCCACCGGTTGACGTGGAGCCCGATGACATCCGCGATATGGCGTTCTCGATCGTCCGGGTGCTGAACCGCGAGGGCGAGGCGGTGGGGGACTGGGCCGGCGCGCTCACCGAGGATGAACTGCGCGAGGGGCTGCGCCACATGCTGGCGCTGCGGACCGTGGATGCGCGGCTGCTCACCGCACAGCGCCAGGGCAAGACCAGCTTCTACGTCCAGTCGCTGGGGGAGGAGGCTGTCAGTTGCGCCTTTGCCCGGGCGCTGGAGAAGGGCGACATGAATTTCCCCACCTACCGCCAGGCGGGGCTGCTGATCGCCAATGACTATCCGATGCTGGACTTCATGAACCAGATCTTCTCGAACGCCGAAGATCCCCTGCATGGCCGCCAGCTGCCGGTGATGCACAGCTCGAAGGAGCACGGCTTCTTCTCGATCTCCGGCAATCTGGGCACCCAGTTCGTGCAATCGGTGGGCTGGGCCATGGCCTCGGCGATCTCGGGCGACACGCGCATAGCTGCGGGCTGGATCGGCGATGGCGCGACGGCTGAAAACGATTTCCACGCCGCCATGGTCTTCGCGTCGACCTACAAGGCGCCGGTGGTGCTGAATATCGTCAACAACCAGTGGGCGATTTCGACCTTCCAGGGTATCGCCCGCGGCGGCGTGGGCACGTTCGCCGCACGCGGCCACGGGTTCGGCATTGCCTCGATCCGGGTCGACGGCAATGACTATCTGGCCGTACACGCCGTCGCCAAATGGGCGTGCGAACGCGCGCGGCGCGGCCACGGGCCGACGCTGATCGAGCATGTCACCTATCGCGCCGGGGCGCATTCCACCAGCGACGACCCCTCCGCCTACCGTTCGGGACAGGAGGCCGCAGCCTGGCCGCTGGGCGATCCCATCGAGCGGCTCAAGACGCACCTGATCACCATCGGGGCCTGGAGCGAGGAGCGCCACACACAGGCCGAAGCGGAGATCCTGGACGAGATCACCACCGTGCAGAAACAGGCCGAGGCGATCGGCACGCTCGCCTCCGGCAAGGCGCCGAGCCCGCGCGACATGTTCGAAGGCGTCTACGAGACAATGCCGCCGCATCTGATCCGCCAGCGCCAGGAGGCGGGGTACTGAGCATGGCCCGGATGACCATGATCGAGGCGATCCGGGAGGCCCACGATGTGGCCATGACCGCCGATGAGCGCGTCGTGGTGTTCGGCGAGGATGTCGGGTTTTTCGGCGGCGTGTTCCGTTGCACGGCTGGCCTGCAGGAGAAGTTCGGCAAGGCGCGGTGCTTCGATGCGCCGATCAATGAAGGCGGGATCGTCGGTGCCGCCATCGGCATGGCCGCCTACGGTCTGCGCCCGGTGATCGAGATCCAGTTCGCCGACTACGTGTTCCCGGCCTATGACCAGATCACCCAGGAAGCCGCGCGGATCCGTCACCGCTCCAACGGCGACTTTAGCTGTCCCCTGGTGATCCGCATGCCGACCGGCGGCGGCATATTCGGCGGCCAGACCCACAGCCAGAGCCCCGAAGCATTGTTCACGCATGTCTCCGGGCTCAAGGTCGTCATGCCGTCCAATCCGCGCGACGCGAAGGGACTGCTGCTGGCCTCGATCGAGGATCCGGACCCTGTGATCTTCTTCGAGCCGAAGCGGCTCTATAACGGGCCCTTCGACGGCCATCACGACAAGCCGCTCGTCTCCTGGAAGTCCCATCCCCTGGGTGAGGTGCCGGACGGTGCGGATCCTGTCCCGCTCGGCAAGGCAGCGATCTGCCGCGAGGGAACCGACGTCACGGTGCTCGCGTACGGCACCATGGTCTTCGTGGCGCAGGCGGCAGCCGAGGCAACCGGCATCGATGCCGAGATCATCGATCTGCGCACGCTGCTGCCGCTCGATGTCGATGCGATCACGGCGTCGGTTCAGAAGACCGGACGCTGCGTGATTGTGCACGAGGCGACCCGCACCTCCGGATTCGGCGCCGAACTGATGGCGGAGGTGCAAGAGAACTGCTTCTACCACCTGGAGGCGCCGGTCATCCGCGTCACCGGCTGGGACACGCCCTATCCGCATGCCCAGGAATGGGAGTACTTCCCGGGGCCGGGCCGTGTCGGCGAAGCCCTGAAAAAGGTCATGGAGGACTGAACGGATGGGGGTTTTCGCAATACGCCTGCCTGATATCGGCGAGGGGATCGCGGAAGCCGAGCTTTCCGAATGGCTGGTCAAGCCGGGCGACCTCGTGCGCGAGGATGACGTGCTGGTCTCGGTGATGACCGACAAGGCGGCGGTCGAGGTGCCGTCGGTCGTCGACGGCACGGTGCTGGAGCTGGGCGGTGAGGTCGGCGACATGATTCCGATCGGCGCCGTTCTGATCAGGATCGAGGTTGCGGGGGAGGGGAATGAGGCCGAGATCGCCGAAGTCGCTCCCGTGCCTGCGGAGGCATCCGCTGAAAGCGCTGACCCGGATCCGCCCGCGGAGACGCCCCCCGAAACCTTCGCTGAAGCGGGACCGGCTCCGCTGCCGGTGCCCCGCGCCGACGGCACGAAACCGCTGGCAGCGCCGTCCGTCAGGGCCCGGGCGCGCGAGGAGGGGGTCGACCTGCGCCAGGTGCCCGGCAGCGGGCCCGGCGGGCGCATCGGCCATGACGATCTCGACCACTGGATCGCTTCGGGCGGCATCCAGCAGGGTGCCGTCACCCGTGGCCGCAACACCGGCGTGGAAGATGTCCGCGTCGTCGGCATGCGCCGCAAGATCGCGGAGAAGATGGCGCTGGCGAAGTCCCGCATCCCGCACATCTCGATCATCGAGGAGGTCGAGATGTCGGCACTTGAGGACCTGCGCGCCGCGCTCAACGCCAAGCACGCGGAGGAGCGGCCGAAGCTGACGCTGCTGCCGTTCCTGATCCGTGCCATCGTAGAGGCGGTTCGCGAACAGCCCGAACTGAACGCGCGCTTCGATGATGAGGCGGGCGTTATTCATCGTCACGGCGGCGTGCATGTCGGCATCGCGACGCAGACGCCCCAGGGGCTGACCGTGCCTGTGATCCGCCACGCCGAGGCCGGCAGCCTGTGGGACATCGCCGCCGAGATCGTCCGGCTGGCCGCGGCCGCGCGGGACGGTTCGATCAAGCGCGAGGAACTGACCGGCGGCACGATTACCATCACCTCGCTCGGGCCGCTTGGCGCGATCGCCACGACGCCAATCATCAATCATCCGGAAGTTGCCATTGTCGGCGTCAACAAGATGCAGATCCGTCCGGTCTGGGACGGCCAGCAATTCCAGCCGCGCCAGATGATGAATCTGTCGTCCTCCTTCGATCACCGCGTGATCGACGGCTGGGACGCCGCCGTCTTCGTCCAGAAACTGAAAACCCTGCTGGAGACTCCGGCCATGCTGTTCGTCGAGGGCTGAATGAGCGATCTGACATGCAAGGTTCTGGTGATCGGTGCGGGGCCCGGCGGATACGTCTGCGCGATCCGCGCCGGACAACTCGGGCTCGACACGATCATCGTCGACGAGGGCAGCCTTGGAGGGACCTGCCTGAATGTCGGCTGCATTCCCTCGAAAGCCCTGATCCATGCCGCGGATGAATTCCACAAGATCACGGGCGTCTCAAGCGGCCCCCTCGGGATCACGGCGGACAACCCGTCGGTCGACCTGGCCCGGACCATGGCCTGGAAAGACGGCATCGTCTCGCGGCTTAACACCGGGGTCGCCGGGCTCCTGAAGAAGGCCGGGGCCGCGGTCGTGACCGGACGTGCGCGGTTCGTCGACGGCAAGACGGTGGAGGTCAAGGACGGCGACGGGACCCGGAGCATCCGGGCCGAACACATCGTGGTCGCGTCCGGATCCGCGCCGGTGGAGCTTCCGTTCCTGCCGTTCGGCGGACCGGTCCTGTCCTCGACCGAGGCGCTGGCGCTCGCCGAGGTGCCGGGCACAATGGCCGTGATCGGCGCCGGTTATATCGGTCTGGAACTGGGCACGGCGTTCGCGAAACTCGGCACGCAGGTCACCGTTGTCGAGGCCGAAGACCGCATCCTGCCAACCTATGACACGGAGCTGGTCCAGCCGGTCGTCAAGCGGCTCGAAGCGCTCGGCATCGCGGTGAAGAACGGCACCAGTGCCGAGGGTTTCAAGGACGGGGCGCTCAACACAGATCGGGGTGATGTCGCGGCCGAGAAGGTGCTCGTTGCCGTCGGCCGCCGCCCCCGCACCGGCGGCATCGGCATCGAGGAACTGGCGCTGACCCTCGACGGCCCGTTCATCAGGATCGACAAACATTGCCAGTCCTCGATGCGCGGGATTTACGCCATAGGCGACGTGACGGGCGAGCCCATGCTGGCACACCGCGCAATGGCCCAGGGCGAGATGGTGGCCGAGCACATTGCCGGCCATGCCGTTGAGTGGGACCGCCGTGCGATCCCGGCGGTGTGTTTCACCGATCCGGAGATCGTGTCCTGCGGTGCGCTGCCGGACGAGGTCGACGGCAGTACCGCCAGCCTGTTTCCTTTCCAGGCGAACGGCCGCGCCATGACGACCGAACGCGACGACGGTTTCGTCCGCGTCGTCTGGCGCGACAGCGATCACGCCGTTCTGGGCCTCCAGGCCGTCGGCGCCGGTGTCGCTGAAATGGCGTCCGCGTTCTCGATCGCGATCGAGATGGGGGCCTGCCTCGAAGACATCGCCGCGACGATCCAGGCCCATCCCACCCAGTCCGAGAGCCTGCAGGAAGCCTGCCTTCGCGCACTCGGCCACGCACTCCACATCTGAACCCTCCGGGGCGCATTCCCGTAGCGACGCCATGTCGCGGCAGATGCTCATGATCGGAATCGGTACAATGCGCCGTAGTGAAATCGGCGACATTTTCTGCACGGCGATCCGATGACGGTGGCATCGACACTTGAGAACAGGGCTGGTACCGAAGGGCGGCAGGGCGAGGACGCCATTGCCTGGCCCGTCCGCGTCTGGCTGTTTGTCATCGCGGCCCTGGTGTTTGCAATCGTCATCGTCGGCGGCGCGACGCGGCTGACGGACTCCGGGCTCTCGATCACCGAGTGGGCGCCCATCCTCGGAGCCATCCCGCCGCTGAGCGAGCAGGACTGGCAGGCGGCACTGGAAAGATACCGCCAGATCCCGGAATACCAGGTCATCAACAAGGGCATGTCGCTCGAGGAGTTCAAGTTCATCTACTGGTGGGAGTGGGGGCACCGCCTGCTCGGGCGCTTCATCGGGATCGCGTTCTTCGTGCCGCTGGTGTGGTTCTGGATCCGCGGGCAGCTATCGCCCAAACTGAAGCCCAGGCTGGTCGCGCTGTTCATTCTCGGCGGCCTTCAGGGCGCGCTCGGCTGGTACATGGTCATGAGCGGGCTGGTCGATCGCGTGGACGTCAGCCAGTACCGGCTTGCCGCCCATCTGGGGCTGGCCGTGCTGATCTTCGCCTGGACGTTCTGGATCGCCATCGGCCGCGAGGTGTCGGAATCCGGGCGGTCGCACTCGCGGGGTGCCGGGGTGCTGGTGGTCCTGATCTACATCCAGATCGTTCTCGGCGCCTTCGTCGCCGGTCTCGACGCGGGGCAGGCATACAATACCTGGCCGCTCATGGGCGATCAGATCGTTCCGGACGGACTGCTCGCGGCAAGTCCCTGGTATCTCAATCTCTTCGAGAACGTGCTCACCGTGCAGTTCAATCACCGGGTCGCGGCCTATCTGATCGTCGCTGTGGCGCTGTTTCACACGATTGCGCTGTTGCGCACGAGCAGCGGGCTGAAAGGCTCCGCGCTCGTTCTGCTGGCAGCGATTGTCGGGCAGGCCCTCATCGGCATCTGGACCCTGCTTGCACTGGTCCCGATCGAACTCGGGCTTCTGCACCAGGGCGGCGCCATCGTGGTGCTGGCGATCGCGCTCTGGCACCTGAAACGGTCCTCCCGCGCTGATATGCAGACCCCTTCTTAAATCCGTTTCCCGGAAGCCCACAGGGCTGTCCGGGACCGTTCCAAACAGAAGCCTGAGTTCCTTACGGCCCCGGTCTGTCCTGGGGGCAACCGGGGAACGCATATCCAATGTCTTGCCGGGTACCCGCCTTCGCGGGCACAGGCCCCGACCCGGGATCCATTTACCGGCGCTTCGGGCCGCAGCAATTGCCAATGGGCCCTGGATCAGGTCCAGGGAACGTCCCTTTTTCCGTCTTCCCCGCGCAGGCGGGGATCCAGGACAGGATGGCACTGCCGTTGACCGTAGCTTCTGGATTCCCGTCTTCACGTGAATGACGAAGGAGAACATGGCATTACAAATCGAGAACCTCGATTGTCCGGTCGGTTGCCGGGCGTGCATGAAAAAGCCCGGCGCTGATAACGCCGGGCTCAATCTCGTTACGTTTGATCCGAACCTCAGGCCGCCAGGAGCGCCTGCTCCAGGTCGGCGATGATGTCTTCCTTGCTCTCCAGGCCGATCGAAAGCCGGACCACGTCGGGGCCGGCACCTGCGGAGATCTGCTGGGCTTCCGGAAGCTGCCGGTGCGTGGTCGACGCCGGGTGGATGATCAGGCTGCGCGTGTCGCCGATATTGGCGAGGTGGCTCAGCATGTTGACATTGCTGACCACCTTGACGCCGGCCTCGTAGCCGCCCTTGACGCCGAAGGTGAAGACCGCGCCGGCCCCGTTGGGGCAGTAGCGCTGCTGCAGGTTGTGGTGCCGGTCGCCCGACAGGCCCGCATAGTTGACCCAGGATACCTTCTCGTGCTTGCCGAGCCACTCGGCGACGGCGAGCGCGTTGTCGCAATGGCGCTGCATGCGCAGCGACAGGGTCTCCATGCCGGTCAGGATCAGGAACGCGTTCATTGGCGAAATGGCGGGGCCGAGGTCGCGCAGGCCGAGCACGCGGCAGGCGATGGCGAAGGCGAAATTGCCGAAGGTCTCGTGGATCTTGAGGCCGTGATAGCTCTCGCAGGGCTCCGACAGCGCGGGGTAGCGGCCTTCGCGCGACCAGTTGAACGTCCCGGCGTCGACGATGATGCCGCCCATGGAGTTGCCGTGCCCGCCCATGAACTTGGTGAGCGAGTGCACGACGATGTCGGCGCCGTGCTCGATCGGCTTGCAGAGGTAGGGCGTCGCCAGCGTGTTGTCGACGATCAGCGGGACACCGGCCTGCTTCGCGATCCGCGAGATGCCCTCGATGTCGGTGACCAGTCCGCCGGGATTGGCGACGGATTCGATGAAGATCGCCTTGGTCTTCGGGGTGACCGCCGCCTCGAAGCTCTCAAGATCGTCGGCGTCGGCCCAGATCACGTTCCAGTCGAACTTCTTGAAGGAGTGGTTGAACTGGTTGATCGACCCGCCATAGAGCTGGCGCACGGCGATGAACTCGTCGCCGGGCTCAAGCAGGGTGTGGAAGATGAGGAGCTGGGCCGCATGGCCCGAAGCGACGGCGAGCGCCGCCGTGCCGCCTTCGAGGGCCGCGACCTTTTCCTCGAGCACGGCCGTCGTCGGGTTGGTGATGCGGGTGTAGATGTTGCCGAAGGCCTGCAGGCCGAACAGGCTGGCGGCATGGTCGACATCGTCGAACACGAAGGACGTGGTCTGGTAGATCGGCGTGGCGCGGGCGCCGGTCGCCGGATCCGGCTTGGCGCCGGCATGAATGGCCAGGGTGTCGAAGCCGGGATTATCCTGATTGCTCATGGGTTTGCTCTCCTCCGCTCAGGGGATGGTCGCACTTTATTTTGGGGTTGATGAAGCGCCGGGACGCTGTTCCCGTCCGGGCAGTGCTGATGTGGACCACGGAATGAAATTTGCCCTATGCCTGTCGCATGGCCGCCGGGTCTTGTCAATTGAGGGCAACTGCAGGGCTTAAATCCGGACACGCTGAAGTGGAGGGGCAATGTGATTGCCCTGGCAATTCGCATCAGCGCGCCGTCAGCAACCGCTCAGGTTCCGGGCGATACCCTCGGTCTCGCGCCGCTTGCCGAGTTCGGCGACGATTTCGAAGACTTCCGAGGGCCGGGTCTTGAACCGTCGCATCATGAAGCGCGCCGTCTCGCATTCAAGGCTGCCCGAGACAGTCGTGCCGAGGTTCAGGTGCGCCGCCTCCAGGCAGGCCCGCGTGAACAGAAACCGCTGGGATGGAAATGAGAACTCGGTCAGCATGCCCCGGTCCGCGACGATGGTTGCGGAACCCCGGGTTCCGCCGGCACGGGGCGGAAAGTTCGCCCGCTGGTCGAAGAACCTGATCTCGTTGCCGCTTCTGTCGGCGCAGTACATCTTCTCTACATAGGCGTCCTGGACCTGGGCCTTGACGCGATCGGGTGTGGCCAGGACCGAAAGGATCAGTGCTGCCGCAGCCGGGAGGGTCAACCTATTCATTGCGATGTTCCTTCAGCCAGATCTGCCACGCGGCGAAATTTTCGGTTTCCGGCGGCTCCGCCTTGACGACCGCCGCGACTTCCCGCCGCCGCTCATTGAGGATGCGTCCGAATTCCTTTGCGACGATGCTACCGGGTGCGACCTCGATATCCCGCAACGTATCGAAGAGCCTCCGGTCATCGATCCTCAGCAGAACCTCGGACGCCTCCGACCGGATCGGCCAGAGAACATCGTCCTGCTTCACGAGGGCCGCGACATCCTCCCGGATTCTCGTGCGCTGGCTGTCCGGAACCTTCTCGAACTTCACCTTCTTGATTGTCCGCAAAAGCGGCTTCATCTGCGGCCACTTCTTCTCCGTGCGCAGGTCCGCCAGGAGACCGCCTAGGAACCTCGCCACCGATGGCCAATCCCTGTCGTCGATGTCGCGCATCGGCCAGCCTGAGAGGAACTCGACAAGGTTCGACTGATCTTGCGCGCCCAGCGTCGCGTCGCCGCCTATCGCGTCGCGGAAGCGCCCCTTCGAACCGTAGCCGTAGAGTACATAGGAAAGCCCCGCCAGTTTCGGGAAATTCCGGTCGTAAGCCGCCTCGATCTTGCCGATCAGCGACTGGTCTGCGGTAACGAGTTCGCGCAGGCTGACCAGGTTGGGATCGTCCGGCGAGGCGAGCGGATAACCGGTCATCTCCTCCAGCAGCAGATCCATCGCACCGTGGGGGTCCAGTTGTGCGTAGAGGTGCTTGGCACGCTCGGTCAGGCCGCAGTCGTTTTTCGCGTCGCCTACCGCCTCGCGGCATTCCTTGTACTGTGTCAGGTCGCGAATGAGGTCCTTGTGCTTCGAGAGGTCGCGTTCCAGCAGTTGCAGGAGCTCGAACACGTCATCGTCGCCGTACTGCAGCGCGGCCAGGATCACGACCTGCCGGTCATTCTCGTCGGAGTAGAGCTGCCAGAGGTTCAGGAACGCGACGCGCTTCACGACCTTGCCGCCGTCGCCAAGCAGGCTGTCGAACTGGTCGGCAACGGTCTTCGCCCGACTGATCGCCTGGTCGCCTCGCTTCAGCCCGGCGCGAACCGCCTCGATGGCCTCGCTGGTTTCTCCTTCGATGCGCGCAACCTCGCTGCTGCTCCGATAGGAAACAAATCCCGAAAAAGCAGCACCAACCAGCGACAGAAAAGCGACGCCAATTGACGCAAATGCGGTCAGCCGTGCCGACGTTAGCTTTGCGTCGATTTCCTTCCGGGCGATTTCGTCAGTCCCGTCGGTCATGTCAGTTGCACCCGTCTTCGTAATGCTGCTTGACCTCTTCGTACTCCAGCAGCAGATTTCCGACTTCCTCGCGTTTCTGCCTGATCGAAGTCTGCAGGTCGTCGAGTGCGGCCTCGGCCTCTGCCGGCGTCGGTTCGCCGTCGCCATCGATGCAGGCGGCGAAGTCGTCCACTGTTCCCTCAGGAAGTTGGGGCGGATCGCCGTCGAACGCGTCGCGCAGTCCGTTGAGACAGGTTTCCCGCTCTGTCATTCCGGCAAGTTGCGCCTCGGCATCCGCGTGCGCGTCCTCCTTCTGCTGCTTGCATTGGCGCAGTTGAGTGCAGGACAGTGGCTGAGATTGGCCGGCCGAGCCGGCGCAGGAAAGCGTTTGGGCGTGTCCGGGCGAACCGGTGGCGCTGACCACGACCGAAAGACACAACGCGGAAGTAATGACCGCGAATGAACGCCTGGTCATATTTACCTCCAAGAACAAACCTGAAGTCTTACATCAGAACTGTAACACGGAATTCCAATATAAATTTCATTTGGCGGACATTTTTTCTGTTCAGGACCCTGATCGTACCAGGGGCCGCATGTGCAGGGCCGCCGATCGGGTCGGCTCGGAGGACGCCACGCGTATCAGTGAACCTCAGGCGCAGACAGTCGTCCGGGCGGTCCTGGTCGCCGACACTGTCATCTAGAGTCAGTGTTCAGCGGGTAAGGCGCCTAGGCGTTTTGATGGACGGAGCATCACGACTGCTTTGATTTTTCTAGTCCATTTGCCTCTGTGCGGCAATTGGCGGAAGTGGGCGGGGAGCGGACATTCGCTGCGGCGCAATCAAATGGGGTATTTCGTGAATGAGCGCGAAGGTCGACTGTGCGGGCAAAACTGACATTTCCGTTACGACTGGAATGTCGGCTATCCAATTGGTAACTCAGACGTCGCTTTCTCAGTTGAAACCACTATGGATGTCCGAAATTTCCGGACATTCTTATCTGCAAAGAAAAATCGGTGGGTGAAGGCTTCGTAGCCTGTGATGTCTTTCGCCATAACGACGAGGATGAAGTCAGACTCACCTGCAATACAATAGAAATGCGTGACTTGTGGGTCTTCACGCGCTTTGCGCTTGAATGCGTCAATTTGATCAAGCCGGTCACGTTCCAACTCTACCGATACGATTGCCGTAATCCCCAGACCCAGAGGTTTCGGATCGAGAATGGCGACCTCTCGTTTGATGACGCCTGCACCCCGCAGCGACCGCAGCCGCCTCTGGACAGATGCCGTCGAAATGGACGTGGCCTCTGCAAGCGTTTGAACGGAGGTCTTGACGTTCTTCTGAAGGAGATTGAGCAGTTTCCGATCCGTCGCGTCCATGATCCTTGTCCTGTAAAAAATGTATATTTGTGATGCGATACAATCACGATTTAATCAGGTTGCGCATATAACAGATCAGGCTTTTGGTCTATCTCTATGCCGATGAAACACGGCGCCATCGCTATTCTTCCTCTCGCGCTCGGTGCTGCCATCTATGGCTTTGCATTTGGCCTTCTTGCGAGTCAGGCTGCTTTTCCATGGTGGGGTGTCGGGCTGATGAGCGCTGCTGTTCACGCAGGGTCTTCCCAGATCGTCGCCGTGGAACAGTTTGCGTCGACGCAAACCATTGTGGGCGCTGCCTTGGCAGGCGCTGCTCTGAACCTGCGCTACATAGGGATCGTGGCGTCCCTGTCAGAGGTGTTGGCAGGCTTGTCGTTGCCGGCAAAGCTGCTGGCGATTCACGTCACAGGCGACGAAAACTGGGCGTTGACCATGGCGGAGCGCATCAAATCTCCAGATGTCGGGGCAGCTTTCCTCATGGGTTCAGGTTTTGTGATGATCACTGTCTGGACAGTTTCGACCACCGCCGGGGCAGTTATTGGGGCAGTGCTGCCTGACCTTGAACGATTTGGACTGGGCTTCGCTTTCACGGCTGCATTTATCGCCATGGCCCGGGGGCTGTGGCGCGGACGATCGCAGATGTTTCCTTGGTTGCTTGCAATTGCCGTATCCATCGCAGCCATATCGCTGAACATTCCCAAGGCCTATGCGATCGTTGCTGGAACGCTTTGCGGTCTCGCCCTTTCCTTCGCGTTGCGGAGAGCACGCGGAGTGGCCGCTTGACCAGTGCGCATTGGGCTGTCATCGGCATCTTGGCCCTCGCCGCGTTTTCTATTCGCGTTATTGGCTTGGTTACGGGCAAGCGTATCCGCGACTCTCGCCACGCATGGGTTTTGGACGAGTTGCCGGGCCTCATTGTGATCAGTCTGGTTGCTGTATCGCTTGCGGGTCAGCCCGTGCAGACGTGGATCGCTGCTGGTGCAGCCCTCGGAGCGGCGATTCTGACCAATCATGTTGTCGTGACAATGATTGTTGGTGTGGTGGTCTTTGCAGGTCTCGGAGTAATCGGACTGTGAAGGAAACGATTTCGTAAGCTCCCTTAGGCGACGATGCGAAAGCGGCCATCGATGCCTCTCATAGTATCGGTCGTTACGGGTGCTGAGCTGCCTTTGCTGCAGCGCAATTCCTTTGGCTGTTTTTTCGCAGCATAAGTGGCGGCTTTGCGGATAAAGATGCCTATGACTCCGTGTGCTGTTTCCTATCGCTCACCAAAAAAGCCACAACGCCAACAGTCGTCATAACGGTCGCGACAAGGGACCAGACAGATATACTGATCCGGCCATCTGCGAGTTGTATCAAATAGGTCAGTACCGGAACTGCGTTGATGGCCATCAGCACTGTTATGACTTGCAATCGCAGAACACTCATCTGGATCAAGAACATCGGCAATGCGACAAAGGCCAGGCACAAAGGGAGTAGGCTTGAGGTGAGAACCAAACGTAGTGCTTCCTGACCTTCTGAGGTGCCCAACGAAAACCAACCGGTCAACAATATGATCAAGAGAAACCTGAAGCGGATAATCTGCACCGTAGACCAACCGCGCTGCCCAAGCGCCTTCAAGATTGCCGTCAGAACGTAAGTCGATGCTCCCGAAATTAATGCCAATGCCATACCGAGCAGAGCTTTCTCACTGCTGACAATCTCCAATCCACTCAAATCTGTCGCTGCGACAACGATTGTCAGCAGAACCGCGATCAGTACAAGCAAGATTGAAAATCGTGCCAGTCGCCCTTCTGGAGCAACGATTTGAGGAACCAACAGCGCTGCAACGAATGCAAAGAGAGGGCTTGACCCAGATTGGGCAGCTGCGACCAGCGCCGGCTCCGCCAAGGTCAAAGCGTAGTAGTACGAAACAAACACGCAAACCGTGGCCAAATTCGCACCAGCAAGCAAAAGCAGACTGCGTTGTCGCAAATCGGGTCTCGCGCGAGTTGGCAGCAACCAGGCAGCTATCGCAGCGCCCGTAAAGCCGACCAACGCGATTACTATGGGTGGGATCACAGCGCTGTAAGCGCCAATGAAAACTGAGCCGGAAGCCAGCAAGATAGCCGCACTCAACAATGCAACATAACCTGCGGTCACGGCGGAAAACACTGAGATGCTCTTTGCGGAATCAAGAAGCTGAATTCAATTTCAAAAACTGGATATGTTATTCGCCAGAAATCCGCAATGGCTCAAATTGACGGGTGCGGATGGTAGATTTAGCGGCTGCTTTGGCGGTGGCGAAGTCACTCGCTCTGATGCCATTTCACCCATTCTTGTCAGGGCATTGCCTAGGCTCAGGAGTCATTGACTAATCCAGAAGATGACGGTTGCTGCGACGCAGATTGCTGACATGAAGATATGAGCACAGCGGTCATACCTCGTTGCGATGCGCCGCCAATCTTTCAGCTTTGCGAACATGTTTTCGATCTTGTGACGCTGTTTGTACGATGTCTTGGAGTAATGCCTTGGCGCTATCCGGTTGGATCGTGATGGGATGCAGGCTTTGATCTTGCGAACTTTCAGCGCATCGCGGAACTCGTCACTGTCATAACCCTTGTCGCCGATTAGGATTTTGACATTCGGCATCACCGGATAAATCAACTTTGCTCCAGCATGGTCCGATAGCTGGCCTTCGCTTAGGCACAAAACCAATGGTCTTCCAATGCCGCCACATAGTGCATGAAGCTTGGAGTTCAGGCCCCCCTTCGTCCGTCCGATACGGCGTGGAGAAGCCCATTTTTTTGGCAGACTTGCGGCTGTGCGATGTGCTTTCAGATAGGTGGCGTCGATCATTACAGTGTCCGGCTCGCCACTATCTCCCGCCACGCCGCCGAGAATACGATCAAACGCGCCCATTCGTGACCAACGGACGAAGCGATTGTAGAGCGTCTTGTGCGGTCCATAAACTTGCGGCGCGTCTCGCCATTTCAGACCATTTCGAATGACATGAATTATCCCGCTGATTAAACGCCTCTCGTCTACACGCGATTTGCCATGTGATCGCGGGAAGTAAGGTTTAATGCGCTCAAGTTGGGGTTCGGTCAGGCAATAGTAATCAGGCATGGGCAGGTCCTCCTGCCTACTTGAATCAGACCTTGCAGGAGATTTTAATCCTTGAAGTTGCGAATGACCGAGTTGCGGACTCGTCAGACTTTCGCTGCATTCGCCCCAAGGTCCGCTTCGATTTCTCTCGTGAACAGATTGCAGAACTTGAGCGCCCGCTGCATCTTTCAGGGGGTTAGGACAGGAGATTTCTGAAATGCAGACCGCCGAGACAATCGCACTGGTACAGCTTTACCGATTATCTCGTCTCAAAGTATGGCTGCGTTCCGGTTTTTCCGCTGGACCACATGGAAAGACATACGCCCTTGTTGGTGGAGCAGTGGTTCTCTGGGCAAGCTGGCCTGCGCTTGCCACCATCGCTCATCCGGCTCCACCGTTGCTGGTTCTCGGCGCATCGGCTTTGATCGGCTTCCTGTTTTCGTTCGCATTGGCTTGCAATCAGAAAACACTCTCTACTTTTGTGGGCGTGCCGTTTGGAACGCTGGCTTTCGTCGCAATCGGCTTGATGGGTAACAACGCGTTCTACTTGGCCGCGATTTCGCGGATAGGACCCGCCGAAGCCAATGTCGTCCACTACCTGTGGCCAGTTTTTCTTGTTGTAATCGCATCCCTTCTTCACCGTCGCTCTCCAACTTGGCTTCAGGTGTTCGGGATTGCTTCCGGATTTGCGGGGGTCGCAGTTGCCCTGTTTCCGCAGATGAGAGGCGATCTTGACCTGATCGGCGTGATTCTGGGCGTGTGCGGCGCGCTAACCTTCGCAATCTACTCTGTGGGCCGATCCATTGCACAAGTCGAGAGGAACGTCGTTGGTCCTTCCCTCGGACTGGCGGGGATTGCCGCCCTGGCAGCTCATTTCATTCTGGAGCCGAGCTATTGGCCCACAACCAGTCAGTGGTTTGCGATTGTCCTCATGGGCGTTGGCCCGTTCACGGTCGCAAACATACTCTGGGATAAGGCAACGCGCGAAGGGTCCGCCGCGACGATATCCAGCTTGGCCTTTCTAACGCCACTTGTGGCCATGATGTTGCTCGCTGTATTCGGCCTTGGCATCGTCACCTTGGCCACTCTGATTGGTGCGCTTTTCGCAATCGCCGGTGCGATCTTGAGCTCAAGTGCGAAATGAAGGAAGGGCTGACCCAATAGAGTTTCTCCCAATCATAGCAGCAATCCTGTTTGTGGACTTCTTGGCGCTGGTCAGTCCCGGTCCGAATCTCGTCCTGACCACCTCTGCGGCTGTTTCCAGGTCGCGACGTCATGGTTGTGGAACGCCTCCGGCTCGCTTGCCTGGGCCGGTGGCGCGGCGCTTGGCATTGCATCGGTTTTCGAGGCGCTACCGCTCCCAGGTTTGGTACAAAAAGTCGTGGGCATCGTCTATTTGATTTACCTCGGTATCAATCTGCTGCGCTAAAAAGGTTTTCAGCCAAACACACAAAAGACGCTTGATGCCACAAGCGGAGCGTGTGGCTTCTGGAGGGGTCTCCTTGCAAATATGACCACCCCTAAATCAGCCGCTTACTACGCCAGCGTGTTTGCGGCATTCCTGACACCAGATATGCCGGTTTGGGTCTTGGTTCTGCTGGTCGGAGCTATCGCGGCCATGTCATTGCTCTGGCATGTTCTGATCGCCATCAGCTTCTCTGCATCGCGTGTTCAAGCCCAATACATATCGGTTTCGAAGTACGTTGATCAGCTTTGCGGCGGCGTTCTGATTTTTCTTGGGTTGCGTTTGGCTTGGAGTAACCAATAGCCCGAGAGTTCACGGAAGCAGACGTTCAGGTATTTTGCAGCATCGGGCAATCTGGGCTCGATGCCGCCATTCGATGGTGTCGGAATCAATGGGTCCTGAGCCTAAGTGTTGTCGAATGAGACGTTACATTGCGGACACGTTCGCCCTTGTTGTGTTTTCCACAGTCGGCGGGGCGCTCGTCGAGCTTTTTGTTGCCGGGCTATCTGTCGAACAGACCGTCAAAACCCGTCTTGGCGCCATTCCGGTAATGTTGTTTGCCGGTCGCCCCTACGGCATCTATAGGGACTGGTTGTTTAGATTGTCTGGTGCGAATGAAGAGGGACAGGTAAAGGCCGCGATAACGGATACCATTGCCAATGTCAGTTTTCAGGTTCCCGTCTATTCGTGTTTGCTTGCACTGAATGGCGCCTCACTCAAGCAGATCGCCGTTGCGGTTTCATCTGTGATCGTGCTCATCATTGTGTCCGGCCGTCCCTACGGGCTGTTCCTTGTCTGGTGCCGGAAGCTGTTCAGGGTACCCGGAATGACCTAACTCAGGAAAGCAACCGAATGCCAGAACTTCATACAATTGCGTTACTCGCTGCTGCCGCACTGGCAATGCAGGTCACACCAGGCCCGGACATGATGCTGGTGATGGGCCGGGGGATCGGTCAAGGGTACAGAATTGCTCAGGCCACTGCGTTGGGTATCGCAAGTGCGGGCTGCATACAACTGCCGCTGCTGGCATTCGGCGTGTCCGAAATTGTGGCGTCGCAACCATGGTTGCTTGATGTCATCCGGTTGCTGGGTGCGGCGTATTTGATCTTCCTTGGGGTGAAGCTCATCCGCGCAAAGACGTCGGCTACACCGATGGTCAATCGGTCGGCGACCAACTTCGGCAGAGCAGTGTTCGATGGCATGGTGGCGAACCTGTTGAACCCGAAGATGATTGTATTTCAGCTGGCCTTTCTGCCGCAGTTCGTTGACATCCAGGCGGGCCCCGTATGGAGCCAGCTAATCATCCTGGGTGTGGTGATGAAGCTGTGCGGCTTCTGCGTGATGTCCTCGGTAGCCCTTACGTCGGGAACGACCGGCAGGTTAATTGCAAAACATCCCCGCTGGCTGGTTTTACAAGAAAGATTTGTTGGTCTTGTAATGATCGCGATCGGGCTTCGATTGCTTTTCGAACTGGGTTCCGATTCCCGTTCGGGAAGAGCATAGGCCCTGGCGGGTTGCTCCACCACAAGGCGAACGATCAAACTTGGCACCCGTGAACAGCCACATCTGGTCGTTTATGTTCGTGACCTGTCAGGCAATATTTTTGAGTTGGAACAAGCCTTCACCGATTAAGTAACGGACATCAACCAGATCATAACGAAGGGCAAAAATGTCCATACTTCGGTCTTCTCGCCGTTCAACGGTCATGGTTGAAGCCAACGGCGGCTTTCGGGAAAGTGCGTTGCAGCACTGCGGGCCATCGCGAATGTCAGCTCAGGGCCGAAACTACCTTGTAAATTGGGCGTGGGCGCTCAGCCGTCCGTGCGCTTGATGGTGAGGCTCTGGACCCGGTTGCCGGAGAGGATCTGGCGGCGCGCCGAAATGGTCTTCGTGTTGACGCCGACCCAGCCGATTTCTCCCGACAGACGTCCGAATTCGATTTTCGGGCAACGGTTCATGACAACGCGCAATCCGGCTGCCTCGGCCCGTGCGGCGGCCTCGTCGTTGCGCACCGTGAGCTGCATCCAGACGACCTTGGCGCCAATCTCGATCGCCTCGTCGGTGATCTCGCCGGCGACCTCCGAATTCCTGAAAATGTCGACCATGTCAACGGGCTCGGGGATATCCTTCAGGCTCGCATAGGTCATCTGACCCAGCATCTCCGAGCCGGCATGGCCCGGATTGACCGGAATGACATTAAACCGCTTCTCAAGCAGGTACTTGAGGACGAAGTGGCTGGGCCGCACATGGTTGGCGCTGGCACCCGCAATGGCGATCGTCCGGACATCACCCAGGATTCCGCGGATGTATTCGTCGTCGTAGCGGTCATGATTCATGGATCAGCAGTCTTCGGTCAGCGATCTTTTCTCATTGGTCCGGGATTACCGGTCCTGCCATTCGGCCGGGCGTTTCTCGATGAAGGCGCCGATGCCTTCCTCGGCGTCGTGCACCATCATGTTTTCGACCATGACCCGGGCGGCATAGTCATAGGCCTCGGCAAGCGGCATCTCGGCCTGACGGTAGAACGCCTCCTTGCCGATCGCCAGCGTCTTCATGGACTTGGACGCGATCGTTTCGGCCATCTCGCGCGTTGCCCGCGCGAGGTCTTCGGGCTCCGACACCGTGTTGACGAGGCCGATGCGCTCGGCCTTCTCCGCCGGGACGGCGTTGCCGGTGAGCAGCATGTCCATGGCGTGCTTGTTCGACACATTGCGGCTGAGCGCGACCATGGGCGTGGAACAGAACAGGCCGATGTGGACGCCCGGTGTCATGAAACTCGCGGCCGAGCTGGCCACGGCAAGGTCGCAGGTGGCGACGAGCTGGACGCCGGCCGCGGCCGCCATGCCCTGGACCTGCGCGATGACCGGTTTCGGGCATTTCACGATCGACTGCATCATCGTGCTGCATTTCGCCATCAGATGATCGAAATAGGCGCGTCCGCCGTCGTCGTCGCTGCGCCGGGCCGTCATTTCCTTCAGGTCGTGCCCGGAGCAAAAGCCCGGCCCGTTGGCGGCGATGATGACGACGCGGGTTTCCGTGTCCTCCGCCGCATCCGCGATGGCCCCGGTGATCCTGTCGATCAAGGCCTCCGACAGGCAGTTGCGGGCATCCGGCCGGTTCAGCGTCAGCGTGGTGATGCCGCCGGCGTTTTCCGTGAGCAGGATGTCGCTTGCCTGATCGGTCGCGGTCGTCTTGTCGAGCATTGTCCGGTCACCCTTGTCTGAATGATCTGACTGTATCATCCGGCTTACGCTTCGGCGGCGTTTTCCCCTCGCGCGTTTCGGCGTGCCGCCCTGATTGCCACAAGTGCCACAAGGGGGCTTGCGTCGCCAGACCGTTCGTATAACACAGTGTCGCTCCGGAACGCCAAGACGCGGCAAGCGCCATCAAGGAACGCCATTCAGCATGAAACCGGTTCTTAACGCCAAGGAAGTCGACGACTTCATCGGCGAGGTCTATCCCGAAATCTGGGTCGACAACGGGCGGACATTCGAGATCGAGGACGTGCGTCCGGGTGCGGCGCGCGTCCGGATGCTCTACGACAAGCGGCACTTGCGGCCTGGCGGCACGATTTCCGGACCGGCCATGATGGCGCTCAGCGATCTTGCCATGTGGGTGGTCGTGCTGGGGCATATCGGGAAGGTCGAGCTTTCCGTGACCACCAATCTCAACATCAACTTCCTGCGCAAGCCGGGGCAGGCCGACATGCTGGCGGAATCGCGGCTCCTGAAGCTCGGCCGGCAGCTTGCCGTGGGCGACATCACGCTTTACTCGGAAGGCGATGACGCGCCCGTTGCGCATGCGACGTCGACCTATTCGGTGCCGCCGCGCTGAAGTTGTGTGGTAATATAATACCACATATGTAACGTGCTGTAATTCAAGCGCATTTTGAGAATTATCTGCCTTGACAGTGCGGTGCCGGTCGCCTAAAAGTCTGGCCGAAAAATTCGCCGCGCCCGCGAGCGGCGGCGAGCGACGGAAACCGAGTTTCGCAACTCAAACATCCAGAGACACGTCATGAAAACCTATTCTGCCAAACCCGCGGAAGCAGCGGAGGCGAAGAAGTGGTTTGTGATCGATGCCGACGGCCTCGTGGTCGGCCGCCTGGCGTCGCTGGTGGCCGCGCGGCTGCGCGGCAAGCACAAGCCGACCTTTACGCCCCATGTCGACTGCGGCGACAACATCATCGTGATCAATGCCGAGAAGATCGTCCTGACCGGCAACAAGCGCGCCGATAAGACCTACTACTGGCACACCGGCTATCCGGGCGGCATCAAGTCGCGCAAGGCGCACCAGGTGCTCGACGGCCAGTTCCCCGAGCGTGTCGTCGAGAAAGCGGTGTCGCGCATGATGCCGGGCGGACCGCTGTCCCGGAAGCAGCTCAGGAACCTCAAGGTCTATGCCGGCGGCGAGCACCCGCACGAGGCGCAGCAGCCGGAAGTGCTGGACGTCGCTTCGATGAATTCCAAGAATACGAGGAGGGCATGACCGTGTCCGATCAGGAAGTCCGTTCACTCGAGGATCTCGGGGAAGCGATCGAAGGCGGCGGCGACGCTGCCGTTGCCGCGGAAGCCTCCGCGCCGCGCGAGCCGCAGATCGACGCGCAGGGCCGCGCCTATGCGACCGGCAAGCGCAAGAACGCGGTCGCACGCGTATGGATCAAGCCCGGCAGCGGCCGGATCACGGTCAACGGCCGCGACTGCGAGAAGTTCTTCGCCCGGCCGGTGCTGCGCATGATCCTGCAGCAGCCGCTCGATGTGGCCAACCGCAAGGACCAGTACGACATCACCTGCACGGTGACGGGCGGCGGCCTTTCCGGACAGGCCGGGGCGGTGCGCCACGGGCTGGCCCGCGCGCTGACCTATTTCGAGCCGGAACTCAGGACGGTGCTTAAGCAGGGCGGTTTCCTGACCCGTGACTCGCGCGTGGTGGAGCGCAAGAAGTACGGCAAGCGCAAGGCCCGCCGGAGCTTCCAGTTCTCGAAGCGCTAAGCGGAAGCAAACTGCGGTTCACGTTCGAACGCAAGAAAGCCCCGGAGCGATCCGGGGCTTTTTTCGTTGGCGTTGCTTGTGTTTGAAGCCTTCGACCGTCACAAGCCGATCTAACCGGCAGGCCTGTGCTTGTCCGACCTGACCCTGACATAGGAGCCCGGAGCGTCCTCGATCGCCTTGAGCTTGCCTGACCCGGGTTTGCGGGCGGGCACCTGCTTGCCTGAACGGCGGCCGACCCACGTCTTCCAGTCCGGCCACCAGGATCCCTCGTGCTCCTCGGCACCGGCGACCCACTCGTCGAATGTCCTGGCCTTGCCCTTGTCGTTGGTCCAGTACTGGTACTTGTTGAACTGCGGAGCGTTGATCACGCCGGCGATGTGCCCGGATCCGGCCATCACGAGGCGGGTCTTGCCGCCCAGGAACTGACCGATGCGGAAAACGGAAGGCATGGGCGCGATGTGATCCTCCCGCGCGCCGAGATTGTAGACCGGCACCTTCACCTTCTTCAGATCGAGCTTGACGCCGCCCAGCACCATCTCGCCCTGGGAGAGATGGTTCTCCAGATAGCACTCCCTGAGATAGAAGCTGTGGGTGGCGGCCGGCATGCGCGTTGAATCCGAGTTCCAGTAAAGGAGATCGAACGGGAACGGATCCTTGCCGAGCAGATAGTTGTTGACGACGTAGGACCAGATCAGATCGTTGGACCGCAGCATGTTGAAGGCGGTGGCCATGCTCCGGCCCTCAAGATAGCCCTTCTCGGCCATCTTGCGTTCGACCGCCGCGACCTGCTCCTCGTCGACGAAGACCAGCAACTCGCCGGCATCCTCGAAGTCGACCTGTGTCGTGAAGAACGTGGCGCTCTTGATGCGCTTGTCCTGCTGTTCCGCCATGTAGGCAAGCGTGGCCGAGAGCAGCGTGCCGCCAATGCAGTATCCAATGGCGTTGGCGTCTTTTTCGCCGGTCGCTTTCTCGATCGCATCGAGGGCTGCAAGAATGCCTTCCAGCATGTAGTCCTCGAACGACTTCTTCGCCAGGTGTTCGTCCGGATTGGCCCAGGAGATGACAAATACAGTCAGGCCCTGTTCCACGGCCCAGCGGATGAACGACTTCTCCGGATTGAGATCGAGAATGTAGAACTTGTTGATCCAGGGCGGCACGATGAGCAGGGGCCGCTTGTAAACGGTCTCGGTCGTCGGTGTGTACTGGATGAGCTGGATGAGATCGTTCTGGAAGACAACCTTGCCCGGTGTGAGGGCCATGTTCTTACCGACCTCGAAAGCATTCATGTCGGTCTGCCGGATCGCCAGTTCGCCGTCACCGCGCTCGAAATCCTCGATCAGGTGCTCGAGGCCGTTGACGAGGTTCTCGCCGTTGGTATCCAGCGTCTCGTGAAGCACCGCCGGATTCGTCAGGGCGAAATTCGACGGCGACAACGCATCTGCAATCTGGCGGACATAAAAGTCGGCGCGCTGCTTGGTTCTGTCGTCAATGCCCTCGGCTTGCTCGACCATGTCCTGCGCCCACTTGGCCGTGACCAGATAGGACTGTTTCATGAAATCGAACAGTTGATTGTTGTCCCAGTCCGCGTGCTTGAAACGGCGATCGCCGCGCGCGGGTTCCGCAATGGGCGCGACATTCTCGCCCATCATCCGCTGCCAGGTGTTCTGCCAGACGGCAGTGTGGCGCTGCCAAAGGTCATACTGCGCCTGCATCGCCCGGTCCGGCTGAGTGGCATAGTTCTGGGCAACTTCGAAGAACGTCCGCGCGATCGTGGTCCATCCGTTGCCCGGCTCGGCGATCTTCTTTTCTTCCTTCTGCCGGTGCTCGATGACCTTGGCGAACAGTTCGCTCGACTTGCGGGCGACTTCGGCCATATTTTCCGCGAAAGCCTCAGGATCCTTGATCTTGAAAGCCTCAAGCGGGTTGTCGTCGGGGAGGGACATTACTTCCCTTTCAGCGTTTCCAACTCAACTGTAATGCAGCGCAGTCATAGCAGGCAAATCCAAACGCGCGATAAACGGCACGCCGATTCAGCCAGGAATCGAAAGGACCGGAGCATAATCTGAACTGGTCGAATCGACTAAAACGGCATTTACGTGCCGAGATTCCTGGGTAATTCGATTTTTCGCCCTGTGATTCGATGTGCATGGTGATACAAGACACGCGGCTAGAGCAGAATAATCGGACTGGCCATGGAAAGTGAATTTCACCGCATCAAGCGGCTACCGCCTTATGTGTTCGAAGAGGTCAACCGCCTCAAGGCGCGCGCACGCGCCGGGGGCGCGGATATCATCGATTTCGGCATGGGCAATCCCGACATGCCGACACCCGAACACATCACCGCCAAGCTGATCGAGACGGTCCACAAGCCGCGGACAAACCGGTATTCCGCGTCACGCGGAATACCGGGGCTTCGCCGGGCGCAGGCGGCATACTACGAGCGGCGGTTCGGCGTTACGCTGAACCCCGAAACCCAGGTGGTCGCCACTCTCGGCTCCAAGGAAGGCTTTGCCAACATCGCACAGGCGATCACGGCGCCGGGCGATGTGGTGCTTGCGCCGAATCCGACCTATCCGATTCATGCCTTCGGGTTCATCATATCGGGTGGCGTGATCCGTCATCTCCCGGTCGAGCCCTGTCGGGGACGATTTCTGGTGCAGCTTTGGACAAGGCGGTCAGGCATTCCGATGCCGTCGGCCGATTGGCGTTTGTTTTGAACTATCCATCAAATCCCAACAGCCCAGGTGGTTGATCTCGATTTTTACAAAGAAGCGTTGTCAAGCCTATCGCTCGAAAGCACGACATGTTCATCCTTGTCGGATTTGGCCTATGCGGAAATCTACTTTCGATGATGAAGCAATCCGCCGCCGTCAATCCTTGCAGGTTGAGGGCGCAATGGACGTTGCCGTTGAGTTTACATCACTGAGCAAGACCTACGCGATGCCAGGGTGGCGCATGGGTTTTGCCGTCGGCAACGAGCGGCTTATCGAGGCTCTCGCGCGGGTGAAATCATATCTGGACTATGGCGCGTTCACGCCGATCCAGGTCGCGTCCGCCGCCGCTCTGAACGGTCCGCAGGATTGCGTGGACGAAATCCGCGGCATCTACAAAGCCAGACGGGATGCGCTCGTCGAGGCTCTCGGCAGGGCAGGGTGGGAGATACCCCCGCCGGCGGCCACGATGTTTGCCTGGGCGCCGATTCCGGCCGCGTTCGAACATCTGGGATCGCTCGAGTTCTCCAAGCTGCTGCTCGAGAAGGCGGATGTGGCGGTGTCTCCGGGCGTCGGCTTCGGCGAACATGGCGAAGGCTGTGTGCGGATCGGTTTGGTCGAGAACGAACAGCGGATCCGCCAGGCGGCGCGGAATATCCGGAAGTTTCTCGGCAATGCCGAACGAGAACTCCATAACGTCATTCGCCATCCGGCGAATGGCCAGTCAGGATCGAAATCAGCATGAATGCACCGTTGAGATTGGGAATTGCCGGGTTGGGGACGGTCGGCGCCGGTGTATGCCGGATTGTTGCGGACCATGGCGCGGAGCTCGCTGCCCGCTGTGGCCGCGAGATCAAGATCACCGGCGTAAGCGCGCGCGACCGGACCCGTGACCGCGGTGTCGATCTGTCTGGTTACGAATGGTTCGACGATGCCGCGGAGCTCGCGGTGTCCCCCGAGATAGACATTTTTGTCGAGATGATCGGGGGAGAGGAGGGCATCGCCCGCGATGCCACCTTGCGTGCTCTGGATCGCGGCAAACACGTCGTCACGGCGAACAAGGCGCTGGTGGCGGTGCACGGGACCGAGCTTGCGTTGCGGGCGGAGGAGAAGCAGGTCGCCCTTAACTTCGAGGCCGCCGTTGCCGGCGGCATCCCGATCGTCAAAACGATGCGTGAGGCCCTTGCCGGAAACAAGATCCGGCACGTCTTCGGAATCATGAACGGGACCTGCAATTACATCCTGACGGAAATGGAGCGGAACGGATCAGCCTTTGCGGATGTGCTGAAGGACGCACAGGAACAGGGCTATGCGGAGGCCGATCCAACATTCGATGTCGGTGGATTCGATACCGCGCACAAACTTGCAATCCTGACGACACTGGCGTTCGGGACGGAAGTCGCCTTCAGCGACATCTACATCGAAGGCATCGAGAACATTACGCCGCAGGATCTCGACGCCGCTGCCGAACTGGGCTATCGGGTCAAACTGCTCGGCGTTGCGGTGGATACCGGTGCCGGTATCGAGCAGAGAGTGCATCCCACAATGGTGCCACTGGGGTCGCCGATCGCGGACGTTCATGGCGTTTTCAATGCCGTGGCGGTGCAGGGCGACAATGTCGGCGACCTTATGCTCGAGGGGCGCGGGGCCGGCGAAGGCCCCACCGCGTCGGCGGTGGTTGGAGACATCGTCGATATTGCGGCAGGCAGACTGTCACCGGTTTTCGGACGTTCGGCGAAGGACCTGGAACCGTATCGCAGGGCACGCATGCGAGCGCATGAGGGCGGCTACTACGTTGCCCTCGACGTCTACGACAGGCCCGGCGCGGTGGCAGCCATCGCACAACGCATGGCCGAACAGAAGATTTCTCTTGAAAGTATCATCCAAAAGCCCCTATTGGCTGAAGCCCGGCAAATTGCGGCGGAGACCTCCGAGACGATGCCGGTTGTATTGATTACCCACGATACGATGGAAGCTTCGGTGAAGCAGGCCCTGGACTCGATTGAGAGTGACGGCCACATCGCGGCTTCGCCGCGTATGATCAGAATCGAGAAATTGTAGCAAAAACAAGCAACAAACAGATATGTTTCAGAATTTTTGGGGGAGAAAAAGTGCCGGAATCCAGTAGTGCTCTCGACCGAGTTTTGACTCTTGAGCTTGCGCGCGTCACCGAACGCACAGCGGTCGCCGCGGCGCGCCTGCGCGGGCGTGGCGACGAAGTGGCGGCGGATCAGGCAGCCGTGGACGCGATGCGCAAAGAGCTCAATGCGCTCGATATTTCAGGCACGGTCGTGATCGGCGAGGGCGAGCGCGATGAAGCGCCGATGCTGTTCATCGGCGAGGAAGTCGGGAGCAAGAAGGGACCGGCCGTCGACATCGCGCTGGATCCGCTTGAGGGCACGACGCTCACCGCCAAGGCGATGCACAACGCGCTTGCTGTTATCGCCATTGCAGAGGCCGGAAGTCTGCTTCATGCCCCGGATGTCTATATGGACAAGATTGCGATCGGCGGCGGTTTCGAGCCGGGGCTGGTCGATCTCGACCGGGATCCCGCGGACAATATCCGCGTCCTTGCGGAAGCTAAAGGCGTGTCGGTTTCTGACATCACAGCCTGTATTCTGGATCGGCCGCGGCACGCGAAACTCATCGAGAAGGTTCGCGACGTCGGCGCGTCGATCAGGCTGATCGGCGACGGGGATGTGGCCGGTGTCATCAATACAACGAACACGGAAGAGACCGGCATAGACATCTATCTCGGTATTGGCGGCGCGCCGGAAGGCGTGCTTGCCGCTGCAGCGCTGCGCTGTATCGGTGGCCAGATGCAGGGGCGGCTCGTCACCAGCAGTGACGAGCAGAAGGAACGCGCAGCGAAGATGGGCATCGAGGATTTCGACCGCAAGTTTTCCATGGAAGAGATGGCGAGCGGGGACGTCATGTTTGCCGCTACCGGTGTGACCGACGGAAACATGCTGAGCGGCGTGAAATTCGATGGCGGCAAGATAGAAACGGACACCGTGGTCATGCGGTCATCGACGGGTACGGTCCGATGGATCAAGGCGGTCCACTCCAAGCTCGACAAATTTGGATGATTCCCTCGAACGGGTACGACACGAAAACATGACGGGGCAGGGCGCATATTTCCTTGATGTCGCCCGATCCGTTACCGGCAAGGCCTGGGTCGACAGGGTGACTGACCGTCAGGCCGGCCTCGCCATTTCCCAGCGCCTTGATCTTCCCGAGATCATCGGACGCATACTTGCTGCACGGAACGTTCCGATTGATGAAGCGGATGCGTTCCTCAATCCCACCCTGCGTTCGCTGCTCCCCGATCCTTACGCTCTCAGAGACATGGACAAAGCCGCCCAACGCGTCGCTGACGCAATTGCCGGCGGCCAGTCCATTGCCGTTTTCAGCGATTACGATGTCGATGGTGCGACGTCGTCGGCCCTCCTGAAGCGGTTCCTGAAGTCGGCAGGGTCGGATGCGGAGATCTACATTCCAGACAGATTCACCGAAGGCTACGGACCTAACGAAGCGGCGCTGCGCCATCTGAAGAGCAACGGCGCGGACCTCGTGCTCACGCTGGACTGCGGGATCAGTGCACATGACCCGCTGAACGCGGCGCGGGATATCGGGCTTGACGTCATCGTCGTCGATCATCACCAGGCGGGCGATGACCTCCCTCACGCTGATGCCGTCGTCAATCCGAACCGGCTGGACGACCTCAGTGGCCAGGGGCATCTTGCCGCTGTCGGCGTCACATTCCTGCTTGTGGTGGCTATTAACAGGCTGTTGCGGGAAAGCGGATGGTACGAGGGCGGGCGATCCGAGCCGGATCTGCTTCAATGGCTCGATCTGGTTGCCCTCGGGACAGTCTGCGACGTTGTTCCGCTCACTGGACTGAACCGGGGATTTGTCACGCAAGGCTTCAAGATAATGGCCCGGCGAGGCAATCCGGGACTCTCGGCACTCTGCGATGCTGCCCGGGTGGACCGCCGCCCCGACACATACACCGCAGGCTACATCCTCGGACCACGCATCAATGCAGCGGGACGGATGGGCCAGTCGGGGCTGGGAGCCGATCTTCTTTCCCTGGATGACCGGACGCGCGCAGCAGAAATCGCGCAGGAACTGGAAGCGCTGAACGCTGCGCGCCAGGCCGAAGAGGCGTCGGTTCTGGAAGCGGCGCTCGTTCAGGCCGAAAATGCTGTCGGTGAAAAACAGGATCTGCCGGTGGTGGTCGTGTCGGGCGACGGCTGGCACCAGGGAGTGATCGGCATTGTTGCCAGCCGGCTGGTGGACCGCCTTGGACGCCCGTCGATTGTGCTGACATTCGATCAGGACGGCGCCGGAACCGGCTCGGGCCGCTCGATCCAGGGCGTGGACCTGGGCTCGGCCGTCCGGTCTGCGGTTGAGCGGAACGTGATCCTCAAAGGCGGTGGTCACGCCATGGCGGCGGGCCTCACGGTGGAGCGTGCCAGGCTGGGCGAACTGCGCGGGCTGCTGGAGGAGCAGCTTGGTGATCAGGTGGCGGAGGCTACGCGCGCGCCCGGCCTCAAGATCGACGGTGCAATCAGTGCCCGCGCAGCAACGGTTGATTTCATATCGGCTCTTGAACGCGTCGGGCCTTTCGGAATCGGCAACCCGAGACCGAGGTTTGTGCTGCCGGCCCACCGGGTCAGCTACGCGGATGTCGTGGGCAGCGATCATGTTCGCTGTACGCTGACAGCCGGGGACGGGGCGCGGCTGTCTGCAATCGCATTCCGGTGTGCCGATACGGCCCTCGGCAAGGCGCTGCTTGCGAAGGGCGGGCCCCCGATCCATCTGGCCGGCCATCTCTCCAGAAACGAGTGGCGCGGGACAGGGCAAAGTACAGCTTGTCATCGAGGATGAAGACGCGGCGTGTCGCCAAAAACACCGTAAGAAGACGGCAAAACCAGCGATTTTTCTTTGCGTGGACGTACAGAATCGAGCTAAATACACGGGCTTCGCCGTCAGGCTTGAGGCTGGATTTGAGGGGCTTGCCTTCTAAGGCCAAGATCACGTCTATATAGCCGATCGCCGCTGGCATTCCGCGCTCCTTCGTCTATCGGTTAGGACGCCAGGTTTTCAACCTGGAAAGAGGGGTTCGATTCCCCTAGAGCCTTCGAAGACGGTCTGACGTTTGACCGGCTCGCGGGTGTAGAGGTTGGCCTTGGATGAGCACCACAGGACAACCGTTTCCCTGTTCAATGCGCAGTCGCCCGTGCATCCGAGTTGTTGTGCATAATCACGATGGCTCTCGCATCCGGCGGCAAGAAGACCCAATAGCAGCGTGCAACAGAACAAGGGAAGGCGCATCCGATCGTTCCGGTTGTGAAAACTGGCTTCGCATTCCGCGCGGGGTATTCCCAGCAGGCATCAGGCGAAATTGATGCCGCCGGACTGCGGCGTCGCGCGGAGACAAAGAACGGATCACGCAATAACTGCGATTCTGTGGCCAGAATTTGGTGAATGGGAGAGTATCAGCGGGAATCGAATGTCCCGGCCCGCGTGTTTGCTATTTTTTCCTGGCGGCCGAAATCGCGAAGGAGATCTTTACAGCGTGGCTCGCTGCGGCATCCGACTCCAATTGTCCGGTGCCGACGTTGAAGACTGAGTA
>CBDHYJ010000074.1:0-87439 GCA_965275905.1 Hyphomicrobiales bacterium | reverse complement strand
GGCGTTGGCTTTGGGACGGTCGAGGACGACTTCGAGAATCTGGCCGGACCGGGTTGTCTTGAGAACGTCGTCGCTCATGGGCACGCTCCGTTTTTCAGTTTTGTTTTACGCGTCTGATTGCGGCACGAAGGCATCCTGCCACTTGAGGACGATATTGAATGAAATCGACACGCGTGGTTCGTCCGCGAGGTTCGGGTGTACGAGGTGATGCAGGAAGGCGGGCCAGAGCAGGATCTCTCCGGCCTCGGGCGTGATGCGGTGCTCGGCCTCAATCTGGGGATCGCCCCGCACCGCCGTCATGTTTGCCTGCGGTCTCGGGTCGAAGAAGCTGATGGCGCCGGGCGTGCGGTCGGAGCGCCCGGGCAATACCTTCTGATCCGTCGGAACCTGAACATAGTAGGTTCCACTGAGCCAGGAATGCGGGTGATTGTGAAGGTTGTGATAGTCCCCGAACCGATTGACGTTGGCCCAGCCCTGGATCTGCCAGTCAATGTCGTAGTCGACATCCGTATTCCTGACATAGTCCACCACGGCCCGGTTGATGCAGTCGCGCAGCCAGGCGATTGCAGGATGGTCATTGTCCAGCAGGTTGCCGGCGAGATAGTCCGTCGTGAGATCGGGATTGGCGGATTCAAGATCCTGAATCAGTTGAAGCAAGACCGGATTGGCTGCCTCGGACCCGGGCAGGCGGTGCCGGAACATGATGGTTGGCCACAGATGTTTGACCTGCGGCCCGTCATGCGTTTCCGACATGCCACCCTCTCATCGTCCTACGAGTTCCCGTGACGAGGGTCCGTGCGGGCGATTGCAAAGTCAACCGGATTCACAACAGCGAAATGGTCGCGCGGAAAGCGGGGAAGTTGCGTCCAATGGGGCGCAAGCTGACTCAGGCAGAGGCGCGAAGCAGCGACTTTTTCGGCGTAAAGCCGCGCAGAAGGTCCGCCAGGCCGTCGTCGTCGACGAGTTTTGCGGCCTTGTTGGGACGGGTCCACAGATACTCGCGTTCAGGTTTCTCCGGCCAGTCGAGCGCATGGGTTTCCACAAGCAGCGGAAACACGGTCACGTTGCATTTGACGTCCTGGCCATCGTCCATGCGCTTCAGATAACAGTACTGGCCGACCGGCTTTTTGCTGATGATTCCGCGCAGGCCCGCTTCCTCATAGGCTTCCAGAGCGGCCAGTTCGTGGGCATCCATTTCCTTCTTCAGCCAGCCCTTGGGGATGATCCACCGGCCGGTTTCCCGGCTCGTTATGATCATCACCTGAAGGCGTCCGTTGTCGAGGACAAAAGGTAATGCCGCTGCTTGTTTTCGTGCAGGCATGAGACAAGATGTAAGATAGCGCCCACGAGTCTGCAAGTCGTTCGCAAATCACCGGGGCATGAAATCGTGTCTTGTGTGAATACGGGCCGGCATTTTGAGTCGTGTTTTCGGCGGAAATCCTATGAATACGGCTGCCCGCGTTCCGGAGGAGGTCAATGATCAAAATTCATGGTGTGCTGAGAATCCTGATTACATTTGTTGCCTTACTCATTGTTTTTGAACCTGTTCCTTCGGTTGCGGCTGTAAGCAGATGCCTGGCGCTGGCAGAGGCGCCGCCACAAGGTTTTCAGGCCAATCTTATCCGCGCCGCCTTCACTCCGGTTGCTTCCGGCCCGGTTGCTTTGAAGCCGGACCAGGTGCGCATCACCTTTGTAGGCCATTCGACTTTCCGGATCGAAAGCCCGGGGGGACAGATCATCGCGACCGACTATGCCGGGTTTGCCGGGGAGGGCAGGGTGCCGGATATCGTCACCATGAATCACGCCCATGAAACGCACTACACCAACAATCCGGATCCGGCGATCAAGCACGTTCTGAGGGGATGGAACCCGAATGGCGGAGCGGCCGAGCACGACCTGACGATTGGCGACGTGAAGATCCGCAATGTGCCGACTGACATCCGGACCTGGGCGGGAACACGCGAAAAGGACGGCAATTCGATCTTCATTTTCGAGATCGCCGGCCTTTGCATCGGACATCTTGGACATCTGCACCACGAGCTTTCGCCGCAGTACCTGGGCTGGATCGGCCAGCTTGACGTCGTGATGGTGCCGGTCGACGGCACTTACACCATGGCGCAGGCAAATATGGTGGAGGTGCTGAAGACACTCAGGGCGCGTCTCATTATTCCGATGCACTTCTTCGGAACGACGACCCTGAACCGGTTTGTCGACAATCTGCGGCAAGTCTTTCCCGTCGAGATCAGCGATGTCGCCGAAATCGTGGTCTCCGACGCGACCCTGCCCAACTCTCCGAAGGTAATCGTGCTTCCGGGCTTCTAGTTCACGGGCGCATCCCGACGCGTGAAACAGGGGCAGAGGGAGTGGGCGCGCTCTAACGGCCGGCCAGAATGTTGGCGAAATGCGCAATGGTCCGCGCGTAGACATCGGCCCGGTTCCATTGTTTGATCACGGCGAAGTTCGCGGTACCCGGCGCCCAACTCCGCCCGGGCTGCCAGCCGTACCCTCTGAGGTAATTGGCGGTGGAGCCAAGAACGTCAGGGACACTGCGGATCAGATCGCGACGGCCGTTGCCGTCGAAGTCGACGGCAAAGCGAAGATAGGACGTTGCGAGAAACTGTGTCTGGCCGATTTCACCGGCCCAGGCGCCGCGCATGGATCCCGGCCTCATGTCGCCACGCTGAACGATCTTTAGCGCACTCATCAACTGGCCGGTGAAGAACCTGCTGCGCCGGCAGTCATAGGACAGAGTCGCCAGTGAACGCATGACGGACATGCGGCCTGAATTGGCGCCATAGCCGGTTTCAAGCCCCCAGATGGCCACGAGGATGGCTGCCGGGACACCATACCGCCGTTCCGCTCTGCGGAGCGTCCTCGCGTGCCTCTTCATAAGGCGGCGGCCCTTGCTGATGAGACCCTTGGAGACACGCCGCGCCAGGAACTGCCGGAAACTGAGCCTGAACGATTTCTGGTTGCGGTCGAGCCGGATGACTTTCCGGTTGTAGGTGACGCCGTTAAGAGAGGCCGCGATGACCCGGCGCGAAATGCCCTGGGCGGCAGCCTCGCGTTTGAATGCCGAGAGCCAGGTCTTGAATCCTGCGCCGGTATTGCCGCATTGCGCCGCCAGAGCCGTAGAAGCCGGCAGGGCGAATGTCAGACCCAGCGCGAGCGCGGCAATCCTTAAAGCGAACATACGCGTTCCTCTTCGTTCAAGGGCTTGGCCCATACGCTTCCATAGGCATCGTATGCGGAACAGTTCACACCGACAATTCGTGTGTTCAATCTCTGGTTAATCGGAGGGAAGTTAACAGCCGTTAGCTGCTACGGAACCCGTCGTGTCTGTTCCGGCTTTTCGAGACGGGCGTGATCCCTGAACCAGTCTCTGCAAAACGAAGAAAACGTCTCCATGATGCGTGTGGGGGAAATCTGTTCCAGCCGCGCAAGGGAGATCTCACTCGGCCTCGCAGCGGTGTCGATTGGCCTGATTGCGAGCGCTGACCCGTCATATGTCGCGTCACCGTGGGGGCGGGTGACCAGAAGGGAGAAACCGGCGCCGGATCCCACCAGGCCGCGGACCATTTCGAGTGACGATGAGGCAAAGGCCACCTCCGGAGAGAGGCCGGCGGCTTCGAAAAGCCCCAGGAAGTATGTTCTGCTGGGTGGAACATCGAGCAGGATAAAGGGCTCCGACGACAGATCCCGAAGCGGTATTCGGCGGCGTTTCGCCAGCGGGTGTCCGGCATGGAGCAACGCGTAAGGGTGACCTGTTGCAACGTGTTCGCACTGGATCCGGTCGGGAAGCTCCAGATCATACAGCAGAGCGAGATCGAGCCTGCCCGCAGTCAGGCCCGCAACGAGTTCATCCTGGGTCGCTTCGTGAAGTCTGAGGGAGACGTCGGGGTGCATCCGTGAAAATGCGGTGATAAGGGCGGGCATGAATGCGGGCGCAAAGGTCACGAAGCAGCCAATCTCGAGTGCGCCGCGCAATGCCTCGCCCGAGTCCGCCGCGTTATGTTCGAAATCCGCCGCCTGTCGCAGCAGGTTGCGGGCGTCTCCCAGCACGCGACGGCCCATGTGTGTAAGAGATATGCCCTGGGCGTGATGCCGGACGAACAACTGGACACCCAGTTGATCCTCCAGTTTTGCAATGGCCGTCGATATGGAGGGTTGGGACACATTTGCGCGCGACGCCGCTTCGGCGAGGCTCTCGCTTTCGGCTGCGATCACAAAGTAGTCAAGCTGGCGAAGGGTGAACTTCTGCATGGCGCCATCGCACTTCGAACCCAGTTTTCTGAATAGATAATACCTGTCTAAATCAAAGATAAAAAATATTTTATCTGGCTTCTGGGGAATGGCATTCTGGCTGCGCGTTGTGGTGACCACTCATTCGGAAAGGCAAGTTCAATGATCCGGACAGGCGAGCAATACCGCGAGTCGCTGCGTGACGGCCGCGAAGTCTACATGAACGGAGAGCGGGTGGACGACGTCACGACGCACCCGATGTTCAAGCCTGTCATCGATGTTCGGGCCCGGATCTATGACATGCAGCATGACCCGGCTACCCGGGACGCCATGACCTATGAGGAAGACGGCGAGCGTTTTGCCGTCGGTCTGCAACTGCCTCACACGAAAGAGATCTGGGATCGCAAGCGCGCTGCGGTTGACCTCGTGATGAACGATATCGGCGGTGTCGTAACCCGTGTCGGCGATGAAACGGTCGGTGAGATGTGGTCGCTCTGGGACGGCAAGGAAATCCTCAACGAGATCGACCCGCGGTTCGCCGAAAACATTGAGCGGCACATCCACACGGTCCTCAAGAACGATCCGTTCCATGTTTCCGCCAACACCGATCCGAAAGGCGACCGCTCCAAGCGGCCGCAGGACCAGGATCCGGACATGCTGGTCCATGTCGTGAAGGAGACCGACGAGGGCATCGTCATTCGCGGCGCGAAATATGAAACCGCCGCGGCGTATTCCAATCAGGCCTTTCTGAAGCCGACGATAGCCAATTGGGGAGACGCCAAGCTGTCCGACTATGCGCTGGGCTGCATCGTTCATATGAATGCGCCGGGCGTGAAGCACATTTGCCGGACCGGCTTTGCCGGCCGGGCTCCGGCAGACGACTATCCTCTGTCGAACCGGTTCGATGAAGTCGACACACTGATGGTTCTCGACGACGTGCTGATCCCGTGGGAGGACATTCTGTTCTATCAGCACACCCGCGCCGCGACCTTCATCAGGGCAACCCTGCACCGCTATTCGGCGTTCTCCTTCGTACAGCGCATGCTGACCTATGCCGACATGATGATCGGTGCCGCGCTCTGGAACGTCAGGCAGACAGGCCTCGACAAACAGCCGGCGGTTCAGGAAAAGCTGGCGCAGCTTGCCGTTTACAGGGAGGGCATCAATGCCCATCTCACCGCATCGATCGCCATGGCGGATGAAAGCCCCAACGGCCTTCTGATGCCGAACCAGTCTTTGCTCATGACCGGCCGGGTTCATGCCTGTACGAATCTCCCGGCGATGATGCACATCGCACGCGAGCTGTGCGGCGGTCAGATCTGCATTACGCCGGATGCGTCTTCATTCGAAGGCGAGGAGACCGGCCCGTGGCTCAGGAAGTTCTATACGATCAACGAAAACTGGATGGCCGACGACCGTCGCAAGCTTCTCGCGTTTGCGCGCGATCTGCTCAACTCGGACTATGCCGGTCATCGCCTCACGTTCCAGCTTTTCGCGCAGTCCCCGCCGTTCGCGCATCTGGCCGCGGTCTATCGCAACTTCGGTTGGGACGAACCGCTCGATTTCGTCAAGAATTCGGCCGGATTGTCGGACAACGTGCTTGGCGAGCGCCCTCAGGCGGCTGAATAGCCGTCTGTCAAGATATCTCGAACCAGGAGGGGCCATGACGCACGAGCGGCTGCGCAAATTCAACACGCGCGACACGTATCCGAACCAGAAACTCGACAACGATCTGTGTCAGGTTGTGAAAGCCCGGGGCACGACGGTGTTTGTGCGCGGTCAGGTCGGGCAGGACCTTGACACCAGCGAAAGCGTCGGCACCGGCGATGCCGCTGCCCAGACCGATCAGGCCATGCGCAACGTGAAGCAGCTGCTTGAGGAGGCCGGCTCTAGCCTGGACCAGATCTGCCGCATGCAGGTCTACCTGACCGATCGCGGATATCGAGACGAGGTGTATCAGGTGATCGGCAAATGGCTCAAAGGGGTGTATCCTGTCTCGACCGGACTGATCGTCGACGGCCTCGCCCGACCTGAATGGGTGATGGAGATCGAGGTGACGGCGGTCATACCTGATGAGGAATAGGGGTAATGGTCGAGATTGGGGTCGAGGCCCGTGCGCTTCTGGGTGAGCTCGAGGCGATTGCGGCAGCGCCGATGGACCGGGCGACGGCGATGCCGCCCGGCCTCTACCTTTCGGATGAAATTCTGGCTCTTGAACAGGAACGTATCTTTGCGCGCGAGTGGTTCAGTCCGGGACTGGCAGCAGAGATCCCGGATGCCGGTGACTACCTGACGTTCTCTGTTGGCGAGCAGCCTGTGTTCTGTACGCGCGGCAAGGACGGCGTGATCCGCACATTCGCCAATGTCTGCCGTCACCGGATGATGCAGCTGCTTGAAGGCCGCGGCCGCAAGGGAAGGATAGTCTGCCCCTATCACGCCTGGACCTACGACCTTAAGGGCAAACTGGTCCATGCATCCCACATGGACAAGACCGAGGACTTCGACGCATCGGGCATCTGTTTGCCGGAAATTCGGACGGAAATCTGGCACGGCTGGATCTACGTTACTCTGAATGACCAGGCGCCGGCGGTCGCGGATCTGCTTGCTCCGCTTGACGGCGTTGTGTCCCGATATCGGCTGGACGGCTATGTTCCGGTCCTGCATCAGGATCATGTCTGGCAGACCAACTGGAAGCTTCTGACCGAGAACTTCATGGAAGGCTATCATCTGCCCGTCGCCCACAAGAAGACTGTCGGCGCATGGTTCCCTGCTGACTCGGTCAGTTTTCCCAAGCAGGTCTATGAAGCGTTCACCTACCAGACATTTACGAAGACCAAGGACGCCAGGTATGGCCTCGCGCACCGCGACAACAAGGTCCTGCGGGGCAAGTGGCGCAATACGACTGTGATGCCGACGGTGTTTCCGACCCACATGTACGTGCTGGCACCCGACCACATGTGGTACCTGTCGCTCCGGCCCAGGGGCACAGGCGAGGTGATGGTGCGGTTTGGCGCGGCGATCGCGCCTGAGGTGATGGCCGGTCTGGACGATCCGAAGCAGTTTCTTGCCGAGACCGGGGCGTTCTTCGACGCGGTCAACGACGAGGACAGGTTCGTTGTTGAAGGTATCTACAAGGGTGCGGTTGCACCGCTGACGCGACCCGGACCGTTGAGCTGGCTCGAGCGTTCGATCCACGATTTTTCGAGATATCTTGCCCGCACGCTGGGAGCGGACGTGACCATTGCAGCACGCGAGGCCGCCCAGTGACATTTTCAATCGTCGGGCGCTGCGCCCGGACCGGCATGTTCGGCGTCGCCATCACGACATCCAGTATCTGCGTCGGAGCCCGCTGCCCCCATGCTCGTGCGGGCGCGGGTGCTGTCGCCACGCAGAATGTCACCGATCCGGCACTGGGCCCTATCATTCTCGACGGGCTGGCCCATGGCGAGGATGCGGAGACGGCATTGCAAAACGCCATGACGCGCCGTGCATTTCTGGAGTACCGCCAATTGACCGTCGTCGACAGGCGGGGCAATACCGCCTGCTTTACCGGCGAGAAGATCCTGGGCACAAACGCCGATGTCGCGGGCGAGGATTGTCGCGCGGCAGGCAATCTGCTCAGCTCCATTGGCGTTCCTCATGCCATGGCGGACGCCTTCGCCGCCAACGCGGGCGAACACCTCGCCGAGCGGTTGCTACGCGCACTCGAAGCGGGCGAACGGGCCGGAGGCGAGGAGGGGCCTGTACATTCTGCTTCGCTGCTCGTGGTCGACGATCAGCCGTTCCCGCTTGTCGACCTTCGCGTCGACTGGGCCGACATCGGCCCGGTTGAGCAGTTGCGCACGCTGTGGACGGACTATGCGCCGCAGATGGAGGATTACCGCAACCGCGCGGTCAATCCGTCGGAAGCGCCCAGCTACGGCGTGCCCGGCGACGAGTAGGCTGGCGTTCCTGTACGAGGTTCAGAATATGTCCGGCTCGCCGGGTGAGGCACCGAATGCGGTTTCCAGGAAATCGAAGTCACAGCCCTCGTGTGCCTGACGGACATGGCGTGAGAACATCCAGCCGTAGCCGCGCCCGAAACGCGGCTCAGGTTGCGTCCACGCCGCGCGGCGTTCCGCCAGTTCGTCCTCGGCCACTGCCATCTCGAGCTTTCGAGCATCGATGTCGAGCGTGATCATGTCACCCGTGCGGACGAGGGCGAGTGGTCCGCCGGCAAAGGCTTCCGGACTCACATGCAGGATACAGGCGCCGTAACTGGTGCCGCTCATGCGCGCGTCGGAAATCCGGACCATGTCGCGGACGCCCTGTTTCACGAGTTTCGTCGGGATCGGCAGCATGCCCCATTCCGGCATCCCGGGTCCGCCCAGAGGCCCTGCGTTGCGCAGGATCAGAACGGTGTCCGCGGTGACGTCGAGATCTTCGTCGTCGACAGCAGCCTTCATGGCCGGGTAGTCGTCGAAAACCAGCGCCGGGCCGGTATGTTTCCGCAATCTGGCTTCGCACGCGCCGGGCTTCATCACGCAGCCGTCGGGCGCCAGATTGCCCCTGAGAACGGCGATGGGCGGCCCGTCATAGACCGGATTGTCGAGCGAACGGATGACATCGTCATCGTGCACCCGGGCGCCCTCGATGTTCGCGCCGAGCGTTTCCCCGGTCACCGTGATCTCGCCCAGATGCAGATGTTCTGTAAGCCGTGACATGAGACCCGGCAGTCCGCCCGCGAAGTAGAAGTCCTCCATGAGATAGCGATCGCCGGTCGGCCGTATGTTGGCGAGGACCGGGACATTGCCCGCGGCCGCTTCGAAACTGTCGAGGCTGACTGTGACGCCGGCCCGGCGGGCCTGCGCGACCACATGGATCACGGCATTGGTCGAGCAACCCATGGCCATGGCGACCGAAATAGCATTGTCGAAGGCGCGTGCAGTCATGATGTCGGACGGCTTGAGGTCCTCCCAGACCATGTCGATGATCCGCCGCCCCGATGCCGCCGCCATCCGGGCATGGGCCGCATCGACCGCAGGAATGGACGAGGCGCCCGGGAGCGTCATGCCGAGCGCTTCCGTGATCGCCGTCATGGTGCTCGCCGTTCCCATGGTCATGCACGTCCCTGCGCTGCGGGCGATTCCGCCTTCAAGTTCGGACCAGTCGGCCGAAGAAATCTCTCCCGCGCGCCGCTCGTCCCAGTACTTCCAGGCGTCGGAGCCGGAGCCGAGCGGTTCGCCGCGCCAGTTGCCACGCAGCATCGGGCCCGCAGGCACATAGATAGCGGGTAGTCCGGCACTGGTTGCGCCCATGAGAAGCCCCGGTGTGGTCTTGTCGCACCCGCCCATCAGAACCACACCGTCGACCGGATGACAGCGGATCAACTCCTCGGCGTCCATGGCCAGCATGTTGCGGTAGAGCATGGTTGTCGGTTTGACGAAGTTCTCCGACAGTGAAAGTGCGGGAAGTTCGATGGGGAAGCCGCCTGCCTGAAGGATGCCCCGCTTCACGTCTTGCACCCGTTCGGGAAAGTGGGAGTGACAGGGATTGATGTCGGACCAGGTGTTCAGGATGCCGATGACCGGACGCCCGCTCCAGTCGTCCGGCGCGTAACCCATCTGCATAAGTCTAGACCGGTGGCCGAAACTCCGCAGGTCGTCCGGCGCTGTCCAGCGCGCGCTTCTGAGATCTTCCGGCTTTTTGCGATGTGGTCTTGGCATGAGTCGCTCGAAGGCTCCAGATGATGGGCCGCCGAGTATAGCCGCGCTCCGGCGAGAGGCCAGAGGCAGGCCGTATCAGGCTTAAAGAGGAAATGGCGCCAGTTATCTCAACTGTTGTCGACAAGACGCATCCAGGCATCGACAGCGCAGACGCCGTCGCCTTTCGGACGAACGATCAGCGGATTCACGTCGAGAGCTGCAAGGGTGTCGTGATGGTCGACGGCGAAATCCGCGATCGCGAGCGCTGCCGAAACGAACGCATCTACATCTCCCTCGGGTTTGCCGCGGTATCCGTCGAGCAATCTAGAGACTTTCAAGCCGGCGAGCGCGGCGCGAAGCTCCGTTTCGTTTGTTGGCAGGAGGAGTGTCGCACTGTCTCCGACCAGTTCGGTGAGGATGCCGCCGGACCCGATCACGAGCGCCGGTCCGAATTGGGCGTCGTTCTCGATGCCAACGATGATTTCCGCCACGCCATCACTAATCATTTCCTCGACGAGAAACCGGTCGCTGAGATTTGCCATCTCGGCTGCCGCGACAGCAACGGCGTTTTCGTCAGCAAGGCCCAGACGAACGCCACCTGCATCGGACTTGTGTGCAAGCGTGTCGCTCAGGGCTTTCACAACCACCGGAAACCCGATTGCAGCGGCGACGCCGGGTGCGTCCGTAGCCAAGCATTCCGACCTTTGAGGCACACGCACGCCGACTTCTGAAAGGCGCTGCTTGGCTTCGTTTTCATCGAGGGGCCGTGTCTCCGCGTCACGAGCGGGCGCGGGCAGGGCAGGGCTGAAAGGTGCGGCCCCGACGTCCCAGCCTCTGCCGATGGCTGCTGCCGCCGAAAGGGCAGACAGGCAGTCCTCAAGCCCGATCATTGGCGCGATGCCGGCGCCCGAAAGCTCATCCGCCATCGCCTCCGGCAGGCATTCGGGCAAGGTGGCGACGACCATTGCCCGTGCTTCGCGTGCGTTTGCCGCGCGTATCATCGCCCGCGTCGCTGCCTGCCACTGCGATGCGTCAAGATGATCGCGGTCGGGGATGTCGTTTATGAGCATGGTCGCATCGAATCCGCCGTCGAGCATGGCGCCGTAGCAGGCCTCAAGCGCGTCGTCGTCTCCCCAGATAAAGGTGTGGTAGTCGAGCGGGTTGGCGACATCCACGTAATCGTTGAGGGTCGACCGGACCTGAGCCTGATGGGATGCGGTCAGTTCCGGGAAGACAAGGCCGAGGGGTTCGGCGAGATCGGCGACAAGAGCGGCCTCGCCGCCCGAACAGCTCATCGACGCGATCCGGTTCCCGTCGATAGGGCCGCCAAAGTGCAGCAGCTTCAGGGCCTCCAGCAGAGCCGTAACGGTGTTGACCCGGGCGACTGCGGTCCGTGCAAACAGGGCGGCGTACAGTTTGTCCGGACCGGCCAGCGAACTTGTGTGGCTTTCCGTGATCCGCGCTGCCGCCGCGGAACGTCCGGTTTTCAGTGCAACGATGGGCGTTCTCTTTTCCCGCGCGATGCCGGCGGCCCGTGAGAACGCTGCAATGTCGTCCAGACCTTCAATGTGCAGCCCGATCGCGGTGACGCGCTCGTCTTCGGCCAGTGCTTCGATCAGGTCCGCCATGCCGAGCTGCGCCTGATTGCCGAGGGAATAGACGCCGGCAAGCGGCAGCCCGCGCCTTTGCATGGTGAAATTGATTGCCATGTTGCCGCTCTGGCTGACAATGGCGACACCGCTCTCCACGGGTTTGCCGCCATGGGCATCCGGCCACATGACGACCCGGTCGAGATAATTCACGAACCCGTGGCAGTTCGGGCCGACAATGGGCATTTCGCCTGCCGCATCGACCAGTCGGCCCTCCAGGGTACGGCCTTCGGCCCCCACCTCGGCAAATCCCGACGCATAACAGACGGCACCGCCGGCGCCCAGGGCCGACAGCGTTGCCACCTGCTCGATGGTCGCCTCGCGTGGTACACCGATGAAGGCGGCATCGGGCGCGCCGGGGAGAGCATCGACCGAACTGAAGCAGGCAATCCCTTCGATCTCCGGCCGCTTCGGGTTGACCGGCCAGATCTCGCCCGTAAAGCCGAGGTCCTTCAATTGCCTGATGACGATCCCGGCTTCACGGCCGCCGATTACGGCAGCGGTTCTTGCTTTTGTCAGGCGCGCAAGCCGCGACATCTCAGCCGCCAAGCGGTCGCAGGAGCGAGCGTGAGATGATGTGGCGCTGGATTTCGCTGGTGCCTTCCCAGATGCGTTCCACACGCGCGTCGCGCCAGAGGCGTTCCAGAGGCAGTTCATCCATTAGGCCCATGCCGCCGTAGATCTGAAGGGCCTGATCCGTGACCATCGCCAGCATCTCGGTCGCCTTCAGCTTTGCGATCGCCGCGTCCATGTCTTCCATCGTTCCCTGGTCGCACTTCCAGGCCGCTTCCAGTGTGAGCAGTTCGGCCGCCTTCAGTTCGACCTTCATGTCTGCAAACTTGAAAGACGTTCCCTGGAACTTGGAGATCTGCTGACCGAACTGTCTGCGGTTCACGGCCCAGTCGAGTGCGAGTTCCAGAGCCCGCTCGGCGCGACCGAGGCAGGTCGCCGCGACCTGCAGGCGGGTTGCTCCCAGCCATTCGTTGGCGACATCGAAGCCCGTGTGAGGTTCGCCGAGCACGCGGCTTGAGGGGACGCGGCAGTCGTTGAAGGTCAGGATGCAGTTGTGATAGCCGCGATGCGAGACCGAGTTGTAGCCCCGTCTGACTTCGAAGCCGGGCGTACCCTTGTCGACAATGAAGGATGTGATCTTCTTGCGCGGGCCTTGCGGTCCGGGCTCTCCATCCTCAACGCCGCTGGCGGCGAACACGATGGCGAAATCGGCAAGGTCGGCGTGGCTGATGAAGTGCTTTTCGCCATTCAGCACCCAGTCATCACCATCCTGAACGGCTGATGTCCGCATGGACTTCAGGTCCGAGCCGGCGCCAGGCTCGGTCATGGCGATGCAGTCGACTTTTTCCGCGCGGATGCAAGGGTACAGGTAATGCTCGGCCTGCTCTTCGTTACAGGCCTGCAGGATATTACTGGGCCGTGCGACGATGTAATGCAGACCGTAATTGGCGCGGCCAAGCTCTCGATCAAGCAATGCCATCGTGAAGTTGTCGAGGCCGCCGCCGCCGAGGTCTTCCGGTATGTTGGCCGCGTACAGGCCGACTTCCACGGAGCGGCGCTTGACCTGATCCACCAGGTCGGGCCGGATCTCGCCGGTCTTCTCCACTTCTTCTTCGTACGGGTAGAGCTCCTTTTCGACGAACGCTTTCGCGGTCTCGATAATGAGTTTCTGTTCGTCAGTGAGCGCGAAATCCATCTCTCAATTCCTAGTTGCTGCTGAGCGCTTCCGTGTGGCCGTCAACCGCCAAAGCCTGTCCGCTGATCTTCGACGCGGCAGGAGAGGCGAGAAAAACGGCCATGTTCGCAATGTCGCGAGCCGTGACGAAACTCCTGAGCGAGCAGGCGTTCGCGTAACTCTTCCGGATCGTGTCTTCCGGCCTTCCAGTGGCCGCGGACTCCGCGGCGATGACGCGGTCCATGCGCGGGCCGTCCACGGCGCCGGGACAGATGGCGTTGACCCGGATTCCATCGGGGCCGAGTTCCATGGCCAGCGACTTGGTGATCCCGATCACTGCCCACTTCGATGCGGCATAAGGCGTGCGCAGGGGATAGCCCATGAACCCCGCCGTCGAAGAGAGGTTGACGATGAGACCGGAACCGGCGCGCTTCATGACCGGTGCGACCCGCTTTGAAAACAGGAAGATGCTGTCAATGTTGGCCGAGATGCAGGCGCGCCAGTCGTCGAGCTCAATATTCTCGATCCGCGCGGTCGGACCGCCCGTGCCGGCATTGTTGATCAGCACGTCGATGCCCTTGTCTTCGGCACTCATGTCCGTCAGGACCCGCGAAACGTCAGTCTCGTCGGTCACATCGGCGCGTGTCTGACCGATCTCCGGATTGCTGCCGGCGAACTTTGCAAGCGCCGCCTCATCACGGTCGCAGATGTGGACATCAGCGCCGGCCTCTGCAAATGCGCGGGCCGTCTCCGCACCGATGCCGCTTGCTGCTGCCGTGACGAGCACACGAAGTCCGGTGTCGCCGGGCGGTGTCATGACCGCTTTTCCGGCACGTTCATCACTCGGCCTTTTTGTTCGGGCGCCGGCATGTCCTTGTGGGCTTCCCTGATCGCGCTCAACGCCCGCATCACTTCCGGCTTTATCGGAGACGTGCGGCCGCTCTCCATGTCGACATGGAGCAGCATCTGTTCCGTGGTGCACAGGAGGTCGCCGGATGTGCCGTGGAACATCTGGTGAAACAGATGCAGGCGTTTCTCGTCGAGCCCAAGGATCTGGGTTGTGAATTCCAGCGGTTCCCCGGTGCCCACTTCCTTGACGTAGTTGATGTGCGTCTCGACCGTGTAGAAGGAAGAGCCGGCTTCGCGGTAGGCCTCATTGATTCCGATGTAACGGAACAGCGCGTCCGACGCCTCGCCGAAAGCGAGCAGGTAGTAGGCCTCGCTCATATGCCCGTTGTAGTCGACCCACTGCGGGTCGACATTGACACTGTACAGCTTGAGCGGTGCTTCCACCTGGGAATGTGGTGACCAGTGCTCAAACGTCTTTGCGTGATACCGGTTGGCTTCGTCCCGTGCCAGCGTGAGGCCGGCGCCGGTATTGTGCTGGCGCAGGACCCGCATGATGCCGACGAGGCAGTCGTTGCGAAGGGTCTCCAGTTCCTCGATGCTGCGACCGTCCGCCTGGGCCAGCGTGCCCTCGACCATGCGGTCAATGAGTTCGTTCGTGAGTTCCGGGGCCTTGAGTTTGGTCCAGGGCAGTTCGAGGGCAGGGCCGAACTGCTCGAGCATATGCCGCATGCCCTGGTCACCGCCGGCGAGATGGAACGTCAGGCACGTCCCCATGATGGCCCAGCGAAGTCCGGGGCCGTAGATAACGGCGTCGTCGATCTCTCCGGTGGTCGCCACCCCGTCAGCAACCATATGCAGGGCCTCGCGCCACAGCGCTTCCTGCAGGCGGTCCGAGATATAACCGGCGATCTCGGTGCGGACCTTGAGCGCGTGCATTCCGACCGACTCGTAAAACGCCATGGCCCGGTTGACCGTGGTATCCGCGGTCTTTTCGCCGCCCAGCACTTCAACCAGCGGCAAAAGGTATACCGGGTTGAACGGATGTCCGATGCAGATTCGTTCGGGATGCCGGCAATCGGCCTGAATGCGGCTGGGCAGCAGTCCGGACGAACTGGATGCAATGACGACCTCCATGGAGGCTTCAGCGTCGATACGCGCAAGGAGGTTCCGTTTAAGGTCCTCCCGTTCGGGCGCGCTCTCCTGGATGAAGTCAACCGACCGTGCCAGTTCTCCGACGTCGCTCGTGAAGGACAGTGTCCCGATGTCGCCGAGCGGTGCCTGACTGAGCTTCCGGATCGCGGGGAGGGCTCTGTCGACGGCCGATCTGAGTCCCTCTTCCGCGCCCGGAGCCGGGTCGGACGCAATCACATCGATGCCGCGGGCAAGAAATCGTGCAGTCCAGCCGGCGCCGATAACGCCGGTTCCGACGATGCCGACAGTCTTTACGTCATGCATGGCGTTCGGGCCTATTGCTTCTTGAGCTTGAGAATGTCTCTCGCCTCGTCCGGGCTCGCCACCTTGGCGCCCAGCAGTTCGATGATTTTCACCGCCTTTTCGGTCAGAGTAGCGTTTGAGGCGTAGACGCCGCGCTCGAGATAAAGGTTGTCCTCCAGGCCGACGCGGACATGACCGCCGAGAAGCACGGTCTGCGCCACCATTGGCATCTGCATTCGGGAGATGCCGAAACCGGCCCAAACGGCACCGGCTGGGACCTGGCTTGCAAGATGGTGCATTGTTGCCGGATCGCTGGGCGCGCCCCAGGGAATGCCGAGGCAGATCTGGAACATGGGCGGATCGTTGACCAGACCTTCCTCAACAAGCTGCTTGGCGAACCACAGGTTGCCGGAATCGAAGATTTCCATTTCCGGCTTAACGCCGGCGTCCTGGATGATCTTGGCCTGCGCACGCAACTGTGTCGGTGTCTGCACGACGATCCCGTTGCCGTCACCGAAGTTGAGCGACCCGCAGTCGAGCGTGCAGATTTCCGGCTTCAGTTCCGTAACGTGAGCCAGTCGTTCGATGGGCCCGACGACATCGGTCTCGGCACCGAACTCCATCGGGTGCTCGCCGGCGCCGATTTCCAGGTCACCTCCCATACCGGCTGTCAGGTTGATGATGACATCGGTATTCCGGGCGCGGATCCGTTCCATCACCTCGGCATACAGCGCGACATCGCGTGCGCCCTTGCCGGTTTCGGGATTGCGGACATGGCAATGCACAATCGCCGCGCCGGCGTCCGCCGCTTCAAGCGCTGCATTTGCGATCTGCTCAGGCGTGACCGGGATTGCCGGGTGCCTGTCAACTGTGTCGCCGGCACCGGTCACGGCGCACGTAATCATCACGTTCGGGGTCATTGTATTGCTCCTCCGGCATCATCGCCCGGCTCTGCACTCCGATACGATGACATTCCTTTGTCGTTGACGAAAATGGTAGGTCCAGTCGACGTGCTTGACTTGCCTTAAATCGCCAAAACCTTGATGCAAATCGCCATTGCCGCAATACGTTGAAAGCGCTATCCAGAGGTATGGACGTCAGGGGTTTCTCGCGCGATCTGAACGATATTGCGTTCATTCTTCTGCCGCGCTTTTCGATGATCGCCGTGGTGTGCGCGCTTGAGCCGCTGCGTGTGGCAAACAGATTTCGTCCAGGGACGTTCAATTGGCGGTTCGTGTCCGTAGACGGCGGGCCGGTTCATGCCAGTAACGGCATCCCGGTATCAGCGTCGGCAAAACTGGCTTCGATCGGCAAGCCCGACCTCGGCATCGTCTGTTCGAGTTGGGGCCAGGAAGAGCATCTGACGAAACCGGTAGTCAATCCAATCCGCAAGCTCGCGCGCACCGGCACGATTTTGGCCGGGCTCGACACCGGTCCGATGGTGATGGCGGAAGCCGGCCTGCTCGCCGGGCGCCGCGCCACCTGCCATTGGGAGAGCCGTGCGGCCATGCGCGAGACCTATCCGGATGTGAATATCACGAATTCGCTTTATGAAATTGACAGGGATCTGATCACCTGTTCCGGCGGCGCGGCATCGATCGATATGATGCTCGACGTCATCGAGCGTTGCTACGGCCGGGAATTGACTGTCAACATCGCGGATCAGCTCGTCCATTTACGGTTCGCCTATGGCGACGACGCTCGGCTCCCGGTCGAAGTGCGCCTTCAGATCAAGAATGCCCGGCTGACGCCTGTCGTCGAAGCCATGGAACAGAACCTGGAGGAGCCTCTGTCCAACGGCGAACTGGCGCGCATCGGGGGCGTGTCCGTGAGGCACATGGAGCGACTGTTTCAGACAGATTTCGGAACAACGCCACGGCGGTTCTACCAACGCATTCGCCTCGATGGCGCCGAGCGGCTCTTGCGCGACTCGCGCATGAGCGTCATCGACGTTGCGGTCGCCTGCGGGTTCAAGAGTCACGCTCATTTCACGCGCGCCTATCGGGCGCGTTTCGGGGCGCCGCCGTCACGCCATGCGAGACCGTCTAGATCTTGAACCTGTCCTGTTGGTGATGAAGAGGCCGGGATGCAGGGAGGTTCCGGCAGGCCGGTCGTCTGGCAGTCAAAAGGAAAGATGAGCGCGATCGCCTCCACACACGGAATATCTCCGCGATGACGGCAACGAAAAGATTAAGCCTCAGGCTCCAGCTCATGGGGAATCTCCTGGGTCCATGAGCCCGTCCGGACGAGCCGATAATGCCTTGGTTCGACATCAGTGTGAGAGTCGAACCTCAGTATGAAGCGTAAAGCAGGGGCGTAAAGGAACCGTGAAACTTTTAGGAAAATTGCAAGTCCTTGTCTCTGAATGGCTTTTTAGCGACTCCGGATTGCGCCGGTCCGACGGTCAAAAACATAACGGGACTGGGGCTGTTTCCAGATGCGGTAGACTTCCAGCACGATGGCGACGGCAATGCTGAGCTTGAGGGCGATCGACATGGGGCGTTCCTTCTTGCTGCGTTTCGGGTCCATGCCCTGTTAGTCACGCCGGGCAGCAAAAAGGTTCAAAGGTAAGGCGACTTTTTTTGCCGTATTTGCATTTCGGGCAAGCCTGCTTCGGAAATACCCCTATTCCGGCACCAAGCCGCCGCATTTTTTCCAAATTAGCCCTTTTCATTAGAGGCCTAATTTTAAAGGAAAAAATGCAATGCATCTGTCATCTGTCAGACACCGTCACGGCGAGCCGGTGTATGATCCGGAAGTGCTTGAATATCCGAGGCACCGGCGCCGCATTGTCCGCCGCCGCAAGTCGGCGATGCGACGCGAAGGTTCAGATGTTCCGGAACGATTGATTTGCCCCAAGTTCTTTGAAGATCCCGCGTCGAGGAGCAAGAAGCCTGAACGGCCTGCGCCTGAGCGGCAGGCTGCGGAACGCAAGCAGGTTGTTGACACCAGGGCAATGAACAGGCCCCGGGTCAGGCTTGACGGTCATGGGCAACTCGGCACGCCGGGCAAGGCCGCCAAACGCAGGCGCAGGCGTCCGGGCATCCTCGATGTCGCCATGGTCGTGTTCGGCTTTGTCGTCTACTTCACGTGGGCGCACGCGCCGGGAACCGAGTGGTTTGTTTCCGCCTGGCAGTCTTTGCGCGGATTGATTCCCGTTTGATCAGTCGGGTTCGGCTGCACCGAGCCGTTCCAAAGCCTTGAGGCTCGACGCCAGCTTGGGGTCGAGTTGCAGCGCCTTGCGGAAGCAATTGATTGCGGGCATGCGCAGTTGGAGCGCCTCGTAGATGTGCCCGCGCGTGTCGTGGAATATGGCTTCACGCGGTTTCAGTTCGATGGCTTTGTCGGCATCCACAAGTGCCTCTTCATGGTGGCCGACCTTGAAGAGTGCCCAGGCGCGTCCGCTATATGCATCTGCATAGCCTGGATCGATTTCGATTGCATGATCGTAGTCGTCGATCGCTACGTCGTAGCGCGACATCATGCGCAGCGTCACCGCCCTCTGCCAGTATGTCTCGGCGGATTCGGGGTTTAGTGAGAGCGACCGGTTGAAGTCTTCGACCGCCTTGGCGTGTTGGCCAGACCGTCGCTGTGCGACGCCCCGGTTCCGGTAAGCGATTGCTTTGGTGTTGCGGTCTTTGGATTCTTTCTGCACGAATTGCGTTGTCGCATCTATGACGCGGCGCGGACTGCGGTTCTGCCGTTTCGACAGAGCGTTTTCCGGCCGCGCCCTCGTCTTCAGACGCGCGAGGGCATCGCGCGCGGCGTCGAGATCGCGATCAAGGGCGAGCGCCGCTGTGTAATCTTCCATCGCTGCCTTTTTGCGGCCCTGAGCTTCGAGCGAACGCCCGCGCAGGAAGAGCGTCACAGGGTCGTCGCGGTCGATCTGCAGGGCGCGCGTATAGTCGGCGACGGCTTCCCTATAACGCTCAAGTCTGTCGAGAACCCGGGCGCGGCCCCGGTAGACCTCGCCGATCGTCCTGTCGATGCTGATGGCTACAGTGAAATCTTCAAGCGCTTCGTCGTAGTGCTTGAGATTGAAGTTCAGCACTGCGCGGTTGAAGTAGGCGGCTGCGTAATTCGGGTTGATCTGGAGGGCCTGCGCATAATCCTCGAACGCCCGATCATGCTGACGAATTGCACAAAAGGCATTGGCGCGTTTGTTGAGCAGAAAGGATATGTCGCGGCCGCCGAGCGTGCTGCCCTCGATCGAATCCGTGCACGCCTTGATTACGCGCTTCGGATCGCCACCACCCAGCGAGTCGGCATCACGCGCGACAGCTTCAGACGGTGCGAACTCGGGATCAATCATGGCAGCGTCACTCATTTACACACCCACAGAATGCGTATCTGCCGCCCGGTCGCACGCAGGCTATGGGCGTGCGGCGCGATACGCAAACACAATTTCGCCATACGGGGTCCCATGCCCACAGATTTATTATACTCCTGCAACGATTTCTGCCAAGACTTTGAAACGCGTCGGCTTTTGAAGATGCTTAACAGCCAGATTTTCGCGCTTCGGTTGTGTCTGATTCGCGGTTCTCGCATGTGTTTCAGAAAAGCCGTCATTTCGGCATTTCGCTGCCCAATTTCCTCCACAAAAAAAGATTCTCTTGAAGCCATGTGAGTTGTGTCTGTGGAGAGTGAATATGAGTAGCACTTATACGGGTTCGCGCCGATTCGGCCGTACCGTGCGGTCGAACTGGCGGCCGCTTTTTGTTGAAGTGACAATTCTGCTGTTTGTCGTTGCTGCCACATTCGTTGCAATTCTGTCAGGGATTCATGCGGCCAAAGCCGCTGAAGGAGGCGAATGCCTGACTGTCGCATTCGACCCGGTGCAGCCGCTGCCGGATCTTGGACAAATCAGCAGACAGGTGGAGGCAGGCTAACCGCCAAGACGTCTTCGCCGAACAAGACAGTGCCGGCCGGTCCATGTGCCGAAGCCCCCTTACCTGGACCGGCCGCACGCAATCTTCTTGACTCAGCTTGCTGCGAGGTCTGAAATATCGGCGAGGTCCGCTGGTTGTACCGACGATCGGCCACGGCCTCTGATGCCAGGAACTGGCTAAGAACTGTCAGGGAGGTGCTTATGGACACAACGCCGCCCGACATGGCGGAAAGGGCCTCTTGAAAGAGAGCGCCCCGATCCTAGAGGAGCACTCAGGCCTGTCTTGCATGACACGGCAACTGCGGGCCGAAGGTCCGGGTGCTCAATGGGTCGTTAAATCAAAGCAAGTGTAAGTTTCCAAGTACGCGTACCGTCGGCGGCGCAACCGTTTGCCGCACCCTACCGCGCCGCCGATGACCCGGATCCGCAAGACCGGGCAGAGACGATTACATCGTCCAGGGGCTCCACCGGCCATCCCCAACGCCACGTGGAGCCCGCTTTTCTGGCGGGCCGGGTAAGCCAATTGGCCCAATGGGGCGGCTCTCTAGTTCTTTATGATTGAACGAACATGTTCCGCGATCGCCAGCGAGCACGTGAGCCCCGGTGACTCGATACCGAAGAGATTTACGAGTCCTTCGATACCGTGATCCTCTGGCCCGGAGATAACGAAATCGCCGATTGGTCGATCGCGGGTTCCCAGTTTCGGGCGGATACCCGCGTAATCCGGTTCCAATGTGTCTTGCTTCAGGCCGGGCCAGTATTTGCGGATCGCTTCGTAGAACAGATCGCCGCGAGCGGCATTTACGGCAAAGTCGATATCGTCGACATGCTCCACGTCGGGACCGAACCTGGCTTGTCCGCCCAGATCGATCGTTATGTGGACCCCGAGACCGCCGGGCTCCGGAACCGGGTAAATGAGACGCGAGAACGGCGCACGGCCTCTCAGGCGGAAATAGTTTCCTTTGGCGATCCAGGTTTCGGGCACGTGACGGGAATCGAGCCCCTCAAAGCGGTTCGCCAGTTCTGCAGCACCCAGTCCCGCGGCGTTCACGACAATTCGCGCCGAAAGCTGCATTGGCTGACCACCGCCAACGTTCAGATCGATTCCCGAACCGCTGAGCGTTGCGCCCTCAACGGGAGCTTCAAGGGCGATGGCCGCGCCATGTGACTCGGCGTCGCCCTGAAGAGCGAGCATGAGGCCGTGACTGTCGACGATGCCCGTGGACGGCGACAGGAGCGCCGCGGAACAGGCGAGTTGGGCCTCCAGCTTTACCGCATCGGAAGCACCCAGCCAGACGAGATCATCGACGCCATTCGCGATTGCCCGTTCCCTTATCGTGTCCAGTTCAGGAATTTCGGCCGGATCTGTCGCAACGATCAGCTTGCCGCAGCGCCTGTACTCGACGCCGTGGCTGTCGCAAAAGGCGTAGAGCTTGCGTCGTCCTTCGACGCACAGCCTCGCTTTAAGGCTGCCGGGCGGATAGTAGATGCCGGCGTGAATGACTTCCGAATTTCTGGAACTCGTGCCCTGGCCGATTGCATTGGATGCCTCGAGTACGACGGTCTCAATGCCGGAAATTGCCATCTCGCGGGCAACGGCCAGTCCGACAACACCGGCTCCGATGACAACGCATTCAACGCTTTCCGACACGAGAGCAACACCGTCCTGTTTCGATGACGCTGTTTAGAACAGGACGGAGTGGTTGCAAAGCCCTCGGCGCACTGGAGTCGTGCGGCAGTCCGCTCAGGCTTTGAAGAGCGGTTCCTGCACTCCTGGCTTCAAATGCTGCTCCGACCACGGTTCCCTGGAAAAGACCTCGCGAACCATGGGCGCGAAGAAGGTGAGGGGTTCGGTGTCGTAATCCGGATCGAAAGAAGCCTGATCCCACCGCTCGCAAAAATCCACCGCTGCCTGATACGAGGGGTGATCGCGATACTTCGCGCGGGCGTCCGGATCACTCCCCAGATGATGGGCGTAATACACCAGCTGAAAAATGCCGTGATGCTGGATCACCCAGCTGACTTCCTCGCGGACATACGGTCTGATCACGGCCGCGGCAAGGCTGTCGTGATTGTGTGGGGCGAGGTCATCTCCGATGTCGTGCAGCAGGGCGGCGACCACCCAGTCGACGTCCGCACCGTCGCGGTGCGCGCGGGTTGCGCTCTGCAGCGAATGATCGAGCCTGCTGATCTTGTAACCTGCAAGGCTGTTCTCGAGCTTCTCCATGTGTTCGAGAATGCGGTCGGCGGTTCCGGCGACAAATTCCTCTTCGAGTTCGCCGAGAAGCGCATAGTCCTCCTTCGTGCCGTCCTTCATTTGCGTGAATTCGACGGTCTGCATGTCCTCTGACATCGGCTGAAGCTCCCGTGTCTTGATACTTGTCGCCAAAATTGTCCGAAGTTGCTCAATAGGACAAGGCTTCAGTGGCCCCTTCGCCGAGCGCTTTTGCCTGATCCGCGAATATCCGCTCATAGGTTGCCAGCGATTCCGGTGAAAAATCCTCGAGCGGCGGCGAAACCATTGCGAAGTTCCGTTCCGTGTCGATACCGCGAACGATCATTGCATAATCAGTTTCGGCGACCTGTTGACGGACTTCCGGCGAGAGGTACCGAATTGCGACAGCAATGCGCCGGTCGTCGGATTCGTTCGGACCGGAGGCATGGAACATCCGTCCGTGATGAAGCGACATCTCGCCAGGTTGCAGGACGACGTCGACTGCGGAGTCCTCATCGACGTCGACAGCGATTTCCTGGCCTCGCGACAACAGATTATTGTCGTCGTATGTGTCGGTGTGCGGAACGATTGCGTTTTTGTGTGAGCCTTCAACGAACTGCATGCACCCGCTTTGCCGGGTCGCCGGGGAAAGGGCGAGCCATGCGGTTACCTCATGGTCCGTTTCCCCGAGGCCCCAATAGGTCAGATCCTGATGCCAACTGATCACCCGGTTTGTGTGCGGCTCCTTGATGATGAACTCGACGCTCCACACCAGCAGATCGGGGCCCAGTATGCTCTCGACCGCATCGAGGATTTCGGGCAGGCGGCACAGCTCGTTCGCCAGTGTCGACACGAAGTGCACATTCTGGCGGAAATAGTCATTCAGACGCCGTCCGCCGGCGCGATCCGGTGCTTTGTCATGTTGCGCTTCGAGGGTCTCCAGCCGAGACCGGAATTCCCGGGCACGATCTTCACTCACAACACGGACCGGAAAAAGAAAGCCGTCGCGCTTGTAGGCTTCTACGGCTTCGGTTGAGAGACTGGCGGTCATGGCAACCTCACATCATCAGACGACTCCATGGAAACAATGCCATTGAATTGATTGTTTGAAAATTGCGGTAATTTTGCAGCTAGATAAAGTTTGACTTTATCTTTGTTGATGCCGCCAGATGTGGCATTCAGTCTTCCAGGAGTTTTCGGAACATGGATGTGGGTCGAATTCCCTCGCTCAACTGGCTGCGTGTGTTTGAAGCCGCCGCGCGGCATCAGGGTTTCGCGGCAGCGGCAAGGGAATTGGGCATGTCCACGCCGGCGGTAAGCCAGCAGGTGAGGGGGCTGGAAGAACATTTGAGCCAGGTTCTGTTCGACCGAGGAGCGCGTGGCGTTGCGCTGACCGAGGCTGGCCGACTGTTTCTGCCTGTGGTTCAGCACGCACTGGAAACGATTGCGATCGGTACGGGTGCGGTGTTTGGGCTTGCCCGTCAACAACCGCTTGTCGTGCGCGTCTCGCTTGGACTGGCGGGAGGATGGCTGGCCGCCAGATTGCCGCGATTTCGCCAGCGGCATCCGGAAGTTCGGCTGCAGTTGATCTCCGGGAATCTGGATGAGGACTTTCAGCGGGGCGGCGCCGACCTGCAGATTGTATTCGGCGGAGCGGGCTGGTCGCCGGACCTGACCGACGAGCTGTTCGGCGAGACCGTATATCCCGTTTGCACCGCGCCGCTAAAGCAAGTGCTGACGGAAGCCCGAAACCTGATCGATGTCCCGATCATTGCCGTCCAGGGACACCACAATGCCGGCTGGCCACAGATGCTTGCGGCTCTGGGGTTGGGCGGTTCTCGCGAGGCGCTCCTTAACTACGAGACGATAACGGTGGACAGCACGCCGATCGCCCTACGGCTGGCTGCGGAGGGCCTCGGCGTTGCGTTGGCGCGGGCGCCGGCAAGCGACCCGGAACTCGAACGGCTTGCCTTGGTCAGACCGTTTCCGACAACCATCAGGGGCGTCGAAAGTTACAAGCTTGTGCGCCGGCCCGGCCCGACCCTTTCCGATGCCGCACGGAAGTTCCGCGACTGGTTACTTGAGGAAGCCACCAAGGAGACGTTGTGAGACGTCTCCAGGAGTCGCGGGGACTATATGGCTTTGGTCATGATCAGGTGCGGGATGTCGTCGCCCTGGCCGCCGCAGTCGTCTCCCTCTCCGGAGGCGACGAAGCCATGCTTCTCGTAGAATAAGATGGCATTGCGATTTTGCGGCTCGACTTCGAGCGTCATCTTTTCGGCGGCAGGAAATGCTGCCGTTATCCGCGCCAGCAGTTCGCGGCCGAGCCCCGTTCCCTGGCAGTCCGGATGCACATAGAGCCTGAAAAGCTTTACCTCTGAGCCGTCGCCGTTGCCCGCGTAGGCGGTTGCAACGATCCGATCCTCGATTTCGGCGATCAGAAAGCGCCTGTCAGACGCATAAAGGCCGTTGGCCAGTGCCTGCACGGAATGCCAGCGGGCGGTGATGTCGTTGACCCGGTCCTCACCGTAAATGTCGTCGTAGGTATGATGCCAGGTGGTGACCAAGAGATCCTGGATGGCCGGAAGGTCGTCGGCATTCGCGTCACGTATTGTATAATCAGGCATTATTGGGTCCCTTTATCTTCTTATTGCTCGACCGTCGGTTGGACCCGCAGTAGGTTTCTTCCTTAGAGATTGGTGGCGATCAGTGCAACACCTGAAATCAGAAGCACGATGAGAACGATCCGCCGGAAGGAATGATCGGCCAGCCGGCGGTAGGTGGTCACGCCGGCCCAAACTCCGGTCAATGTTGCCGGTACGGCTGCGGCGAAAAGGGTCCAGAAGTACCTGTCCAGGAGACCGCCAAACCCCATTGCAACAAGAGCGAAAAACAGGATCGTGAGATTGTAAGGCTGGTAGACGCCGCGCTGGTCGTCCTTGGACCAGCCGCGCAGCGTGCACCACAATGTCGGCAGCGGCCCCGAGAGACCGGCCAGGCCACCAAGCACACCACCGGCAAATCCCACGCCTCCGTCGGCAATGCTTCCGCCCGCGGTCACCTTGACCCGGCCGACGAGAAACAGGAGCGCGGAGCAGACCAGAACCAGGAAGGCGCCGACGCCGATCTTGAACGGCGCAGGATCAAGGGCGAGCAGAAGCGCGGTTCCGATCGGAATGCCGGCAAGGCCGGGCAGGATGAAGGGCAGGGCGCGCGCGAGTTTCACTTTCGGGCGCAGCGTCACCAGTGATTGAACTTGCCCGACGACCGAGCAACCGGCCACGAGTGGTGCTGCGACAGCCGGTTCGATGACCTGTAACCAGAATCCCAAAGCGGCGAGCCCGGTTCCGAATCCAACCAGCCCCGTAACGAAGCCGGCAGTCAGTGCGCCGACCGCAACGATGATGATCTCGGTAGCCACAGCGCGAAGGGGTCCTCAGGCGAACAGATGGGACTCGGTTGGAAGTCAGAGCACCGACCGGGCGACAATATACAGTCCGAGCGCGAGGAGTGCGTAGAGAAAGATCTTTCTGAACGCGCTCTCGGATAGACGTGAGCGGATCTGCTGTCCGAACCACATGCCGGCCAGTGCGGGAACAACGGCGACCGCCGAAAGCAGTGCAAGCGATGGCGGAAGAAGATCATGCCGCTCCAGTGACCAGCCGAGCATCACGGTCGCCGAAATCAGCCAGACCCCCAGTGCTTGGATCAGGAGATCCCGTTCCAACTGCAATGCCTGAAAGTAGATGGCGGAAGGCACCATGAACGTACCGGTGAGCCCGGCGATTGCGCCGCTCGCACCACCGACCAAAGGCGTGAGCCATCGTTCATGCCGGCCTGGTACCGGCGGTTGAGGTGCGAACAGGAGGATTGTCGCGTAGACACAGAGGATGACGCCGAGCGCGGCAGACAGCAGTCTCGGATCGGCAAGCGTCAGCATGACGGAGGTTATCCAGATGCACACCGCGCCCGCTGCAATCATCGGCCAGAACCGTCTGACAACAACCAGGAAGTAGGGGCCGGAGAGCGACTGCCAGATATTGCCGACGAAGGCGGGCGCGAGCATCAGCACGAGGGCCTCATGGAATCCGACGAGCGCCGTCAGCAGGGCCAGTGCCACGGTGGGCATGCCCAGACCGACCACGCCCTTTACCGTTCCGGCAAGGACAAACGTGCCGATAACGGCCGCGAGTATTTCTGGTGACCACATGAATTGCACCGCGCGAAAGACACGCCGGAGTAACACACTGAAATGTCGGGGTCACCGTCGGAATGAAACGGGTTGGCGCCGCGTGAGGCCGTGAGCCCGGCGGCTTCGCGCCGCCGGGCAGGGGTTTAGTGCGCCGATGCGGAGCCGGCATGAAAGACCTTGGCAATGCGTTCCAGGGCCCAGTCGACTTCTTCCCGCGTAATCACCAGTGGCGGCGCAAAACGGATCGTATCGGTATGCGTCTCCTTGCACAGCAGGCCTTCATCCTTGAGCGCTTCGCAATACTGCCGCGCGCCTCCGGCTTCTTCGTGGAACTCCACCGCGATCATGAGGCCCCGTCCTCGGATCTCCTTGATCATGTTGGTGCGCAGGTCCTGGAGACCGGCGAGAAAGTACTCGCCCATTTCGGCCGCATTCTCGACCATGCCTTCGTCGACGAGCGCCTTCAGAGCCGCCCGTGCCACGGCGCACGCCAGCGGATTGCCGCCGAACGTGCTGCCATGCTCTCCCGGCTTGAGCACGCCGAGGACCTCGGAATTGGAGAGCACCGCCGAGACCGGATAGAACCCGCCGGACAGCGCCTTGCCGATCAGGGTAAGGTCGGCCTCGATGCCGTCATGCTCTTCGGCAAGCAGCTTGCCGGTGCGCCCGAGTCCGGTCTGGATCTCATCCAGGATCAGCATCACGTTATGGCGCGTGCAGATTTCACGCACGGCGCGCAGATAGCCTTCCGGCGGAATGATCACGCCGGCTTCGCCCTGTATCGGCTCTACCAGAAACGCAACAGTGTCGGCGGTGATAGCCGCCTCGAGGGCGTCGGCGTCACCGAACGGAATCTTCTTGAATCCCGGTACGAAGGGTCCGAATCCGGTCCGCGCGGCGGGATCCGTGCTGAAGCTGACGACCCCGAGCGTGCGGCCGTGAAAATTGTCGCTGCAGACAATAATCTCCGCCTTGCCCGGCGCGACACCCTTTGACTCGTATCCCCATTTTCGCACGGCCTTGATAGCGCTCTCGACGGCCTCGGCGCCGCTGTTCATCGGCAGGACTTTGTGGGAGTTCGTCAGCGCGCAAACCTCCTGATAGAAGAGCGCCAGCTGATCGTTCCGGAACGCCCTCGACGTCAGCGTCAGTTTCCCGGCCTGCTCGATCATCGCAGCGAGGATCTTCGGGTGACAATGACCCTGGTTGACCGCGGAGTATGCTGACAGGCAATCGAGATACTTGTTGCCGTCCGTGTCCCAGACCCAGGCCCCTTCGCCGCGAGAAAGTATGACGTCCAGCGGCTTGTAGTTGTGAGCGCCAAGGCGTTTTTCGACGTCGAGATATTCTGAAAAATCCATTTCAACCGGCACGACGTTTTCCTCCACATGCGCTTGCTCGATTGCCGTCATCTCGTCACCACCTTTCGTTCGATAATCTGTTTTCCGAATGCGCTGCAGGCCAGATCGACGGCGAGCGCGGCTGTCTGGCTGCTGTTGTCGAGGCATGGGTTCAGTTCGACGAGATCGAGCGAACCGATAAGACCGGCCTCGTGCAGCATTTCCATGCAGAGATGCGCTTCACGCCAGGTCGCACCGCCCGAGACCGGCGTGCCGACGCCGGGAGCGACATCGGGGTCGATGAAATCGAGATCGAAACTGACGTGAAGATGACCGCCTGTAGTTCGCACCTGTTCCAGGATGCTCTTCATCACCGTGACCATGCCGTGCTCGTCTATGGCCCGCATGTCGTAGACGTTGACGCCGTGTGCGATGACGGTCGACTTTTCGACCGGGTCGACCGAGCGGATGCCGACAAGATGGATGTTGGCTGTATCAATCGCGCTCGGAGCGGGTCCGATGTCGATATCACCGGCGGGAATGAGCCCGGCAAGTGCAGCCAGCGGCATGCCGTGAATGTTTCCCGAAGGACTGGTCTGAGGCGTGTTGAAGTCGGCGTGGGCATCGATCCAGATGATCGAAAGCGGCAGCGCCCGTTCAGCGCAGTGTTGCGCAACGGCGCCAACCGATCCGATCGAGAGGCTGTGGTCGCCGCCGAGGACGACCGGCGTTTCGCCTGCATCGAGGCTTCGTTTCACCGTTGTCCGGAGCGAAGCGCACCACGAGTTCACTTCTTCAAGATGCCTGTAACCGCCTTCGGCGGGGCGGCCCGGCGTCCGAGGGCCATCCACAAAACCGTGGTCGACGACATCGTGTCCGAGCGCCTCGAACGCGCTGCCGATCCCGGCAATGTGAAGCGCCTCGGGTCCGAGGCTCGCGCCCCTGGCGCTTGCGCCGGCATCCATGGGAACACCGATAAGGCCAAGTGTCCGTGCCGCCGGAGGCTCGATCGCGGCCATAAGATCCGCGGCTCGGACCGGTTTTTCATATGTATCGATGCGCAGGCTCACGGGACTGCTCCTGAATTGCAAATTCGAGGCTCAATCATCTCACGAGGCACGCAATATGTGCTCTCGAACTTGCGGTCCGCTTCGGCATAAGATGTCGTGCGATGCCGCGGTCGCGTCAGATCCTGCGGCGGCGGATTTTCAACGGGGCGAGGGCACGTATCGGTATGGGCGACAGCAACAGGACTGTGAAAGTCGACCGGATCGATTTGAAGATCCTGGCCGAGCTGCAGGCGGATGCGCGGATCACCAACCAGGCGCTTTCCGAGCGCGTGGGGCTTTCGCCGAGTCCCTGCCTGCAACGCGTCAAAAGACTTGAGCAGGCGGGGGTCATTTCCGGTTACCTCGGCCGCGTGGCGATTGCCCGGCTGGCTCACGGGATCGCTGTGATCGCCACGGCGAGCCTGGTCAGTCACGATCAGGGCGAATTCGCTGAATTCGAGGCCGCGGTCCGGGACATTCCGGAACTGGTCGAATGTTTCAAGGTGAGCGGCCCGTTCGACTATTTCCTCAGGTTCATCTGCACGGACATCGCCTCATACGAGCAGATCAGCGACGACCTGCTCCAACGCGGTCCAGAAGGCATGAAGCTGTCCAGCCATGTCGTGTTGCGGGAGACAAAGGCATTCGAAGGCGTTCCGCTTGAGCGTCTTGTGAACCCCGAGCAGTAATCGCTTAAGCCGCAGGCCCCGAGACGATGGTGCCCAGGACCGAGGCAAAGCGGTGAACTTCGTCTTCGGTATTGTAGTAGTGCACGGATGCCCGGACGAGCGGAGGCAGCCGGCGGGATTCTGCATCGAGCAGCGTGCTCGAGGGCTTGGATACGCTCACATTGATGCTCTCTGCCGCCAGGCGCGCTTTGACATCTACGGATGCAATGTCGTCCACCGTGAACGTGACGATCCCGCATTTCGTCTTGCCGATATCCGTGACGGAGACCCGCGGCAGCTCCGAGAGGCGTTGGCGCAGAAGTCCCGAAAGGGACACGATACGTGGCCACGTCTCCGCGAGCCCCCGGTCCATGGCGTAGTCAACTGCAGCTCCCAGGCCCAGCCGGGCCGCGTAGTTGTTCTCCCAATTCTCGAACCTGCGCGCATCCGAGCGCAGTTCGTATCGGTCCGGCGCGACCCACTCTGCCGCGTAGAGATCGATCATCGGCGGTTCGAGCTCAGGCAACAACTCGCGGTTCACATACAGGAAGCCTGAGCCGCGGGGCCCGCGAAGGTATTTCCGCCCCGTCGCCGAAAGCATGTCGCAGCCGATTGCCGTGACGTCGATCGGCATCTGTCCGACCGCCTGGCAGGCGTCGAGAAGGTATGGAATGCCGTTGGCTTTCGCGATTGCTCCTATTTCCGCTGCCGGGTTGACCAGCCCGCCGTTGGTGGGAATCTGTGTGATCGCGATGAGCTTGACCCGATCGTCAATCATGGCGGACAGGGACTCGCAGCAGACTTCGCCGTCCTCCGTCGACGGGATGACATCAATGACCGCCCCGGTTCTTTTCGCCGTTTGCAGGTAGGCGACGTAGTTGGCGGCGTATTCAGCCTGTGCAGTCAGGATGCGGTCGCCGGGACTGAACATCAGGGAATAGAACGCCATGTCCCAGGCGACGGTGGCGTTCTCGACGATCGCAATTTCGTCCCGGTGCGCGCCGATCAGACGGGCGACGGAGTCGTAAACGCCCTCAAGCCGGTCATGTCTGGCCGCTGCCGCCTCGTAGCCGCCGATCTGGGCTTCGAGCCGGATATGATCCAGTTGGGCGTCGACAACCGGCTGCGGCATTAGGGCCGCGCCGGCATTGTTAAAATGGAGTCTCTCTGCAACACCGGGCGTTTCGGCGCGGATGCGGTCTATGTCTATTGTCATCGTCTTCCCTGACACGGATTTGCGGCTATTCAATATGGTCCGGCGCATGATTTGAACAGAGGGCGGCGGTTCTCCACAGTCGCTGACCACATTTTTTCCACCAGATTGCCATAATGTCTTCACCGCGGATTCGAACTCCGCTACACTCTGATTCGGACACAAATCCGGATCCGCTGGGGGGCGGACAGGAGATTGGGGGCATGTCCTACCGTAGGCATGTGCTCCGCTGCGGCGTCGCGGCGGGCTTTTATTTGATGATCGTCTCAGGCTCTTCATCAGCGGCGGATGCCGCCCGCTGGTCGGAGTTACTGTATTACTGGTCAGATCGAGACAAGTCAGAATCCTCTGAGGCGGAAGAACCCCGGGCGAGATTCTCGTTCGGCAGCTTCTTTGGCGATAATTCCCAAGGCGACAGCACCCATGATACGGCGGACAGATTTGCTGCCGATCCTTCCGGTCCGAACCTGAACAATCTGATGTCGCAAGCTGGCGGCCAGTGGGCCTTCATGACATTGCGGACTCAGCGCATGCGGCACATTCGCGCCTTTCAGATCGGTGGATTCAAGGTGGGAGGGCTGGGCGCCGGGTTTGACGATAGCAGCACGCAGACGGTGAACGTCGCGACCGAAAAGATCATACCGGGCTACTACACCAAGCAATGCGTGTACGTTCCGGCGCAAACGATTGTCGTCAATGAAGAGCAGAACCTGACTGGTGCAAGCGACTCCGACATGGATCTGGGCGGCGTCGAATTCAACATGATGTTCCGCGAGAAGATCGATTTTGCCGGTATTTCTGGACTGGAGACCTTCGCGGGCGCCCGTTACATCGAGTTCGGTAACAAGTACTCGGCGTCGTTCGCGAACGGCGGCGGCAACGTTAATTCCGTATCGTCCGGATTTTCGTCGGTGACGAACAATCTGGTCGGAGCGCAGGTTGGTGTCAGCGGGCGGCATTTCTTCAGCAAGGACGTCATGCTGACCGGGCGTCTTGCCTTTGGTCTGTTCGCCAATTTCATTGACCAGGGCGGCGAGGTAAATTCATCCGAAAACCGGAATTTGACCAACGCCCAGGATCAGGACGATACCGGCTTTGCCCAGATGGTCGAATTCTCACCGACACTGCACATCCGGCTGAAGGAAAAAATGTTCCTGTCATTCGGCGGCACGATGATGTGGCTGAACGGGGTCAACCGTGCGAGTGAGGACTACGTCAACGGTTTCAGCACCGACGGCGGTGCGGCGGACTCGAACCAGTCGTACTTCTATTATGGCGGCAAGGCGACCCTGAAGTGGACGTTCAATTAGTGGTGCCCTGACACCAGGGTGCATCGGCCGCACTGGGGCTGGCGTCAACGGTACTCAAACAGGTTTCAGCACAAGCTGACGAGCACGGGATGAGCGTGGTTTCGCGCCCTTTCTCATTGCCTGAGCCGTGCTTGGTTACATCTCAGCGTTTGGACGATGGATCGCGTTCCTGTATAGAAATTCAGGTCTGTACAGGTGGCCAGGAATATCGCCGCTTTCCATCCGCTGCAATCGTTGAAGATGACTGAAATTCTCGGAATCGATCTCGGAACGACGAACTCGCTGATCGCTCGCTGGACCGAAGATGGTCCGGTGATATTGACCAATGCGCTTGGCGCGGAACTGACACCGTCTGTCGTCGGGCTTCTGGACAATGGAGAGATTGTCGTCGGCGAAGCGGCGGCGAACAGGCTGATAACGCACCCGGAACTGACAGCAGCCCATTTCAAACGCCTCATGGGGACGTCACAGACGGTGCAGTTGGGGGCCAAGAGCTTTCGGCCCGAGGAATTGTCGGCCTTCGTGCTCAAGGCGCTCAAGCGCGACGCGGAACAAGCCCTGGGACAGGAGATCAGTGACGTCGTGATCTCCGTACCGGCCTACTTCAGTGATGCCCAGCGCCAGGCAACGCGTGCCGCTGGCGAATTGGCGGGGCTCTCTGTTCGCCGCCTGGTCAACGAGCCGACGGCCGCCGCACTGGCCCATGGGCTGAATGACGTGGAAGAAGGAAAATATCTGGTCTTCGATCTCGGTGGCGGGACATTCGACGTTTCAATCGTTGAGCGGTTTGACGACATTTTCGAAGTGCGCGCATCGGCGGGCGACAATTTTCTTGGCGGTGAGGACTTCCGCGGGATCGTAAAGTCGCTGATCACGAAACGACACGAGATAGACACCGGTTCATTGGACGCCGCTGCACACAATGTCCTCTCCAACGCGGCCGAGCGCGTCAAGCAGGCGCTGTCCACCGCGCGGGAGGCCGAGTATGAGGTCTCCTTCGCCGGCCGCGTCATAAATGGCAACCTGAGCCGGGAGGAATTCGAAACCGAATCCGGAGACCTGCTCCGACGACTGCGCAAGCCGCTGGAGATCGCAATTCGCGACTCCGACCTCTCCGTTGACGAGATCGGCGAGGTGGTGCTTGTTGGCGGCGCGACGAGAATGCCCTGTGTCCGGTCGCTCGTGGCTCGATTGTTCCGTCGTCTCCCATTGGCGGGCAATGATCCCGACAAGACCGTTGCGGCTGGTGCCGCGGTTCAGGCCGGGCTCGTTGCCGAAGACAAGGCGCTCAACGACGTCGTTGTGACCGACGTATGCCCCCATTCGCTCGGCATCGAGGTGGTTCGCGATGGTGGAAGGGGAATGATGATGTCGTTCGTCATCGAACGTAACGCCGTGCTCCCGATCAGCCGTGTCGAGGACTATTACACCGTGGAGAACAACCAGAAGGAACTCCTGGTGAGAGTCTTCCAGGGTGAAAGCATGCGTCCCGAGAAGAATGTGTTCCTTGGAGATGTGCGGGTGCCGGTGACACCGAAGCCGGCCGGCGAGGAATGCATCAATGTCCGCTTTACCTATGACGTCAACGGGCTGTTGGATGTCGAAGTCGAGGTGCCGTCGAAAGAGCTGAAAAAGCAGAGGCTCTTCGAAACGCAGGAATCATCCTTGTCGGATGCCGATATCGAAAAACGGCGCGCAGAACTCGAAAAGTACAAGCTCCATCCGCTTGAGGATGCTCCGAACCTCGCTCTGCTTGCGCGTGCCGAGCGCCTCTACGAAGAGCACACCGGCGATCAGCGAGACGCAATCGGCCGGTTGATCCGCAGTTTCGAGCAGGAAATATCGGATCAGACGAACCGCCATCCGGACAGGACGCGCGAAGACTTCTCCCGCCACCTTGCGTCGTTCGAGGACTCGCCGTTCAGGGACGAGTCTCCCTAGGTTGGTCGGTTATGTGGGATGTCCTTGGAATTGAGCCGACCAGCGATGAGCGCGCGGTCAAGCGCGCCTACGCGCGGCTGCTGAAGCAGAACCGGCCGGACAAGGATCCCAAGGCCTTTCAGGAACTGAGAGACGCCTATGAGTGGTGCCTCCGGGCAACCAAGTGGAGCGACTATGACGACGAGTTCGACGATGATGAACGCGTCGATGAGGCTGGAGCGGAGAATGGCGGCGATCCGCCTGGTCGTGACGGGAGAACGGTAGAATCCGAACAGGAACCTGACTCTGACGGTGACCTTGATCCGTTCGTTCCTCCGGATGAGCCGCGCGCCCGCGTTGTCGTCAACGAAGATGGTGCACCGAGCGTTCCGGTGACGGAACCGGTGGCCAGGGTTGTCATCGGTGAGGAGGACGGCGAGGCGACTGACTGGGCGACCACCAAAGTCATCGTCGAAGGCCGCGATGACGGAGCAGCCGTCGATCAGCCGGCGGATGAGGAATCGGCTGCTGACGCGGGGGTCGAGGGAGCCGCGGATCCGGAAGTCCCGATTGCCGCCCTTGTCGCGGAACTCCGGCATTTGCTCGCCGACAACGAACGAGCGGGCGACAACACAGCCTGGCGGAACTGGTTTGCCGCCACGGACCGACTCTCGCTGGTCGATCGCGAGCAGATGAGAATGGCATTCGTCGATCACGTGATCGATCACTGGTACGACGACAAGGACGCAGCAGAAGCGGTATTGAAGTCTTTGCCCCACGCCGCTCTCGGGGGCTTGCAGGATCTCCTTGGTTGGCCACAGAGCGAAGTCGAACTCGGCGAAATGATGCCGGACGATCTGGTGCTGCTGCTTGGTGAACTGCTTGATTTCGAAGTGCTGGCTGTCGAAGACCGAATTGCATTCTTCCGGGAAACTGATCCCGGCATGGTCGACGCCGCGATGGACCAGGCATCGGTTCGGCATCCGAACGGTTTCCGCTACGGGCCATTCTGGTGTCTCTACCGGAAGCAAAAGAGACGCGTAGGCATGGCGCTCGGCGGTCCTGTCATGGTCAGTGGCATTTGCGCTGGCGTTGCGGCGGCCGGCGTGCAGGTCCTCATGGTCATCGCTTTGATTGCGATATTCCTGTTCTATCGGGCCGGAGATGTCCGGATCTGGTGGCCATTGCTGTGCGTCGTTTTGGCAACGGTAACGGTTGCCGCATTCGGACCCGCCGCCTTCGGTCCGGCACTGTACCTGGCGTTTTTTGCGCCATTGCACATCGAGGCCGGACTCAAGGGGCGACGCTGGCGTGAGGCACAACTGAGCGAAGTCTTTGCGGCGATGCCCGGTGACATTCGCTCCGATCCGGACAAACGACGTGACTACCTTCGTCGTGCAGGACAACCGTCCCGCAAGGCGCCGACAATGCTGTTGGCGGCCGCCGCGCTGTTCGTGGGCACGATCGGTGCGATCGGAGTGGGCGTTCATATAGAGGACAACTGGAAAACGCCGGGCGATGATCCTTCAACTTCGACATCGACCGACGCACGCCAGTCAGTGCCAGCGCTTCCGGACCTCAACGCGATCCTGAGCGCCCCTGAACGCGCCGGGAGCAACGCGCCGGATTAAACAGCCAACGGATTTTGATGCCATGGACCTGGATTGCACGACTCTGGAAACGCCGTGTCTCGTTCTCGATCGCGGGAAGCTTGAGCGCAACATTTCAACCATGGCGGACCGGTTTGCTGGACGCGGCATCCACCTGAGGCCGCATCTCAAGACCCCCAAGTCGGTCGACGTTGCACGGCTGCTGCAAGACCACGGTGCCGAGCGGTTCACCGTGTCGACCCTCAAGGAGGCCGAATACTTTGCCGACGCCGGGTTCAAGGACATGCTTTATGCAGTGTCCGTCGTGCCCGCGAAGTTGGATCGGGTTGCCGGGCTCAACAGGTTAGGGGCTGATGTTGCCGTCTGCCTCGACTCGGCTGAAACCGCGCGAGAATTGGCGGCAGCCCGGATTGATGGACCGCGGCTCCGGGTGTTTGTCGAGGTTGACGTCGACCGCCACCGCACAGGCGTGAGGGCTGATGAGCCGCGTGTTCTGGAGATCGGCCGGATCTTGTCCGCCGCGGCACACCTCGATCTGGCCGGCGTATTCGCCCATGGCGGGGGCAGCTACGGGTCATCGTCGATCGACGAAATTCGGTCCGCGGCCGCCAACGAGCAGGCCACAACGCTGTCGGTCGCGGAGGCGCTGCGTGGCAACGGCTTCGCGTGCCCTCATGTCAGCGTAGGATCGACACCAACATGCACGTTCGGCGAAGAGTTCAATGGAATCACCGAGGTCCGTCCGGGCGTCTATGTCTTTCAGGACCTTTGCCAGGCCAATCTCGGTGTTTGCGGCATAGACGACATCGCCGTGTCCGTGCTTGCAACGGTAGTCAGTCACAGTCAGGCGATGAACCGCATGGTGATCGACGCGGGCGGGCTCGCTTTGTCGAAGGACAGGTCGACCGCGTCGCAGGCCAATGATTGCGGGTATGGACTGATCGCCGACAAAAACGGGTTCTTTCAAGACGGCCTGATCATTGATGGCGTCAGCCAGGAACACGGCTACGTCACGACCAGGGACAATTCGCCACTCGAATTCGACGCCTATCCCATCGGAACGATTGTCAGGGTTCTGCCAAACCATATCTGCATGACCGCGGCGGCCCATGACGGCTATCACGTCGTCGAGAACGGAATCGTCACGGGTTACTGGCCGCGGGTCAACGGCTGGTAGGTGCTTTCCCTCGCCATCGCGAATTGATCGCTCAGGTGCGGTTTGACATCGAACTAAATATCGAGTTATCTGGATATATGGATCAAACGAAAGCTCTCGAAGCGCTCAGCGCGCTCGCTCAGGAAACCCGCCTGGATGTGTTCAGGCTTCTCGTCCAGGCCGGCCCCGACGGACTGGCCGCAGGTGAGATTTCGGCACAACTCGACGTGCGGCAAAACACGATGTCCACCAATCTGGGCATTCTCGCTCGCGCCGGTCTGATCGTCAGCAGCCGCCACGGGCGCAGCATTCGTTATCGTGCTGACTTGAACGGGATGCAGGATCTGCTCGGTTACCTGATGCAAGACTGTTGCCGGGGTGAACCGGCCATCTGTGCGCCGCTTTTCGAAGCGGTTTCGTGCGGCTGATGATGGAGAACACGATGGAAGACCGAGTATTCAACGTACTGTTTCTGTGCACGGGAAACTCCGCGCGCTCGATCATCGCTGAAGCGATCCTGGAGCGCGAAGGCCAGGGCAAATTCAAGTCGTTTTCAGCCGGGTCGACACCAAGCGGTGCGGTTCACCCGTTTGCGGATGAACTCTTGAAGAAGATGAACCATCCCACGGACAGGTTCCGTTCGAAGTCATGGGATGAATTCGCCGCCGAAGGCGCTCCCGAGATGGACTTTGTTTTCACGGTTTGTGACTCGGCGGCGGCCGAGGTTTGTCCGGTCTGGCCCGGACAGCCGATGACGGCGCATTGGGGCGTTCCCGATCCCGCGGCAGCGAAAGGAACGGATGCCGAAATCCGGCTGGCTTTCGCCGATACATACAGGATGATGACGAACAGGATATCTATATTCGTGAACCTGCCCATGGCGAGCCTGGACAGACTGGCCCTGCAGAAGCGTCTAGACGACATCGGCAGAAAAGCCTGTTCGCCTGAGCAGGTGGACGGCTGACATGTCGGGACCGGATCTGCCGCGGCGGCTTGGCGCCGAATTCATCGGGACCGCATTCCTGTTGGCCACCGTGGTTGGTTCTGGGATCATGGCCGAGAGTCTTGCCGGTGGGAACGTTGCCATCGCCTTGTTGGGCAATACGATACCAACGGGCGCTATTCTCGTCGTCCTGATCACCATGCTCGGGCCGATATCCGGCGCCCACTTCAATCCCGCAGTCACCGCGGCTTTTCTTCTGCGGCGCGACATATCGGTGCCGGACAGCCTTGCCTATGTGGCTGTACAGGTTGCCGGCGGCATTGTCGGCGTGCTGGCTGCACATCTCATGTTCGATGAGGTGGTCTTCCAGGCATCCGAGAAAGTCAGGACCGGACCGTCGCAATGGTTTGCGGAATGGGTGGCGACGTTCGGTCTCGTGGCAACGATTCTTCTGACACTCAAGGCCCGTGCCTCGGCGGTGCCCGTTGCCGTCGGCCTCTATATTACAGCCGCCTACTGGTTCACGGCGTCGACATCGTTTGCGAACCCTGCCGTGACGGTCGCACGCGGCTTCTCGGACACATTTGCCGGCATACGGCCATCCGACGTTCCGGCATTCGTCATCGCCCAGTTCGTCGGGGCCGTCTGCGCGCTGGCTTTCTGCCAGTGGTTGGTGGCGGCCCGCGGCAACGAGGCAACGTCAACCGCAGCGGAGCCTGCGGCAGACTGAAGACTGTCGTTTAGGACACACGTGGATTAGCAGCACTCTCTGTCGGGTGCTGCTAATCTATTGATTCTTCAGATAAATTTGCTGAATGGGAGTTGCACGGCGCGAGCGTCGTGGCCGATAATCGGTGAGTCGCTATGCAACATAGGGAGCGGTTATGGCTTCGCACGACTTTGCCTTGCAACTCAATGGTTACGGACTGACAACCGCGCACATTCTTTATCGCATGCCGGATTATCCGAAGCTGCTTCAGAGCTTCGTTTGGCAGCGATACGATGTGGCGCCGGAATTTCCGAAGCTGATGAAGTTTCTTGACTATTGGCGTGCTGAACTGGACGGTCCGCTCCATTCCGTTCAGGTGGCCTATCGTCGTGAAGTCGGCCCGGGGCGCTGGGAAGCCGTTTCACGCGAGATCGCTCTGCACTGATACATCGAGCAGCGTCGGCGGTACACGCTCGCTGTTGAGAGTTGTACCCGTTTCAATCCCGGTCCAGCGGCGGGAACCGGCTGCGTACATCGGTTTCCGTTACGTCCATGTGGCTTCGCATGTACTCTTCGGCCGCGTTTCGTGCCGGGCTGAAATCCCAGGACGTTCGTTCCCCCTGGACCATGGCTTGATGGATGGCCCTTCGCTGCTTTTGGGTTGCGATCACGTCCTGCCTGATCTTCTCGGAGTCCCAGCGCTCACTGACTTCCGCGGCAAACGCACTGGCGACATTCTGATGCGCCCGGTCATCGGCCAGATTGTTCCGCTCTTCGGGGTCATCGACGAGGTCGTAGAGCAGCGGCGGGTCGACCTCGCAATGGATGTATTTGAACCGCCCCCGTCGGATCATGAAGACAGGGTGTGATGCGCACTCGGCTGCATACTCGCAGATTGCTTCGTCCGGATCATCGTTCGCCTCGCCGGAAATGAGCGGGACAAGGCTGCGGCCGTCTATGTCGTCGCCAAGGGTCGGCTTGCGGGCCGCGTCACCGGCCGCCGCCAGGTCGATGACGGTCGGCAGGACGTCGGCCAGCGAGACATTGTTGGCGATCCTCTGGCCTTGCGGCATGTCCGCGCCGGCCACGATCAGCGGAACCCTGGCCGACCATTCATGCATGCTCATCTTGTACCAAAGGCCGCGCTCACCAAGCATGTCGCCATGATCGCTTGTGACAATCACGATGGTGTCGTCTGCCAGTTCCGCGTCCTTCAACGCCTTGACGACACGCCCGACCCAGTCGTCGAAATAACTCACATTGGCCAGATAGGCATGCCGGGCATTGCGCACCTGTTCGTCCGTGATGGGATCGTTCGGCAGATCGATGCCGATCTGGATTCGGCGGCTGTGCGGATCCTGTTCGTCGAGCGGCAGCGCCGCCACGCGAGGCATTTCGATCTTGTCGTGGTCGTAGAGGTCCCACCATTCCTTCAAGGCGATATAGGGATCATGCGGGTGGATGAACGACACCACCATCGCGAACGGATGTTTGTCTGGGAAACGGGCATAGTCGAAGATCTTGCGCCGCGCGTTGAAGCCCACTTCTTCGTCGTAATCGATCTGGTTCGTGGTTGCTGCAAACCCTGCTTCGCGCACGCTCGACATGTTGTGATAGAAGGAATCGATCCGCTCGTCCGGCATCTCCCAGTCGGGCGTCCATGCGAAGTCGGCAGGATAGATATCAGTCACCAGCCGTTCCTCGAACCCGTGCAACTGGTCCGGCCCGACAAAATGCATCTTGCCGCATAGACACGTGTGATAGCCCATCGTGCGAAGGTAGTGAGCGAATGTCGGGATCGAGCTCGGGAATTCAGAAGCGTTGTCATATGCGGCGATGCGCGTGATGAGCTGGCCTGACATGAACGAAAATCGCGCCGGAGCGCACAACGGTGCGTTCGTGTACGCGCTGTCAAACGTTGTCCCGGTAGCGGCCAGAGCGTCCATGTGAGGCGTCACCGCCTGCTCGTTGCCATACGCACCGACCGTGAACGGCGTCAACTGGTCCGCCATGATGATCACAATGTTGGGTGCGCGCCTGTCGCTGCCGTTTGCCATCTCCGTACCCTCGCTCACATGCCAGACCAACCCGCTCTGGGCTTCGGGGAAGATATTATCGGGACGGGATACTTGTCGGCGGAGTGAAGCGACTTCTTTGGTCGCACGAGCGACTCTGGAGAAGGCCGGCTGTCAGCTTTTGAACGAGAGTCTACGGAAGAAATGCGGCATCCGCAGCCGAGGCGATCATGGCGCTGATCGCCGCAGCGACGCAAACGGCGAGAACAAGTCTCAGGACCTGAATATCGCCGCGGAAAAACAATCCGCTGGATGGTGTGACCTTGCCTTCTAGCATCGTATGAACCCGACTCTTGAACGGTCTGATGATCAACGAGCTGCAAATCCGCAGTTCTGCCGCCCCATTACACCAAATGTCTTAAAGAAAAATTGACGCGCTCGCGCTTCGGCGCCCCGTTTGGTGTCTGGCGAGTAGGACCCTGCCGGTGCGAACCGTGTCGCTGATTCATCACATTGAGATGACGGTGTTGCTGATTGGGCTTGATATAATTCAATATTAAACTATATTGGTTTGATGTTAAACTAATGAGCATGGAGATGCGCGATGTCGATCAGCCGGCGTGGGTTTGTGAAGGTCCTGGGAAGTTCAGCGGTCATTCTTTCAGCAGGTGTGGGCGGTTTTGCTCTGACGCGCGAACCAACGGCGGCATTGACGCCATGGGCCAATGCGGGCAGGGCGCAAGGCGATGTCCGGCACAAGGCCATTTCGTGGGCGATCCTGGCGCCCAACCCGCACAACCGGCAGCCGTGGGTGGTGGATCTGTCCCGACCCGACGAGGCGGTGCTTTACTGCGATCTGGACCGACGGCTCCCTGAGACCGACCCGTTCGACCGGCAGATCACGATCGGTCTCGGTTGTTTCCTCGAGATCCTGCGGATGGCGGCGGCGCACTACGGCTACGAAGCGCTCGTTACCCCATTTCCGGAAGGCAGCCCCTCGCCACGCCTGGACAAGAGACCGGTCGCACATATTGCATTCAGCAAACGGGGAGATGTCGGCAAGGATCCTCTCTTCCTGCAGGTTCCCCATCGGCGTTCGACCAAGGAACCCTTCGACACCACGCGCACGGTGGGCACCGAAGCACTGCAGGCCGTTTCGGGCGCTTCGGGTGAAGGAGCAGCGGTCGCCGCTGACAATGCGACGGTATCGAAGTTGCGCAACTTGACCTGGAACGCTTTCGAGATCGAGACCAGGACCCCACGCACCTATATGGAAAGCGTGGACCTGATGCGTATCGGGAAAGCGGAAATCGAAGCAAACCCGGACGGCATCGACCTCGGCGGTCCGATGCTGGAGGCGCTGAACCGGGCAGGCATTTTGACCCGGGAAACGCTGGCCGATATGTCGTCTTCGGCATATCAGCAGGGCCTGGATATATATCGGCCGATCATGGAAACGAGCATGGCTTTTCTTTGGATCGTGTCCGCGGACAACAGCCGTATGGAGCAACTCAGGGCAGGCGCGCATTATGTGCGGGCCAACCTGAAGGCGACGGAAATAGGCCTCTCAATGCATCCGGTGAGCCAGGCTCTTCAGGAATACCCGGAGATGAGAGAAACCTATGATCTGCTCCATGAGACCGTGAAGGTTCCGGCGCCGGCGCGAATTCAGATGCTGGCGCGACTCGGGTATGGTCCCGAAGTGGGAGCGAGTCCGCGATGGCCCGCGGAAAGCAGGATGCGAAATGCATGACGAATAAAAGGAACGCACCTCCGCGAGACCCTGTTCTGTTCCGGTTCCTCAACGAGATCGGAATCATCGAGCAGCTTTCGCGAAATGCGTTCGAGCGCGTAATGCCGGACGGAATGAAGCTGTCGCAGTTTACCGTCCTGAATCATTTCGTCCGGCTCGGAGGGACGCGAAGTCCGGCGGAACTCGCATCTGCGTTTCAGGTTACCCGCGGCGCAATGACCAATACGCTTCAAAAGCTCGAATCCAAGGGGTACATCGAGATCCGGCCCGATCCGCAGGACGGTCGCGGCAAGCAGGTGACGATCACGGATGCCGGAGTAGCCGCGCGCACCGCCGCAGTGGCGGCACTCGCCCCGCATTTGGATCGTCTCTCCGGTCTGCTCGACCTGAGCGAGATCGAAGCTGTGTTGCCTGCGCTTGTTCGCCTGCGCGAAATTCTCGACGAGGATCGAAATTCTCAACCTGAGATTGCGTCAAAGTGATTCGTTTTTGAATGAATTTGCACCCGCAAGGATATGCAGAACACGGATTAATGGTGGCGAGACCGATCCTTAGGGGCCACGATAGACACGAATTCGGCAAAATCTGGTGAAAAAATGACGTCATTCGCCGCTGCCACCTTGCGTTGCAGTATCGGCCATCGCAGTATGCGTTCCAGGGCAGGGCGGGTTTTGTAGTGTGGACAGTTTGCGTTCATGTTGTGGTTCAGTCTTTCCGGTCCTGCCATGGCGGACACGGTCATACCGTGCGCAGGTCAAGTATCCAAATCCGCAATCGCCGACTGCAGCCGGCTGATCAAGTCAGGGCTCTTTGATCCCGATAGTGTGAGGCGCGCGCATATCCGAAGGGGGATCGCCTTCCTTGAGGCTGGCGACCTGGATAGTGCGCTTGCAGACTTTTCCCGCGTCATCGAACGCACCTCCAACAACGCCGAAGCATTTCACTTCAGAGGGCGCGTCCTCGGGCTGAAAGGGGAGTACGATCAGGCTATCTCGGACCTGACCAAGGCGCTTGAGCTGGGGCCGAGAAACGCTTTGCATCCCATGCGTCGACTTGCCCAGATGACGCGCAATCGCGACGAAAATGAAGATCCGGGCGCCGATGATACCCCGTCCAGGGATCCGCTCGCGACGATCCACATCAGCAGAGCCGAAATCTACGAGAAGACGGCGCAATTCCGTCTTGCACTCAAGGACTTGAGTGATGCCATTGCGATTGCCCCGGACAACGCGGAAGCGCACCGCAGACGTGGCGCGATTTACCTCGAAACGGGTCGCATCAATCAGGCCATCGCGGATCTGAGCAAGGCGATCGAACTCGATCCCGATAACCCGCTTGCCTATCAGAACCGGGGTGCCGCTTACGCGCGCCGGCGACGGTATCATCGCGCATTTTCAGATTTCGGGACCGCAATCGGCCTCGACCCGACATTGGCGGAAGCCTTTCGCGGGCGCGGAACAATCTACGGCATACACGGACAGCACGCTCAGGCTCTCGCCGATTTCTCGAAGATGGTCGCACTTTCGCCGGACGATGCGTCTGCACACCACCTGCGCGGCACTGCGTTCATGGCCATGAAACGCACTGAGGAGGCGATCACGGAATTCGAAACGGCGCTGGAGTGTGATCCTTCGCTGGCCCAGGCGCACCAGAGTCTCGGCATCGCCCATGCCGAGTGCGGGAATCACGCGCACGCCATCGACGCCTTTACCCGCGCGATCGAGTTGGACGGGAAACTGATTGAGGCGTACCGGAGAAGATCGGAGGCCTACCGCGCTCTCGGGCGGGAAACCGAAGCTGAAGACGATTTGCGGCGAGCCGAAGTCGAGACCGCCGGCGGTACAGAGCGCGTCAGGTCGATAGAAGACGCGCACGAAAAACAACAGGCCGACAATAAGGTCGAGCAATTGACGGAGCGCCGGGCGAGGGCATCCTCGGAAGCCCCTGAGCCTGCGCCAAAATCGGTTGATGTCGAGGCTGTCGTGACAGTCATACCCGGTCGCGAAACTCTTGTCCGAAAGACAGAACCTGAAGACAGGCAAGCCAGCATCGAAAGGCTGACACGAGAGGGTATGCTGGCCCAATCCGAAGGACGGCACGGTGATGCAATAGCGCTGCTCAACCAGGTCATCAAGCTTGAGCCCGGGCGCGCCGGATCATTTCATGCCCGGGGGCTCGCGCTTGCCGCAGAAGGATGGATTGACGAGGCAATTGCCGACTACGGCAAGGCAATCGAACTCAATCCTTCCAATGCGACGTTCTACATTGACCGGGCCCGCTCCTACGAGATGGTCAGCCGCGGACACGATGCGCTGGCGGACCTGGGCACGGCAATCAAGATCGATAATGATGCCGACGCGCGGTTTGCCCGCGGGCAGATTCATGCCGGTATGGATAATCATGCCGCAGCGTGGAGCGATTTTGACGCCGTAATTCGGGCCCGTTCGGACTTTCCCGGCGCGCATCTTGCGCGGGGCGTGGCGGCCGCACATATCGAACGTCATGAGGAGGCAATTCTCGACCTGACCCACGCCTTGACCGAGCAGTCGGAAAGCAGGGACGAGCGCCTGTCGGCTTACTATCATCGCGCTGGTGCGTATCACGCGCTGGGGCGCCATGACGAGGCGATCCTGAATTTCGACAATGTGGTTGCTCTGTCGAACAATCATATGGCCGCGCTCCTGGGACGTGCTGCGAGCCGCGAAGCGCAAGGGGACCTGGAACGGGCCGTCGACGACTATTCGAAGGCGATCGGTCTCGAGCCAGCCAATGCGGAGGCCATCTATGGCCGCGCCACGGCATTCACGCATATGGAAGATTATGCGCGCGCGCTCAAAGACTTTGACCGGGCTCTGGAATTGAACGGCCGGTTCGCCGAAGCCTATCAGGGCAGAGCGTACATCCATGCGCTTGACCAGCGATACGATCTTGCGAGAGCCGATTACACCAGGGCGCTTGAATTGAAGCCCGACGATGCAGACTGCCACTTCTCGAGAGGTTGCATTTGGGCAGAGCTTGGCGAAACGGAACGCGCGCTCGCGGACTACAAGCGATCCATCGAGCTGAACCCGGACGATGTCGGAGCCTATTTCAACCGGGCACTTCTGCTTGAGACGGCCGAAGAACTTGACGACGCCCTGGCCGACTTCAGGAAAGTGGTTGAACTGGATGTCGAAAACGCGGACGCGCATGAGCGGATCGGCAGCGTACTGTGCGAGCAGGACAACTACGTCGAGGCGCTTCAGGCTTTTGAGACTGCGCTGTCTCTCGACCCGGGCAACCTTGAGCTCAAACAGCGCAGGGCGCATTGCCAGCGCGTCATTGCGGGTACCGTGACACAGGGAGAGAACATCCCGGCCAAACCGCACAAGGAGGCCGAACGGACTGGATCGGTCGCCGGAGTGCCTGGTGGGGCGCCGCCGCGAGAGGGAGGACGAATTCCGGCTCCCGCCGCCGCGTCGGAGCCAGCGGCGCACGCGATCGTGGTCGATCGGGATCGAGCGGCTCCGGTTCCGGCCGATCAGCCGCCGGTCGGCATCACCACGCAGGAACAGATCCAGGCTGTGGTGGCAAAATCCGCTGTGATCCCGAAGGATACGGGCGAATTACCAACAAGTCGTGGCAGGCGGATGACTGACGTTACGGCGGATGTCGTTGCCCCGGAAGGCGAACCTGTTTCCGAACCGCCGAATGAAGTTGGTGGAGAAGCCAACGGCAACGGAAAGCCTCTTGCAGATGTTCCAGAGGTTCCGGCGCAAAGACGCGAGGGCGACGAACTCGCGGTAGCTCTGGCCGATGCTGACCGGGCGGTGAAGAAAAACCCGAAAGATGCGCGCGTTTATGCGCTGCGCGGGTTCGTGCACATCAGGCGCGGTGAATGGGAGCGAGCCCTGGGTGACTTCAGGAAGTCCTTTTCTATCGATCCGGAACTCGAGGCGGCGCATCAGGGCTTTGAGCGCTTGGGCGTGCGCCCCTGGATCGCGGGGAGCCCGCACTTTCAGTAATATCTGACGCGTGCACCGGCAGGCGATTGTCCTTCGGCGGTGACCGCTTAATATGGCGGAATGCTGGTTCTTACCGCCGAACAGATTCACGCTGTCGAAACCGGGTCCCTGGTCGATGCGCTCCGGGAGATGCACGCCGGGCCCGTACCGCTCTCCACGAAGAGCCTCCTGACCCATGAGTCCGACAGCTTCCTTGCGCTGCCGGCCTGGCTGCCGGACAGGGCCATCGGTGTCAAGCTCGCCTCGGTCATGCCCGGCAACGAGAGTGCCGGCCGCGGCGTGCCGAACATTCAGGCGGTCTATCACCTGTTCGATGGCCGAAGCGGAACGCCGGTCGCCCAGCTCGACGGAACGGCGCTGACCTATGTGAAGACTGCCGCCGACTCCGCGTTGGCGACGTCCATACTTGCCGGGGCGGAACCCAGGCGTCTCGTCATGGTTGGAGCAGGGGCTCTCAGCCCATACCTGATTGCCGCGCATCGCGCCGTCCGCCCGTCGATCGATCAGGTTGCTATCTGGAACAGATCGGCCAACAAGGCCAGAGCTCTCGCTCACAGTTTGCAGGCTGACGCGATCGGTGAAGACGGACTTGAGGATGCCGTCCGTGAGGCAGATATCATAAGTTGCGCGACGGCATCCACGGATCCGCTGGTCAGAGGCGCCTCACTGAAGCCCGGAACTCATGTGGATCTTGTCGGCAGCTTCAAGCCGGAAATGCGTGAGGCTGACGATGAAGCCGTGGCCCGTGCCGAGGTCTTCGTCGACAGCCGGGAGATGACCGTGCACGCCACCGGCGATCTCGCAATTCCAATCTGCAATGGCGTCATCGATGAGGCGGATGTCCTTGCGGACTTGTATCAGCTTTGCCGGGGTGAACATTCGGGCCGGTCATCTGACGCCGCAGTCACCCTGTTCAAGAACGGCGGTGGCGGGCATCTCGACCTGTTCGTCGCCCTGGCGATAGTCCGGGCATACGGGCTGGACCTCTGAACGAACCCGGCGCGTGGCGAACCTAGGTGTGCCTCCGGTTGGAAAGAAAGCGTGAGATCCAGCGCTCAACCGCTGCTGCATCAATCTCGCCATTCAGGCTCGCGTTTGCCGCGTTGACGTGGTCATCACCGATAACGTCGCGGCGCAGCTCATATACCGCACTGGCATAGTCCGGCGGGGCTTCGGGGTGAGCCTGCATTGTCATCACGTTCTCACCGATTTGCATCGCCGCAATCGGGCAGAACGCGCTGCTCGCAAGAACGGTCGCGCCTTCCGGAGCGTCGACAACCTGATCCTGATGCGACACGACGAGGCGGAATTGGCGGAGTGACGGATCCATCCATTCGCGCGTTTCGACGACATCATAGGTATGCACGCCAATGCCCCAACCCGAATTGGCGCGTTCGACTGTGCCGCCGAAAGCCCGCGCGATCAGCTGGTGGCCAAAGCAGATGCCGACGACAGGGCGGCGTTCGGCGGCCTGCCGGACAAACGCGCCGAGATTGATGATCCACGCATCATCATCGAAGGCGTTGGCCGCGCTTCCGGTCACGATGAAGCCGTCATAGGCATCCGCAGCGTCTGGCAACACGTGGTCATAGGCCGCGTAGTCATGAAATGAGAAGATATTGCCTTCTGGATCGAGATAGCGGTCGAAGGAGTCTCCGAAAGTGCCAAACCGATCCTCGAGCGCCGGTCGGTTGCGGCCGGCCTCCAGTACAGCGATCCGGATACGCCCGCTACTCTCTTTGTTGCCCGTCATGTCAATGCGAGACCACCTGCCTTTTCCATAGCGCGTCAACTTTTGACCGGAAAGGAAGCCGAATTCAAGTCACCGTGGGCGCGAGACCGGTGTGAATTGGCACTGTAACGCGACTGCGGATTGGGTATTGGGTGATCGGCGCGTCGTTGTAGGTTGCATGCCGAATTCGCAGAGCACGTGGTGGCAGCGATGACTCAGAATACAGACAAGTTTGGCCAACCCATCGGCTTTGAGGTGGCTGACTGGCAGCCGCGGAATCCGCCTCCGAGAACGCCTATGGAGGGGCAGTATTGTCGAGTCGAGCCCGTCGATCCGCAACGGCACGCGGCCCAGCTCCACGACGCCAACATGCGCGATACGGAGGGACGCATGTGGTCCTATCTGCCCTATGGACCATTCGGGAATGCGGCGGAATACAGAACCTGGCTGGTAGACACCTGCCTTCACGACGACCCGTTGTTTCATGCGGTCATTGACGGGGAGACAGACAAAGCCGTCGGCCTCGCCAGTTACTTGCGCATCACGCCGGCGGTCGGCGTTATCGAGGTTGGGCATATCGCCTATTCGCCACAGCTGCAGAGAACGAAAGCGTCCACAGAGGCGATGTATCTGATGATGCAGCGGGTTTTCGATGAACTGGGCTATCGCCGGTACGAATGGAAATGCGACGCGCTCAATGCCGCTTCCCGGAATGCGGCTCTCCGCCTGGGCTTCGAATTCGAGGGTATCTTCCGGCAGGCGACCATCTACAAGGGCCGCAATCGTGATACCGCCTGGCTCTCCATCACGGACAGGGAGTGGCCGGGGCTGAAGTCCGCTTTCCTTGAGTGGCTTTCGCCTGGGAATTTCGATGACGCGGGACAACAGCGCACCCGCCTGGGCGACCTAACCGCGAAAGCACGACTCAGTTTTCAGGCAAAGGAATGAACTCCGCCTCGTCGCCCGGAACGATCTCGAAACGTCCGGCCTTCCAGTCAGCTTTTGCCTGATCGATACGGTCTTTCGAACTTGAGACAAAGTTCCACCAGATGTAACGCTGGCCGTCCATGGGCTCGCCGCCGAGAAGCATGATCCTGGCAGGCGTTTTGGCGATCACCGTGATCTCGTCCCCTGGGTTGAACACGAGCAGCCGACCGGCGTCATGCACGTCGCCGGCAATCTCGATGCTGCCGTCCACGACATAGATCCCGCGTTCCTCATGGTCAGCACTCAGCGGCAACTGCGCACCGGCCTCGAGCACGGCATCCGCGTAAAACATGTCGCTGAAGGTTCTGACCGGAGAACGTTCTCCGAACATCTCTCCGGCGACGATGCGGACGGTCTTGCCTTCGCCCTCGATCAGGGGGAGGTCGTCCGATCCGTGATGAGCAAAGCCGGGATCGGTTTCCTCGGCATTTTGCGGCAGGGCAACCCAGCTCTGTATGCCAAACAGATTTGAGTGGGACTGCCGTACGGGTTCGTCGGTTCGTTCGGAGTGAACAATGCCTTTGCCGGCAGTCATCCAGTTAACCTCGCCCGGTCGGATGGAGAGGTCGGTTCCGAGACTGTCGCGATGCCTGATTTCGCCGTCGAACAGGTAGGTAACGGTCGCCAGACCGATGTGCGGATGAGGACGGACATCGATGCCGTCACCGATGAGGAATTCCGATGGTCCCATCTGGTCCCAGAAAATGAACGGCCCGACCATCTGTCGACGTGCCGAAGGCAACGCACGTCGTACTTCAAAGCCGCCGAGGTCCCGGGCGCGAGGAACGATTACGGTTTCAATCAGGTTCGGGTCTTCATCGGACATGCATTTCGGGTCGTCACCGGGCTGCCAGCTCATCAGGGCCTCATTCAGTCAGACTTGATCGTTTTTGGCCGGTGCCGGTTTCAGATCCGCAGCACCGCTAGATCAATATAGTCTTCGACTGAGTTCAGACCATGCCGGCCGCGGACAGAGCGAAAGCGGTCAGGACGAAGATGGCATGGAGTCGTTGTGCGCTCCGCGCGGAACGATTTCCTTCGAGAAAAGTGTCACCGGGCCGGCCTTGAGCAAATTCATTGCATCGACCAGCATCTCCTTGAGGTCATCGTCGCTGACATCGTCCCCATCGATATCGAGTAGGAAATCGCGGCCCTCGACATATCCGCCATTCGTGAAGTCGACGCGAAACGCGAATTTGACCCGCCAGTCTGATGTCGGATTGGGTTCGTAGTGCCTCGGCATCGGACACCGCCTTGAATCGATTTATCCAGTGTCGAATCTAAGGCGCTGTAGTCATTGCAAAAAGTGAAACATTTTGATGGAACTCATCACCATCCTTGAACGAGCCGCCCCGCCTCGGCGCCACTAAAGGGAAGGGTGCCGATGGTGCCAATCATGGGCCTGTTCATAGGCGAAGGCCGCCTTGAGCACCGTTACATCGTCATGCATGCGCCCGACGATCTGAAGCCCGGCAGGCAGGCCCGCGCTTGTAAATCCGCAAGGCACACTCGCGGCCGGCTGCTGAGTCAGATTGAACGGGAACGAGAATGGCGTCCAGTTCGTCCACTTGCCGCCATCGTCACGCGCCGGCGCCAGCAGCCCGGCGTCGAACGCGGGAATGGGAAGACTCGGCGTAACCAGAAGATCGTAGTCGACCATGAACTCACGCATATGCTGTCCGAGTGCACCGCGCGCCGCCGTCGCTTCCAGGAAATCGTCCAGCGTTATCTTCCTTGCCTCCTCGACCACCTGGGCCAGGTCGGGGTCAAGCAGTCCTCTCTCTTGCTCATCGAGTTTCCCGAGCACGGCATAGGCGCCGGTCCACCAGATCGTGCGGAAGGTTTCCGCGGGGTCGGCGAAGCCGGGATCGACTTCCTCGACACTTGCGCCGAGATCGGCAAGGGTTCGAACAGCCGATGCCACCAGTTCGGCAATCTCAGGGTCAACGTCGACATAACCAAGGGTGGCGCTGTAGGCGATCTTCAGGCCGCTGATCCCGCTTTTCAAGCCGTCGAGATAATCCGCGCCGTCATAGGGCAGGGCATGCCAGTCGCGTGCATCCGGCTCTGCTATCACGTTCAGCATCAGTGCAGCGTCTTCCACCGTGCGCGTCATCGGACCGACGTGGGCGACGGTGCCAAACGGACTCAGCGGCCAGGCTGGAACGCGGCCAAAGCTCGGCTTATGCCCGAAAATGCCGCTGAATCCGGCCGGTATGCGAATTGAACCGCCGCCATCGGTCCCCAGCGAGAGCGGCGCGATGCCGGCCGCGACGGCGGCTGAAGATCCTCCGCTGGATCCTCCGGGCGTCTTCGACAGGTCCCAGGGGTTGCGGGTGATCCCGGTCAGAGGCGAGTCGGTGACGCCTTTCCATCCGAATTCGGGTGTTGTGGTCTTCCCGAGAAACACGGCGCCGTGCTCCCTGAGACGTGCCACGGTCGGTGCGTCGTCGTTCCACGGGCCGTCCGCGTCGATGGTGCGCGATCCCCGCAATGTCGGCCACCCCTTCGTGACAAGGAGGTCCTTGATCAGTGTGGGAACACCGTCGACAGCGCCAGCGGGATTGCCGTCGCGCCATCGTGCTTCAGAGGCACGCGCCTGCTCCAACGCTGCGTCTGCGTTGACCAGACAGAAGCTGTTGAGTTTCTCATCAACCGCTTCGATTCTGTCGAGTGCCGCCTGTGTCACCTCAACCGGCGAAAGCCGGCCATCGCGATATCGATCCAGCAGTTCGGTGGCTGTAAGCCATCTCAGATCGTCTGTCATTGCCATCTCCCGAAGAGTCCGAGAGTGACATTGGCTGACCCGTGAGCGCAAGCGCGAGCTGCGCTACGCAATCTCTTGCAGTGCGGCTCAAGTCGGGCGAAATTGGCTCGCTGGGATTGAAGTGCGGAACAGCGGATATGACGGAAGTTCAGGACAAACATTCGGCGGCGTCGGTTTCGGAGGAAGACATCCTGTCTTACGAGCGCGATGGTGCGGTCTGCCTGCGCGGCATCTTTGCGGACTGGGTCGATGCGATTGCGGCCGGTATTGAGCGCAACATGGCCGAGCCCGGCGAGTATGCAGCGGAGAACCTTCAAGCCGGCGACACCGGGCGGTTCTTTGACGACTACTGCAACTGGCAGCGCATTCCTGAGTTCGTGAAGCTTGTCGAACAGTCTCCCGCCGCCGAAATCGCCGCCCGCGTTATGCGTTCCGAGACCGCCCAGTTCTTCCACGATCATGTGCTTGTCAAGGAAGGAGGAACGTCGAAAGCCACACCGTGGCACCAGGACATTCCCTACTATTTTGTCGACGGGACACAGATGGTCAGCTTCTGGGTTCCTGTCGACCCGGTCAAGGATGCGACCCTGCGGTTCATTTCCGGGTCCCACAAATGGGATCGGATGGTGCTTCCCGTTCGCTGGCTGGACGACTCTGATTTTTACGGCAGTGCCGATGAGTATATTCCGGTGCCGGACCCGGACGCCGAGCCGGATCGCTTTCCGGTCATCGAATGGAATATGGAGCCGGGAGATGCGGTACTTTTCCATTTCCGCACGGCGCATGGCGCGCGCCCCAATCCGTCGCCCCGCCGGCGCAGGGCGTTTTCCATGCGATGGGTCGGTGACGATGTCCGCTATGTCGATCGTCCCGGCCGCACGTCACCGCCGTATCCGGGGCATGGCATGAAGGCAGGAGAGAAACTCCGGAGCGACTGGTTCCCGGTTGTTTGGCAAGGCGGCAGGCCGGCCGCATAAACCGGTCAGTTGCGAGCGGACACTTCCGAGGCATCGGCAGAACGGGACTTGCTTTCAGGGAACCATTCCGAAGTGCGGTCGGTAAAGTAGTAGGCGGTCAGTCCTATCCATTCCTTCACCGCCGTGTCCACGAGATCGAGCGCCTCGCCGCCGAAAAACACCCACTGACGGCTGCCTTTCGGTCCGTGAGAGCGATAATCGACGGGCCAGGGTATCACGGACCAATTCTGTTTCCGGAAGATCCCGATGGCGCGGGGCATGTGGTGGGCGGACGTCACCACGACCCAAAGGTCTTCGGCCATGGGTTTCACAAGACGTTTGGAGAAAAGCACATTCTCCTCGGTATTCCGCGAGTCCAGCTCGAAAGTGACCCGCGACGTATCGAAGCCGAGTTCATCCAGCAGCCGTTTCGCATGGTAGGCCTCGCCACGAGAATGCTGACTGATGGACCCGAGCCCTCCACTGACAAGTCCCCGGGCTTCAGGATACCTCCGCATGAGCCGGACAAATTCGAAGTACCTTTCCGCGCTCTGGAACGTAGCGACCTGGTCGCGCGATTCCGTCAGCGGTCCGTCGATCGGCCCGCCCAGCAAAATGATGCCGTCAGGTGCTCGAGCCAGAATCGGTTTGGCGGGGAAACGGTTCTCAAGCGGGGCGACGAGCGTCTGTCCGACCCCCAATATGGTGCTGGCCGCCAGAGCGAAGCCCGAGATGATAAGCAATGATCGGCCAAAATTCAGCCACCTGGTCCAGCAGAGTATGGCGGAAACCAGAATTGCGAGCGCAAGGAAATTGGTCGGCGTGATCAATGCCCCGATTATCTTCGACAGGTAGAAAAACATGCCGCTCTTGCGCCCGAATGGTTGCTGCCCTGTCTCGCAATGTGTCTCGTGATGTGCCCCGGGACAGTGCCAGCCATTTGTTGAAATGACTGTGATCGAACGGGCATGGTACCCCATTCCGGTTAACAGGTCTCCCTTCCGGACCTCTTGCCAATTGTTATGGAGCGATCATGTGCGAACTGTTTGCGATGTCGTCCGAGACACCGACCAGCGTCAGCTATTCCCTCTCCGAATTCTCAAAGCACGGCGGATTGACCTATCAGAACCGATCCGGCTGGGGCATCGCCTACTTGCAGGACCGGGAAGCGCTGGTCATCAAGGAGCCCGAGCCCGCGCACGAAAGCCCATGGGTGAGGTTCATCGCGGAACAACCGCTCGAAAGTCATTGCGTGATAGCCCACGTTCGCCTGGCGACCGTGGGAGAACCAAAACTGCGCAATACGCATCCGTTCCGGCGGGCGCTCGGAGGAAGAGTTCACATCTTCGCTCACAACGGGACGATCGAAGGGTTGCATGATCGCCATCAGAATGGCGGCTTGAGTTATCAGCCGGTCGGAGAAACCGATTCCGAACTCGCGTTTTGCGTCCTCATGGATCGCATGCGCGAGTTGTGGCGTTCAGAACGCGATGTTCCCGAGCTTCGGGACCGGTTCGGAATTTTTTCGGATTTTGCCTCGGAAATGCGCCGGCTGGGCAGTGCGAACTTTCTGTATTCCGACGGAGACGCCCTGTTTGTTCACGCGCACAAACGTGTCCATGAAGAAGGGCACGGCTTCAGCGAGCCACGTCCACCGGGCCTCTCCGTCAAGAACTGCATGACTTGCGGTATCGGCGACCAATGGTCATGCGATGGATTGAAACTGGAACGCTGCGATCTGAAGACTGTCCTGTTCGCGAGCGTGCCGCTTGACGAGGAGGGGTGGGAAGAACTGCCGGAGGGCACGATGCTCGCCGTTCGAAACGGCGAGGAGCTGTTGCGCCGCACCGGCTGATTCTCGATTTGGTCAGCGAATGGTCGTGATCGAGTGCCCTTCACGGATCTTGGCAATCTGGTGGGCGCTGAAACCGTATTCCTTGAGTTGTGCGTCGCTCATGGACCGGAGAAAGTCGTCCACATACCGGCGGCCGGCCAGAGAGCGCGCTTCGACGATTGCTTCGAATGCATTCCGAAGCATCGATCCAATCGCAGCAAGCGGGCGGAAAGATGTGGAAGGGGAGTAGGTAGTAGCCATGTTCAATTCCTCGGTTGGGTACCGTTATAACTGCTGTTCAATTCTCCCTTGACGTCCCAACCATATGTGCAGTGCACCTGATTTGTGTAGAGGTTTTGCTGCAACGCAGCATTGCATGTGCTGCATGTCACAAGGCGTTCACATTCCGATCACGACGAATTGCGTGGCAATCCGTATACGGCCTACCACATCAGCAATCATCGGAACGCAAGCCTGCAGCCAGGACGCAGCGGACGTTCAAAACCAGCCGTTTGACGCGGGAGGGCAGTTATGACCAGCACACCAGTACAGCTAACACTTTATCGTTGGGCCGGAAGTTGGGGTCCGTTCAGCGTCAAGATTCCATGCGGCGAGTGCTCGCTGACACTTGATGTCATTAAGGATACCCTGGAAAACGAACTCGCCGGTGTGCCCGTGCAGCTCGAGATACGGGAGTGGCTCTCGGAATGGTGGCGCCCGCTAATGGCCGGTGGCTGGCATGCGCCGATCGTGATGGTTGACGGTAAGGTTGTAAGTCAGGGACACGCGCTGAACCGCGGTGTGCTGACGGAGGCGATCATTGCGGCCCATGTCAACAACACAGGCGTGTCGGGAAATCATCTCTACGGCAAGGAAACCTGCCCGCATTGCAGTCGTGCGAAAGCCTACCTTGCGGCTGCCGGAATCGACTACCAGTATCACGACGTGGTCAAGAACCCGCGCGCGCTTTACGAGATGCTTGGGCGCGTGAAACCCATTGTCGGACCCAAGACGCCGATTACAGTTCCTCAGATTTGGTTCGAAGGAAAGTACGTCGGGGGCGCAGATCAGCTTGGCGAGCTGCTGGGTATCGATGTGGAACCAAATCCGGAGCGGGGTCAGAACTCGCTTACGCCCAAACCTCAGCTTGCCTGAGGTGATCAAGGGCGTCGAAAATCCTGTACCATCTTCTTTTCTAGAGCCGCTCCGTCGGGCATAGTGCGCGCGACCGCACGCTACCGACGGAATTACCGGAATGAAGAAAATCAGCGAGCTTGGCCGTGAACTGGCCGAGGGCAGGACATCGGCCCGCGTCCTGACGGAGGAGTGTATGGACCGTATCGCCGATGAAAGCGGCGAGGGGACAAGAGCATTCCTTCTCATCGATACGGACGGCGCAAGAGCTGAAGCGGAGCGCATTGACCGCCTTCGCGAAAAGGGCGTGATGCTATCGCCGCTCGCCGGTATTCCTCTTTCGGTTAAAGATCTGTTCGATGTGTCCGGCCAGGTGACCCGTGCCGGCTCCAAGCTGTTGAACAGCGGTCCGGCGGAGCATGACTGCCCGGCTGTATCGAGGCTGCGGGGTGCCGGGATGGTCGTGGTCGGCCGTACGAATATGACCGAGTTCGCCTTTTCGGGATTGGGGCTCAACCCACACTACGGTACGCCGTCGTCTCCCTGGGATCGGGCGACCCGGCGCATTCCGGGAGGCTCCTCGTCAGGTGCGGCGGTGTCCGTCGCTGACGGCATGGCCGTTGCCGCGATCGGAACGGACACTGGCGGCTCTTGCCGCATCCCGGCGCATTGTTGCGGTGTCGTCGGGTTCAAACCGTCAACCGGGCGAATTCCTTTGACCGGGGTATATCCCCTGGCTTCGTCACTGGACTCTGTCGGACCTTTCGGACGCTCGGTCGAATGCTGCGCATTGCTCGACGCTGCTATGGTCTCGCAACCAATCAGCGCGCCCGTACCGATCGGTCCGAAAGGTCTGAGGCTGGGCGTGCCGCAGACCCTGGTTCTTGACGATCTGGACGAAGCCGTTGCGGACGCGTTTTCGGCAAGTCTCGATCGTCTCTCCGAAGCGGGCGCCGTCATCGAGGAAGTTGCCTGCAAAGAATGGGCGGATCTGCCGGCAATTAACGCGAAGGGCGGCATAGCGTCAGCGGAAGCATTTGCACTGCACAAGGATCAGATCGAAGAACATGGGGACGAATACGATCAGAGGGTCCGCAACCGCATAATGACAGGTGCCGCACAGTCTGCTGCCGAATACATCCGGACGCTGCAAAGAAGGGCGGACATGATCGCCCGATTTGCGCACGCTGCCGCTCGGTTCGATGCCTTTATCCTGCCGACATGTGCCGCGGTGGCCCCGGAGATAGCGCCACTGGAGCAGGACGAAGACCGCTACGTCAGCACCAACCTCAGGATGTTGCGCAATACCGCCGTCGGCAATTTTCTCGATTGTTGCGCAATCTCTCTTCCGTGCCATGAACCTGGCTCGGCTCCCGTTGGCCTCATGTTGATGGCGCCGCACGGAAAAGACAGCCACATCTTTGCAACAGCGCTGGGCGTTGAGAGTGCGCTGCAGTCTTGATTTTTGCCGCGACTGAATCGGTAAGGCATTGTTGCTGCGTAATTTTTGCGTTCAACAGCCGCGACGCTTGGACGCTCGCCAATTGGCGTGCATATGCCTATGGATTGCTATAGTGTAGTGACGAGTTTGTTCAGGGGGTTTTGTGCCGCGTTCCGCAATGACGCAAGAGCGACCTTTCACGATAATGAAGACCTTTCCCGCGACAGGCGCATTGATTGTGTCTGGCGTCGCGGCGATGACTGGTCTGGTGCTGTCGGGCGCGCAGGCTGAAGGCCAGGATCTGGTCAGACAGACGATCCAATCGGCACCTGTTGTTCCGGTGGAGAAACCTCCTGTGCCCGAAACCGCTGAAGAGACGCCTGAACCGAAGCGTCTGGTCGCCGAAAAGAAATCGCCGGAAACCAATTGGTCCGCACGATGCGTGACTGATACCAGCGGGCAGACATCGGCTTGCCATGTCATTCAGAGGATCAAGCGGAACAAGACCGGCGCATTGCTTATGTCCGTGCTTGTCGAATTGCCTGTGAAGACGCTCAAGCCCGAGCTCAAACTGAACTTGCCGCTCGGACTGTATCTGCCGGCTGGAACCACGCTCCAGGTCGACAAGACGCCGACCAAGGAGATTCAGATCGAGACCTGTGACGTGAAAGGCTGCTACGCGGGCATCGGCGTTGATGAAGACATGCTGATCGCGTTGAAGCGCGGAAACACAATGACCGTCACCTTCCAGAATGTCGCGCGGCAGCCCATAGCGATCCCCGTGACTCTCGTTGGTTTCACAGCGGCCTTCGCAAAAATCCGCTGAGTTTTTCCCGTTTTCTGACTTTTATCGTCTGGTCGATCACCGCTGAATAGATCGCTTGACGCGAAGGTCCTTGTCGATCTGGAACATCAGGTTGGTTCCGTGAGTGCGGTGGGGGTCCGATGCCGAAACCGTTACGCGCCAGTCACCCGTGCCGAAACGCCGAACAGGCGCGGTGTACCTTCTGGTCGCGTCCTGGTGCATGACAAGCTTGTGCCACGTACGCCCATTCGGACGTCTGAGTGTCGCGGTGACGTGGATACCTGGCACGGGATTTCCGTCTCGGTCCCGTATGTGCATTGAAATCGCGCCCGACGCACTGTCGTAACTGAATTTCCCGCTGACACCCTTGTGGTTGAGGGTGTCGAGGCCAAGCGAGGACGCAATAACGTTTCTCGGGTTGGGAGCGCCTTCGCGGAAATCCCTGGATTTGAACTGTGCGACGTTGATTTCGCCGTAATGCAGCCGAGGCAGCTGCATCACCCCGTAAATGATGAAGGAAATGCCAGACATGGCAAAGCCAAGAATCAGCAAGGATCTCAGGGTCGAGGGGATCATGGTCTCGTTCGTTACGTGTCCGCTTGCAGCGAAATTCCCATTGTGCATCGATCGACCGCCTAGCCTTTTCAATCTGATCGAGACGAGTAGAGCAAACGTTTGTTAAGGCCTCACAAATTCAGGCCTTTGATTTAATTCAAATTTTTCCTTCGTATAGCACGTTTGCGACACCGCGGATGGACAGGGTTCGGGCCCGCTTGCTACGTTGCGTTTTGGCCTTCACGAAGCAAGGGTTTGGGTTCCGGTGCGACAGACTGACAGATTTATAAAGTGGTATGATGGAGCTCTTGAAGGCTCGGTGTGCGGCAACATCATTCAGCGCTTCGATAGCGACGACCGGACCATGGTTGGTATGGTTTCTGGCAATCAGGGGCCCGAGTTCGAGGAGAAAAAGCAGACAACCGAGTTGATCCTGCCGGATGAGGGGTGGTCGGACGTCAAGGATCAGCTCCGGAATTCGCTTGTTGAGTACCTCGGACGCTATCAGGCAGATACGAAGTTTCTCGCCGGATCTGATCATAGCGACCTCTATGTCGAACCGTTCAGGCTGAAGAAATACGAAATTGGCGGTCAGTTTCATTGGCACATTGACTGCAACTCGGCTCAGAACAGAACGCGCTGTCTCGCCATACAGTGGTACTTCAATACCGTGCAGGACGGGGGCTGCACGGAATTCGAGGATCAGGAGGCCGACATTACGCCGGTTGAAGGCCGACTGGCGTTCTTCCCGGTCGCCTGGATGTACCGGCACCGCGGCGCACCGCCGGTCAGCGGTCCCAAATACGTCTGTACAACATTCGTGCATCCGCAATTCTGACAAGCCGACATGGGAGGCTGCCGGTGCTGTTGCCGGAAAATGCCGTCATTTGAATTCCGGACGCCGGTGATCCGGATGTTCTCGCATCGGCGGAATCCGGGCGGTGTGCAGCGAATTGAAACCGAGGAGGGATCATGCGCTTCTTGCTACGTGTTCCCGTGTTGATCGTTGCGTTGATATTCGGCGCGACCACGTCGCAACTGCCGGAATTCACGCAACAGTACGCGCAGCGTCTCGGGGGAGCGGTCGATGAGCTTGAGACATTTGTGCGCCAATTCGAGGAAGACGCCCGCGCAGCCGGTCTGACCCGCGAGGCCGCGCTCGCAGAGTACAAGTCCACCGACAGCATGTTCCTTGGCCGTCGCGGAGATACCGTCCTTGGGACGATCCGGCGATACGAAACACTCAGGCGTCTGAGAGCGGAACTTACCGCGTCCGGTCCGGTAGAGCGCGTATTCGGCGTCGCGCTGGAGCCCCAGATGGATATCGCCGCCAGTGCCTGGGAGGAATATCGGCCGGCGGTACCGCTGACACCGGAGGGCTTCCTTTTTGCGATGGCTGGTTTTCTGGCCGCTGTTGCCGGGTTCTTCGGCGCCTCCCGGCTCGCGCGGATCGTTTCGGCCCGGCTACGGACATCTCGTCAGCAGGGGTGACAAATCCGCAGATTGTGCAATAACCGATCTTAACGGTCGTGAATCCGGCCTGCAAAATCAGGCGCCGACCGGCTCGTGCTGGTCAAAGTGTTTCACGGCGTAGCGTCGAACATTCATCGGGAAAAAACTGTTGTACGTGGACGGCAATGTGGCTTCTGATAGTCCCGCCTGTCTCAGTTCTTGCATGAAGACAATTGGACAGTGTTCTGAATCGATTCGGACTTAGCGGAGTAGGAATTGCCATGAAGTCGCACGTTCGCGTGGCTGTAATCGGCGGCGGTGTCGTCGGATGTTCAGTGCTCTATCATCTCACGAAACTCGGCTGGGACGATGTTGTCCTTATCGAAAGATCGGAATTGACGTCAGGGTCGACGTGGCACGCCGCCGGGGGCTTTCACACCCTCAATGCAGACACGAACATGGCCGCTCTGCAGGGGTACACGATCCAGCTCTATCGCGAGCTCGAAGAGATATCTGGCCAGTCCTGCGGGCTACATCATGTTGGCGGGATTACTCTGGCGACGACGCCGGAACGAATGGACTTTTTGAAGGCCGAACGAGCCAAGCACCGGTATATGGGCCTCGACACTGAGATTGTCGGGCCCGACGAGATTGCGAAGCTTTCGCCGATAACGAATACCGATGGGGTGCTCGGGGCGCTTTATGATCCGCTCGACGGTCACCTGGACCCTTCCGGCACGACACACGCCTACGCGCGGGCTGCAAGGCAGCAGGGTGCGGAGATCTATCTGCGCTGCCCGGTTCAGGAACTTCAGTCCAAATCCGACGGGAGCTGGGACATCGTAACGGACAACGGGACGGTCAATGCCGAGCACGTTGTCAATGCCGCCGGCCTTTGGGCGCGTGAAGTCGGTGCGATGGCCGGGGTCTTCCTGCCGCTCCATCCCATGGAACACCAGTACCTCGTAACTGATGACATTCCAGAGGTGTTCGAACGGAGCGACGAACTACCACACGTCATGGATCCGGCCGGCGAGAGTTATTTGAGGCAGGAGGGGAAAGGGCTCGTTATCGGGATCTACGAGCAGGAATGCGAGCCGTGGGCAGTCGAAGGAACATCGTGGGAATTCGGCCACGAGCTTCTGCCGGACAAGCTCGACCGCATCGCCGAGCCGCTCGAATATGCCTACAAGCGCTATCCCGTCCTGGCCCGGGCCGGGATCAAGCGGGTCATAAACGGGCCCTTCACCTTTGCACCGGACGGCAATCCTCTGGTGGGCCCGGTTCCGGGACTGAAAAACTACTGGTCAGCCTGCGCGGTCATGGCCGGCTTCAGCCAGGGCGGCGGCGTCGGTCTGACTCTGGCCGAGTGGATGATCGAAGGGGAGCCATCGCGCGACGTTTTCGCCATGGACGTTGCACGGTTCGGCAGTTTTTGCACGCGCGCCTATACGCGTGAAAAAGTGACGGAGAATTATCAGCGCCGCTTCGCCATTTCCTATCCGAACGAAGAACTGCCCGCGGCGCGCCCACTCGACACGACGCCGGCTTACGGCCTCTGGCGCGAGCGGAATGCGGTGTTCGGCCAGGGGTACGGCCTCGAACACGTCAACTATTTCGCACCGGCAGGCGAAGAGCCATTCGAAACTCCGACCTTCCGGCGTTCGAATGCTTTTGCCGTTGTCGGCGAAGAGTGTCGCGCAGTCAGGACGGCCGTTGGCATCAATGAAATCCACAACTTCGGGAAGTATCTGGTGTCCGGCCCGGGTGCCGGTCCATGGCTTGATCGCATCATGGCCGGCAGGATGCCGGAGATTGGGCGTATTTCGCTTACGCCAATGCTCAGTCCCAAAGGGCGTATTATCGGCGATTTCACGGTTTCGAAGATCGACGCGGATACGTATCAGCTTACGGCATCCTACGGTGCCCAGGCCTTTCATACGCGTTGGTTTGAACAGCATCTGCCCGATGATGGGTCGGTCAAGCTCGAGAACGTCTCGCTGGATCGGATCGGATTTCAGATTGCCGGTCCGAAAGCGCGGGAACTTCTGTCACGGGTCGCCCGCGGTGACGTCTCCAACGCGGCGATGCCGTTCATGAGCGCGCGGCAAATGGAAGTCGGTTTGAATGACGCCTACATCCAGCGCGTTACCTACACCGGGGACCTCGGCTATGAGATTTACGTTCCGGCCGCGCGGCAGCGCGCGCTCTTCAGCACTCTGATGGAGGCCGGCGAGGATCTCGGTATTCGACCGTTTGGAATGCGCGCCATGATGAGCTTGCGTCTTGAAAAATCGTTCGGATCCTGGCTGCGGGAATTCAAACCGGACTACATGCCGGCCGAAACAGGGCTCGATCGATTTGTCGGGTACAACAAACCCGCGGACTTCATCGGCAAGGCCGCCGCCGCCGAAGAGAAGGCGGCGGGACCGCAACGCAGGCTGTGTACTTTTGTCGTCGACGCGTCGGATGCAGATGTATGGGCGGATGAGCCAATCTGGAAGGATGGCAACGTCGTCGGGTTCGTCACCTCGGGCGGTTACGCCCATTTCGTCGAAAAGTCTGTGGCGATCGGTTTTCTGCCCGTTGATCTGATAGACGAAGGCCAGCAAGTTCAGATCGAAATCCTCGGTGAGATGTGCGATGCGTTCTTGGTTGCTGACGCGCTCTTCGATCCGAAGGGAGAACGGATGAGGGGATAGGCGGGCTGTAATTGCACCGTACACGGACTAAGTTAACCATATTGTCAATCTCAAAGCGGCAAATTTGCATCAGTGGGTCTAAAAGTGACCTTGATCCGGTGTCTGGGCTAGACCGGTATCGGTTCATTTCGTAAGCCTGATGTATCACTTGATTCGAGAACACGGCGCGGCGTGTCTCCCCCATTCTGGGTTGCAGTGAAATGAGCAGCTCGTGGATGGGTTGAAGCTGTTTGTATTTTTTTCAGACCTGTACGTCATATGTCGTCGGGGCTGGAAGTGTCGGCATCCGTATTTCGATGTCGGGAACGTATTGGGGATTTGATGTCTAAATTTGCTATCTCGGCTGCCGCGATGTTGATGGCCGTTGTTGTGTTTTCTGGCGTTGTGGTTTGGGAAGGTCTGGTCGGGACAGACGGATTTACAACGAATGCAGCCGCGCTTGACGGCTATTACATAACGGAATTCCGCCAAGGCGGGCGCTGAGTTCTGCTCGTTTGTGTGCCTACGATTATTGAATCGGCGAAAACGACACTTACATCCTGAAAAATGATCGGCAGCGGTGGCTGCCGCGGTACCCCTCAGGCGCCGGACCGGTTGGACGGCGTCAACGTGTTCCTGAGTGAACACGTCATTCGTAACGGCGAGGTGTAGACGTGTTACGAGGAACGATTATTGCAATTGCTGTTCTGGCGGGAACGGTCGCCTGGACCGGGTCATACCTGGATGGCGGCTCGGTACCTTTTGAAGCCGCCAAGATTTCGTCTCAGCAAAGCCCGGCATCCTGACCTCCGTCGGGCCGGCAGGTCCGTCTCCCGGTTCTGCAGCCAAGGCCTCAACACTCGCTTCCGGTTGCGCGTGCGTTGGCTGCCTGCCGGAGCTCCTTACTATAGACTTGGCGCGCGTTGACTAAGTTTCTTCCTGTTACAGAGAGTCCCTGATAAGGCTGGGAGATGTCGAGGGACCGCGCCATGCCATCAGACCAACTCTCAATCAGGAACATGACGGCTAGAGCCGTCGTCGCGCCACTGGAAAGACCAGTACGGACGGCGAGCGGTGCAGTTCTGAATGCACCTCTTGTGCTGATAGACGTTCAAACCGACCAGAACGTTACCGGATGTGCCTATGTGTTCGGCTACACCACGGTTGCACTCAAACCCTTGGTCTCGTTTCTGGAAAACATAGCCGAACTTGTGGAGGGCAAGCCGGTAGCGCCGGTCGAGGTGATGGGCGATCTGCGCAAAAGCTTCCGGCTGCTCGGTGTTCAGGGGATCGCCGGCATGGCTCTCTCGGGCCTCGAAATGGCGTTGTGGGATGCTCTTGGAAAAGCTTGCGGGCAGCCGGTCGTTCGCCTGCTTGGAGGGGAGCCGAAGCCAGTTCCCGCGTATGACAGCTTCGGACTTGTCGACCCGATCGAAGACAGAGCGGTTCTCGAGGCGTCTCTGGAGAACGGCTTCCGTGCCGTCAAGATCAAGCTTGGCGACGGAGACCTGAAAAGGGATGTTCAACTGGTTTCCGGCGCGAGGGATATCGTCGGTCCTGATGTTGCACTCATGGTGGACTACAACCAGTCGCAGACTGCCGCGGAGTGCTTGCGGCGCATGGACGCCATGCAGGACTTTGATCTCTATTGGGTTGAAGAGCCGGTGCCCGCAGAAGATTTCGAAGGACATGCACGCGTACGTGAGGCGTCTTCGGTTCCGGTTCAGACCGGTGAGAACTGGTGGTTTCCCGCAGACATGGCCAAGGCGATCGAGGTAGGGGCGTGTGATTACGCCATGCCGGATCTTATGAAGATCGGTGGTATTTCGGGCTGGATGCGTGCAGCGGGCCTGGCCGAAGCAGCCTCAATTCCCATGTCCAGCCATACATTCGTGGAGCCCAGCGCTCATGTGCTGCCCGTAACACCCACGGCGCACTGGCTGGAATTCCTGGACCTTGCCGGGAACATACTCGTCGAAAGAATGGAGGTTGTGGACGGCGCTGTCACGCCGAGAGGACCGGGGCTGGGAATTGTCTGGGATGAAGACGCGGTGAGGCGGTACGCTGCGTGATGCGACACCAGCAGATGATCGAGCCTATCTGAAGCGCAGACCCCGGGCCACGGCAATGCCCGCCAGCACGATGGCAAGCGCGATGTAGGCATTTGCGGGAGGGCGTTCCAGCAGGACCGCGGCGCCAAGAAACACGCCAATGAGTGGTGTGAGAAAGTTCAATTGTGAAAAGAACGACGCTCCCTGCCGCTTGACGATTGCAAACATGATGAGCGTCGCAAATGCGGTGTGGAGCAGTCCGAGAAACACCATTGCGACCACTGAGTTGCCGCTGGCTGCAATTGTCCAGGGCGCATCCAAGACGAGAGAGACCGGAATTATGATGACTGCGGAGAGCGCTGTGATTGCGGCGGCGAGTGCACGCTTCGGCAGGTCGATCAGATGCTTTGCCACGAGGGCATTGACACCGTAGCAGAATGCAGCGCCAGCGATTGCGATCTGTCGCACGGCATCGTCTCCCAGATGCAGGAGTTTTGCCGGCCCGATGAGAATTATCAGACCAAGAAGGCCGAGGCCTACCCCGACAGCCTTGTGCCGGGTCAACGGTTCATCCTGCGTAAAAATGTGTGCAAGGAGGACCGTTGTCAGCGGCATGACTGCCATCAGGATCGCGGCGACACCGCTGTCGACGGTCTCTTCGCCCCAACTGATGAGTGTGAAGGGAAAGACATTCCCGAAAAGGGCAGCCATCGCGATCAGGATCCAGACGCGACGCTCGCGGGGCAGGGACTGTTTCGCCAGCAATGCAACGACTGCCATCAAGACGGCCGCGAGTGCCAGGCGGCCAGCCGTCAGACTTACCGGGGGGATTGAATCGACACCGATCTTTATGAACAGAAAACTGCTGCCCCAGATCGCCGAAAGCGAGAGCAGAAGAACGTAGTCCCAGAAACCGGGACGCGCAGAGATATTTCCGGTTGCGCTCATGTGTGCCTGACGGCGAGCGTCATATCATCTCGACAAGTCCGTTTCACCGTTTCATTTCGCCGGAGGGGCCGGCGGCTCCATCATGGAGGAGCCTGTGTCGCCGTTGATCTTTGGGGATTGTATCTCCGTCGCTTTCCCGGCATCGTGACGGGAACTGCGAACCCTCAGGTTCGCGCCGCAGAACAAGCGCAGGGCGCTGAACAGACAACACGGGACAGCATACAGATGAGTGAACAAGCCTGGACGTTTTTCAATGGCGATTGGCATGAAGGAAATCCGGCAGTCATGGGGCCAATGGATCACGGTGCCTGGCTGGCATCGACTGTTTTTGATGGTGCCCGGGCATTTGAGGGAGTCGCTCCCGATCTGGATCTGCATTGCCAGCGGCTCAACAATTCGGCTGTGGCCATGGGCCTTAAGCCGCTGCACGAAGTTGGCGAACTTCTGGAAATCGCAGCCGACGGAATATCGAAATTCGCGTCCGGAGCTGAATTGTATGTTCGCCCCATGTATTGGGCTCAAGGCGGTTTTGTCGCCGCCGATCCCGAGACGACGAAGTTCTGCTTTTGCCTGCATGAGTCGCCGATCCCGGAACCAAACGGGTTCTCGATGACCTTGTCTCCTTTTCGCCGGCCGACATACGAAATGGCGCCGACGAACGCCAAAGCGGCATGCCTCTACCCGAACTCCGGCCGTGCATTGCGTGAGGCTCAAGACCGGGGCTTCGACAATGCACTGATGCTGGATGCGATGGGTAACGTTGCTGAACTCGCGACGGCAAACATCTGGATGGTCAAGGAAGGTGTCGCGCACACGCCCGTGCCAAACGGAACATTCCTGAATGGCGTGACCCGACAGCGCGTCGCTTCGCTTCTTCGCGAAGCCGGTTACACTGTCGTCGAGCGCACAATTGCCTGGAACGACTTTCTGGATGCCGATGAAGTCTTTTCGTCCGGCAACTACGGCAAGGTTATGCCTGTTACGCGCATCGAGGATCGGCAATTGCAGCCGGGGCCGGTGGGCATTCGTGCGCGCGAGCTTTATTGGGAGTGGGCGCACAAGGGGTAGGGGGCCGAATGAAATGGCAGCGTAACCCCGGCAGACAGCCATCCGGTTCCAGTGTTCCGAGGCAAATCCTGTCCGACCTGAGTGCGCCATGGAACTGATCGGGATAATTCCGCCCGCGATTCAGCCCAAGGTTTAGTTTCCAATAAATGTGGAACGATCGTTCCGCATATGCCGAAACTTGTATATCTTTGACACGGGAAGCCGTAAGGCGAATCGACAGACGTGGGTGCGGGCCGACGGTTGTGCAGGCGTATCGCATCGAGGGTGCAAATATTGGTTGCTGTCAATTCGATGATTTCGAAGAAATCTGAGTGCGCGTCGCCTCGAACAGATTGCGGGGTGGCATGAAAAACGGATTGGAAGTCAACTATGACGTAGCTGATTTCATGACGTCCATTTCAAGGGCCGAAGGTGTCGACGAGACCTGGGGGCTGACAGTCGATTTCATGTCGGGGCTGGGGGCGAGCCATGTTGGAATCAGCCTGAATCTGAATGATCCAGAACCGCTCCTGCTGTGGACCACCCCGCAGTGGATGAAAGAGCTGTTTCTCGAGTGCATCTATCCTGATCTCGACGTGGCCTGGGAGCATTGCAGGCAAAATGTGACGCCGCACCTTGGCGGTAAGTCGGTCGAATGCGTGTCGCCCGATCTGCCGGCGTTACGGCGGCAATACCTCGAAGAGATTACTGAGGCAGGGATTTCGACAACCTGTTCGATACCGGTTCACGGAAGCGACGCAGACAAGTGGGGCATATTCGATTTCGCGACTGATTTTGGCCCGGGCGATATCGATGCCTTCCAGAAAGAGTTTGGCGCCAAGGTCTATCTGGCGGCGACTGCTGCATTCCGCAGATTGCAGAACCAGATCGAAACCAAGACCGACGACCCGGTGCCATTGACGCCGAGTGAACGCGAATGTCTGCTCTGGCTGGGCCGTGGGCTCCGAAATGAAAGTATTGCGGCGAAGTTGGGGGTGAGGCCGGTCACGGTTGAATTCCATCTGTCCAATGCGCGCAAGAAACTGTCGGCGCAGACCCGCGAGCAAGCGCTGGCAACCGCGTTGCTTGAGGGGTTTGTATCACCTTGAGGACTGGCCAACCGGGGAGTCCCCGCCGCGGGCGGGGACAGGCGTCGTAATGGAAAACAATGCCGCAATAGACGGACGCATTTGGGACTTCCTGTCATCGGTCAACGATGCCGATTCGGCGACTGAGGTGTGGGATGAAACGATCAAGTTCATGCGTGCTTACGGTGCGAGCCACATCGGCGCTTACGTGACGACTGGCCATGTCGACCCGGTTGTTCTCGGGACCACGCCGCCGTGGGTTTGGGATGAGTATCTTGCCGAGATTTCAACCGAGTCCGATCCTGCGGCGCTACACTGCAGGGAAAATGTCACACCATATTTTGGGGGTGCCGCTTTCGATGAGGCGAACCCTTCGATCCATTCTAAGCTGAAGGATTATCTGGCTTCACTCACCGACATCGGCATTCGGGCGTCGGTCATGTTTCCCATGCATGACCGATCGAATCGGGATTGGGGCCGGTTCATCTTCGATACGGATCTGACAGCGGGCGAATTCAAGCGGTTTTTCCAGGAACACGGCACCAGCCTCCATCTCGCCGGAATAATGTCCATCGAAAGACTGCACAATCTGGCATTGCAGGCTGGAAGAATGGAAGCCCGGCTCACTGCTCGCGAGCGGGAGTGCCTCTTATGGCTGTCCCGCGGATTGCGAAATGACCGAATAGCGGAGCGAATGGGGCTGCGCCCGGTTACGGTGGGCCTGCATATTTCCAACGCGTGCAGGAAGCTCAAAGCACGGACCAGAGCGCAGGCCCTGGTCAAGGCGATACAGTCTGGAACACTTCAACCCTGAGTTTCAGATCGGTGAATGTCGAATTAATTCATTAGTAGAGGTGATGGTCAAATTAGGTGAAACCCGCTGAACGGCGGCGTTTCAGGCCTATATTTTTCCATAGCTTGATAGGTGTCAGCTATTTCTGACACATTGACGCTGCTGGAGAGCAAATCGAAATGGTCATTGCGGGATGACCCGCCCGTACTGTTCTTTGGGCAGGTACGGTGGCCGGCGCTGCGGGTCGCCGGCCACCGACCCGGCAGGCTGACACGACTTGGCTAGGAGAATTCGGTCAGCCCACCAGCCCGAAGATGCAAGGTGCGATGCTATGCAACGGCTGAGATCAGGGGAGATCTGCAGTCGCCTTGTCTCCGGGCTTTTCAATCCGCAAAAATTAATGCCACAAATTCAACAGACCCAATAACTAAACGGAATAAACCGAACCAGTCCACAATGCAATGGTCTCAGTGAATGTGTCAGGAGGTTACCAACCATTCAATGAGACTTATTTACCCATAAACATGACGCATGCAAGCGTCTTGTCGACGACGAAGGGGCCTTTCCGTATGCCGGAAGCCTTTCCATAGAAAACTCGATTCCTGCAGCGTTGTCGACAAAATCTGACCATTTAATCTGGTGTTAATCTAGCAAGGCGGCGGCGGTTCGCCAACGGACCAGCATGCGGCATTTTTCCAGCTACAGTTGTACAGCACTTCCCGACGCGTATCCCTTGGAAGCTCATCCTATTAGACATCCGCTCAACGATGACCGTCCGGAGCCGGTTCGTCCGGTTGGCAAGAGGTCTGCAGACAGTCAACTCGGAGAGGAAATCGAGAAGCGCCTAAGTTTCTGCCCAAATATCTATCGTGAATTTGTCCACGGTGAGGCCGTTCCGGGAGAAGCCTGCGCCATATCCCGACGCCACGTCATGAGATCTTCGAGAAGTCCGGTTCTCGCTTTTCCATAAAGGCCATGGCAGCCTCGGCAAACTCCTCCGATGCCAACCGCCGCGTGAACTCTTCTGATTCCCTTTCGAGTTGGGCGAGGACCTTGTCGCGATCATTCTTCAGAAGCGCTTTCGTTGCCCGCAGGCCGCGCGGAGGTTTGGCTGCAATCCTGTGTGCGGCTCGCATGGCCGTATCAAGACTTGCGCCGGAAGGACAGGTTGCGTTGGCAATCCCCAGTTCGACGGCACGTTGACCGCTGATCGGTGTATCCGCCATCAGGAGTTCAGCGGCGCGTGCGTGGCCCAGAAGTTTCGGGAGCAGATAGCTTGAGCCCGCTTCTGGCACCAGCCCGAGGTTTACGAATGGCATCTGGAGTTGGGCATCTTCCGCTGCGAAGACCAAGTCGCAATGCAGCAGCATTGTCGCGCCGACACCAATGGCAAACCCGTCGACGGCGGCGATCATCGGCACGGTCGAGCGCGCAAGGCCGGTAATGAACCTGAATACGGGCGCATCCGGACCGCGCGGCGGGTTCGCCTGGAAATCCCGAAGATCGTTGCCGGATGTGAAGTTTCCCTGAGCGCCGGAAAACAGGATCGCCCGGACCGACAGGTCGTCTTCGGCGGCTGTCATCGCGTCCGCCATGGCACCATACATCTCCTGGGTGAGAGCGTTCTTCTTCTCCGGCCGGTTCATCGTCAGATGAAGTATTCCGTCCTGCGCATCAATTCTGATTGTGTCGGTCATTCCATTTTCCCGCGTGAATACGAACGAGTGGTGGCCTTCCCCAGTTTGGACTTCCACACTATCAGACCTGGGTAGATTTGAGCCAACAGGCAGACGTCGCAAAAGGAGATTTGTTGCCACGCCGTAAGTCACGTTCCGGTCGGTGAGCCGAACTCATTCTCCCGACGCAGACACTGTATCCGACACCGACGCAGGATTCAGAGGGGTATATCTAAAACCTTATGGACTGCTAAGTATTGCAAATATGTTCATAAGTACTGTTAACCGGCCAGTAATGGGAATCGTCGAAGATTAACCATGTTCGTCCGGATTTTTGCTTTGCTGCGGACGGCGAGGCTGGAGAATATCAATGAGACTTGGCGCTTCACTAAATCTATCGAACTGGAGAATACGATCGAAAGTTCTTCTCGCGAGCACGCTTCCGCTCGTCGCGATGCTTGGCTTCGTCGCGGTCCTCCTGATTGAACTGAAAGACACGGCGGATCGAAGTAGAACCGTTGCGGTCGTTGCGGAACTCGCCCCCAAAATCAGTTCTCTGGTTCACGAACTGCAGAAAGAGCGGGGCACGTCGGCTGGCTTCATTGGATCCAAGGGAAGTAAGTTCGCGGATGCATTGCCGCAGCAACGCCTAGAATCCGACAAGGCGCTCAAGACGCTGAACGAAGCGTTTGCTGAAATAGGCAACCAGAAGGAATACGCCGCTCTCGCCGGGAAAATCAGCGAAGCTGGTGAGCAGCTCAGTGGGTTGCAGGCGGTGCGGGCACAGGTTGACGCCCATGAGATTCCGGTCGGAAAGATGGCGAAGTACTACACGCCGCTTATTGCGAAACTGCTGTCGGCCGTCGAGACCATGAAACATGTCGCCAAGGACGGCGAGATCTTCGGCGAGGTGGTGGCCTATATGGCGATCCTCCAGGGAAAGGAGCGCGCGGGGATCGAGCGCGCTATGGGCGCGAATGGATTTGGCCGCGGTGAATTTTCGGACAGTGTTTATCAGAAATTCGTCAGCCTTGGTGCCGCCCAGAACACGTTCTTCAATATGTTCAAGTCGTACGCTTCGCCTGATCAAAGTGCATTTCTGGCTGAGCAGACTTCAGGTCCGGTTGAAGATGAGGTGCAGCGCTTGCGCAAAGTTGGATACGCGAGCGTGTTCGGCGGTTCACTCGAAGGGGTGACGGGGCCTGAGTGGTTTCAGAAGAGCACGGCGCGTATCGACAATCTCAAGGTGGTCGAAGATCGTATAGCCGGCGACCTGCTGAAATTGGCGAAATCCAAGGCGTCTTCAGCGTCGTTTACGTTCTACCTCGACGGGGTGATCGCACTGGCTGTCGGTCTGCTCGTCCTGATCGTCATGCTGGCGGTCACGCGTTCAATCGTTCGTCCGATCAATTCGCTTGAAGGCGACATGAGAGAATTGGCCGACGGCAATCTTGATGTCGGTCTCGAAGGCGCCGAGCGGGGCGACGAAATCGGAGATATGACCAAGGCTGTTGTGGTGTTCCGGGACAATGCCACCGAACGGCGGCGTCTCGCGGAAGCAGCCGAAAATGATGCGCGCGCCAATGCGGAACGCCAGAGCCGGGTCGAGGAACTGATCACGAATTTCGAAGGTGCTGTTTCGGAAGTATTGGGCGCGGTATCGGCCAATACCGATCAGATGGAGGACTGTGCGAACACTCTTACCGGGGCTGCCGACAATACGTCGAAGAAGACGAACGGCGCTTCTGAGGCATCCGCAAATGCTTCGGCCAATGTACAGAACGTTGCAGCCGCTGCGGAGGAACTCACAGCTTCGATCCAGGAGATTGGACATCAGGTTACGCAGACGACAAGTGTCGTAGCGAAGGCGTCGGATGTCACCGATGAAACGAACGAGAAGGTGGGATCGCTTGCGTCGGCGGTCGGCAAGATCGGTGACGTGGTTTCGATGATCGAGGACATCGCTGAACAGACCAACCTGTTGGCACTGAATGCAACGATCGAGTCTGCTCGCGCGGGCGAGATGGGCAAGGGGTTTGCCGTTGTGGCCTCGGAAGTCAAGACACTCGCCAGCCAGACTGCGGAAGCGACGACCGAGATAGCCCAGCAGATCTCCGATATCCAGGCGTCGACTACAGATGCTGTCGATGCCATTGCCGCAATCAGCAGCACGATGAGAGAGGTGAGCGAATACACAAACGCAATCGCCGCCGCGGTCGAGGAGCAAGGCGCTGCCACTCAGGAAATCAGTGGCAATGTCCAGAAGGCGGCAGACAGTACGGGTGATGCCGCTTCGAACATGTCGGTGGTGAGTGCCGCCGTGGGCGAGACGCTGCAAGCGGCAAACCAGGTTCGTGTGACGTCGACTGACGTTTCTGCACAGGCCCAGCGGCTGCGTAGCGAGATTGACGACTTTCTCAAGGCCGTTGCCGCAGCCTGATCTGGCAGGGCCTTGTTTTCATGCCTGATTGCGCCGAAGACCTGTGACAGGTCTTGGCGAAGCCGTTCGGTTGTGCAGAATTCCGGAATATCGGAATTACATGGAGCCATGAGGACAGGGGATGATCGGGACCGCTTACCGTCACTACAAGGGAAACACCTACCGGATCATCGCGGAGGCGCGACACTCCGAGACCCATGAGCCGCTCGTGATCTATCAGGACTTGAGCGACGAGGCGAAGATCTGGGCCAGGCCCAAGGACATGTTTTTCGAGGATGTCGTCATTGAAGGCGTTCGCCAGAAACGGTTCACTCCGATCGAAGCCTGATAAAAACCTAGATGGCCGCAGCCGCACCATCGCTTCTCGGATCGGCCGCGCCTTCAATCAAGCCGTCGGGGTGATGAACAATAGCCCCCGCATGGCCCATGATCTCTTCATAAGGTCCGGTCACCTCGACGTCATGTCCTGCCGTGCGGAGCCAGTCGAGTGTCTCTCCGGGAAATCGGTTTTCGATGCGGAGATTGGTCTTCTCTGCACCCCAGGTGCGCCCCAGTAACCAGCGCGGCGCGTTGATCGCACTCTGGATATCTTGTCCGAACATGGCGTAGCGGCTGAAGATCATGGCCTGTGTCTGCGGCTGTCCTTCGCCGCCCATGGTTCCGTAGACCATGGTTCGCCCGTCCGACAACTGCGCCAGCGCGGGCTGGATTGTATGCGCGGGGCGCCGATGAGGCACAAGGTGATTGTGATGCTCAGGGTCGAGACGGAAGCTTGTTCCCCGATTTTGCCAGGTGATGCCGGTCTCGGGCAGCACAACGCCGGACCCGAATTCCCAATAGATGCTCTGAATGAAGCTTACCGCGCGGCCTTGTGAGTCGATCGCTCCGAGCCAGACCGTGTCGCCACCGGGCTCTGCCTCCGGCCACGGGAGGGCGGTCGTAGGGTCGACGGCGTCAGCGAGCTTCTCCAGATGATCGGGAACAAGAAACGAAGCGGGATCCACGATCATGTATGCGGGATCCGTAAGGTAGCGGTCACGCACCTTGAAGGACTGTTTCGTCGCCTCCACGAGGCTGTGAATGTAGTCGAACCCTTCGGCCTGCTCAACGCCCAGCCTTGCGAACACTCCGAGCATCATGAGCGACGCCAGGCCTTGCGTCGGCGGCGGCATATTGAAAACGCGGTGACCGGCGACGTCGAGGGAGAGGGGATCAACGACAAGCGCGTCGTGATGCTCGAGGTCCGAGCGTCTGATCGGACTGCCGACGCGCTCCAGGTCTGCAGCGATGGATCGGGCGACGCGTCCCCTGTAGAAGGTGTCCAGCCCGGTCTCGGCCAGAGCGGACAGTGTTTCCGCCAGAGCGGGTTGCCGGTGTCGGGCTCCTTCTCTGCGTGGCTTTCCGTTCTCCAGAAAACTGGAGGAGAATCCAGGTTGGTCTTTCAGCTCGGCAAGTTTGTCTTCCGTGTTGGCGGCGAGCGTCTTGGTGACCGGCACTCCGTTTTGGGCCAGATGGATGGCATCTTCCAGGAGATGCGCGGGAGTGAGGCGTCCGCCCCATTCATTTGCGCTGATCGATAACGCCTTCTGCCAGCCCGACACCGCGCCGGCAACGGTGAGGGCAGAGAGCGGCCCTCGGCCTGGTATCTCCGTCTTGCCGCGGGATTTGTAAAAGGCGATGTCGGCCTGACCGGCCGCAGCTCCGCACGCGTCGATGCCGACGGGATCCTGACCCGGCGACTGAATCAGCCAGAAATTGTCGCCGCCCAGACCGTTCATATGCGGATAGACGACAGCAATCGTGCTCGCAGCGGCCACCATCGCCTCGATCGCGTTGCCGCCATTGCGCAGGACCCGTACGCCTGCCTGAGCCGCGAGATGGTGCGGTGCCACGACCATGCCATTGTAGGCGCGCGTGGTGTTCAGCATTGCCCCGGATCCTGTCTGTTTACATGGAGTGCTTGGAATACGGCCGCTGCGCTATCGGTCCAGGACCGAGCGGATCTCGACGAGGTTCGATCGCGCGCGCAGAATGTAAAAGCCGATGGTTGTGAGATGCGTTGGCATGGCCCAGCCGTCTTCTGTTCCGTTGGAGATGATGAACGGGTCCAGCGCTATTGCACTGCGCAGGTGTTCCTCCATGCGATCCCAGATGTCGCTGAGTTCACGGGTCTTGATGACCTCTCTGAAATCGGCGCGGGTGGCTTTGACGATGCCGTAGTAGGCGTATAGCTGCCCCTTGGCGACCATGAAAATGTCGTCGGCGCGGGTGTCGAACCAGCCGGAGTTGTACTGTTCGGCACGCTCCTTGATCACCGCCGACTGCGAACCGATGTCTTTCGCGATCCGGTCGAGGAACTGCAGCAGATTGTCGGCGCGGGCATCGAACGTGGCATCACAGTTCTGAAGCCGGGCGTTGTACTTCTGAAGGTCGCTAATTGCGCTTCGATAGTAGGTCGGAGACGCCGTCGTCGGACCGAATGGCTGGCGGTCAAACGGGTTGAAGTACCAGGTGTACTGGTCGAACTGGATGTTGCCCTTCGCCACCCTCAGGTCCTGGTCGATCTTTGAGGTGCCGCGCACCCGGCCGAGCGCATCTGCGAGTTCTATTGCCGTCCGTGAGGCGGCCTGGTGCACGCCGCGCTGGAATGCGGCCTTGTTGTCCAGGAACCACGTCTGGCTCCAGGACATTGTCCAGAAGAAGCCGGCCTTGTAGAGCGGATTGCTGGACATCCAGAGGTTGCGGTTGACGTTGAAATCGATCAGGTCGGCGGTGACTTCGACGATGGCGGACTTGCCGCACGTCTTTGTTGTTGAATTGCCGCCCTCCGCGGAGACCTGTTCTCCGGCGGCATGCATGCGTTGGGCAAAGTTGTACTGCTTGGGATAGTCGATGTCGTAACCGCGGATCCAGAGCGCATTCCATATGAAATGCGCATACCCGAACACGAATGGAATGATCAGGACCATCAGGACGCCGCGTACAATCCAGCCGGACTTCCTGTAGAAGGCGACCGTCGCCCGAAACGGGTAGGTTATGAGACTCCAGAGCCGGGCCAGCCACGCCACGATGGTTCGGGAAAGGCCTCCAAGCCATTCAAACAATGGATCAAGCAATAGTCTTACTCCTGATCAAAGTGGAGCTCCCAGAAGGCGCTCTTGTCCGGCACGTAGGTGGACATGATCGAATGCACGACATAGTCACGGTAATTGTCGTTGAATGTCCGATAGTCCTCGTAGAACGCTTCCTTGTTCACCATGAATCGGACGATGTTGTCGAACGGGACATATTCCGAAATCAGCCGGTTGATCAAGACACGTTGGGGATGGCCCGGTTTCGCCCTGATCGCAAGGAATCTCAGATCCGCCGGTGTGTTGCCGAGATCGCTCTCCCGGCCGTTCGCCGTGAACCTCTGCAGCTTGGTGAGAAACGGAAATATTCCGTCGTCCGACAGGTCATCCAGATTCTTGTGAATCCAGTTCTTGACCCAGAGCGGGTCCAGATAAACCAGCTCCTGATCGGGGTCGGTCAGCGTTATCGCGCGACGGACATATTGCTCCAGGCGACGGTCAATGAGGCCGGAACGCGCGAGCCAGGTCCGATTGAGCGCCTCGATCCGGCCCGAGTCCCAGAGGAACTTATAGACCGTGCGCGGAGAACTGAGAGAGATGTAGCGTTTCAGCGGTCCCGCATCCTCGATGTCGCCCGTCTTTCCGTCCCGGCCAACGACGATTGCCCCGCCGTCTTCGTGAAACACATAGAGGCCATTGAAATGGCGCGTCCAGAATGAGTCATGCGTGAATCGCACGTGCCGGGGGACGAAGTCCGTCTTGCGCACATCGCCGCAGGTCTTTGCGTGGTCGATCAGGTCTGTCAGGAGGTCATTGTCCCGCCAGCTGTCGGGCTCGGTCTCGAACCGGTCGATAAGGCTGACCAGGTGTCCGGCCTTGCTGATCATCCCGTCGCCGGTCCTAATCTGGAACTCGGCGCGTTTTACCGAAATCACGTCCTGCAGATTGTCGACCCGGAAGACATCGTCATCGATTTCACCGAACAGGACGTCTTTAAGGGTTATCGCCTGAAGCTGCCGGGCGTTGGCCTGGAAGAATTCGTGCATCACATCGGTGGTCGACGAAAAACTGGCATGGACGACCGGCAGGTTCGCCTGGGCCGGGGAAAGGATGATGAAGCGGCGATTGACCTGATTGGGATCCAGGTAGTGCTCGTCACCAAGTTCCTCGGCGATTTCGGGCGAGTATCCCGTAGCGTCAATCGAGAATGAGGACAGAGACGTTTGCGGAATGCCCAGCGCCGCAAGTGCACGGTTGTAGCGTTCCACCAGATGCGGCTGCGTGACGTCGTAAAGACCGCCATGGAACAGATTGTTGTCAATCAGACGTTCCATTGCCCCTTGTCCTTCAACGACGTGATTTCTGACGCGGCACGCTCCCTAACGCGCTGATCGCGGACGATATTCTCAACCGCCACGGCATCGGACTTGTCGGTATAGCGGAATTCGGAATCCGCGTAGCGGTTGATCTCCTGGATGATCATGTCGAGCGTGATGGGGCCGCGCAGTTCGGACACCATGGAAAGCTTGGTGTCATAGTCCTGCTGGATGAATGTTGCCGGGTCCTCGAACCATTCGTCGGGCAATTCGATGTCCATGGCCCGCATCTTCGCGGCGTCGGTGATGTTCTTGATGGCGCGGCCGGTAAACCGCGGTTCCGCTTCCTTGATGGCGTGCAGATAGCGGCCGATTTCTTCGAGGGTATCGGGTTTTCCGTCCTGACCCACGAAGCGATCGAATACCTTCTTCAGGCCGTCCTCCTGAGGCTCGTTGTACTCTTCATAAGCGGTACTGACGGCCTTCTGGATCTGCTGCGTCGCGTAAAGCTCGTGGTCGCCCAGGGGAATGCTGTGATTCTTGCCGGCCAACAATGCGAAGATGTCGATGTAATCCTCCTCGGTCTGCGGTCCGTCCACCTGCCATCGCGCGCCAGCGCGCTGGCGCAGGGCGTCATCGACGTTTTCGGGATAGTTGGAGAACATCCCGAAGCAGCAGTTTCCGCGGATCACCGTATTGGCGCCTGAGAAACTCTCCATAAGCACGCCCGTGACCTCCTGCTGGCCGGCGGACGCGCGGTCATCGCTGCGTTTCGCGGCGACCTGGTCGATATCGTCGATTGTGCCGAAGCCGATCACCCGGGGATCCATGACGTTCGAAATGAACTGCTTGCAGTTCTGACCTGACTTGCCCTGGTAGGAGCTGATCTGATCGACACCGAAGTTCTCGTAGTGGAATGTGTAGCCCGCCATCTGGCAGTAGTCGTTGATGAGGCCGGCCACCATCTGGATCAGGGTCGTCTTGCCGGTGCCGGGATACCCGTCGCCGATAAACGTAAAGAGAAAACCGCCCAGTTCCACGAACGGGTTCAGTTGACGGTCAAAGTCGTAGGCCATGAGCATTTTTGCGGCCTTGATCGCCTGATATTTGGCGATGTGGTTGCCGATAAGCTCGTTCGGCTTCTTGAACGTCATCACGAGAGGCTTGCGCCTGCCGCGCTCCTCGATGTCAAAGCCGTTCAGAGAGAAGTCGTCGCTGTCGAGCCTGATATGCGTCTGTTCGAAGACGGCCAGTTGGTCGAAGCGCGCGCGGCGTGTGAGCAGTCCTTCGAGGCTGGCGCGAACGAACGCCTTGGCGCGCGCGAGCATCTGCTCGTCATCGGGCGCTCCATCGAGAGTCTTGTCGAGACCGTAGAGAAACGCCTTGTAGCAGTCCTGGGTCGTCTCGAATGCAAACTCCGGATCGTCGATATCCGCTGTCGGTTCCGCTGCGACCTCAATGTTCTGGAGCAGGTAGCTGCCCGCGGTGAACAGCGCGACAAACGCAGCCGCCCCCAGCAACTTGTGGTACTGCGTGGCCCGGTCACCGGTCAGTGGTGATGACCTGTTCTCGTCAGTCATGGCCTCGAGATCAGTCTGGCTGGCAAAGATGTCCGCCACCGCCATGCCGACGGCGAGGCCCCGGCGAAGACGATAGGCAAGGCCGTGCTGCGCGATCGACATCATGGAATCGTCGGGCGTAATGGAGGAAATCCGATCCATCATCCGCACCTCGGCTGTTCGCTGGCTCGCGCCGGTCGAGACCGTGCGAACGAACCGGCGCCGAGTGCCGGCCAGCTCAACTGCTGATCGGCCGTCATCGTCCGGCACAATGACGTTTGTACGCTGAAGCATCGACTGGACAAGCGGAGTGTGCTTGGCGATGTCGTCTTCCTGCAGTGTCGTCAGTCCAATATCCATGGCCACCTCACACGTGTCTGAGGATTTCTTCCCGGTTTACGATGTGACGCTGATATCCCTCGAATACCTCGTCAGCCTTTTCGATCGCGAACACGGCCTGATAGGCTTCATGCGGAATAAGCGCGTGCCGTTCGAAGGCACTGACGCCCTGCTGAGCGCACTCGAGATCATCCGTGTTGACGTAATAGATTTCCTCTGCCTGTGACCCGCCAAGCAAACCCCACTTTGCGGGCGTCTCCTGCTTTGAATAGAGTTCCTGCGCGGTCCAGGTCAGCAACCAGCCGTTTTCGTCGCCCTTGACCCCGTCGAGAACCGACTGCACCTGCTCATTGTGCTTTGTAATGCCGCCGGCATAGAAGGGGCCGAGAATGATGCGGCGAAGCTGTTTCGGATGCAGCTTCGCGAAGTCCTTGTCGAGCGCCGAGGCGATCGACGTCAGGTTCAGACTGTACGCGGAGTGGTTTGCGACGAAGCTCTCGAACGCCTCGCTCAGATCCTTGTTCGGAAGGCCTGGAATTCTCTCCCTCTTGCTTTCGCTGGAACCCGTGTTCTGGAATTTTCCGGCGGTAAACCAGCTCGTCGGCGAGGAGTCCTCGATGACGGCAATGTAGATCATCGGCAGGTTGGCGGTCCCGTCATACGTGGACCAGTGGACAACATAGAACGGACGCTCGCTCTTCTTGTTGTAGGACCAGCGCACGGTGACAGGCGCATTGTGATCGCGGAACAGGTTACGGTCGCGCGACGACTCGAAAAACAGGCGTTCCGCCATTTCCTTCTGGAGCGCGGTCGGGAATCGCTTGTGTTTCAGCATTTCGTCGAGCATCTGGTTACGGATCGTCTCCGCCGTGGCCATCTGGTCCAGTTTTGTCTCGGCATCCTTTGCCGCGGTCGCAAGCTGCATGGCGTGAAGAAACGCCGGCAAGCCGGACTCCTTTGTGTCGATCCGAAAGTTGGCCGAGTAGCGGCAGTAGAGCTCCCAGGTCTTGAAAGACTCGCGCAATCTGTAGACGTGCTCGTTGACGATCCCGTGAATGAGATTGTGACGTTTCGCCCACGGGTTGTCGGCCGGAAAGATCCGGTCGAGCGCGCGGAATGCAGCCCCGGTGGCGGTAAAATACCGGGAGATCCAGTCGGTCTTTTCGTTCATGGGTGCGCGCAATGCGTGGATTGCGCAATCACTGGGCTACGTAGGCCGCTTTCTCGTGTTTCTCGAGCACTTCGGAGAACCGTCGCGCGAAGGCTTCGTCGGCGAGCTTCTTGCGACGTTGTATCTCCTGGGTGCTCAGCATGTTCTTTTCGTGCAGTTCCAGCAGATCGGCTATGTGCGATTGCGCAGCTGCGCCGATACCCGCCATGGTCTCTTCGGCAGCTGTGTCCACCTTCGACCCGAGCGTGTTGATCTGGTGTGCGACTTCCTGCTGCGCGGCGGTCTTCAGGGAGTCTTCGAGCGACTTGTACAGCACGATGCGCTGTTCGGTGTCGATCGAGAGTTTGTTGATCAGTGTATTCTGCGCCGCGATCTGGTTGTTCAGGCTGTCAACGAAGGTCTGGAACATGGAGGAGTAGCGCTCAAGCGTCTGCGATGCCGCGAGCAACTCCTGTTCTTTGGCCTGTTTCTCGTTGTACTCCGTGGCCATCGCCGAGCGCTCGCCCTCGAGTTTGGTGCGTTCGCCCTGGTCGGTCGAGGCGGCGATCTTGTTTTCAATGTCCAGCAGAAGCGGATTGAGTTCTTCGATCCTGCGCTGGGTTTCCTTAAGCTCGTTGATGACGATCTCGCGTCGCTCGATGACCTTTTTCAGGCTCGTCTCGGAACTGGAGTACCGCTCACCCAAAACGGCCTTCTGCTCGTCAAGTATGCCGACGATAATATTGGACTTCGACAACAGGTCCTGGAGATTGCCTGCCAGCGATGTTTGGCGCACGCGGTCGTTCCGCATCGCCTTTGCCTTTGTCTGCGAGAATATCCCGATGAGCTTCTCGGACAGCGTGAAGTCCTGCATGTTCTGGAACTGGGAGCCGAAGGAATTCGTCACGTCTTCCAGGCCGATGATCAGGTCTGCGATATTGGCTTCCATAAGTTTCTGTTGCGCCAGAACGTCTTCGATACGCGCATTTTCGATATCGAAGTCGACGTCACCAATTGTGTCGCTGTCTGCAACCTTTTCGAGGACCTGTTCACTCTGATTGATCTGGCTCTGCATCTCCTTGATCAGGCCTTTGGTCTTTTCGATTTCCTGATCAAACGTCTTCGTTTCAACCATTCCAGAGCCCTTCCTTTTGGTAAACCCGTCTTACCTATATAGGGATTGTTGACCGGATTCAGAATACCTGACACAGAGCACGTGTCGAATGTAATTCGCGGAATGCTGTGGTTTTTCGTCGGTTTTTATGGGGTTATGGGCGATTCTGCGTGTGCCGGAATGATCGCCGCAAAACGGTTTTTTCAGTCTGAAATTCAGTATCTGACGGCGCCGACAGGCTTCCACCCGTAGGTTTCGAGCTTAAGGCGGGCAAGAGGCGTAATGGCGCCGGTGATGCGAAATTCCGCGTCCCGGAAATCGCCGCGCCTGCGCAGTTCTTCGGTGACCGCCTGGATGAGGTTTGCGCTTGGATCTGTCCATGCAAATTCATCGAGTGGAAACACGCCGATTATCTTCCCGGATGCCGTCCGGTTGAAGGGAAACCCCTTCACGATGACGAACTCCGACAGTCGGTCGACTTTGGAGTCATAGATTGCGAGATGTTCCGCACGCTGGCGCTGGAACACCGCAATATCGCGATTTGGCGCCGAAGCCAGGCGCGCAACATAGTTGTCCAGACCCCGAACGTGAGCGAGCCGCGATATGTTCGCGACCACAGCTGTGTGGTCGCTTGGCGAATAGAGAAAGTTGTTCAGGAAGCGCTCCGCGACCTTCTTGTCGACACCAGCCTTGCGCAGTTTCTCGCGGTTCATGTCCCGAAGTTGGGCCGCGGTCTTGTCGCGAACAAGCGTGCTGACATTGCTCGCGGTTGTGACACCGGAGGCGGCCACGCCAGCCGCGCCGGGTACGAAGATCAGGGCGCCGGCAACGGCAAACTCCCCAACCGCGCTGGCGCTGGCTAGATCCGACATGCGTTTGGCAAGGGGTTTGAAGTCAGTGTACGGGTCGACGCCCAGGGAATATCCGAGCTCGCGTCGGCCTTTTGATACGCCCAGTGCACTCGCGAGCATTCCATCGCGGTCGTGCTTGGAATTGTTGATCCCGGAATTGATGCGATCGAAGAATTCACCGACGCCGGAGAACGTGTCTCCCACTGTCTGGGCCGGAGATGTAATGAGCCGCCCGGCGAAGCGGAATGGAGAAATCACGGCATTGGCAAACCCGTTGCCGAACGATCCGACTGTGCTTCTGCCGTTCAGAACATGAAGCGCAGCGAGTTCCTTCAGACGGTTTTCGAGTTGCCGGCGCCCTCGGACATGTTCAAGCCCATATTCCGTCCGCAGCTTGAAATTGTGCAGAAATCCATCCCCCATGACCGGACCCTCGACCACGTAGTTCGGACCCTTGGCCCGCTTGCCGAGAATCTGCTCGGGCCGTTGCATGGTCGGAGGTTCGAGATCATAGGCAGCGGCATTGGGCGCGGCGAAAGCCACGATCAGGAACAGGATTAGCCCGAGTCCCCTGGACGTCATCTTCGTATTGCCATCGGCGCAGTAGGCCGAAGCCCATAAACAAAACCAGATTTCTTTATGGCTTACGAAGAGTTAACAAATTGCGCATGTCGCCGCTGCGCTCCGATTCGGTTCGTGCCGGCGAAGGGCGATGTTCAGAACGGTGGTAGCCCGAGATCTGCCCGAAATCGCTGGGCAAGATAGGCGCCGTCCAGTTCCGGGATGGACTTGGGATCGTCACTCAGCGCGACTCTGGCCACGCCCATGTTTGGACCGTCCTTTTCGAACAGCAGTTCGGCCAGGCCGTCGTAGCCATCCGGCGTCGCTACGGTCATGGCGTTGCGGAAGCCCATGCCTTCAGCCACCGCCGCAATGTCGCACCGTCCCGCGGTCAATCCGGTCTGTTTGCCGGTCTCCCCGAAACTTTGATTGTCGAGAACAAGGATGGCGATGTTGGACGGCGCTACTCCTGCGATGGTGGCGAGGCTGCCGATGCCCATCATCATGTCGCCATCGCCGGTCACGACAACGACGCGCCGGTCGGGCCGCGCCATGGCGAGGCCTAGTCCCGCGGCGGCAGTGAGGCCCATGCCGCCCCAGAAATAGAACGTTCCCGGGTGTTCACCTGCTGCCGAGACATCGTAGGTCGGGCTGCCAAGTCCGGTGACGACGAGCGCGTCGCCCCTTCGGCTCATCATGTCCGCAACCAGAGGGCGCCGCAGCATGCGTCCTTCGTTGTCGACGCAGATCGCTTTTCCGGCGCTCATTTGTCGAACCTCTTCGTTCCGATGATGCTCTGATGGATCAGCACGGCTGCCGAAAATCCTCCGCTGAAGACCATGTCGGCAGCGGCCGAAAAGACGCCGGCGCGACCATCCTCCTCCTGATTGCATGGGATAGCATTTGACGCCCATGGCCTCGAAGGCGGGTGCCACCGCCATTCCCATCGGGAAACCTGCCATGGATTGAACTCGCCCCATTGTCCTCGCATGGTCACCAGCATCAGGCAGGGCGTGCGTGTGGAGGCGGGCAGGGACAGCGCATTGATGCAGTTGCCCGTTCCGCTGCTTTGCATCATGAGGACGCCGCGTTGCCCGCCGAGCCAAAGCCCGAACAGAATGCCTATGCCTTCCTCCTCCGTGCTTAGCGTGACCACACTTGTATCAAGATCGCTTTCGCACAATTGAAGCAGGGTCGTTAGGCCGCCATCCGGAACTGTGGGCGACGGTGTTGATCTCTTTTGGCGCGGAGAACCTTGTAGACTTCGGCAGACCAGATATCGGACATGTGCTGATTGGCGTGCGTTGTTTCGAGGTGGGGGGACTGTGGACCAAGACTTCGGGATACTGCGACAAGAGCAGATCTGAATGCCAATGATTCCGGTATGCCGCCGGATTGCCTGTATCAGTTGTCCGGCGAGCGATAGAAATCTGCCGAGAACATCGCGGCCGCGGAGCATGTCGTCGAGCGAGCCGAAGGCATTCATGTAGTGGCCACTATAGCCACTCGCCTCGATGCGCGCGAAAGGCATCGGCAAAGTCGATGATGCCCTCACCGGGAAACAGATGGATCTCGTACTCTCCGTTGTTGTCGGCCAGCCTGACTTCGCCCAGCCGGTCCGACGGCATGGCGTCGAGGAAGCCCGCGACGCCCTTCGGGCACGAGGGTCGCATGGTTGATGGTGTAGGCCCAGCCCAGGTTGAGGCGAGGAGATCCGGTCGAAATAGTAGTGACACTCGTCAACGGTATGACCGAGATAATGAACCTCTGCGAGGTCCGGTTCCCAGTTCATGTTTTCAAGCAAGCAGACGTGACGCCGCTGGCTCTCAGCTTTCGCGGTCGCGCGTTTCAGTCGTTCCAGTCCGGCGCATCATCCTCAACGTTCACGATCGGCTGTGAAAGTGATACCCCGCATGAACCACGATCCATCCGGCGCCGATGCGTGAAGCGGCCTCGACATAAGCGCTGAGATAGTCGTCAACGGCATCGCGCACGAAGGGCGAAACTTCGGCAATGTTGACAGCGCTCAATGTGTGGAGCCCGACCTTTACGCCATCGTTTGCCCGGCTGCGAGATCGCGGATGTTGCCGCACCGGGCATCGTCAAACGTCTCCAGTGCATTGGGCTCCAGGTCAATCTGACAGTCGATGTACGACACGCCTTTCTTCAGTCTGCCCAAACGATTGCATCTTCGACGGACAGGCTGCGTCCGACGTCAACTCCGATCCGGTCCTTGAAGGTCAAAGCCAGGCTCCATTGAGTGCTTAAGGGGAGGATGGACGAACATGCCGGCATTTTGGCGCTATAGTCCTTTCAGGAACCAGACATTTGTCAGTCGGCACATCCGGGCAGGGAAGTACATGAGCCGCCTTATCGATCTATCCACGCCGATCCGGGAAGGCCATTTTCGCTGGCCTGTGGACCGCCACGTTGCGGGTGGAACACGGAGAAGGACAGCAACTTTCAGGTGGACCTGGTTCGGCATGGGTGTGCACGGCTTTACCCACATGGACTCGCCGCGTCATTTTAATCCCGAAGGGTTCACGACCGACGACATATCTCTCGACATGGTCGTGGGAAACATGCGCCGTCGTGGATGTCAGTGCGGTAGGACCGGGAGGGCGCCGTCACGGAAGGACGTCATCAGGAGCCGCCGGAGCCCAGGTATTCGGGAAGGATGATATCGTGCTGATGCGCGCAAAATGGGACGAATCTCACTCGATCGACACGGTCGAGTTCTGGACCGAAGCGCCTTTCATGACCCCGGAGGCGTCGGTCTGGCTCAGAGAACGGGGGGTGAAGGGCCGTCGCGTTCGACTTCCCGCAGGACTACTGTATCAGGTACCTGGCAACCGGGGAGCGGGTTCCGGAACGCGAAGAAAAACACGACGCATGTCGAACTGCTCGACCACGGGATCCTGCTGTTCGAGTATCTCTGCAATGCGGGTGAAATCAAAAAGGAGCGGGTCGAATTCTTCGGCCTTCCGATGAAGCTTCCGCATTCGGACGGGGCGCCTGCCCGCGTGATTGCCGTCGAGAGTTGAAACTGATTTAGACCAGGCCCGGGAAATGCGGTAAGGACTTGCAGGAACCGCGGCCGTTGCCGCACAGTGCAGCCGCTTTCCTGCTTGTCTATCTCCGGAAACTTGTCATGCCCTTTGACGTTGATGCGGTGCGAGCCCGCTTTCCCGCGCTCGCGATCAGGGATCAGGATCGTTCGCGCGTCTATCTCGACAATCCCGCGGGAACGCAGGTTCCCCAAAGCGTTATCGACGCAACGGTCGATACGCTTGTGTCGGCCAACGCGAACTTGGGCGGACATTTCCCGACGACGATCGCTGCAGGTGCGATTGTTGAACAGGCCATCTGGCGATGGCCGATTTTCTCGGGGCTGCAAGTCCGAACGAAATCATCTTCGGTCAGAACATGACGACGCTGACCATGCATGTGTCACGATCACTGGGCAGAGTTTTGACCGAGGGCGACGAGATCGTCGTTACGCGAATGGACCACGATGCCAACGTGGCCCCCTGGCTGCTGTTGGCGGAGGACAGCGGTGGCAATCATCAGGTGGTTCGACTTCGATGCGGACAGTTACGAGTTCGAGGTCGACGAACTCGAAGGACTGCTCTCGGAGCGGACGAAGGTCGTTGCGATTGGTTACGCAAGCAACCTTACGGGTACGATAAACGACGTGAAGAAGATCGCCGCATTGGCGAAGGCGGCCGGCGCGCTCGTATACGTCGATGCGGTTCAATTCGCTCCCCACGGTCTCATCGACGTCCAGGATCTTGGCGCGGACTTCCTGGTGTGCTCGGCATACAAATTCTACGGACCGCATCAGGGAATTCTCTGGGGACGCGAAGACCTGCTGAATGAGCTGTTCGCCTACAAGGTGCGGCCGGCCTACGATCATGCGCCGGACAAATTCGAGACCGGTACGCTGAGCCATGAGGGCATGGCCGGCACCACTGCGGCGGTCGACCATATGGCCTGGATCGGCGAGGCGATGGGAGACGCCGACGCGGAATCCGGCGGCGAGCTGACGCGCCGCCAGAAACTGACCGCCGGGTTTGCGGCAATGAAGGACTATGAGAACAGCCTGACCGCTCGGCTCGTAACGGGGCTGACCGACCTGCCGGGATTACGCATTCGGGCGTGTCGAACCTGAACCGCATCGATCACCGGGTTCCGACCGTGTCGTTCACCGTGGAAGGACATCATCCCAGAACGATTGCGGAGGCGCTCGCCGGCAAGAACATTTTCGTCTGGGATGGGCACAATTACGCACTTGAGGCTGTGCGGCGCTTAGGACTCGAGGAAAGCGGCGGCGTGGTGCGAATCGGGATGGCGCAATACAACACTGCTGAAGAAATCGACAGCACAATCACCGCTGTTGCGTCTGCGGTCGGCGCCTAAGGGACGGCGATCCGGCCGCGACCGCGAATGGAGAATGGCCGTTGGCGGATGGCATCAGAGAGGGAAGACCTTTTCGCATCCTTGCCGACGCACTCGGGCATTTCAACGATGACGATGGCTGGGCCATGGCGTCCCACGTTGC
>CBDHYJ010000073.1:0-35188 GCA_965275905.1 Hyphomicrobiales bacterium | reverse complement strand
GTGATCCCCAAGTCTTCGAAACCGGACACCGTCACCTCGGCCGCAACCGGCCCGTCGTTGGTTCCGGTGACGGTGATCGAGAGCGTGGACTTTGCGGTGGCTCCGGAGTTGTCCGTGGCCGTGTAGCCGATCTTGAGGATGGCGCTTTCGCCAGCCGCCAGTGAATCGAAATAGGAAGACGGTGTGAAACTGAACGATCCATTGGTTGTGTCGTCCAGATTGAGGGAACCGAGAGTGAGAGTATCGACACCAGAACCTGTTGTGACCTCGCCCTTATCCAGATCATAGCTGATCGTGGCATTCGTCAGGCCGATGGCCGACGCATCGATTGTACCGGATGTGGCGAAGGAATATTGATGGGTATCGTTGATGTCGACATCCGTCACGCCATGGGACAACGTGCCGGTGATCCCCAAGTCTTCGAAACCGGACACCGACACCTCGGCCGCAACCGGCCCGTCGTTGGTGCCGGTGACCGTGATGGTCAGCGTTGAGGAGGCGGTGGCTCCGGAGTTGTCCGTGGCCGTGTAGCCGATCTTGAGGATGGCGCTTTCGCCAGCCGCCAGTGAATCGAAATAGGAAGACGGTGTGAAACTGAACGATCCATTGGTTGTGTCGTCCAGTTTGAGGAAACCGAGAGTATCGCCACCAAGAACTGTTGTGACCTCGTCCTTATCCGGATCATAGCTGATCGTGGCATTCGTCAGGCCGATGTCCGACGCATCGATTGTACCGGATGTGGCGAAGGAATATTGATGGGTATCGTTGATGTCGACATCCGTCACGCCATGGGACAACGTGCCGGTGATCCCCGAATCTTCGGAACCGGACACCGTCACCTCGGCCGCAACCGGCCCGTCGTTGGTGCCGGTGACCGTGATGGTCAGCGTTGAGGAGGCGGTGGCTCCGGAGTTGTCCGTGGCCGTGTAGCCGATCTCGAGGATGGCGCTTTCGCCAGCCGCCAGTGAATCGAAATAGGAAGACGGTGTGAAACTGAACGATCCATCGGTTGGGTCGTCCAGATTGAGGGAACCGAGAGTGAGAGTATCGACACCAGAACCTGTTGTGACCTCGCCCTTATCCAGATCATAGCTGATCGTGGCATTCGTCAGGCCGATGGCCGACGCATCGATTGTACCGGATGTGGCGAAGGAATATTGATGGGTATCGTTGATGTCGACATCCGTCACGCCATGGGACAACGTGCCGGTGATCCCCAAGTCTTCGAAACCGGACACCGACACCTCGGCCGCAACCGGCCCGTCGTTGGTTCCGGTGACGGTGATGGTCAGCGTTGAGGAGGCGGTGGCTCCGTGCTTGTCGGCCACGGTGTATTGGACCACGACCACACGTGTCTCGCCTTCCGACAGGTCGTCATAGGCCTCATCGGTCGGATCGAATACGTAGTTTCCATACTCGTCGAAGGTCAGTCCGGCCGGTTCCGGATCGTCCAGGGCGAAGGTGAGAGTGTCGCCATTGTCGACATCGCTGTCATTGCCGACGACATTGCCCGTGATTTTAGTGGCGTCGCCTTCCTTGGCACTGCCCGTATCGGCCCTTGCAACCGGCGCCTCATTGACGTCGGTCACATTGATCGTAACGTCAACGACCTCGGATAAGCCCCCCAGGTCTTTCACTTGCACCTGAAATTCGTAGCGCTGTGTGGTCTCATAATCCAGCGCGGCCGCACCGGCGTCACTCAGCGTGATGTCGCCATTGGTCGGGTTCACATCGAAATGTCCCATGTCGCCGCTGCCTGCGACGATGGAATAGGTCAGCGTGTCACCCGCATCCACGTCACTGGCGACAATGGTGTCGACCAAATCACCCGCCTTGGCATTCTCGGCAATGCTGAAGTCTGACATGGTGCCAAAAACCGGCGCCTCATTGACGTTGTTTACCGTCAGAGTCACCTCATGTTTGCGGACCTGCCTTGCCCCTGTCGTCCAATCCACTTCCCGAACAACCAGATTGAACTCGTTTTTTCCGGTTTCGAAGTCGTTCGCTTCACTTTCGACATCTGCGAGTGAAATCGCTCCCGTGGCGCTATCGATTTCGAAATAGCTTTCGTCACTGCCGGGAAGGATTGTGAAATCACCGTCACCAAGTCCAAGCCCATCGATCAAGACGCCATCGGGGTGATTCTCATCGTAGGCAAAGCTCTTTGTCACCACAGGGGTTGGCAGCAGTTGCAGATCGATCTGGTTAAACGCGAAATTTCCTTCGCCGTCGGTTGCCTTGACAACCAATGAGAAACTGTCGGCACCTGTCCCGACATTCACGGCTTCAGAAGCGATCGCCATTTTTGTCAGCGTAATCTGCCCGAATTTATCAATGGCGAAGTATCCAGGCTCATCGCCGGACTCGATGTCATAGTCAACGATACCGACATCGTCGCTCGCTGATACAGTGGCCAGGATTTCCCCAGGGGAGTCGGAATCATAATAGGAAAAAGCTTCGCCGATTATGACCGGACGGTCCGTCAGGTTCTCGAACGCAACGTCATGACCCTGATAGATCCGCAGTGCGGACATATTGACTACGTAGGGACGTTCCTTGGGTGTATAATCACGAATGGTGATGTCCAGGCTACCGTCGGTCGATTCGACCTCGAAGGCCAAAGTCTGCGCCTCGTCGTGGCCCAGCAACTTGTGAAGATCGAGGCCGGTCATGACGGACTTGCTCCCGATCAAAATCTCGATGGATTGAGAAACTTCGTCTGGGTTTTTGAAGTCTTTGCTTAGGAAGTGTTTGGTAATGGAAGCAAAATCCAGAAAGACAGTATATTTATCAGCCTCCAAATCGTCGAACCGATAGGTCAAATCATTATGACCATTTTTAATGCGACCGTCATTTTTGACCGCTGTTTGATAAAGCGTGTCTTCTTCCGTCCCGTGGATGTCGTCGTCTGTTGTCTGGACCAGACTCTCCCCGTCATCTCGCGTGAATGTGGAAATCGTATCTGCATCAAAGGTCAAGCCAGAGCCGGTGGTGTAGGACTCTGTGCTGCCGAGATTAATGGCTATCAGAGGGGATGGCAGCAGCTGCAAGTTGATCTGCCTCAACTCCTTGTTTCCGCCGCTGTCCACCTCGACAATCAATGAGAATCTGTCGTCACCCGTCCCGTGACGAGCCGCTTCGGAATCCATCGCCTCGTCTGTCAGGGTAATATGCCCGGACTCATCAATGGCGAAATATCCATCAAAATCACCGGATACAATAGAATAGTCCGTGACACCGACATCGTCGCTCGTTGATACAGTGGCCAGGACGTTCCCGGGAGAGGCGGACTCATAATAGGAAAAAGTTCCGCCGATCAGAATTGGACGGCCCGTCAGGTCGGTGGTGTGGGACTGTGTGCTGTCGAGATTAGCGGCGTTTGTCGGTGTAGAAGTCATGGTCGTTTCGCTCATCAAATCAGTGAATATTCCCGCAGCCTTCCCGGCAGCCATACGGCCAAATCATCCCGGCTAACTGTTGGGCGGTATCCTTGGGCGTTCGCGCGCCGCCCATTGACGCTGATGGCAACGTTCGTGAATGCTCGACGCGGTCAGACACATTCCGAACCGCTCAGCCACAGTCACTGAGAACGCTTTCGTGTTGTCGCTCATCGCACAGTCCCTCCACCTTTCATACCCGCAGCGCCCCTTCAGGCATGCCTGATTCAATTGGTGCATTGAACAGCACTTCTGTTTTTGGGGAGGTAGTCCTTGGTACGGCAGAATCCGCGACCAAAAATCGCTTTGCCGAGACGCAGCTCATTTGCGTCTCAAATTCGCGCGCGACCGTTGCGCAGGATGCATGAAACATCCCGGTGATGCGCTATCTCCCTCCTAAAGCCATAACGAATTACAGCTTGCCCCCCCTAAAGCTAAGCGCCTTAGGAGAAAATTAATTGAAAATCTGTGCTGTTTTTGGAGGTCATATGTTCAACTTGCCGCCTTTTATTGGCTGGCGGCGGCCAAATCGATGAAGGCCTTGCGGGAGCAGACCGAGCGATTCCCTGACAACGCCCCGAACATGGAAGCCCGGGCATCACGCGCCGTCGTCGGGAAGACAGACTTGGACGCCATGTAAAGCACCGCGCAGTCCGATGAACGGCAAATTGCCGCTAAGAATTCCGAAGACTGTTTGGCTTTGGCCAATCTGAATCGCACACAGGGCCAGTCGCCCTGATCGGATACTCGTCAAATGGTTGGAAACGAACCTTTGCGATAGGCCCCTGGGGTCTGGGCAAATTTCTCTTTGAATTTTCTGCAGAAATGGGCCGTATCGGCAAATCCGAGATCATGCGCAACCTCGGTTACCGTTTGACTGCCTCCAGCGAGAAGCTGGCTCGCAATCTCCAAACGCATCGACAGCCAGAAATCGCCCGGTGCGGTGCCCATTTCACGTTTGAACAGACGAGTCAGGCTGGCTCGGGTCGTCGCCAGTTGTTTGGCCAGTTTGGAAACGGAAAACGGATCGCTGACATTGCTTTCCATCAGCTGGATTGCATTTCTGGTCAGGCTTGATGCCTGCTTGAACTCTTCCTGATAACGCCACGTTGGATAATGCACACGGGGGCAGATCTTTCCTGATGATGCTTGTTGCTGCGATGAAATCGCGCGGTCCAGATTTTTCCAACGCAGTATCAAATCCACTGCTGCGGAGGGCGAAAGCGCCCCGTCAGGACAGAGGAATACATTCCTGTTCATCCAAAACGGGTTTTGTGCCGCGTGCAGCCCCTTCCGAAGACCATCGGCGAGCTTGTGTGAATTTTGGTCAGGGAGGTCAATCGCGTCGCCCGACAACAGACCAGACGCAACAAATATGCACGGATCGACACTCAGTCCCACGATGACTTTCGAGGCGCGATTTTCGACATGGAGAAGACGCCACAATTCCGGTCGAATGTGATCGAGCTCCGTTGAACGTCCACCGCACAGAACGAGAAAGTCAGGATCGAGCACATCATCCAATGCGATGGTGGGCTGAACAGTCAGTCCGGAATTGGCTGAGGCAAATTCGTGACTGGCGGATGCGATCTCCCAGTCAATCCTGATTTCGTCGCCAAGATCGGGCTGGTTTACAGACATTGGAAACAAATCTGTAAAGCCCGCAACCGTCGACAACGCGAAGCCGGGAAATAGTACAATCACTGCGGAAATCACTGATCGGTCTTGAAATTTTGCCGTGGTAACCATGCCAACAATCAACTCGTCTATAAATGCAGTTAACGTTGTCCGAACCGGTTCGGTCTTCCAAGAAACGGTGGTGAACGCTCCTGGGCTTTGCCGCAAATGATGCGGTCAGGCGCGCATGGCTTGACTGTGTTGCCCCGTGAGGCATGACATTTTCCGCAGATTGAATTTCAGCCTTGGCCATCAAATACCCGAGTTTGCGGGGCTTGTTGGCGTCGGCAGATAAGGCCCGTGCAATCTTCGTGCTTGATCCCGATTTCCGCCCCTCAGTCCGGCGGATAGACGGCCAAGTCTTTCCAAGAGTGCCGGAAGGCGGGCGGTGAAGCAGCGAGGACAACGAGCAAATTTCATAAGAACACTCAAAATTGCAATGATTCAATTTTGTATGGGAAATTTGCGCCGTCAAATTCGAAATGAAGGCATTAAGTTGAACAATTTGCAACTTGGTTGACCTCGATTGCGCCGCCCGCTCTGTTGCAACCGGTTTGCATTGAACGCCTCATATAAGAAATTGATGAGCCGTTTCGGCAAAGCCGCAATTGTCCGGGGAGGAAATGTACTTGGGCGTTCAGACCTGGCACGGGGTCACATCGCTGTTGCTGGAACCAGCTCTTTGCATAAAGTTGCCATGAGCGGTGTGCTACAGATCGAACACAAGGCTCAGATCACTTTGGTCCCTTCGTTCACTCTCGATAAATTCCGTCAGGAGAAGCGCCGTCGAGAACGCTACCCGTGGGGGTCGCCGAAATCGCAGGCGCACGGGTTCGTCAAATGCATGGCCAATAAATCTCGCGTCATCGCGATATCCGAACGTGGGGAACGCCGGATGGAAATAGAAAAATCAATGATATCGATACGTTGTGGGACGTTCGACAAATCGCAGGAAAACCAAATCCGCCATCCCGCCCTTCGAGCACAACTCTCAGGGCGTTCGTCGCTCGAAAAGGTCCGCTGGACCTTTGCGCTTCAAACGCTCCTCACTCCCACTCAATCGTCCCGGGGGGCTTTGAAGTAATATCGTAGACGACCCTGTTTATGCCTCTTACTTCGTTTATGATCCTTGTCGCCGTACGCCCCAGGAACTCGTGATCGAACGGGTAGTAGTCGGCAGTCATGCCGTCTGTCGACGTGACGGCACGCAGCGCACACACATACTCATAGGTTCTTCCATCACCCATGACCCCAACTGTGCGAACTGGCAACAGAACAGCGAACGCCTGCCATATCGCGTCATAGAGGCCGGCGTTTCGAATTTCCTCGAGGTAGATGACATCTGCCTTCCGGAGGATCTCGAGTTTTTCGCCGGTTATCTCTCCCGGCACGCGGATCGCCAGGCCCGGCCCCGGAAAGGGATGCCGACCGACAAATGCTTCCGGCAATCCGAGTTCCCGGCCAAGTGCGCGCACTTCGTCCTTGAACAATTCGCGTAGTGGCTCAACCAGGCTCATGTTCATTCGCTCTGGCAAACCGCCGACATTGTGATGTGACTTGATCGTCACGCTTGGGCCACCTGTGAAAGAGACACTTTCGATCACGTCGGGATAGAGTGTGCCCTGAGCCAGAAAATCGGCCCCCCCCACCTTCCCGGCTTCTGTTTCGAAGACATCGATGAAGGTCGCGCCGATGATCTTGCGCTTCTCTTCGGGATCCTCGACACCTTTCAGCTTACCCAGGAACAATTCCGCGGCATCAGCATGGATCAGCGGAATGTTGTAATGATCCCGGAACAGGGAAACCACTTTCACCGCTTCATTGGCGCGCAACAGCCCGGTGTCTACGAGAACACATTGCAACTGATCCCCGATAGCCTCATGCAGCAACACGGCTACAACCGATGAATCGACGCCACCGGAAAGGCCGCAGATGACGCGCCCTTCGCCGACCTGTTCCCGTATCTGAGTGATTGCGCGTTCACGAAATGCCGCCATCGTCCAATCCCCTGAACAACCGCAGACCTTATGAACAAAGTTCGAGATCAGACGGGCGCCGTCAGGCGTATGAACAACTTCAGGATGAAACAAAAACCCGAAGAGACGGCGTTCATCGTTCGCAATGGCTGCGTAGGGAGCACTTTCCGTGGACGCGATTGTGCGGAAACCGGACGGCGGCTCATCAATTCGGTCGCCGTGACTCATCCACACCTGGTGGCGTTCGCCGGCAGCCCACACACCTTCAAACAGTTCACTCTCGCCGATAATGTCAACCATTGCACGGCCGAATTCACGATGATCGGAAAGGGTCACCCGCCCGCCCAACTGCGACACCATGGTCTGGTTGCCGTAACAGATTCCCAATACCGGAAGGCCAGCATCAAACAGAAAGTTCGGTGCGCTTGGTGCTGAGTCTTCAGTGACTGATGCCGGTCCGCCCGAAAGAATGATTCCCTTCGGCGCAAACCGTTCCAACGTCACTTCTGTGACCGCGTTGAATGGATGGATTTCGCAATAGACTCCGGATTCTCTGACACGGCGACCAATCAGCTGCGTAACCTGACTTCCGAAGTCGACAATGAGTATACGATCGGTCATATGCGGGCCGAATCTCCTTCCCGTTCATATGTCTCAAAGCAGGGTCATACAGCACTACTGCCCATGATCGTCAAGCCTGACTCACAACAAAGCCTGGCCGAACATCGCGATCGCAGGCCCCAATCAGAATGCAAACTTGGAGCGGCCGAACGGAGTCGGAAACCGGAACACTTCAACTTGTAGTGAGCGGCCTGAAACCGGCGCCTGAGATCTTGAAACCAGTCGGTATGAGCGCCACCTAAGTAGCAGTGACAGCACCGCAATTCCGCGGTTGAGACTTGAAGAGACGGCACAGAGATCGACTAGACGTCTCAAATGACATCTCTCATCCAGACGATCGAAAAAATGCTCAATAGACACAGGAAAATCTTCTCGGCTTCTGACATTACCTGGCGCGAGAAAAAGATCTCCAGTCCGGACCTGAAAACAAGCTTTGCGCTTACCGCTGCAATGCTGCTTTTTACGGTTGTCAGCAGTTGATCGTAAACGTGCGCCGGCACACGTGTTAGCGCAGTAGACCAAGCCTGAGTTGGCCCGATATCTTCAAGTGGGATGTCGGGTCAACTTTATTGAACATCTCGATCAACAGCTCAGTGATCTCGAACCCGCTCCAATATCGACACGTAGAATCCGTCCGTATCCGTTCGGCGGGGGGTCATCAGAGCGCCAAATCTTAGCGCTCGTACCTTTTCCGCGGAGAATGCCGGAAGCTCATCTCTCCAGATTTGCCGCCAGTCCATAACTTGAAAACCCTGATCGGATTTCAAGAATCGCATCACCTGCTCGTCGTTCTCCTCTGAAAGGATGGAGCAGGTAACATAAATCAAACGTCCGCCCACCCTGGTGAGTGGGGCAGCCTTCCGCAGCACTTCACCCTGCAATTCTGTGTAGCGCTTGAGTTTACTCTCGGTCAGCAACCACATTGCATCCGGGCTACGTCGCCATGTGCCCGTGCCCGAGCATGGTGTGTCGACAAGAACCCGATCAGCTGCACCGTCGAGTCTTGCAAGGGCACGTTCTGCCGACGCTGTTCCAAGAGTGAAGTACTGCACGGACTCGATTTCGGCCCGTTTCTTTCTCTCCTCGAGGGGTTGGATCCGTTCTCTGGAAACATCAAAGCAAAACAACTGTCCTTGATCTTTCATGGATGCTGCCAGAGCGAGAGCCTTACCCCCTGCTCCGGCGCAGTAATCGACGCAAATGTGGCCGGGTTTGGCAGCCACGAGGAGTGCGGCGATCTGAGAGCCCTCGTCTTGAATCTCTATCTTGCCGTTGTGAAACAGTTCCGTTGTTTCGAGAGATGCTGAATGTCTCGCACGCAGTCCAACAGGAGAAATCTCAGACCCCGTTACGTCAATTTGTTGAGATCGGAGCTGTTCGATCGCTTCACGCCTGTTCGCCTTCATTGTGTTTACGCGAATGCCAACAGGAGCCCGGTACAGGAACTCCGCCATTTCCTCTTCTGTTTCATCACCGAAGGTGTCCCGCAGATGGGGCTCGAGCCAGCTGGGAAAACCCGCTCTGGCAGCCAGAGGCAGCGCCGGCTCGTTTTCACGAATGCACTGCAGGCGTTTCAGTTCGTCGTCCGAAAGGTGTCCTGGTCCATACGGTTTGGCCGCAAACGTCTCCAAGACTTCCAGTGGGCAGACTCGTTCGAACCTTTCGAGATACACCGCCATCAACATACGGCTGTCGTCAGATCCAACGAGAAATCTCAGTTCGGCGAGCCGCCGCACGACGCGATAAACCTGTTCGCGAATTTCACGACGATCTGTCGATCCGGCAAATCGATGTCGCCTGAACCATTTGCGGAGTTCTCCCTCCAGCGGTGCGGGCGCTTCAAGAAAACCGGCAAGTATCTCAATCGTGGCGGCAATTCTGGCCGCAGGTGTCATTTCTAAATTTGGCTCGGGTAATTCGGCGATTCACGCGTGATCGTAACATCGTGCGCGTGGCTCTCACGCAGGGATGCAGACGTGATCCGCTGGAACTGGCTCTCTTTTCGAAAAGCATCGATGTCGGCACATCCCGTGTATCCCATCGCCGCCCTTAGTCCGCCAACCAGTTGGTGCAACACGCTCGCCAGCGGCCCCTTGTAGGGCACCTGGCCCTCGATCCCTTCCGGCACCAATTTCAGGGTATCCTGAATATCCTGTTGAAAGTATCGGTCGGCAGAGCCGCGCGCCATTGCTCCTACCGAACCCATCCCGCGGTAGGCCTTGTAGCTTCGCCCCTGATACAGAAATACTTCACCGGGACTCTCGTCGGTGCCCGCTAACAGCGAGCCAATCATCGCGCAATTGGCCCCTGCCGCTATCGACTTGGCCAGATCACCGGAGTACTTGATTCCGCCGTCGCCAATTACCGGGATCTCCGCCTTCGCAGCCTCCTCGGACGCCTCGATGATTGCTGAAAGTTGCGGCACGCCTACACCAGCCACAATCCTTGTCGTGCAAATTGAACCAGGCCCGATTCCCACTTTGATGGCATCAGCACCTGCATCAATCAGTGCCTTGGTTGCCTCCGCAGTCGCCACATTGCCGGCGACAACCTGCACCCGATTACTCAGCTTCTTAATCCTGCCGACCGCGTCAATGACCTTTTGCGAGTGGCCGTGCGCGGTATCTACGACAATCAAGTCGGCTTCAGCGTCAAGCAACCGTTCGGTTCGCGCATATCCGTCATCACCGACTGTGGTCGCGGCGGCTACCCGCAAACGCCCCTGGTCATCCTTGCAAGCATTAGGATGGAGTTGAGCCTTTTCAATATCCTTTACTGTAATCAGACCGACACATCGAAACTCGTCATCAACAACCAACAACTTTTCGATGCGATTTTGATGAAGCAAACGTTTGGCTTCGTCTGTGTTCACACTCTCCTTAACGGTCACCAGGTTTTCTTTGGTCATCAGTTCACTGACCGGTTGGGCGAGATCAGTCGCAAATCGGACATCGCGATTTGTCAGAATGCCGAGAAGACGACCACCGTTTACTCCAGAATCGCCCCCTTCGGTAACGGGAATTCCCGAGATTTTGTGTGCCACCATGAGTTCGAGGGCGCTTGAGAGAGGCGCTTGCGGAGAAATCGTGAGCGGGTTCACAACCATGCCGGATTCGAACTTCTTCACTTGCCGAACCTGTTCCGCCTGTTCATCCGGAGTCAGGTTTCTGTGGATTACTCCCATACCTCCGCTTTGAGCCATGGCGATGGCTAGTGGAGCTTCGGTGACCGTGTCCATTGCTGATGACAAAATCGGGATGCCCAGGTGAATTTCCCTGGTGACGCGCGTCTTCGTGTTGACCTCACCCGGCATCACATTCGATGCACCGGGCCGCAAGAGAACATCGTCAAAGGTAAGAGCTTCGGGAAACATGCCAACCTCGCTGCGCATTCTCGGTTCGCGGCCCAAGCCTGATCGCGCGATGGCACGAAGGCGCTGGAACTCTGCGAATCCAGATTAATTGGTTGGCGGTGGGATGTAACACTATCAGGGCCGCGTGCCTAGAATGAAATGTTTGTTTCGTCCCGGTTCGGCCCGACACTGATCACTCGAATAGGTGCCAGGCTGATTTCAGGTCAGTTTCAACCAACCTTCTGTAATCGTCATCGCGGCAAGACAAGCATTTTCATAATGCTGGTCCAATTCGCGTTCAATCATGTCGATCGCGGATTGCCCATTCATAATTTCACTTGCTTCCGGCAGACGAGCCCAGCTCCGGGCGACAAAGTCCGGAGCCTCAAGATGGAACTGAAATCCGTAGATCTTTTCTCCGAGCCTGAAGCCCTGGTTCTCGCATCCATCGCCGGTGAAAAGCCTCACGGCTTTGTCGGGCAGATCAAAAGTGTCCTCATGAAATTGAAGGCAGACGGGCTCATTTCGAAGGGCTCCAACCAGTGGGTCGTTCCTGCCATCCGCCGTCCGGGTTACGGTCATATATCCAAACTCTACGTGGGAGTGCCGATAGACATTCGCTCCGTATGCGCGAGCGATGAGTTGCGCGCCGAGACATAGTCCCATCACGGGACGATCAAGCTCCTCAAAACGCCGAATGAGCTGCATCAGCGGCAAAAAGTGATGGCAGCGCTCGTCGTCATTTGCACTCATCTCTCCGCCAAGAATAATCAGCCCTTCGTAGCCTTCAGGCGTTTCAGGCAGGTAGCCTCCGAATTCCGGCATGGTTGTCTCAAGGACACCACCATTCTTGAGGATCGTGTCACCGACGAGGCCGATTGGTGTCTCGGCATTGTTTTGAACAACCAGGAAACGCATTCTCTGAAGCTCGAATACCGAAGTGAATTCTCAGGTTCTTACATTAATCGGCTCTGGACTCATGCCTCGCCTCGGAATCCGGTAGCAACAACGTAGGTTTCCGCTGAATCAGATCGGCTAGCATCCGGTTTGAAATGACGCACCCGCTCGAAATTTGTCTTCAGAGTGACGAGAAGCTCATTTTCCGTCCCGCCACGCAGCACTTTCGCGCAAAACGAGCCTGTCGGGTTGAGGACTTGCAACGCAAAATCGGCCGCTGATTCACAGAGCGACATGATCTTCAGATGATCCGTATGTTTATGGCCGGTCGCAGGTGCTGCCATATCAGATAAGACGGCATCAACTTTGCCATTATCGAACTCTTCCAGAATGCGCTGTTCGGCTCCCTGTTCCGTGAAGTCCAGTTCTATCAGCGTGACGCCGGGTATCGGGTCGACGGGTTTGAGGTCAATGCCCACAACCTTTCCCGCATTGTCAGCGCTTTGCGTTCTCTCAGCCGCGACTTGGCACCAGCCCCCAGGCGCGCACCCCAGGTCGATGATCCGCGACCCAGGTTTCAGCAATTCAAAACGATCATCGATCTCGATCAGTTTGAAAGCCGCCCTGGAGCGAAAATTCCGGCGCTTCGCCTCGGCGACGTAAGGGTCGTTCAATTGGCGCTCAAGCCACCGAGTGGAAGATATCTTCCGCTTCCGTGCAGTCTTGACCCGAACCTTCAGATCTCTGGTACCGGCACCAGGTCGATCAGACCCTGTTCTTTTGCTTTTTCCTCGCCGCGTCATTCTTTTCTATCCGCAGCTTTTGATTTACGGCGTCTACGCCGGTGTCGCCGCTGTTTTGTCTGGGCAAGAGGCTGGCAATTTCGATTAGCACTTGCACATCGCGTCGCAAACACGCCGTCTTCCATCATGAGCGTCGTCAGGATGCCCTCACGCAGCCCTCTGTCGGCGACGCGAACACGGTTGCAAGGCCAAATACGACGAATAGCTTCAAGAATTGCACATCCCGCGAGCACGAGATCTGCCCGCTCCTTTCCAATGCAAGGGCTTGAGGCCCGCTCATCATAAGACATTTCCAAGAGGTCGTTGGTAACCCTGGCAATATCTCCGGTCTCTAACCAGCAACCGTCGACTTTGGATCGTTGATATCGCGACAATCCCAGATGCACGCCGGCGATTGTGGTCACTGTTCCAGACGTGCCCAGCATGTGAGAGGCCTTGGAGGAAAAATGCCGGCCGATGTCATTCTCTCGTTCAAACCGCAACAGCATGGGAGACACTTCGGCAACCATGGCGTCAAAGACGCTATGCGTCACATCTACTCCGCCGAACTTTTCTGCCAACGTCACAACACCTATCGGCAAGGACATCCAGGCCTCGATCTTGTGGCTATTGCCGTCTATTGAAAGCCACATCAATTCAGAAGACCCGCCACCAATGTCAAAGATAATGGCGGTATCACAATCAGGATCGATCAGCGCCGCGGAACCGGCGACCGCCAACTCTGCTTCGGTCTGACGGCTAATGACCTCCAACTTGAGCCCCGTTTCAGCGCGTACGCGCTCAATAAAGTCGCCGCCGTTTAGAGCCTGACGACACGCTTCAGTAGCGATCAGCCTGGATCTCAACACATTTCGCCGAATCATTTTATCTGTACAGATCTTCAGGGCCTCAACCGCACGGGCCATCGCAGGCGTACTCAGGTTTCCGGTACTGTGAAGTCCTTCCCCCAACCGGACGATGCGGGAAAATGCGTCGACTACCTTGAATCCCCAAGGTGCAGGCCTCGCCACCAGTAGCCGGCAGTTGTTGGTTCCCAGATCCAGTGCAGCGTAGACAGGCGGCGCATTGGAAAACGCTCGCCGAACCGAAGATTTGTCTTCAGTGGCCGTTCGGTCGTTGTTGTGCCGACTGCTGATCTTGTTTCGCGCAGAACTACGCGTTCGTTCGCTGGACCGTTCCAAGTCAAATCCGCCCGATGGCGCTCGATCCGCACCTCGGCAAATCCGAGGGGTTCAGAGTTAACCATCTGAATTGGTTGTGTTGGCTAGCAGTCTATCAGCTTCGACTAAGTCGTAAAGCTCCGGTGATCGGGATCCATCTCGCAGGTTAACCCGTTGGTCATTGGCAATTTCGGCACGCCGATTGCAAACACCGAGCCTGTGGCCGAACGCAAACCGTAAAGGACGCTTTGAAATGGAAAAAGGCGCAATCGATGACCTGCTGCTCAAGTCCATGGCAAACAGAATGTCCCGGAAAAGGACAAATCGCGCCAAAATGAAACGAGTGTTTGCAATTGGGTTCGGGATAATCGTCGCAATTATGATTTCCGGAACATTTCAGGCGCGTGCAATGTCGGTGTCGGCACCTATGCCCAATGGCGTAGGCCTGACTTTGAAATTTCCTTTGAATGGCGTTTCACTCGGAACCGAGTCCGCCGAAGTTCACTTCACTGCGCTGCATAACCGGTCCCGAATGATGAAGGTGGAAGCCCCGATCCATGGACGTTTCGTTCGGTTCAGGGTCGCGCAGATGAAGTATGTGATGCGCTTCGCAAATCCGTCAGCAAAACCGGCGATTGCGCCTCCTGCAGCACAAGACCGGGTTGCTCCCGGGCGCGCGCAACCTCTGTACCGGAAAGCGTCATTCACGTTTTCGAACATGGCAACAAGCAGTCTGGCGACGACACCCCCAGCACATTTCCGCCGTCAAGACCAGGTGATCGCGAGTGGAGCTACAGAAGAAACATCTGCAAAACACCGAAAGCCCCGTGCACGCAAGTTGGTCAGTCGTCAAACAGCCCGTTCCGCGCGACCGACAGCCGAACACCGCGCGTATGCCAAGAAACTTGCGCTCAGATATGAAGAGATGCGGCAAGATTATTTGCAATTGCGGGTCCGCTCACCCAAGAGCGCCGTCCGCGCCTATCGTAAACTCATGGATTTTTACGCGTTGGCGCAGAAGTGGCAACGCTTCGCATATTGAACCATTTTGACGGCTCAAAGTAATCCGAAGCCGCAACAGGCATCGACGTTACCGACGGCTCTGCTCAGCATTCAGGCAATCAGGTTTCACCGACACTGCGTTCAGTTGCCCCCGGTCCCTCGAACCCAAATCGTGCCGGCAACGCAATCCGTCTGTCGGACATGCCTGCGATTTGTCTCGCCGCTCGATCCAATCTGATCAGGCCGATTGATCTGCGCCCCTTCCCTGAAACAGCCTCAAGATGCTCGCAAAGATTGCTTGCTCTTTTGCGCCATTCTGGCAAAGGCGCAGTCCCAGACAGGAATGCGATGCTGTTCATTCCCTGAGCGATACAAGATCTTACAAGTTGCTCGCAAAGGACCCTTTCGGCTGCGCGCCCTCTTTCCGACCTCTCTGCCGAGATCAGCGATACGTAATAGTTCTCTTGATGGCTGTAGCCGATTACGCAAGCGAGCATTTGGTCGGCGATGTTCAAGCTGGAAACGCTCAGTGGATTGATCATTTGTTCTGTAGCGAGTGCCTGGAAGAATGAATCTGCCCCGGCCTCGGTATATGGATTCAATTTGCGGCGTCCGCTCCTTGCGGCACCGGCAGCGCCCAATGCAAGCTCGATAGCAGTTTTCCTGTCTTCGATTGGAAGATCCAATCTCACTTCAAACTGCCCATTCTGCCTTAGCAGAGCAATATCCTGACCGCTCTGTTCATTGAGAGGTTTACCCTCCTGACTTTCCGCAAAATCAGACCAGCGATCTGGCAGAGGCAAGGTGCATCCAGCACTTCGGAATGAACCGGTAGCCAGGCTCACAAGTGGGTTGGCATGTCCGCTAATTCTTTTGGGCTGGTTAGAGAGATGCACCAGATCGATCTTGCCCGCGGTCTCGAGAATGGCATGCCAGAGCCGCTCCAGCGTGGATGATTTCAGATGCGAGATCACTTCGGGCTTCAGTATCGGTGCGTGCAATGCGGCGAGTCCATTCCCCAACCACGACAAGGTACGAATGCCGCCGCGTCGCGAAATCGCAAACGGCATTATCAAACACAACCCGTCGGACTGATCATGCCCGAATACAATATGGGGCGTGACACCGTGAGCGGTGCCGATATGAGATTGCCAATTGTCCAGCCAAATATGTGTCTGAAAGGGAGTTAATATCGCTCGGCGCTCAAATGCGCGCCATAGTGTCGATACGCTCTCAAGCGATTGAGTCGAAGAAATCCGGATTTCTCCGATTGTCTCAGAATACCTGATGCCCGTTCGCGATGTATGCTGAGGCGCATTGGTACCATCTACATCGGACGGCTCATACCCGGCATCATTATTTGCGATTGGCTTATTCATCGCTTCGCCCCTAACGCGATTGCCCTGTCAATTCCCAAGGAAATGCGTTCCCTCCCAGAGATTATACAACTCCGGGAAACAGCGACGTAATTAAGTTGAGGCTTATCCTTAATTCATCCTGCAGCGAGGAAGAAACTCAGACTTTTCGGGATGGCTCCAAGCGCTCGATGTGGGCTTGCTGGATGCCGGTTAAGGCGTGTTGATCAGTTGTCTGATCATTCCGCACCATCAAGCAGATACTCGGCGAGACCGTTTAAATCTTCATCCGACAGGCGTTTTGTGAATGCCGCAAGACGTATGGCCAAATTTTCCCTGTTGCCAGAATCCTGTGATTTGATCCCCTTGCGAAATGCCGCGATCAGCCTTTTCCTATCCCATCCGCGTTCACGCAACGCCGTCGGACTAATATCCGGAACCCCATGAATCAGGTCATCTTTGGAGTTGTCCGCAATTAGCATTTTCCAGGTCCAGGCATAAAACATGCCTTGTTTCCGATGGCACGCCCTGCAGGCACCGGGGCCGTTCACAATGAAGGATCCACGATTCCACGCATCAGACTTATCTGTACTTGGTTCGAACCCGACAGCATTTCCGAACACTCGGGCCCACGAATTCAACAGCCGTCGATTGCCCAATGGGAATGTCGGCTTTTGCCCAGGTGTCATAAACCCGGACGGCGTTGATGTGCGGAATGCTGCCCAAAGATCCGCGATATCCTGATTAGAGAATCCGGAGTAAGCCCAATATGGAAAAACCGGGTAGTACTGCAATCCATTCGGGCTCACGCCACGCTTAACCGCGTTGGCGAATGTTTCTATATTCCATAGTCCAATCCCTGCATTTCTGTCGGAGGTAATGTTCGGCGGATAAAATGTACCCATGCCCGAAACCAGTTTCGAACCGCCGGCGAGAAATGCACCACCGTTTTCTTGATCGGTGTGGCAGCTGATACAACCTGAGATTTCCGCCAGATATGCGCCGCGTTGAGCATCACCTGCCAATTCAGCGATTGTCTCTCCCGAACGCGTTCTATCCCAAAACAGATACAACACCGTCGCCTGCGCAGAAACGCAGAGCAGAATTAGGGCCAAGAGTGCCCGCTTTACAGTCACAATGATAAAGCCAGATTTTCCGCCACCAGTTCATAGTGTTGGCACGCATTACCATGTGATGCAACAACACTGAGAAAATGGGAGGACGATTGCGATCGTTGATGTCTTATGGCCGGAATCAATCGGGACTTTCGCACGGGCTCAGGGTCAACCGCACCGTTTCCCGATAAAGCGAACCGAGTCTGCTGCAATGGCGACAGGGTGATCGACGCTTGGGAAACTCAGAACATCTCGATAGGCGTCGGGCAAACCATCAGGCTTAATAAACATCGTCGCGCCGTCGACTGTGAGTTGAGCCGAGATGTCTCCCGGCAGAACAAATTCCACCTTCAATTCGTCGCCGGCGGCCTCGATCAAAATCTCGTCTGAGTCAACAACGGCAGAACGCCCCGCAATCGTGACCCAGACCGACTCCAACGTTTCTCGAATGTTCTCAAGTTGGTCTGCGGCGTAGCCGCTACGAAAACGCTGTTGAAACGAAAAGCGAAATCTGGGCTCGCCGCTTTCCGAAGTACAACTCAACTGAATTGAACGCCGCACATCGAGAGACGTCGAAACCAGACGGGTGTCTGGACCGTCAACTTTGAAACGCCAAGGCTTGAACGTTAATGCGTCTTCGGAGTTGTCAATTCTCAGGGACGTTAGTTTCGCCTGCGAAATAGGAGTGAAACCAGAACCTCTCGAGGTGATTGCAGCGTGCAAGATTTCTATCGGAAGCTCCATGTCGGAGAGAAAATCCGCGACCTTGCCAACGATTTGACGGAAATCCTCCGGCCCTTCATTTGTTGCCAGTTTAACATCTGTATCGAGGGCGAATTTCTTTGTGAATCCCAATTTTCCATCACGCCCGACAATACGCTTGGCCCCACCGAGAAACGCCAAAACACAAGCATCAATGCAAGCTCCAGGCACTGTTGAATGCCATCCAGTGTCCGATACGGCCTGAGTTTTAGCTATCTCCGTCACGAGATAATCGCGCGATCTGATTATCCTCCCCAATTCAATGGCAGCCAGAATGTCGCCGCCTTTGGAATCAAAGCGCACCAAAAAGGGCGCGTCCCCTTCACGCGCCAAATAAAGACGAAATTGCGCTGGAGTATCAGGAGTGATTCTGCCTTCTGCGCGAATCCATTCACAACCTGCGCAGTTGCCCCCATTTCCAACAAGCTCGAAACGCATGGGAGGTTCGATTCCCCCGATCGCCCTGTTGTCAAAGGTGCAGACGACCAAGAATATCGAAGCGAAAAAACCGAGACCGAATTTCACAAACATTGCAGGACTTTACTCTACACAATTGCGCTGCGGCGCCTGCTAGCTGTTCACACTCCACAGTATAGCAGCCTCCCGCAAAATGGAAAATTCGCGAGATCTCCGTACGAGGCATATCGGGTGAAAATGGACCGAAGCCGTTTACGACCGGAACACGATCAAATCAATGCCTAGCGCATGAAGACCTTGTGAATGATCTTCTCGATCGTTCGGCCGCCGATGTAGCCGCCAACACAAACGATGGTCAGGTAGAATAAATTCTCAAGGCCTTTCTCGCCGAACCCGACCTTGCCGATCCATCCCCAAGTGAACAAGTGCGGGTAGAGCACAACGACATACCAGTATGAGAAAAACGCTGTTAGGGCAACAACCGGCCGCCAGTTGCGCGTAAGCCAGTCCTCCGACCTGGCCTCCTGCATGATCACGTCGCCCTGTGTCCTGACCGTCGTCTCGATCACGCCCAGAACTGCTTTTTCAACTTCGGCATTAAGCTCGGCCTCCGTCATCTTTCGGTCCTGATACTTCTTGAAGATGTCGACCACCGCGCCAACGATCGGTCCTGCGAGTATCTTTCCGATCAGAGCGAACATGATCAGGCTCCTACTGTCTCGCGGAACTTCGTTTCGAAGAAGCCGCGGTATTTCCAAAGCAGATAGAGAAGAATGAAGGCCGCAATAATGTAAGCGGCGTACGCCGCGTACTCAGGGAGCATCTGGAACCAGGAGAGGACCTGACCGACGATGCCGATGCTGACACCTGTCGTTCCGATCTTGCCCGAACTCTTCGTCTCGAGTTTGCGGTCGATGGAGTCCATGGTGGCTCTGCCCAGGATGCCGTCTTCCTTCAGGTTCGGATCGGAACGCTGAAATGCCCGAATGGTCGCCGTTGTCTTTGGACCTCGCAGACCGTCGATAGAACCTGGATCGAAGCCCAGATCATAGAGCTTGCGCTGATATTCTCTCAGTGTCGTGTCAGGGCGGCTTGCGCCCGCACTCGAGGGATGAAACGCTGGTCGTCCCAGTGTCTTGTACCGACCGTAGCGCAGCAGGTCTGCTTCCTCCTGCCGGCGACGGACAAGCCCCCTCAGCCGCTTCCCGTTCGCAGTTGTGGCTGACCGCCGCCATAGCCCCGCCGCCTGGCCGATCTGCCCTTGGCGGTAGGCCTTGGCCCACTTCCATTTGAAGATCCGCGCGCCGACATTGAAACAGGCTGACACGCCCATATCGAATTCATGCTGTTTGGCGAACGGCATTCCTTTTTCGGTGGCCGGGCCGAACTCCTCGTCGACGACGGCACGGAGCACGGCCGCGGCTTTCTCGCGCGAGATCGTCATCCCCGGCGCGACTTTGCCGATGTGCTTGCGGACTGCGGCCGAACGCGAGGTGAAACCGAACCCGATGGTCCAGATCCCGATGGGGTCACGGTAGGCTTTCGAGACAAACCCCTCGTGGCCAGCGATGAACGCAAGTCCATTGTCACTGATTTTCATGGAAACCTCGGTCAGACGGCAACGCAATGAGAGATCTGGCCGGGCCGCTCACTCCCGCGGCCGTCCGCATCGAGAGCCCACAGGACCAGGCAGATCAGAGCCGCAATAAGGATGATGCCCTGGATAAGGCGGTCCCCATTCATCGCGCGCCTACCCGGTCACGACGATCAGAATGATGATGGCGAGCAAGGCAGCACCAACAACGGCTATCTTCTTGTTCTCCTTCGCGAACGTCTTCAGGGCGCTCAGAACGTCCATTGTTTCCTCCATAAAAAAAGCCGCCTCGTATGGCGGCAGATTTCCGAATGCGGTGCGGGTTACTTGTCGGCTTTGAGGACAGCCGCGAGAATCTTGTCGATCCTGTCGTTGGTGCGCCGTTGCTCGTCGTTGGTCCGGCGCTGTTCTTCCTTCATCGCGTCGACCGACTTCTCGATCCGTACGATGTGATCCGAGAGATCGTCACGTCGGACGTACTCGTCCTTCACTTTGTCGATCCGAGCGTGGAGGTTGCCGTCGCCATCCGTAATCGCACGCGCCACCATCCGATCGCGGACAATGAAACCGCCAATCATCGCGGCCATGATTCCGGCAACTGTAATGACTTCCACGAGTGACGTTTCCACGTTCCCTCCCAGAATTCGTTGCAGCTTGAGATGTGTCGAAGAAGATTACTGACAGGGCGGCGTCACCGCACACTGCCGTCTAACGGCCAGTCCTCGCGGACATCTGCCACCTAGTAAGTAGCGCATGCCGGTCGACGTGATCGTGATGATCTCGAACGCACCTAAAGTGGCTGCCTACGCGACAAGAGCCGTTGCACAAATTCGCAAAACCCGACGAACAACCGAACTGACAACGGCCGGTCCATTTCGCCAAGCTCTATAGCGCGGGCTCTAACCATCATGGTTAGAATCGCTACACGATCATCGGCAACATCATGATCGGCCCTGACTATTCCTTTCGGTCTCTCTGACGAAAGCGCCAAGATGCTCTGCCTATCACCGAATTTATCCCGCTCGTTCGGGAGGTAGTATCGTTCTGCTTTCCAATCCGGCAGAACACTAGACATCAATTGAACGCAACTTTCCGTGGATCCAACCAATTGCTCAATATCACAATCTGGCAATGCGTCCGGAGAGATGTATCCGAGGTATACTAGAACTTCCGAAATTAAATCGAGGTCTGATGTACCGCAGGTTTCCAGCCTCGCTACGAGGCCTTCGGCTTCAGACATCGGCATGACTCCTTCAACATTTGCGTCCAGGGTCCTAGCCGAATTCTTCAACTGTCCTTTGTTGCGTGGTCCCGCATAGAATTACAGTATTCTGACATATCGTTTCAGGCTTCGATACTATGTTCCGAAAACGAATTGATGCTGTAGCAGCCTCGCCTAACCACATCCGCTAATAAAGTAATTACGCGACAATCAGATTTTCAGTGGGCGTCAGAAGGGTCCGCGTTCTTGTCGGCGTAGTAATGGTCAGATTCGGATCGGTAGCTGTTGGGCTAATCGTTGTTACAGTTGGCGTCACCGTCGACTGGATAAGCGATGCGTCGGCGAAGGTCAGATTGTTTCCGTCGATGAGATTGCTCAGGTCAACGTTGGCCTTCACAAGAAACGCAGTACCGAACACCTTGCCGCCAAGCAATAGCTTGTTATTCTGTGAGTGACCGATGCCCCGGAAAGTGTTTGCGAAGGAAGCGACAACGTCTTTCTGCCCCTGCTCCGTACCTGAACTGTCAAGCGACACGAACCAGCCATCGGTGTCATCATCGCCAGCCGCAAACACCAAGTCTTCATTTCCGGTTGTTGTAACGCCTCGAATATCCGCGATCGGATAAGACCGGCCCCAGGTCAGAGCAAGCGTATCGTCGAACTTCAGAATAGCTCCCGAAGACCCATTGTCCGATATCGCATAGATGTTCCCGGCCTGACCGACATGGACAGCAACTGGATCGTCGAAGCTGTTATTGAGTGTAATGGCCTTGTCAACCGCGCCGGCCGAAGTGAAGCGGCACATGAAACCAGTCGACGCATGCTCACCGACAAGAATGGGGCGGTCCTGGTCATCCACCGCAATCGCCGCCGCTGACAATAGGGTGGAACCATCGACCATCTGAGACTGCCACACCTCACTGCCGTCCGCCGCAGCGAGCTTTACGACCTTCGCGCCAACCTCGTTGGTATTCGGGTTCATGGCGACGAGGGCGTTGCCGGCCGAATCTGATGCAACCAGATAGCCGTTTCGAGTTATACGATCCGCACCCGTATCAATCTTTTTCTGCCAAACGATGGACCCGTCATCACCGTCGATTTTGCTGATCTCGTAGCCAGAGTGATCGGCATCGTCCATGTAAAGGCAGAACACGTCACCCTGCGGCGTTGCACCCATCGCCGTGATAATACCAAGCGGATTGTCAACCTTGAGTTCTATGCGAAGTGCCCAAACCACACGTCCGAGGAAATTGAAGCGGCAAAGGAAGAACCGATTGTCGTTTGATCCAGCCGATTCTGTCCTGCCTCCGGCGAAGATGCGGTCCTGGACCTGTTCGACGCGATAGAACTCATCAGCGTCCGGAACGTTCGTGAGCCGCTGACTGAAAGCCTGAGGGATCAGCCTTCCCATTTCAAACGGTCGGATGAGAGTCGTCATCAGGTGCTCCCTGCCAGATGGGTGCCAAGCAAAACTCCGCTCTCTTCTCGAAGGACGGCCACCAGGTCCCAGGCATTGGCCGGCCGCCCCGACCATGTTGGAAACACGTTCAGCTCGGTCATGCCTCCCGCACTTTGATCCTGGAATGTCGGCGATCTACCCCCGGTTCCGTCCTGTACGATCCGGACAAGCTTGCAATACCCCTGCCCCGATGTCGGATTGTTGAACGTGATCGTCACATCGCCAGCCAGTGTGAATTCCTGCTGGTATTCGTCGTTTTCCTCGACGGTCTGCGCAGTCGTGACGGACCCGTTGTCGGCTGCCCGGAACTTGCCCTTCTCCGCATCCAGACCTGCACCGGACGCTTTCTGATACGTGATCACGCGGGCGTTGCTCGACGCATCAGAAGCGATGAGCATGGTGTCGCCGTTCGCCGTGACGATGTTCGCCCCGCCCGGCAGGATCAGGGACGTTGCGTTGTGAGTGAGTGTGGCTGCCCCGGAGAAACGGATGATCCGCAATCGGTTCGCGCCCGTGCCGAGACTTGTGATTGTTCCGGTACCGCTTACCGTGACGAACGGACTCGATGCACCGAGCACGTCCGTCGTTGCCGACGATGCGATAGTGACGCCGGCCGTCCAGCTCAGGTTCGGCTTGTTGCGCCATTTGCCGGTGTCGTAAACGAGTAGATCGTTGTCGGCGAGACCGCCAAGTATGGTGTCGACGTTCGGCTCGAGAACCGCCAACGCCACCGCCTCAAGATCCGTGGCATCGCCATTGTACTTGAGCACGCCATCAGCGACCGGCTCCGGCATGGTCAGATCGCTGGTCGCCGAGGTTTCGGGCAGCAACAGCGTGAATCCGAACCGTTCGTTCAAACGCTGTGTGATCATCGTCAGTTTGTCGAGCGCGCGTTCGTGGGTCTCGGCGGGGAAGGCATCGTTGGCCTGATAGTCGGTCAATTGAGTGAGCGCCGGATCCCGAGTGATGACAAGCTTCTCGCCGCTGGCCGGCGGGGTGAGCATGGTCACGGACCCGCCTGCGGGGTTGCCCGCATCTGTCACGGTGTAATGCGTCGTGATGGTCAGCAGCGTTTCGTTATCGTCGGCGTCTCGCAAATAGACTTTCAGGTCCGCATCCACGAGAAAGTAGAAGCCAACCGCGAACGCCAAGGAAACTCCATCACCCGCGTATTCGACGCGATTGATAGCTGAATTAACTGTCATGGTTTCAGAATCTCTCTGGTTGCTCTCGTAGCTGAGCAATCTGCCGCTGGATCAGTTTGTGCGGGCACGAAACCGGCGACGTTTTCGATTGAAATAGAGGGCGGCGGCCATCGTTCGTGACCTATTTTGCTTCTCAGTATTGCCGCCCTGTTTTTTTGCAACGCTGTATGGGCTTCGCGCTGCAGAGTTTGAAGATTTGAGACCGCTTTCGCCCTCAAGTAGCGGCGTGCTGAGGGAATTCTTCATGACTTGAGTCGATTTGAGTTCGACCCGGCACCCGAGCTGCGACCTGACTTCCGAGTTCCGAATGCACTCTCAAGCGCCCTAGAGATCTTGGTCTTCTCTTTGTCGTCGTGCAGCCGTCTGAGACGTTCTTCCTTGTGATATTGTGCGTTCGCTTCGCACAAAGTTGCGCGGCGTTGCTTGCCTGACATATTGAATTCTCCACTCATTATGGTCAGGAAAGGAGCCGAAGCTCCTTTCCCATTTATCTGGTCAAGCAGACATCAGCCGTTCGTAATTAGTTCGACCAGACCAATCTGCTTGCGCTCCGAATAAACGCGGTCCCAGTTGAGCGCTGCCTCGAGTTCTGAATTCGTCGGCGATTGACCGACGACCGATGAATCGGTCCATTTGATCCCGTAGGGGTGCAATACGAACTGGCGCCGCGTCCATAACTCCTCAACGCCGCCACCGTCGCCCTGGGCTGGCTTGCGTTCCACCTCGACAGCCATTTTTGGAGGATGTTCCGCCCATGCGAACGCTCCGTCAGCGACGAGGTAAGTCGAATAGAGAATCCGGTTCGTTCCGGCAATTGCCGGGCATCCGTCATCGATGACCAGCCGGTATCCGAGGTATGTCGGAAAACTGACCTTGCCTTCGGAGTCCGGAATGAAATCGATGAGGTTCTGTTTCTGCAGCCTGGCATAAGGAACCGAATGCATGATCAGAACACTGAGGCTCTCCGCAGCGTCGCCCATTGTCTGTTTGGCATCGATGATGGCGTCAGCGGAAATGAGTTCTGCGTCCGACGGCGCTCCGACCGCGTCAGTTCCGATAACGTGTCGCATGTCGCCACTGTCGTTCGCGGCATTGTCAGCGAAAACGCCGGTCAACGTAGCCACCATTTGCCGCTGGTATGCACGTGACCAATAATCGCTCACACGTTCCAGAATTCGCTTCATCGGATCGTCGCCGGCCAACTCCGCAACAAGATAGGCGTCAGACCACGCTTGATTTCGGTTGTGACGAACCGCCACATCATTGCTTGCGCCGATCTTTTGGGGCGTCGCCGAACTTGCAGGATTATCCGAAGAGATATTCGGTTCCGCATTGGACAGATCGTTCCAGAACGGCACATTCTCAGTCCGGCCACCGCCGGCGAGAAATTTTGCCATGTTTGCGTCTGTACGCAGAATTCCTGATTGAAAAATCGCGGACTTTTCGGCTGTTCTCTTCAGCATATACGGGAGGAATACCTCCGGCACCACAACGTCGCTGAGTTGCGTGACTGCCATTTCAATTCACCTTTCCTGATTCAGAATCTTGCGAACGTCGTCTGTGCAGTTCGCTCAGCTAGCCTTCGAGTCCAAAGCTGGACGGCTTCAAGCCGGCTGCACGGATCATCGCTCGCGCTCGTTCCGGGTCCTGACGAAGGTACTGGCCCTGCAATCCCAAATTTTCGCTGTCTTCTTGCCAGGGGTTCGTCGGCTCATCTCCAGATCCGGTGATCGTGTCCTCGGAGAAAAGTGCCTCCCCTGCTCTCGCCAGAGCGATGGCAAGAGCGTCATTCGCAATTGCCCCGTCATCATTGACCAGACGTCCCATCTTCAAAGCGTGCACGAGCGCATCGCCACCGAGATTCCTGATCGCCCTGTTGGCCATCTCGACATTTCGCTTGAAACGCTCACCTGTTGGCGAACCCCATCGTCGGGTCAGCTGCTCATGGGCATCGCAGGCCGCCTGTTCGCGGCTGTCGCGATACTCGGAATAGAGGTCAGCCTGGTACCTGACGAAGTGATCGTGGAGATCCTGCGCCTGACTCGGATTCAGACCTGATTCATGGGCCCAGCTACGGAAACGGGAAGCAAGTCCGTCTTCGTATGCAAAATCCGATGGCAACTCCGTGGGCAACCTGAACTCGTAGCCGTCGGGATCGTCGGGACGCCCTCCTGCACGATAGAAAGTTTCCCACTTTTCGGGCGGATCGTCTGGTGAAGGCGGAACGACTGATCGTCCCAGTTGGGATTCCAAGTGGTTGTAAGACTGGACAACGTCGTCGACGGAGGTCCACCCCTTCGCATTCGCCTTGGCTCGGTTGTCTTCTGATTGAAGGCCATCAGCCCAAGCGTTCAGAGCAACACCGTCTTCGGACCCATCCGGAGCGGCGTAGCTCCCGACCTCTGGGTTGCCCGCGGCAAAGTCTTTGGCGGACCCGTTCGGTACGGCCATTTCATTCTCCTAAGTGATGTCTGCAAAATAAAAGCCCGGGACGGCGCGCCCAGGCTAGGTTAGCTAATCTGCGTTCGCTCTATCCTCTCAGCGAACGTGACTTGTTGATAATCGGAGCGATTGCATCAGCTCCGCCGCCGAACAAGATTGAACCTGCGTTCGAACGCTGGATGTTGGCGTTTGCCTCGAAATTTCGCGCCCTGACCTCTCGCTCAAAGGTATTGTTGGCGATATCAACTTCGCTTTGCCCAACCTGATCGACGATGACGTCGATCGGCGAACCTGCAATGGCTACGCCTGATGCCAGCGTTCTTGCACGTCGAGATGAGATCAGGCGACGGCGCCGGTCGCGTTCGCGTTGCGCCTCGAACTCCGCCTTTTGCCGCTCTACCGCGGCGTTGTTTCGTGCAATCTTTGCCTGAGCACGTGCGACGCCGGATCGCTGCGCGGCGCTTGCAATTGTGCCGACCGCACTTACGACGGCACCAATAATCGGATTACACATTTGTCATGGCTCCGTCTCAAAAGCAGGCATTATGGAAAGGAGCGTCGCAGGCAATGGATCACCAGCCGAAATGACGAGCCTTCCATCGTTCTCCCACAGATCATCCACCCCCGTGATTGTGGTGCCGGTAAACAGCGGCGGGCTGGCGTCCATGCGGTCACTCGCCTTTCTTGTCGTAACGTCTTCCTGAGACGTGATCGGTGCCCCGACACGGAGGCCCAAAGATTCAAACAGATTCAGATAGACTTTCTGGATTCGCTTGCGCCTGCCCAGCAGCGCCCCGTCGCGACCAGTCGACGAGACCGGCAATGTTCTCGCGTACGAGTCGTACATCAGTCCCACGTGAATCTTGCTTGCGGTCCTGCCCCCTTGAAGCTGGATCCTTCCGTTCGAAACGACTTGCGGCGGATCAACCGATCCATCGGCCAGGATCGCAGTACTTTCCCCTTCAAGATGTTCGAGCCCGGAAATCTCGTTTACCGGTACACCGTCGTATGAAAGGCCACTGTCCACGAAAAAGGCATCAGCCTTTTCACGGTTCTCGAAGCCGGGTTCAAGACGTTCGATGTATCGCCTGGCGCCGCCAACGAGTGATCGCCGCACCACGAGCCAGGTTTCGTCGCAACCATGAGCGCCGGGAATGCTGACGACTGACTCGACCGCTCCAAAGGCATCCGCAGAACCGCCCCCGATCCGGTGTCGATGGAATCCCACAACCTTCTGATCTCGCTCATAGGTCATTCCAATGAGCTCACCACTTCCGGAAACCATCCAGACGATCGCGTCCGGGTCCTGGGCATATGCCATCTGTACAACGCCGTCGCGCAAGAGATGTTCTGACAGAACCGATATGTCCGGAGCCACGAAGCCATCCGCTTCGAACGAGTATATGAACTCTCGCAGCGATCGCCCGTAGGCACCGACATAAAGCGTCACCGGCCCAATCTGAACCGGTTGTATGGCCTCGGCACCGAAAGTCGTGTGACGGCTCTGTTTCAGATTGGCGGGTGTTAGCGGGTTTTCAGGATTAGGTGCGCTCACAGTCCGGGTCGCGCCCGTGGTGCCGATCTGCAGAGACCTTGCTTCCGCTATCCATTGAATTTCGTTTACCTGACCAGCGAGAATCGTGACCGTTATGGCATCGTCGTCATTGGGCCCCGGTCCATGATGCTCAAAGTCGCCGGATCTCGACATCCAAAGAGTCTGCGGCTGATCGTGTGTACGGGCGAACGTCAATCTCTCTTCGAAAAACGCAAGCCGGGCGGGAAATCCGGTAGTGGTGGACCAGGCGCCCAGCCGCCATTGATCGCGGGCGTTCGTATTTGGCAACGACGTGAGCTCGGTCCCATCTTCCTTTTCTCCACCCCTGTAGTCCGCTGTGACTGCGGTCGAACTGCCGTAAGCGGTAACCTTGAAATAGTGCCAATCTCCATCGGATGTCTGAAGCCGAATTAGACGGCCCACGTCGGTTGCCAGAAATCCCTGATCTTTGTTGATGCCCGTAACGGCACTTGCCGTTAGCGAGACGCTGCCGCTCGTGGCTGAAGGAGTAAGGGTGGTGCCGGTATCGTTTTGTGGCAGATAGGGGCCATCGTCGAAGTCGATCTCGGTGATCGACCAGGCCACATGGCTGTTGCGCTCAATCTTCTGCGGCGGATAGTCGGCATGAGCCAGATAAAGGATGTCGGCAGATTGGGTGAAATGAATGTCGAAGACGTCTGCCGCCGAAAACGGCGTGGCGACGTCAACCGGCACCCCCGGACTGCTTTCGACGACTCCACCATTCGCGAAGACACGGAAATAGCCATCACCGAATTCCAGGACATAGGCCTGAACCGTGGAGAATATGAAAGGCAGCAGTCTCGTCCGTTCCGCATGGTCTTTGACTTCGCCGATGAAGCGTGTCCCGGATCGCCGCCGGAGACCACCTTGACGCAATATGACCCAGTTAATGCACTGCTCCAGTCCCAGGCGATAGTGATCGATATCGATCCGCGAATGCAGGCGAGGACTGAGTTCTCCGCGTGAGAATGTCGATTGCAAAGGGTAGGACGTCATCAGTATCGCGCCTCGATCCAATCTTCTCCCAAGGGCGTCGCCGGTGAACCCTCGAGGGCGTCTATGCGGCGGGCCTCGATCAGTGTCTCTTCATAGATGCGTCCGACCCGGTCGATGTAACTCTGCTTGCCGGTAATGACGTGCCCGACATAGACCGCCAAACGCGCTGCGAGAGCACGCCCAAACAAGGCATCGAAACGACCGGGATCTACAACCCGCCGGATATAGCGAATCGGGAGAGGCGGCGGTTCGTCAGCGAGGATCTGCCTGCCTTCGATCTCGTGGGCGATCGGCTTGGCATCGAACCCGCCACCTTGAAAAACGGGAAGAATCCGAAGGCAATCTGAAGGCAGATGAAATGCGCGCTGCCATCCGAATGCAGGGGCTTCAGCAAGCGCCGGCAACTTTGCTCGTGTCAACGCAAAGTTCCAGGGGTGCGCGCGCAACACTTCGTCTCGAGTCTGGGCGTAGTTGCGATTGAGCAGCCGCGCGGCCCGTGAATCTTCAGATGGCGCGGTAACCGGACCTTCCTCGAGCATATCGAGCGCCATATTGTACACGGCTACTTCGGAGAGCTGACCCATACAGGCCTCCCTATTTTCAAATGTTCGGAAGCAAAAAAGGCCACCGGTTAGCGGTGGCCTTGCTACGAGCGACTAAGCAATTCGAGAGGTCGCTAATTCAATCCGGCGCTCCGCCGGCAAACGTACGGATACAGTCTGCGCAACCGCTTGCCTCTAAGCTTGATCCAACGGCGCCGAAGCCCGCCTCGTTTTCGAATGTAGTTTCTGATCTTTCGTGGGTAGAGCCGCAGCATGGCGTTTGACCAATAGCGTGACCGTTTACCCGACCGGTAGCTCGCCTGATGGAACCAGAGTTCGGCTCTTCTTGTGATGCAAACGCGGCTGGGGCCGAGCGAAAGAAACAAGGTACAGGCACTCTGACACCGGCCGTTTATGACGACGCGCTTGCGGCTGCGGATAACACGCGCAATGTTCCGCATTGTGCCTTGCACTTGGCCGCCGACGCCGTGGTCAATCCTGATTACGCGTGCGCGCCGGATATACGGAGTCATTCGACGGTCGGTAAGGCCCCGATATCCTGCATGCGCTTCAGACACCGCTGACATGTCGGAAATACCGAACAGCGCGACTACACCGACCCCCCAACAAACAAGAACAAACGAACGAATTCCGCCCATCCCCCGGCTTCTCCCTTACACCCCCGATCCTGACGCCTGGGTGCTACTATAACGGGTCAACTGTCAAACGCACCGGTGTTGCGCCTGAAAAGTTAACCCGCACTCGTATCGTTGCTCATATGTTCCAGAAATTCCGAAGGGACGTGCTCAGTGAGCCATACGCCGTTGTCAGCGCGGAAAAAGGAATGCCCAGCCTGATGCATTGATTCAGACGCGATTTCGAGAATGACCGGCTTGCCGCGCCGCTTCCCGACGACGCGCGCGGTCGCGACGTCTTGGCTCAGGTGCACATACCGGCGCCTGCCCTTAACAAGTCCTCGCTGCATTATTGAACTGAGAAATCTCTCGACCGTCCCGTGATAAAGGACGTCGGGCGGCACGACGGCTTCGAAACCCAGGTCGACGTCTTGGCTGTGGCCCTGTACTGCACGGATCAGCAGCCCGGTCGAATCATAACCGAAACGTTTCTTGTCGTTGTCTGCGACCACCTCGTCGAGTTGCTCTCTCGTGAGAGGATGATCGTTCCGCGCGAGGGCGATCAGCAATTCATCGACGGAGAGCCATCCCCCCTCGTCGAGCTTCAAGCCGACTGTTTCGGGTTTGTGACGCAGGATGAGGCTCAGGAACTTGCTCGTGCTAGTCGGGTCGAAATCTTGGGGCATCGCTTCTGGCAAAATGAGACGGTCTAATCTAAATCCGCCGTCAGGCAATGGAGCATCTTACTGGATCGAACGCTCGTGACGGTGCGTATTCTCAGAAGTCAATGCGGCGTCCACAATTCGAACTGGAACAAGCATCACTGCTGAATAACCTTATCACGTACGCAGAGTTCGATTCGGCACGGTGGAACAGCCTCGAGTCAATGCCATTGCCTCTGATCCTCGAGTTCTTCCCTCTGATCGAGACGGGGACCGATCCCGTAATCACGGTTCATGGACGCGGCCCAGCCTCCCCATTGCGTCAATCAAGAGGTTCGAATACCTCCAGCGCTTCTTGCGCGGCCTTCACGACGCCCTCCCACTCAGGCAGGGCGATGTACTCTTCGTCGGTCAGATCGTCATTGTCGTCGAGGATCTTGTCTATGCGATCTGTCACCTTCTTTATGGCCAATGCCTCTTGTTTGTTTCTCAGATACCACCCAATCGTTGACTCGGGATCTTCTGCAAGTTGCGTATCGTCGAACAAGAAATGAATGACTAAGTCGAAGTTCGCCAATTGTATCCCAGGCGGATATTCCCGTTTCACCCAAACTCTTTTTTGATAATCGACATCTGCCAGACTTTGAAGGTAGTAGCGGACCTCCTCATACATATTCGGGTATTTCATTTGTGCTCTCTACGGTTTGAACCACGACGTCCACGTTCTGTATTCGGAAAGCGGAATATGCGCAGCTTCGGCATTCTGATCAATTTTTCCTGATATCGGCTCTCCATCTCGACCGATCACTCTGCCACGATGCCGTACAATCACATGATCAACACGCTGAGAAGGAAATTCGTGCATCGGATTGCCACGATCAATTCTGACACCATTGCCTTTATTGTCAGGATCAAACCATCGGAAACCCGCCTTGGCTGGATTCTTTGTTGACTTGCGGTTTGGAATCCCTGGTCCCCAAATCTCCGGCAGCTTCCTCAGAACGTCACTCGGGATCTCCCAATCGACGAATTTGCCTTCGACGCCTTCCTCGTCATCAGGGGCTTCATTGTCCTTCTTGCCATTGTCGGGCTCACCTTTTCTCGTCTCGATAGTATCATCTGAAACGTCGGTCTTTGTTTTATCTGCATCCGCATTGCCCTCGCCCTTCGATTTGCTGAGGAGGCGCTGCAGCTTCTCCTTCAACGTGTTGATGAGAGGAATTCCGTCGGTCCGGCTTGCGATCCTGCGGACCGCGCCGGCAATATTGGGGCCGGGCAGCAAGTCGGTCATGGTCAGGGCGAGTTGCGCGCTCAGTTCACGCACCGCCGCCTCGTCGCCGCGCTCATGGGCCTCGGTCAGCCGGTTCGATAGCTCGATCGCCTCGACAACCGCCTTGGCCTCACTGATTACCGGGACGAAGTCCGTAACAATGTCGACGACTTCCAGCACGACGCCGAAGGCTGTGCGGTCGTCATCGGGCGGCGGGTCCTGATCGGGTGTGCTTGGATCCTCGACTGCCTGGAGACGCGACCCGGCCCCAATCTCTTGCGGGTCGGTCACAAGCAGGACGTCGGCTTCCTCCTGTTCCGGCACGACCGCCGGAGCGGCTGCGGGATCAACATTGAATTCGTCGAGAAGGGCTACGGCACGGCCGCGCTCATCCGCAGTGCCATCGCGCGCGAAGCCGCGGAGTTGTTCGACTGCGGCATCGGGAATGAACCTTGATCGAAAGGCAAAGTCGCCTGCCAGCGCGACAATGTCGACTGCGTCACCCTCATTGCCGACCGTTACCTGTGTAAGCGCAAGGAATGCCCTGTCCGCCTGAGCCCGATCCTCCGCATTGTTCGGGTCAAAGCTCTCGGGCTTGGCGACGAACCGCTCTACCGCCTCAGTCGTTTGACGTTCACTTGCTTCGGCCGTCTTGAGTGTCGAGATCAGGCGCTCCTGATCTGGGCCATCCAGTCCTGACGCAGCGATGTCGGCGGGAGTAACCCGGTTTTCGGCAATGCCTTGTTCCAAGCGCCTGAGCGTGATGTGCCGTTCGTCCGCGCGGCGCGCCGCCGAACCGACACGTGCCTCCAACTCAAGTCGCTGGCGAACCTCGGGCGCGAACATGCGATAGAGGTCCGACGGATCCGCTCCCTCCTGCGACTCCGGCATCGATCGGCTGGAATTGCGGATACTTTCGGTCCGGTCAGTTTCCGCCGAATTCTTCGTTCCCGTCGGTTCCCGCTTCTCCCGGCCCGCCCGTTCGATGGCAGCGCGGGCGTCGTCGGGATCGTCCTCGATATGCGCACGCGCCGCCTTGAGCGGCAGATCTGCCAGGAAATAGTCTTCAAGGATCCTGCGCGCACCTGCGCTCACAGGAGCTTCCGCAATCCGCGCCCTCCCCTCAGCAAGGATGCGCGGCACGTCGAAACGATCGTGCCGTAGAGTGTCGCTCAAATCATCGAGCGCCTGCTTGGTTTGATTGAAGGCCCCGACACGCGTCGCCGCGGCTTCGAAGTCACGAGCACGAATCCCAAGCTCGCTTCCGACACGGGCCAGTCCGCTTCTCAGTTGTGGCCGAAGCGCATCCGGCATGTCCGCCAGAGTTCTTTGCGAAAAGTCATCGAATTGCTGTGCGATATTGCCGGCGAAGCCGAATGCTGTCTGAGGGTCAAGCGACGTTTCACCTTCCTCCAGCTTGTCCAGCCATTCTTTCCGCACCCGATTAAGCGTGCTTGCCACAAAAAGCGACGAGCGCGCGTCAAGTGGGGCGGCTTGTTCGTTTCCGTTTGAGAGCCGGGCGCCAGATTCAGTTGGGGCGTGAGCCCCGTGACCCAGAAAAGTGACATCGCGGCGGTCAGATGCGGGAACAGCCCCCGCGGAATCAAAGAGGGCGGCGCCGAGGCTGCCGCCCTTGAGTGCATTGTCAGGCACACGAGTGCCGTTTGCGCGTGAACCGATCACGGCCATAAGCGCACCTCCTCAAATGCATTCAGTTGTGGTGTTGATTGCCGACAGTCCCCAGTTCAGGACCGGTCCCACCTGGAGATATCTGCAGGGGCGGCGCCCCGGGCGTGACCGTCGCCGTCAGGCCGGTTCATTCCCGGGGCGCCGGCACCCGCGCACGGCCCGTCCTGAAGGCAATCGGGAGATATCAGATCTCGCCCTCCTGGGCGTCCGCCAGCGCTTCGGTGCGAGCAGCCTCCTCAAGGGCGGCTGCTTCATCCGCACTCATCCGCAAAAATCGGAACACCCGGCCGTACACCGCGCGCTTACCCTCGGCAAAGTCTAGAGAGCCATTGCCTCCCCCCGGTTCGGTGACACGATAAAATCCCGTATGGTTGGCGAGATCCGCCAAAACGGTTTCCGCATCGGCCTTGGATCCATGGCCCGAAAAGAGACGGCGATAGGATTGCGCCAAAGACAGTCGTGCCTGGAAACGTCGGCGCCACCCAGTCGCAAACAAACTACTGAGATTGCGCCAGGGCACCAAACGTCTCCAGACCGACCGAACCTTCCAGACCAAGGGCCTGCAGAGCGGGGAGGCCGTCTTTCGCGGCGCCCGCGAACTGTTGCGCCAACTGCGCCGCAGTTTCTGTTTGCGATAACTGCTCACGTCCCTGACGCAGAACGTCACGATCGGATTCCCGGCGAAGTATACGTCGGGGCGCACCGTTGACGTCGGCCGCCAGGCGTAGCGCTTCATCCGCGTCGATGTTGTCGTACACGCTCGGATCGAGTTGTCCTATCTGGGCGGCCATCTCGAGAGTCCTCTGAACACCGACCAGTTCGTTAGCCCTGCGAAGGCGATCTAGTGGTGACGTAAAGCGGGTGGCAAAGGATCTGCCTATTAGGCTCTCGGGTGGCGCCAGCGCAATCCCGGGTTCGAAAACACCTTTTCGATCGAGAATTCCTATTTCACGTTCAACCATATGCGAAAGCCCGCTTTGGATCCGCGAGCCGGCGGGCCCAAGCAACTGGCCTTTTTCGTTAGAACGGATCAGAGCCTCTGTTGCAGTCATGTTCGGGTTCTGAAGCAAGACCTGAAACAGGTTGATATAGAGGCTTTCACGAACCGACTCGCGCCGCTGGTTCATGATGATTTCGGCAAAGTCGGGACGCTGGGCCGTTATGATGGGCTGAATCTTGAGCCGCCCATTCTGGTCGACAGCACCATAGTTGATGGCTCGCGCGTTGAGATTTGGCCTGTTTGTTACCCCGTCATCCGCTATGGCAAGCGGCGGATCGACCGCTTGCTGCCCCGCCCGCAGTGCGGTCTTCGACATCGCGTT
>CBDHYJ010000072.1:0-35542 GCA_965275905.1 Hyphomicrobiales bacterium | reverse complement strand
TGGGTGGATAGCTTTGCGGCAAATCCGGCTCCGAAATATCAATCGACAGGCACATCGCCCCGTTTGGGAAGGGGCGGACTATAGACAATTATGAGCTTCAAGGGCTCAGGCCCCAACGATGCAACATGATGGTCGACTTTTGGGGGAAATTTGACTACGGCCCCGGCCTCGCAGACAACCGCCGCCTCGTCTTCGATCGTTATCCTGGCGACGCCTGACAACACATACATGGCCTGGTGTTCCACATCGTGCTTATGGCGATGGGCTTCGCCACCCGGTTCCAGTTCTCCCAGCACCATCTCGAAGTTCTCGCAGAACTGACGGTCGAAAAGCCGGATGTTGACGGTGCCGCCATGATCAGGAGGCGAATACCTGGGCAGATCGTCTCTGTGGCTGATCAGTTTCTCGGTCAGGGTGTCACTCATCGTATCAGGCTCACCAATTTCAGTAAAAAACATGGGTTGTTTGCGGGAACAGAATGATCAGCAATGCGACCGCAATCATCGCCAGGACAAACGGAAATGTTCCAGCGAAGACGTCGTTCAAGGAGATGGACTCATCGTCCAGACTGGCTTTGACGACATAGGCGGAGAGGCCGACCGGCGGTGTCAGCAGCCCGATCTCGGCGGCGATCACGGTCAAAATCCCGAACCAGATCGGATCAGACACCGGAAATCCCGAGAAAACCGGCAAGAATATGGGAACGACAATCAGGATGATCGAGATCGAGTCGACCAGTGCTCCCATGGCGATGACAAGACAGAGATACAGCAGCACGAGGGCATAGAACGAGAGGTCGGCAGCCTCGATCCAGTTGGCAAAGCTGTTGGGCAGACCGAGGATGGAGACCATTCGGCTGTAAACCGTCGCAGCGATGATAAGCATGGAGATCGAGGCCGTGATCTGGCCGGCCTGAAGCAGAATGTCCCAGAACTTTCGGGCCGTTAGCCGCTTCCTGATCAGCGCAATTGCAGCAGAGAACACAACACCCACCGCACCTGCTTCCGTTGGCGTAAAGATCCCGCCGTAGATTCCACCGAGCACGATCAGGATAAGAAGAACCAGGGGTGACAGGAGCAAGAGCGCCTGAGCGTTGGTAAGCGTGTCGCCGCTGTCCTGCTTTTCAAGGCGCGACCCGTCGAAAACGCGCCTGGAGGAGAACTTCGCCATAAACATGATCAGCGCGCAGAAAACCGCTGCCATCATCAAACCGGGAAAGATGCCGGCAACGAACATGTGCCCGACCGATTGCTCGGCAACCAGGGCGTAAATGATAAGCAAGAGACTGGGCGGGATGAGCATGCCCAAAACGGAACTGCCGGTGACAACGCCTACAGCGAACCGGGGTTTATAGCCGAGGTTCAGCATTTCCGGCACGGCGACCTTGGTGAACACCGCGGCCGAGGCGATCGAAATCCCGGTCACGGAAGCAAATGCGGTGTTCGCAATCACCGTTGCGATTCCGAGCCCTCCCAGGATCCGCTTCAGGAAATGGTTGGCGGCCGCAAACGTGTCCTTGCCGATATCGGCGACGCTGACCAACAGTCCCATGAGAACAAACAGCGGGACGACGCCAAATACATAACTGGAGATGGATTCCGTTGCCGCATGGGTAATCAATGTCACGGCAAGAGCAAACTTGCCCTTGTAGATCCATATGCCGATGAATGATGTAACCGAGAGGACAACCGCGACGTGCATCCCCAGATATATGAAAATCACCACCGCCGCGATTGATATCAGGCCGATCTCGATGCCGGTCATGCTAGCTGCGCCCGGTCACAATTGCCGAGGCCCAATGGCCGACAGCCTGGATCATGAATTGCAATGCGGCCGTTGCTGACCCCGCCACCACCAAGGCGGAGACAGGCCACACCGGTGCAACGAACAGGCCGTAGACGCCGACATGCTCGTTCGATGACCAGGTATCAAGCAGCTTGCCCCAGCTGCCATAAACCAGTGCCGAGAACAGAAGAGCAGCGATGGCGCAGTAGGCCCCTTCAATAAGCCCTGCAGCACCTGGCCACCGGCGCCTGATCGCAGCCAGGACGATGTCCGTTCTTGCCAGTGCGTTCGATCGGACCGCCTGGCCCAATTGAAGGAACACGACCGCGACGATTGCCAGGCTGACCATTTCCGCAACGCCGGCGACGGGCGTGCCAAAAACGCCCCGGCCAACAATATCGGCACAAATGATCAAGGTGATCGCGATGATCAGCACGGAGCCAAGACCGTTCATCGCCGCGATGGCCAAACCAAAGATACCGGTTTTCTGCCCGGCCTGTTCGTTCGCGTTCACAATGCCACCAGATCCCAGGTTTCTTCTATCACTGTGCCGGACGACCGTAGTGTTGCGGCTGCGGGACACCGCCAGGCCAGTTGCTCTCTCAGGTCGTCAAGCTGGTCTTTAGTGGCATCGGTCTTTCCTTGAACCCGTAACTCGATCTTGGGAAACGGCGAAGCGAGTCTCTGCTGACCAAGATAACCACGCGGGTCGAGATAGCCGGTGACACTGAATTCGAGATCCTGCAACGCAATGCCCAACTCGTGCGCAATGTGATTGGCGATCACATTTGTGCAGGCCAAATAGCCGGCCAGGAATGCCTCCAGCGGAAGCATCCCCTCGTTGTTGCCGCCACGCTCCGGCGGCTCATCGGAAACGAGTTCAAATTGACCCCGTGCGCCGGCGGTCATGTCGGTACGCGTCGAAGATGTTCCGACGCCCCGCACGTTTATCTTAATCTGCATCAGTCAGTCACCGGTGCCTCTGGATGAGAACCTACTGGTCCCAGTTGCGTACCAACTCCACCTTGTTGGCACGTTGCTTATCCATCCAGGCTTTCAGGATTGCGTTTCCGGGCAGCCCCTTTGCCTCGGCACGCTTCGCCCAATCTCCGGCAAGGTTCGGCAGCGACTTCGCCCATCGGGCGCGTTCATCGCCGGACAAGGCTGATTGCGTCGCCCCTTGTTCGATCATCTTCTTCTCAGCGACCTTGGCGAAAGCCTGCAGCGCCTTCGACACCTTCAACCGATAGACTTCGCCGGCCTCCCGGAACGCTGTCTTTACATCATCAGGGAAACTGTTCCAGGTGTCGCTGTTGACCGTCAATCCGCCGACGAACTGCGCGCCAAAATCGACACGCGTCAATTGCGGCGCGACTTCGTGCAGCTTGTTCGGAAACAGGCCCGAAGAGAAGTTGAGTAGGCCGTCATAGACGCCGGTCTTTATGTTGTTGTAGTGGACAGAGAAATTGCCGGCCACGGCCGTCGCACCGACCCCGTTCAGCCAGTTGGCAATCGTGCCTGCGCCACCAACCTTCCGGCCTTGCAGATCGTCAATCGATTTCACTGGAAAATTGGTCGCCAAATAGTGCGTATCAAGACCGATCGGTGCCACAAACACCTGACCATTGTCGGTCCAGGCTTTTGTCATTGCCGGATTTTCGGCATGAAGCTCACCGATCATGCGGGTGACCAGCTCAAGATCATCGCTGCCGAACGGCGTCATGTAGGTGACGTTTTGCAGGATCAACTTGTCCTGCTCGAAGATCGCATAGACCTGCCCCATCTCCACGAGACCAGACTCGACGGCTTCCAGAACACCGCCAACCTTGGCGACTGTTCCGCTGTAGGATTCAATCCAGTTGATCTTGTGCTTGCCATCTATCCGCTTGTTCACCTCCGGGATGAACACTTCGGAAATCATCCTTACCCAAGGGACTACCGGCGGCGAACCAGAAGCAACATTGATTGAGAAATCGTCGGCTTCAGCCGAAGGCGCGATGCAAAGTGCGGCTGCCAATAAAGAAGCGGGCAACAGCTTCTTTCCAAAATTCTTCATGAACTTCCTCCCTCTGCTTTCGGCAAAAGCCTTCTTCAACTTTCAGGCAAAACACGATGTTTCGCTGTGCGAAATTATATTTCGAAAATTGTTGCATTGTTCCCAAACGTTTGCAAGTCTCCTGATAAGGTCGCTTAACAATGCACCCCCCGACACACAGGAAACCTCAGAAAAAATGTTGCAACTTGACCCAGCGCGAACGGCAGTCCTGCCGCTTGATGTGCAGAACGATCTGGTTTTTGGGACGCCGGGCGTTCTCGAATCCGGTATGTGCGAAAGAATGACCGCGCTACTGGCGGCGGCCAGGAAAGCAGGCGCAGTCCCGATCCACGTTACCGCTTCGGTTCGTTCCGACTACCGGGACATACCGAAAGACAATCCGCTTTGGATCGGTGTCAGGAAACAGAACTCCATGATCGCCGGAACGGAAGGGGCGCAAATTCACGAATGCGTTGCGGCGCTTGAATCCGAGCTGGTCATCAACAAGACCTGCGTGGATCCGTTCCTGACGACAAATCTGGGTCAAGCTCTCATCAATGCAGACGTGAACACCCTGATCCTATTCGGCCTGTGGACCAACTACGTGGTGGAAGCCACGGCGCGTCACGCCAGCGACGTGGGCTATCGCGTCTTCATCGTGAGCGACTGCTGTGCCGGTAACGATGTTGAAAACCACAACTGGGCGATGGAGCGTATCCTTCCGACACTTGCCTACATCACAACCAGCAGTGAAGTAATCGAAGCGCTTGGATAGCCGAGGCCGTCCGTGTTGGGCTGACAAGGCCAACGTCCGTCCAGACGAGCACCTCACTGCGGTGGTAATTCTTCACTTCAACGTTGGTGTCGAGAACAGCCCGGCAAACCGCCGCCGGCCGGGAGAAAGCCTCGTCGCCCGAGAGGCGGAACCGCCGCGGCTACCGCTCTGTCCAATTGACCCAGGTCACTCTCCTCCCGGGTCTGCGGGCCGGATCAGCATATAGGTGTCCATGATCCAGCCATGGTCCTTTCTCGCCGCCTCTTTCAGGCGCTCGATTTCCGGGGCGACGTCTTCCAGTCTGCCCGAGACGAGAATCTCGTTCGGCGTTCCGACATAGGCGCCCCAGTGGATGTAAAGGTCGCCCGCCACCTTGTTGAAGGCCGACTCGCCGTCGAGCATGACGACAACACTGCCGGCATCTTCGGGAAGACCTTTCGCCAGCCTGCGCCCGGTCGTGATGGTGACGGCTTCGCCGATGCGGTTGAGCGGAACCTTGTGGCGGGCGGCGAGCGCCTGGACGCTGGTGATGCCGGGCACCACATCGTATTCCAGCTCGATGCCGCCCTTCGCATGAATGCTGTCGAGAATGCGCAGTGTGCCGTCATAGAGCGACGGATCGCCCCATACCAGGAACGCACCGCACTCGTCCTCGCCCAACTCGTCCGCCAGCAGCCGCTCATAGACCCGCTCCACCTCGTCGCGCCACGCTTCGATGCCCTTGCGGTATTCACCTCCGGGCTTCGGCCGCTCGGGGCTGTCGAAGGTCACCATGCGGTAATCCCGATTCTCGATGAAGCGCTCGCAGATGTCCTGCCGCAGCCGGGCCAGTTGCTCCTTGGCGCCGCCCTTATCAGGTATGAAGAGCACCGATGCCCGGTTGAGCGCGTTTACAGCCTGGATCGTGACGTATTCGGGATTGCCCGCGCCGATCCCGATGACGATGACTTTGCGTCTGACACGCATGATCCGCTCCCTGCTCGGGCGGCCTGTTCACTCACGACTGAGCGCGCCGCCAATCCGGTATTCAACGAAACGGGGTCGCGAAGAAGTCCTTCTTCTTCAGGTCCGTTGCCTCCGACATCTACGGGGCGGGATTGTCCGCCGCCGCAAAGACCGACGCACGCCCAAGCTACGGGCACCGTCGGCTGATGATGAAAGGCATGTACTGCTGGCACAACCGGGTGCTCAGGCCAAGGCCTTTCAGACAGTGGAAACGGTTCGATGTCCGCTTCGGGGTCCCGAGCAGATGACAGGGTGAGGCGCGCAACACGCCCCCGTCCCGCAAATGCGCCGACACCGGCTATTGACGCCAAGGTTAATTCGTACACCCACCAACTCTCGTAATTTTGATCAGATGTCATGAGCGTTGACGGCCCGGTTTGTTGTATTTGGCGTAGGGGCAACGAAATAAACAGTCCGAACGAAGAACCGCCACAGTGTGGGTCTTCAATCCTTCGACCGAGCGATTCAGGAGTCAAACATGAAAAAAGCCCTCATTTCGGGTGTCTTTGCTCTGACACTTATGTCCGGCGCAGCTTTCGCCGGCCCTCAATACGTGGACGAAACCGGTTACGCCGTCAGCGGCTATGACGTCGTCGCCTATCACGGCCTCTCTCAGGTGGCTGTCGGAAAATCGCAGCCCCGCGCCGTGAAGGGCAGCACCAAGCACGTGGTCGAATACAATGGCGCGAAATGGGCCTTCTCAACGGCTGAAAATGCCGAGAAGTTCAAGGCGGATCCGGCCAAGTACGCTCCCCAGTTTGATGGTCATTGCGCCTATGGTCTGGCGCAGGGCGGCAAGGTTCCGGCGAATCCGAACCTGTGGCGCATCGTTGACGGCAAGCTCTATCTGAACATCACCCCAGCTGTCGTCGGCTTCTGGGAGAAAGACATCTCGGGCCACATCACCAAGGCCAATACAAACTGGAAAACCAAGGAATCGGCCGCTGCATCCAGTCGCAAGTGGACAGCCATCAATGCCAACGACGGCACATACGAAGGTACTGCGCCGGTCGCGAACTGATTGCAAAGATGTCCCGGAGCGACGAGAATTCAGTACCGGGACATTTCAGGCCTAACCGCCCAGTGCGTTTCATCTTGCGGACTTCGTCAACCAACCCAGGAGTATCGATTCAATGACCAAGAAAGTAGTTGCCACCTCGAGCCTTGCGCTTGCCGCGGCCGTTGCCACGGCCCTTACCGCCACCAGTGTCACCACCACGCCTGCCGCCGCAGAAGCCAAGGAAAAGTGCTTCGGTGTGTCCCTGGCCGGCCAGAATGATTGCGCCGCCGGTCCCGGCACCACATGTGCCGGCACGTCCAAGGTGGACTACCAGGGCAACGCCTGGACACTCGTTCCCAAAGGCACCTGCACAACCATGGAATTGCCGAAACAGGCCGACGGCACCGAACGCAAGGGCTCTCTGGAAGAGTTGAAGCGCGATCTGCCGTCCTAAGGGTATCCTGCCAAACCTCGCCGGGCCCGATCGCGGGTCCGGCGACATTATGTCCGGTGTCTCAAATGTCGAATGCGCAGTTCTCAACTCCTGCGGAGATCCCCGCCCGTTCCGGCGCGGGACTGAAGGCCTGCCACTATGAAGACATCCTGCAAAATGCGCCGGACATCGGCTGGTTCGAGATACATGCCGAAAACTACATGGGTGACGGCGGACCGCCGCATCATGCACTCAGGCAGATCCGCGACCGCTACCCGATTTCCTGTCACGGTGTCGGACTGTCAATCGGGTCAGCGCAGCCTCTGAAAAAGGATCACCTCGCCCGGCTCAAAACCGTATGCGCGCGCTATGCGCCGGGCCTGTTCTCGGAGCATCTGGCATGGAGCACCCACGACACCGGTTTCTTTAACGATCTCCTGCCGGTGCCGTACACAAGTGCCACCGTGTCCCGTGTCGCCGAGCACATCGATCAGGTGCAGAACTTTCTCGGCCGGCAGATGCTGCTCGAAAATCCGTCGACCTACGTCGCTTTCGCCGAGAGCGAAATGAGCGAAATCGATTTCCTGAAAGAGATCATTGCCCGAACCGGCTGCGGACTCCTGCTCGACGTCAACAACGTGTATGTCTCGGCGACCAATCAGCACTACAGCGCGGAAGGCTATCTGGACGAATTTCCCGTGGACGCGGTAGGAGAGATCCATCTCGGCGGCCACGCTGAAGATGAAGACGACGACGGCGCTACCCTGCTCATAGACGCCCATGACCGCGAGGTCGCAGACGCGGTCTGGTCGCTTTACGAGCGCCTGATCGACCGCATTGGTCCGCGGCCGACGCTGATTGAATGGGACAACGACGTTCCGGACTGGGATACCCTGTTCGACGACGTGCAGCGCGCCGATGCGATCCTGCTCGGTGCCGCCACGCGACGGCAATCCAATGCCGCTTAAGGACAATCAGGCCGCATTTGCGGAAGCGCTTCTGAATCCGGAAGCCCCGGTCCCGGACGGTGTCGTGGATCCGGCCGGTGCCGCTGCACCGAAGCGGTTTGCCGTCTACAGGAACAATGTCACCGTCAGTCTGACCGATGCCCTCGCCACCGCTTTCCCGGTGATCGAGAAGATCGTCGGCGCGGAATTCTTCGCTGCCATGGCGCGCGAGTTCGTGCGCGCGCACCCGCCGGCGTCACCGCTGCTCATGTTCTACGGTGACGCGTTCCCCGGCTTTCTGGAGCGTTTCGAGCCGGTTTCGCATCTCGCCTATCTCCCGGAGGTTGCGCAACTGGAGCTCTACCGCCGCGAGGCTTATCATGCTGCGGATGCCGCCGCCCTGGCGCCAGACTTTCTTGGCGAGATTGCGCCGGAACAGCTTGGCAGCATCACCGTTACCCTTCACCCATCGGTCCGCTTGCTGGAGGCAGTGCACCCTGCCCTCTCCCTCTGGGAATGGAACAATGCGGATGATGAGGCCGAGCGCCCTCCGCTCCCGGACCGCGGCGAGTCCGTTCTTATTGCACGGCCGGAGTTGACCGTCGAAATGCGGCGCCTGCCACCCGGCGGTTATCAATTCCTTGGCGCGCTGGCCGCCGGCGCACCGCTCGGTGCGGCCGCCGAGGCTGGCTCGTCCGACCCTGAATTTGATCTGACAGCCAATATTTCCGGCCTCCTGGAGAGCCGGACCGTAACGGCCTATTTTCTTGATGGAGCATAATAATGAGCGGCCCGATCAGCATACTTACCGGCGTACACAATTCTATCTTCGGCGCCATCGAGCGGATACTCAACGGCTGGGCGCTCGGCCTGCTGGCCCGCCTGGTGTTCTCCAGCGTCACGCTCCTGTTCTTCTGGAACTCCGCCAAGACCAAGATCGGCGACAGCATTTTCTCGCCGTCCACAGGCGCCTACGCCCAGATCTTCCCGAAGAAGTTCGAGGCCGCCGGTTATGACTCCAGTGCCATGTCGTCGCTCGACACACTCATCGTCCTGATGGGCACCTACGCGGAGTTCCTGCTCCCGCTTCTCATCCTCATCGGGCTGTTTACCCGTCTTTCCTCCGCGGGCATGATCGGATTCATCGTCGTCATGAGTATCGTCGACGTCACCGGGCACGGCGCGGACGCAAAGACCGTGGGCATGGTTTTTGACCGCTTCCAGGACGGCGTCATTCTCGATCAGCGCCTGCTCTGGATCTTCCCGCTGGTCTACCTCATCGTCAAAGGCGCAGGCGCGGTGTCGGTCGATGCACTACTGGGGAAGCAGCGGCAGTGACCGCGAGTCCGCCCGGGGGCATCTGAGTCAGCGCCTGTTTCGAGATCTGGTCGTCTGCCCCTCTGCGTCAAGAACTGAGCGCGGCTCGATCTTTGCCGGATAGTCAGCCGCTGTTCCGCAGGCCGGCGGCGATGCCGTTGATGGTCAGCTGAATGCCGCGCAGGACCTTCGGATTTTCCGTTTTCTGGCGGTATTCCCTCAGGAGATTGACCTGCAGGTGGTTGAGCGGATCGAGATACGGAAAGCGGTTGGAGATCGAGCGTGACAGCAGCGGGTTCGCCGCCAGCAGGCGGTCCTTCTCCGTAATCTCCAGGACGGCCGCGACCGTGGCTTCGTGCTCGGCACGAATGCGCTGGAAAATCTCGTTGCGCAGGTCCTCGTCGGTGACCAGTTCGGCATAGCGCGACGCAATGGCGAGACTGGTTTTCGCCAGCACCATGTCCATGTTGGACAGCTGCGCCTGGAAAAATGGCCAGTCCCGATACATTTTGCGCAAGTGCTCGAGACCATCGTCAGGATGGTCCCGCAGATAGGCCTCGACGGCGCCTCCAAAACCGAACCAGCCCGGCAGCATCAGGCGGCACTGTGACCAGCTGAATACCCAGGGGATTGCGCGAAGGTCCTCAATCCTGCCGAGCTTCTTTCTCGATGCCGGGCGCGAGCCGATATTGAGCGTGGCGATTTCGGTGATCACTGTCGAAGACCAGAAATACTCATCGAACCGCGGCGTTTCGTAGACCAGTCCGCGATAGGCCTCGAATGCCGCTTGCGACAGCGTCTCCATGGTGTCGAGGTATTCCTGCGGCACGTCGTCGTCCTGCGGCTTGTCGAGGGACGCCTCCAGGCATGCCGAGGCGAGAATTTCCAGATTGCGCCGGCCGAGGTCGGGGTTGGTGTATTTGCTTGAAATGATCTCGCCCTGTTCGGTCACGCGGATCTGCCCGTTCACCGCGCCGGCCGGCTGGGCGAGGATCGCCTCGAAGCTCGGACCGCCGCCGCGCCCGACCGTGCCGCCGCGACCGTGAAACAGGCGCAGCCTGACCCCGTGCCGCGCGCACGTTTCGATCAGGCCGATCTCGGCCTTGAAGAGCTCCCAGCCCGACGTCAGGTAGCCGCCGTCCTTGTTGCTGTCGGAATACCCCAGCATGATCTCCTGCGTGCCGCCGAGGCTGTCCACCAGCGCGCGGTACCCGGGTGTGGAGAGCAGCCGGTCGACGATACCGACACAGTTGCGCAGATCGGCGATGGTCTCGAACAGGGGAACGACATTGACCGTGCTTGCGCCCTCCGGCGTGACCAGACCGACCTCCTTGAGCAGAACGGCCAGCTCGAGCAGATCGGAAACGCTCTGGGTGTTGGAGATAATGGCGGTCGGCAACGCCCGTGTGCCGTAACGGCGCTGGCCCGCGGCGGCAGCGCGCAGGATGGCCAGCTCTTTTGCGGTTTCCTCGGAATAATCCCAGTAAGGCCGCACAAGCGGCCGGCCGTTCGAGAGTTCCGAGGTCAGCAGCGCGACGCGCTCGTCCTCGGACAGTTCCGCGTAGTCTGTACCAGGTGCTGCCGCCTCGAAGAGTTCTGCAATGGTGGTCTCGTGGACAGCGGAATTCTGCCGCATGTCGAGGCTGGCGAGGTGAAAACCGAAACAGTCGACGGCACGGCGCAACCGCCTCAGCCGTCCATCCGCGAGCGGTCGCGAGTTGTTGTCGTAGAGGGAATGATGAATGACATCGAGATCCGCGAGCAGTTCGGCCGGATCTTCGTATGCCTGCAGGCCACTCTGCGAAACCTCATCAGGCACATCTGACTCAAGGACATTGCGCAGTCGTGCCGTGATCGTTGAAATCGCCAGCCTGTAGGGTTCGAGGCGGCGATGCGGCGAGGCATCCGGCGACATTTCCGCCAGCGCGGCCAACTCGCCGGAGACGTCCACCATGCGGGTGGACAGAGATAGCTCGGCTTCGAGCTTGGCGAGTTCGGACAGGTAGTACTCCAGCGCACACCGGGAGTGCATCTCCAGCGTTCGTTCCACGACATCGGCGGTGACGAAGGGATTGCCGTCGCGGTCGCCGCCGATCCAGCTCCCGATCCTCAGGAAGGAGGCGATATTTACTGCGGGCGCCGACGGCTCCATCGCCGACAGCCGGTCTTCGAGCCGGGCGTAGAGTTTCGGCAACTCGTTCAGGAACGTTTGGTCGTAGTAGCTGAGACCGTTCTGAACCTCGTCCTCAACGGTCAGCTTGGTCTGGCGCAGCAGGTTGGTCTGCCACAGGACCAGTATGGCCCGTTGCAGCTTGGCATCGATATCCTCGGCCTCTTCGGGCGTCCACTGCCCCCGTCCGCGCTGATCGATGAGATCGGCGATCGCCAGTTCGCGGCCCATCGTGCTCCGCCGACGCACTTCGGTGGGGTGCGCGGTGAGTACGGGACTGACGAGGGCGCCGTTGAAGAAGGCTTCAAGATCGGCCTTCGACAATCCTGCGCCGGTTGCGGCACTCAGCGCGTGAGCGATGGTGCCGGCGCGAGGCGGCGAGCCGGCAATGTCATGGGCACGGGTCCGGCGAATGTGGTGCTGGTCCTCTGCCAGGTTGGCAAAATGGGAGAAATAGCTGAAGGCGCGGGTCACCTGCACCTCCTGTTCGGGGGTCAGTCCGTCCAAAAGGCTCTCAAGCTGCTGCCTGGCATCAAGATCGTCATCGCGATGGAACCGGATGGACGCCTGCCGGATATCTTCGATGACGTCGAAAATATCCTGCCCTTCCTGCTCCCGGACGGTGTCGCCGAGAATGCGGCCGAGCAGACGAATATCATCGCGAAGCGGTGAATCCTTGTTTTCGATGTCAGCACCGACTTCGTTGGCGGCATGGCCTGATTCGGCTGTCTGGGTCATGGTCTCGGGCACCTTGTTTTCTGGTTTATTGCAGGGAAAGTGCCGCATCGCCCGCAAAGGACAGCACCTGATTTTTCACGACGATAAAGAACCAGCGATCAGTCAGCAAATACGTATCCAGCGGATCGCTTGCCGCGCGACCGGAGTGCTCCGCCAAGGCAGCCCGGAGGGCAGATCAGGTCCGCACGTCAAGCGCAGTTACCGGGCCTGTCACGGAGAGCGTCGTCCGCACGTCGGAGAGCCGGACATTCGGCTTTTGCCGATCGCAAAGCTGCCGAACTGGCGGTTATGAACCGGCCGAGGCGTCAGGCGGCTCGGAACTTGCGGTCTCGCTGCGGCTCTGGCGCTCCTGTTCGATCACTTCCGGGGGGAACTGGCTCATGAAGCAGCAGCATACGCCCTGGTCGATCATGGTGCGCGGACCGTTCGGGTGCGCAATATGACGATAGACGCCGTGGCTGTGTCCATGATGATGATGGTGGTGTCCGTGACCGTGGTCATGCCCGTGATGATCGCCATGTCCATGGTGGGGGTCATGGTCGTGATGGTCGTGGTGATGATGGTCGTGGCCGTCGGCGGACTCATCGTCGAGCGGGTCGCGGAATTCTGCATGGTGGTGATGTACGTCGACCTCGCCGCGCGCCAGGCGGTCCTGGAACGACGCCATCAGATCCTGCGTCTCCACGATCGCGCCGGCCTGCGCCTCCTCGATACGGGCAACGAACGTGTCGATGACATGATCCTGGTCGGACAGATAATGCGCCTTCAGGAACTCGATATCGGGCGCACCAGCGGCAACCCGGTCCACATAGCCGTAAATCCGGTCGATCAGCCGGCCTGAGAACAGGAAGTATGGTGCCACGACAATCTTCCTGAACCCCAGCTTCACTGCCAGTTCCAGGCCCCGTCCGACCGACGGGAAGGTCACACCGGAATAAACGGTTTCCGACCAGCCGAAGCCGAGGTTCTCGGTCACGATTCGCGTCAGGCGGGCGGCTTCGGCATTTGCCATCGTGTCGGACGTGCCGCGCCCGACAACGACGAGCATCGTATCGTAGAGATCGCCGTCGTGGACGTGATCCATCCCCAGGGCCTGCAGGATGCGCGCTTCAAAGGCCGCGATCATCTTCGGATGCAGGCCGAGTTCCCGTCCGTAGCTGACGGTCAAGCCAGGGTGCTTTTCCTGATAGGTCGTCAGCACCGACGGAATATCATTCTTTGCATGGGTGGCAGCGAAGAGCATTCCGGGAACAGCGACGATATTGGTGACCCCGGCGGTCCGCAGCGCGTCGAGACCCATGTGGATATTGGGCGCTGAGTATTCCAGGAACCCATATTCGACGGGCGTGTCCGGATAGCGCTTGCGCAACCCTTTCGCCAGCAACGCAAACTCTTCTTCCGCAGACTTTGCGCGGCTTCCATGTCCGCAGATCATGATTCCTGTTTTTGCCATCGGGAGCCCTCTTTGATTGCCCACACCGTACCCCGGCATCGCGTTGCCCTGATTGCCGAATTCGACACATTATTGGACAGAACTGACCCGCTTTTCCGAATCAGCGGCAGAGATTTCCAACCCGGGAAACCGGATATGCCGTGCGCAGTATGGTTGGCGGACCGCCCTTTCATGGCGGCCGCGTCACGTTGTCCGGGGCTTAATGGGCACTTGCCGGCAAATCAAGGCCTAATGCTGAAACACCACGAGGTTCCGACCGCACCATGCTGTCCGCATTGGGCCGGGTTGCCTCTGCGATCGAGGTATCCGGAATCAGGGCGCGCGCCTTTCAACGCGCGAACGTGTCGAAATCGCCGTTCAATCGACCGGCCTAGGCGAAGCTATCCGACCACCATCTGCTTCAACTGCAGAGCTTCATGCTCAAGCTCATTGAGGCGGTAGTTGATGACATCGCCGATTGTGACGATTCCGCACAGACGTCCATCATCGATGACGGGCATGTGACGGAAGCGACCCTCCGTCATTCTCTGCAAAACGGTCACCAAAGCGTCGTCCGGAGAGCAGGTCACAACCTTGGACGTCATGTTTTCCCCGACGGTCTGCGGCAGAGTCTGACCCGGGGTCTCCGCAAGTTTGCGAACGATGTCCCGTTCCGACAGAATGCCTTGCAGGTCGCCACTGTCGTCGGTGACAAGCAATGCACCTATCCGCTTGTCGCGAAGAACGCAGACGGCGACAGCGAGCGTTTCCTCCGGGCGGATTGAAAAGACCTCGCCGCCCTTTCCGTCCAGCAGCTTCCGTACCGTCGACGTGTCCTTCACCAGATTTGTATCCACCGATTGACTGACGGTCTTGTTTTGCGCAGCATCCCGGCGCATCGGAGCTTGATAAGAAGTTGGCATGGTTATGTGCTCCTCGCTTGGGTATAAGGCCCTCGAATTGAGATATTAGACTACATTCCACGCATTTGAAAATGTTAGCCGCACCATTCGACGATATCACGCTGACGCCGTTGACTGCGACGGCGGTATTCGTGTTGGCGGTTCTGGCCGGCTATCGCTATCGGCGCGTGTGGAAGACGCAAGGGCCGGCGTGGCAGGCATGGCTGTTCGGTTCGATCGCCGCCGCGTGCCTTCTGGCGCTCGGGTTTGTCCCGCTGAAGATCGGCTGAAGCGTGTCGGCCCGGTCGTGGCGGTGGCACGCGGTCCGGCCCGGATAGCTGGTTTACTGGCTTAAAGGTGTTCGCGTTCGTCGGACATGCGCGCCGTCATCTGACGTGCGCGCGGGCACTGCAACCGCTCGCGCAAGGGGCTGTCAGGATCGATGTCCTTTTTGCAAACGACGCATTTATCGACGCCGCCGATGGCGTTAAGCCCGCCGCAACTGCCCTTGATGGTCTTTCCCATCAGCATCACGCCAAGTGCCATGCCGGTCATGACCAGCATCAGAAGCGCGAATGCGAAGAAGAACGTAGCCACGTCTAATGTCCTATTCCCCGGCCTGCAGTTTTCGAAAGCGCGTGCTGGCCACGGTTTTGAACCTTTTACTATCCAGACCATCATCGCGCACAATAAAAAAGGCGGCAAGTTCGAGCTTTTCGGAAATCTCCATGCCGCGTGCAAGGCCCAGCGCCAAGAGCGCGGTTGCCCAGCCGTCCGCCATCATGGCCGAGTCCGCCAGCACCGTGACCGACGCCGTACTGTGGGTGATCGGACGGCCCGTCCCGGCGTCGATGATGTGCGAGTATCGCACGCCGTCCTTTTCAAAAAAGTTACGGTAGTCGCCGGACGTGGCCATGCCGAGGGCGCTGAGGTGCACGATTTCTTCCACGGCGCGATTCGTCGCGTCCGGCCGCTCGATACCGATTCGCCAGGGCTTGCCTTCGGCATTTTTTCCCAATGCGAGCAGATCGCCGCCAATTTCGACCATGAAGTTCCGAAGACCCAAGTCGCGCAACGTCGCGGCAACCTCGTCCACGCCATAGCCCTTCGCGATGGCCGCGAGATAGACGGACGTATCGGAGCGCGCCTTGCGAAGCATGTCCGGGCTCGCGGTCAGCGAAAGCAGCCGCGACTGCCCGACCCGTTCCGACGCCTCCGCAATGTCCTCGTCCGATGGCACAGGGTCTTCCGGTTTGCGTGCTCCGAAGCCCCACAGGTCGATCAGAGGCCCGAGTGTCACGTCGAATCGGCCCGCGCTTTTTGCGTGAATTTCGTTTGCGGCCCGGATGACCTGAGCCAATTGTGCCGAGATCCGGACGGAATCGGTGGATTTCTGTGCGTTGAAGCGTGAAATCTCGGAATTCGGGTCCCAATTCGACATTCGCCCGTTGACTTCGGCCAGTGTCTCCGTCACCGCTTTGGTGATGGCATCGGCCTGCAATCCGGCCGGGACGTCCACTGCGACAATATTGTACGTGGTGCCCATGGTCTTGCCGGTCATTTCCAGCTTCACAGGCGCCTCTTCGCAGGCTACCAAAAGGAGCAATGAACCCAATAGTGCGCAGCGTCTCACCCAATTCTCTCCAAAAGAGGTCGGTGGTTTACCTGAAAGCAATTGTGCAAACTGTCAATTCCGGCCTTGTGGGGCAGTACAGCACCAAAGTGTAAATCGGCTGATCTTCATGAGAGTGCCTCACTGGTTGTTATGCCGGCCTAAAGGTACTAATACTGCGGAAAACAGGAAACAATCGGTTGCGACACGTCACTCTAAATAAAGGTCTCGATCTTCCGATCAAGGGCGCCCCCGAACAGCAGATACACGATGGCCGGCCCGTCGGCACTGTGGCGGTCCTCGGCGCGGACTATCTGGGGCTGAAACCGCGCCTGCATGTTGCGGAAGGCGACGTGGTCAGTGCGGGTTCGCCGGTGTTCGCGCACAAGGATACGCCGGACGCCGTCATCGTCTCGCCGGTGGCCGGCAAGGTGAAGGCAATCAACCGCGGCCATCGCCGGGTTCTTATCGGCGTGACCATCGAAGTGGAGGATGGGATTGCGGAGCCCATCGATTTCTCGAACACGGGTGACGCGGAAACCCAGGACGGCCTTGCAGAACGTATCTGCGCAGCAGGACTCTGGACGTCGTTCCGGACACGTCCCTATTCCAAGATTCCGGACCCGGCGACGCGACCGTCTGCAATCTACGTAACGGCGATGGACACCGAACCTCTGGCTCCCAGCGCGGCAATGGTGATCGGGGAGGCGGAGGAGGCATTCGTCAAAGGGCTTGAGGCCGTCGCCCGTCTCGGCGACTGCACGACCTATCTCTGTTCCGAAATCGGAGCGGGCGTCCCTGGAGACGGCATCGACCGGGTGGAGTCAGTGGAGTTCTCAGGCCCCCACCCCGCCGGGCTTCCGGGCACTCATATGCACTTCCTCGAGCCGCCGTCGGCCGCGAGGGAAGTCTGGACGATCTGGTATCAGGATGTCATCGCGATTGGCCGGCTGCTGCTGACCGGCCGGCTGGACGCGCAGCGCGTGATTGCGCTGTCCGGCCCGCTCTGCAGCAATCCGCGGCTCATCCGTACCGTGATGGGCGCCTCCATGGAGGACCTTATCGAGGGCGAGATCGACACCTCCGTGCCGGCACGCGTCATCTCGGGCTCTGTCCTCAGCGGCCGCGCCGGTGAAGGCCCAAGTGCGTATCTCGGTCGCTACGCCCGGCAGATCACGGTCATAGAGGAAGATCACAAGCAGATCCCGATGGGCTGGATCCGGCCGATGGCCGACAAGTTCGCCTTCCAGCCGGTGCTGGGATCCGCATTCTCAAAGAAACTCTATGCGCTGACGTCGAACCTGAACGGGGGACGCCGGGCCATGGTGCCTATCGGCACGTTCGAGGAACTGATGCCGCAGGATTTCCTGCCGACGCAGTTGTTGCGCGCACTGCTTGTGATGGATACGGACCAGGCTCAGGCGCTGGGCGCACTGGAACTCGACGAGGAGGATCTCGGTCTTGTCGGCTTCGCCTGTCCCGCTAAATACGAATACGGTATCGCTCTGCGCGATTGCCTGACCAAGATCGAAAAGGAAGGGTAAGCAATTGGGGCTGCGCAGATTTTTCGATAACATCGAACCGCATTTCGTAAATGGCGGTAAGTGGGAGAAGTACTTCCCCGTCTACGAGATGGTGGAGAGCTTCCTCTACACACCCAAGACCGTGACGACCGCCTCTCCGCATGTCCGGTCCTACATCGACATGAAGCGGATCATGACCTACGTGGTCATTGCAACGATCCCCTGCATCCTTGTCGGGCTGTACAATGTCGGCTTTCAGGTCAACACGGCCATTGGCAACCTGGGCCATTCGGGCTGGCGCGCCTGGATCATCGATGCCGTGGGTATCGGCTTCAACCCGGCCAACCCGTTTGCCAACTTCGTGCACGGGGCGCTCTATTTCATTCCGATCTACGTGACGACGCTGGTGGCGGGCGGCATCTGCGAGGTGATCTTCGCGACAATCCGCCGCCATGAAGTGAACGAGGGCTTCCTGGTCACGTCCATGCTCTATGCCCTGATCATGCCGCCGGACGTGCCCCTGTGGCAGGTTGCCCTGGGCATCATGTTCGGCGTGGTGATCGGCAAGGAAGTCTTCGGCGGTACCGGCAAGAACTTCCTGAACCCGGCGCTGACCGGACGGGCGTTCCTCTATTTCGCCTATCCGGCGCAGATGTCGGGGGATACGATCTGGACGCCCGTCGACGGGTTTTCCGGCGCGACAGCCCTGGCGGTATCCGCTGCCGACGGATTTCAGGAACTGGCCGCGAACGGCATAACCTGGATGGATTCGTTCCTGGGCTTCATTCAGGGCTGCATCGGCGAGACGTCGACCCTGGCCTGTTTCATAGGCCTCGCGTTCCTCCTCGTGACGAAGATCGCCAACTGGCGTCTGGTGGTCGGCTGCCTGGGCGGCATGATCGGGTTCTCGTTACTGCTGAACCTGATCGGCTCGGACACGAACCCGATGTTCGCCATGCCCTGGTACTGGCATCTCGTGATCGGAGGGTACGCCTTCGGGCTGGTCTTCATGGTGACTGAGCCGGTATCCGCATCCCACACCAATATGGGCCGGTATATCTACGGGGCCCTGATCGGTTTCATGGTCGTCATGATCCGTGTCATCAACCCGGCATTTCCGGAAGGGATGATGCTGGCAATTCTCTTTGGTAACGTTTTCGCACCGCTTATCGACTACTTTGTGGTGCAGGCAAACATCAAACGCAGAGCGAGGCAAAGTGCCTGAGCAACCCGAAGAACCCAAGGGATTCATCCGCCGTTTCCTGGCCATGCCGCCGGACTCGGTTCCGAAGACGGTATTCGTGGCGGTGTCGCTCTGTCTGATCGCTTCAATGGTGGTGTCGGCGACCGCCGTTTCGCTGCGCCCGATCCAGGCGATCAACAAGCAGAAAGACAAGCAGATCAACATTCTCCAGGTCGCGGGGCTTTACGATCCGAGTGCGGATGTGGTGGAGGCCTTTTCGGCGTTTGAACCACATGTCCTTGAGCTCGAGACCGGCAAGTTCACGACGCAGTTCGATGCCAAGACATTCGACGACCGTGCCGCCGCCGACGACCCGGCGACGTCCGTCGCCCTTGAGAACGACCCGGCCGGAATTGGCCGGCAGGCCCGGTTCGTCACGGTCTATCTGCTGCGCGACCAGCAGGGTGCAGTGGACAAGGTGATCCTGCCGCTCCACGGCTACGGTCTCTGGTCGACACTCTATGGCTACATCGCGCTGGAAGAAGACGGCAACGACATCTTCGGTCTGCAGTTCTATGAGCACGCGGAAACACCAGGCCTGGGCGCCGAGGTCGACAACCCCCGCTGGAAGGCGTTGTGGAAGGGCAAGAAGCTCAACGACGCAAACGGCGACCTTCAGATCACCGTTGCAAAAACAGCGCCGCCGGCCGGTGCCGAACACCATATCGACGCGCTCGCCGGCGCGACCCTGACTTCGGTCGGGATCGACAATCTGGTCCGATTCTGGATGGGCAAGTCGGGCTATGAACCCTTTCTCGCAAATCTGAGAGCTGGAGGCATCTGATGGCTCAAACGCGCAAAGAGATGCTGGTCGACCCCCTGGTCGACAACAACCCGATCACCCTGCAGGTGCTGGGCATCTGCTCGGCACTGGCCGTGACATCGTCGCTGCAGGTTGCGTTCGTGATGTCGGTGGCCGTCGTGATCGTGACCGGGTTTTCATCGCTGTTCATTTCGATAATCCGCAACCACATCCCCGGGTCGATCCGCATCATCGTGCAGATGGTGATCATCGCATCGCTTGTGATCGTGGTGGACCAGTTCCTCAAGGCCTTCGCTTTCGAGATTTCGAAGACGCTGTCGGTCTTTGTCGGACTGATCATCACCAACTGCATCGTCATGGGCCGCGCCGAGGCCTTCGCGATGAAGAATCCGCCGGTCGCGTCGTTCATCGACGGTGTCGGCAACGGGCTCGGTTACGGGCTGATCCTGATGCTGGTCGGGATTATCCGCGAATTCTTCGGCTCGGGCAGCCTGTTCGGCGTGACAATCCTGGAAACGGTGAACAACGGCGGCTGGTATGTCCCGAACGGCATGCTGCTGCTGCCGCCGTCGGCCTTCTTCATCATCGGCCTGATCATCTGGGCGTTCCGCTCGTGGAAGCCTGAACAGGTCGAGGAACGCGAATACAAGATACAGGTGGTCGGAGCGCACTGATGGAAGGGCTGATCTCGCTGGCCGTAAAGGCCATCTTCGTCGAGAACCTGGCGCTGTCGTTTTTCCTGGGCATGTGCACGTTCATCGCCGTGTCCAAGAAGATCGCCACGGCCATCGGGCTCGGCATTTCGGTCATGATCGTGCAGTCGATCACAGTGCCCGCGAACAATCTGATCCTGAACTACCTGCTGGCTCCGGGCGCACTGGCGTGGGCGGGATTCTCCGAGGTCGACCTCACCTTCCTCGGTCTGATTTCCTACATTGGCGTCATCGCAGCACTGGTGCAGATCCTGGAGATGGTGCTCGATAAGTATTTCCCGCCGCTCTACAACTCGCTCGGCGTTTTCCTGCCTCTGATCACGGTGAACTGCGCCATCCTTGGCGGCTCGCTGTTCATGGTCGAGCGCGACTACAACTTCGCGGAATCTGTGACATATGGTCTTTCGTCCGGTTTCGGCTGGGCGCTGGCGATCACGGCCATGGCCGGCGTGCGCGAAAAGCTTAAATACTCTGATATCCCTGACGGACTCCAGGGACTTGGCATCACCTTCGTCACCGCCGGGCTGATGGCCATGGCGTTCATGTCTTTCAGCGGTGTGCGGCTCTAAGGGAAACTGCATGGCAACCTTCGCTTTTGGTATTGTCCTTTTCACGCTGATCGTCCTGATCCTCGTCACGGTGATCCTGGCTGCACGCTCGCAGCTGGTGTCGACAGGCGACGTCAACATCACCATCAACGGCGAGAAGACCATAGCGGTGCCCGCCGGCGGGAAGCTGCTGCAGACACTGGCGGAACAGAAACTCTTCGTGCCCTCGGCCTGCGGCGGCGGCGGCACCTGTGCTCAGTGCAGGGTCAAGATCCACTCGGGAGGCGGTTCAATACTGCCAACCGAGGAGAGCCACATCACCAAGCGTGAAGCGGCCTCCGGAGACCGCCTGTCCTGCCAGGTGGCGGTGAAGCAGGATATGAATATCGAGGTGCCGGAAGAGGTCTTCGGCGTCAAGAAGTGGGAATGCACCGTCCGTTCGAACGAAAATGTCGCGACCTTCATCAAGGCGCTGGTTCTCGAACTGCCCGAGGGCGAAGACGTGAATTTCCGTGCCGGCGGCTATATCCAGATCGAGGCTCCGCCATACGAACTCAGCTACGAGGAATTCGACGTCGAGGAGGAGTACCGGGAGGACTGGGACAAGTTCAACCTGTGGCAGTACAAGTCCGTGGTCGACGAGCCTATTGAACGCGCATACTCGATGGCGAACTATCCCGAGGAAAAAGGGATGATCATGCTGAATGTGCGCGTCGCTTCGCCGCCGCCGGGCAGTGACGGCATCCCGCCCGGAAAGATGTCGTCCTATATCTTCAACCTGAAACCGGGCGACAAGGTCACGATTTCGGGCCCGTTCGGCGAATTCTTCGCCCGCGACACCGAGAAGGAAATGGTGTTCGTCGGCGGCGGCGCCGGCATGGCGCCGATGCGCAGCCACATCTTTGATCAGCTCAAGCGGCTCGAGACCGACCGCAAGATCACGTTCTGGTACGGCGCCCGCTCGAAGCGGGAGATGTTCTTCGTCGAGGACTTCGACTCGCTGCAGCGGGACAATCCGAACTTCACCTGGCACGTTGCCCTGTCCGACGCGCTGCCGGAGGATGATTGGGACGGTTATACCGGCTTCATCCACAACGTCCTCTATGACGAGTACCTGAAGGATCACCCGGCGCCGGAGGACTGCGAGTACTACATGTGCGGCCCGCCCATCATGAACCAGTCGGTGATCAACATGCTGCTCGACCTTGGCGTCGACCGCGAAGACATCATGCTGGACGACTTCGGCGGCTGACGACACGGCCGCACGGAATTCGTGCGGCACACCCCGTGCCATGGGCGGCTTACCGCAACAGCATTGACCACAGAATATGCAAACTCTCCCGCGCACGCTCGCGATGGGTCAGATAGCGGACGTGAGCCGTCGGCGACGCTGCGGGATCGAGCCTGATCGACCAGAGCGCGCTCACGGTGTTCGGCACGAACGAATACCTGACATCGATGATCCGGTCGCCATGCTGCGGGTCGCGGGCCACGAACCCGTCGCTGAAACGGCGAAACCGCTCTATGTCCCGCGCCTGCTGCGAATTGCGATCAAGCCATGGCACGTCGCGCGGGAGAACAAGCTTCGGGACCGAAACGCCAGGGTAGGTCCGGGGCCGGATACCGGCGCGCACGGCGTCTACGTAGAACCTGCCTTCCGTCTCGTAGACCGTTTTCCAGACCAGGATGTTGCCAAAACTCGGCTTAACCTCGAGTCGAACCGGCGCGTGTCCTCGGGACGTCGCCAGCTCGGTCGCCATCACTCGCGCCGACCGGTGCTGCACTGCGCCCGCCGCCAGATAGACCACGGCCCAGGCGAGCGCGATCCGCGCAAGTGCCGGCCTCCGCCGCAGACCGGCAACGATCACGAGCACCAGAACCGGGATGGTGAAAAGCGGGTCGACAATGGAAATGATGCTCCACGAAAACCGCTCGGCACTGAAAGGCCAGAACAGCATCGTGCCGTAGGACGTCGCGGTATCGAGCAGCGCGTGGGTTGCATATCCCAATGTGCAGAAAAGAAACGTCTGCCGGAACGTCAACTGCCAGCGCCGCCCCAGTATCCAGTGGAGTGCGAACGCACAAAACAGTCCGCCCAGGGGGATAATGACCAGGGAATGCGTGAATTGCCGATGATACTCGAGAAAGAGCAAGGGATCGGTTTCGGACCGGATGAGGACATCAAGATCCGGGGACATGCCGGCAAGGAATCCGAGGGTGCCGGCGATACCGACATGACGCGCCCTTCGTGTCGCCTGTGGCAGTGCCGCGCCCAGCGCGCCCTGTGTCAACGGGTCCATTTAGCAGCGATGTCCATCCGTGTTCCCGGCAAACTCTTGTCGCACAATTCGGTGATCACGTATCGCCATCAAGCAGGGATGCGCGCTTTTGCCCGTCTTGGTCAGACCATCATGAAAATGTTGGGCAATCATCCCGGGTGACGCTGTCGGACGATGCATCGCGTCGTCGTATTGTCGCTGAAATAGTCGAGACAGCCGTCGACGAAACGCCGGACGATCCTTCTCGGGCTGGATTTGTCGTAACCCACGGCGAGTGTCAGCGGCGGCAGATCGTCGTCAATCGGAAGGCCGACGAGTTTGTCGCCTGCATAGCTGACCCGGGTTTCGGGGAACATGTTCAGGATCGCGCACCCCTGCCCCGCCCCCACGAGACTGCGGACCATCTCGGTCGAATTGGCATAGGCAACCACACGGTGGTCCCGGTTCGCGTCGTCGAAAAGGCGGCGGTAATAGTCCGATGCCAGAGGACGGTCGAGTTTGATCACCGGCTCTTCGGCAATCTCGCTCATGCGGATTGATTTCTGGCGTGCCCGCGGATGCCTTGCGGACAACAGACAGTAGGCCGGCGCGTCGATCAGGACATCGAATTCCACCCTGGGATGCGCCGCGCTGCTGACGAACAGGATCGCGTCGAAACGGCCGTTCAGGAGGCCCTCCTGCACCGCGTCGTTGTCATCTTCTCTCAGGTCCAGTGTCAGGCCGTCGCCCGAACGCAGAAGGTGATCGAGTATTCCCGGCATGAACGCCGGGGCCACCGGGGCGTAATAGCCGATCCGAAGGCTGCCGGTCAGGGCCTGCTTCAGTTCCGCACCTTCGGAGAGAACGGCATCGTACTCTTCCAGCAACGTCGTGAACTTCTGAGCCATCGCGCGTCCGCTGGCGGAGGGCTCTATGCCGCGCGAACGCTGCCGGTTGACCAGTCTGAGATCGAAATGGGCTTCGATCTGGTCGATCGCCACGGATACCGCAGACGCCGCAATGTTTAGCTCCTCGGCCGCTCTTGCGATGCTGCCGTGTTTCAACGCACACGTGAAATAACGCATCGACCTCAACGTTACAGCCAAACCATACCTCTGAATTTCAGATCTAATTCACTTAATTAAACTGTTTTTCATATTAAGGACAATAGGCGAGAATACGGCACTCAGATCGGACAGATACCGAAGGTTTCGTTATGTCAGACGCCCCGCTCAGAGGCTGGAACCACGTGCCCGACGTGCCGCTTCGCGTCTCGCCGTTCTTCACGTGGCCTTTGCGGCCGCTCGAAATGTTGCGCTGGGTCTGGAACTCGTGGTTCCTGATCTCCGAAAAGCTCATTCTGGTCGGGGTCGCCTTTGCATCCTTCTACTGGTTCCAGCCGCCACTGGAGGAAACCCGGACGCTGGCCGCCGGCTGGATTGCCGAACTCTACGTTCGCAATCTGATCCTGATGACCCTGGTGGCGGGCGGCCTCCATCTCTACTTCTATACATTCACGAAACAGGGCCAGAAGCTCAAATACGATGCCCGCCCCCTGATGGTGAACGGCAAGCAGTTCACGCTCGGCGGCCAGATCCGCGACAACATGTTCTGGACACTGGTAAGCGGCGTCGGATTCTGGACGGCCTATGAAGTGCTCATGTTCTGGGCGATGGCGAATGGCTACGCACCCGTCCTCACCTGGGAGGCCAACGCTGTCTGGTTTGTTGCCCTGTTCCTGCTGATCCCGGTGTGGGAGAGCTTCTACTTCTACTGGATCCACCGGCTGCTGCACGTACCCTTCCTCTACAAGCACGTCCACGCGCTGCATCACCGGAATGTCAATGTCGGTCCCTGGTCGGGCCTGTCCATGCATCCGGTCGAGCATCTGATCTTTCTCGGGTCGGTGCTGATCCACTTCGTCGCCGCGGCCCATCCGGTCCACATCCTCTATCACATGCAGTACCTGACCCTCACTGCGGCGACCACCCACTGCGGCTTTGCGGGTATCGTCATGAGGGACGAAAACCGGCTCAAGCTCGGCACGTTTCATCACCAGATGCATCACCGCTACTTCGAGTGCAATTACGGCTCGCTTGAAGTGCCCTGGGACAAATTCTTCGGGTCGTTCCATGACGGCACGGCGGAGATGAACACGCGCATGCAGGAGCGCCGCAAGCGGATCATGGGGTCATGACCGCCCGCGTGTTTCCGTGACGATCGTACCAATTCCGACGTCCGCCACCGGCTCTGTGAACTCTCCTGTCGCGCCCGATTTCCGGATGTGATAAATGGCAGTTTTCCAGTCTCCCCCGCATGCCTTCGGGATGGTGGAGTCGATTTCGAGAGGGAGGAAGGTTTGGCTGGGATCGTCGTCGTCGGCGCCGGGCAGGCCGGAGCGTCACTTGTCGCCAAGCTGCGGAGCCTTGGCTGTGAAAGCCCGATCACGCTGATCGGCGAGGAACCCGTTCCGCCCTATCAGCGCCCTCCCCTTTCGAAGAAGTACCTGTTGGGAGAGATGGAGGTCGAGCGCCTGCTGCTCCGCCCGCACACCTTCTATGCCGAAACCGAGATCGATCTGCGCCTGAGTGAAACGGTTCTGACCATCGACCGGGAGCAAAAGGCGGTCACGACCGCGGAGCACTCAATTGAGTACGACCAACTGGTCCTCACGACAGGGTCGGTCGCGCAACGTCTGCCCGGCGGAATCGGAGGCGATCTCGACGGTGTCTATGTTGTCCGCAACCTGCGGGACGTTGACAGCATGGCGCACGAGTTTCGTGACGGCGCACGCGTCCTGATTGTCGGCGGCGGCTACATTGGCCTCGAGGCGGCGGCTGTGGCTGCCGGCAAAGGCCTGAAGATCACACTGGTCGAAATGGCGGACCGGATCCTGCAACGTGTCGCGGCCGAAGCGACGTCGGATTTTTTCCGCGCCGTGCACGGCGGTCATGGTGTCGACATCCGGGAAAGCGTAGGCCTGCAGACCCTGACGGGCGAAGGCCGGGTTTCCGGCGCGGTGCTGAGCGACGGGACCGAACTCGACGTGGATTTCGTGATCGTGGGCGTCGGCGCACGACCGGCGACAGACCTGGCGGAAGCCGCCGGCCTCGTCATCGACAACGGTATCAAGGTTGACGAATTCGGCCGCACCAGCGATCCGGCGATCTGGGCTGCCGGCGATTGCGCGTCGTTTCCCTGGCGCGACAGCCGGTTCCGGCTTGAAAGCGTTCCCAACGCCATCGACATGGCAGAGTGCGTGGCCGAGAACCTGATGGGAGCGAACAAACCCTACGCTCCGCAGCCCTGGTTCTGGTCGGACCAGTACGACGTCAAGCTGCAGATTGCCGGCGTGAACACGGGCTACGATCGCGTTGTGACCCGCCCGGGTGCCAAGGAAGGCAGCGTTTCGTTCTGGTACTATGGTGACGACCGGTTGCTCGCCGTCGACGCCATGAACGACCCGCGTGCCTACATGGTCGGCAAGCGTCTGATCGAAGCCGGCAACACTGCCGATCCGGAAATCGTGGCCGATCCGGAGTCGGACCTCAAGGCACTGCTCAAGGGATAAAGCGGCACCAGACCGGCAAGCATCAGGTCAGTGGCTGAGCACCTGATCGAGGAATTTCTTGGTCCGCTCGCTGCCGGGATTTGAGAAGAATTCTTCGGGCTCGTTCTCCTCGATGATCTCGCCTGCGTCCATGAACAGGACCCGGTCGGCGACCTGACGGGCAAAGCCCATCTCGTGGGTCACGCACAACATGGTCATCCCCTCTTGTGCGAGCGTCACCATGACGTCCAGAACCTCGGAGATCATTTCCGGATCCAGCGCTGATGTCGGCTCGTCGAACAGAAGGATCTCCGGCTTCATGCAAAGCGCCCGCGCGATCGCAACGCGCTGCTGCTGACCGCCGGAGAGCTGACCGGGGTACTTCTCAGCCTGGTTGGCGATCTGAACCTTCTCCAGATACTGCATGGCGGTGGCTTCGGCCTCGGCCACCGGCTCCTTCCGGGCCAGCGTCGGCGCGAGCGTGCAATTCTCCATGATCGTCATGTGCGGAAACAGGTTGAAGTGCTGGAAAACCATCCCGACCTCCCGGCGCATCACGTCGATGTTCGGCGCATCGGCGTCGATGGGCTCGCCCATGATTTCAATTGTTCCCGATTGCTGCTGCTCAAGCTGGTTGATGCAGCGGATCATGGTCGACTTGCCGGATCCGGACGGACCACAGATGACGATCTTCTCCTGACGCTTGACGGTGAGGTTGATGTCTTTCAGAGCATGATATGCACCGTAGTACTTGTTCAGGTCCCGAACCTCGACGGCAGGTGACTGTTCCTCGCCCATGTCCTCGTTTCCTCCCTCGCTCGCACCGCCGGCCGGGCGGCTGTCTCCAACTAGGATGCGTCTTTCCTTGCCTGACGCACTTCTTCCAGATAGTTCGCGATCCGCTCCTTGATCGACCCTGCGGAAGCGGAACGGACCAGAGCATCCATGTCCTCCGCGCGCGTGTCGCGAATGACCCGCGACGCCATAGCGCCGAAGGTTGTCCCGTCCAGGCCTGCAGCCTGATGCAGAGTTGCGCTCACCACGGTGTCCCATTCGTCCCGGGCAACGATCCGCTGCGCAAACCCGGCGTCGACAGCTTCAGCGGCATCAAACGGGGCATCCCGGAAAAGCAGCCTGCGTGCCCAATCCGCCCCGACAAGATGCGAAAGACGGTTGGTGCCCAGCACGATCCCGAACCGCAGGCCTGGCATGCGGAACCGCGCTTCGGGCGCGGCGACACGCCACTGGCACGCCGCGAACAGATCGGCCGCCGCCCCGTAGCAGGGGCCGTGCGCCAGCGCCAGAGTCGCGAAAGGTGCGTGGTAGACGGCCTGCAGAAGCTCCTCGACCCGCACGAAACGCAAGACAAGATCCCCGTCGCTCATATTCTCCAGACCGTCGAGATCAAAGCCGCCGGAGAAACCCTTGCCCTCACCCCGAAAGATGACAAGACGGGTACCATCTTTTCCCGCTGCGGCAACGGCGTCCGCGACCTGGTCCACCAGTTCGGCGCTGAAGGCGTTGAGTTTCTCAGGCCTGTTCATGCACACGTGCATGACCGGGCCGTCGCGGGTCACGGTGACAACAGTGTTCATTCGGCGACCTGCGCCGTGTCGCCGAGCCAGTCGGCATAGACGTCCTCGGTGTCAGCGCCAAGTTCCGGCGGCAGCCGATAGACGTTGAATTCGTACCCTGACATGGCGACCGGAAAGGCCGTGGTCCGGGTCTCGACACCGTTCGGCAGGTTGAGCGGGCGCACCAGGCCCATATGCTCGACCTGCTCACCCTCAAGAACATCCGGATAGGCGTTGATCGGCGCACAGGGCACACCGCGCCGGTCCATTTCCTCCAGCCACTCGGCGGCGGTCCGCTTGGCGAACTCCGGGGCCAGCAGTTCCAGCATCTCGTCCTGGTTTCTGGCCCGCAGCATCTGGCTGGTGAACCGCTCGTCGGCCGCGAGTTCCGGCTTGCCGACCGCCTCGGCGACCTCCGCCCAGAGCCGGTCATTCCCGGCGGCGATGATGAAATAATCATCCTTGGCGCGAAACGCCCGATAAGGGGCGTTGCGCGGATGAGCGGATCCCAGACGCTGCGGTGTGTTTCCTGTTCCGAAATACTCGCTGGTCTGCAGCGCCGCGACCCCGATCATGCACCCGAGCATCGAGCAGTCGATATAGCCGCCCTCGCCGGTCTCTCTTGCCTGCATGAGCCTGGCAAGGATTGTGTAGGCTGCATAAAGCCCGGCGCAGAAGTCTCCCACGGGGACGCCGCATTTGACGGGAGCGCCACCGGGCTCGCCGGTCACGCTCATCAGACCGCTCATGCCCTGCACGGTCACGTCGAATGCGCCCTTTTTGGCGTAAGGTCCGCTCTGCCCGTATCCTGAAATTGAGCAATAGACGAGCTTCGGATTCTTTTCGCGCAACGCTTCGTAGCCTAGGCCCAGGCGTTCCAGGACACCCGGACGGAAGTTCTCCACGACAACGTCACACGCTCCGGCAAGTTCCTTCAGACGGGCAACGCTCGCCTCGTCCTTCAGGTTGACCGCAATGCTGCGCTTGTTCCGGTTGAGCGAGGCAAAGTTCTCGCTGTACACCTCGTCAGTATCATCAACCTTTGAAAGCGGCGGCCAGGCCCGCATGCCGTCACCGCCGTCGGGACGCTCGACCTTGACGACATCCGCGCCAAGATCGGCAAGCAGGGAGCCGGCGTAAGGTCCGGCCGCAATCTGGCCGAACTCCAGCACCCGAACCCCGGCAAGCGGAAAACCCGATGAATCGCTCATGATCTGACAGCTCCGCTCCGCGGCAAATTGAAAATCACTATTCCTCGACCTTCACGACGAAAGGCCGCTCTTCCTTCTTTTCCGGATCGAATTCCGAGCGCCCGGTGAAATTGAGATGCCTGCCGTAGGTGTGCAGGGAAACGGACACCTCCGTGCCCGTATTCCAGACGCTGTGGATGTCGCTCGGCATGCATGCCGCGACGTCTCCAGGGCGCAGCGTTGTCTCGCCGGTCTTGCGAATGTCCGCGTATCCGGGCTTCGATCCGTCGTCGTGGCGCTCCCAGCCGACTTCGAACTCCTCGCCCTCGATCCCGGCCACGACGGCCCATGTGCAATGGTTGTGCGGCAGCGTTCCCCTGTCAGGCAGCCAGCTCAAAACGAAGACGGCCAGATCGTGGTTATTTTCCTCATGCAGAAGGTGAACCCCAAACCCCTGATCCGGATCGCAGTTGCGATACTCGTCCTTGAACCAGCCCGGCGCAGCGGCCAGCCGCGCGGCCAGCGGCTTGACGCGGTCCGTGATCGCCGACTCTTCCGTCTCTTCCGCGGCGATCGCGCGAATATCCGCAACATATTGCTCTAGGCTGTAGGTCTCAGTCTGCATCCCACCGTCTCCTCTGAACATGCCCTTCCCGGACTGTGTGCCGACGTCAGCAGGTGTAATTCATGCCGATGCGTCCACCGTCGACATAGATCGTCTCTCCGGTGATGTAGCTCGCCTTGTCCGATGCGAGAAAGGCAACCACGTCGCCGATCTCGCGCGGTGTGCCCACGCGCTGCAGCGGTGTCCTGGACATGACCATCTTCATGGCTTCGGGGTTGGCGTTTACGCCTGCCATCATTTCCGTATCGATGGATCCCGGCCCCACGGCGTTGACACGGATATTGTGCGGCGCCAGCGCCAGGGCGCTTGCCTTTGTCAGCTGCATCACGCCCCCCTTGGAGGCGCAGTAGGCGGCAATGGCGGGGATCGCCACGACAGCGTTGATCGAAGACATGTTGACGATTGCCCCTTCGATCCCCTCGGCAACCATGGTCTTCGCCGCCCGCTGAAGCGCCAGAAACGTGCCGACAAGATTGACGTCGATCACCTTGCGGAACTGGTCGAGCGTGGTTTCCAGAAAATCCCCCGGTGCGGCGATGCCGGCATTGTTGACCAGAATTGAGACGGGGCCGATGTCGGCCTCGATCCTGTCGAACATCGCGGCGATCTGGTCGGGATTACCGAGATCGCACGTCAGACCGACCGTGTCGCCGCCCAGCTTTTCCGCTGCGGCCGCGACGCCTTCGCCGTTGATGTCTGCAAGAACGAGACGGGCGCCATTCTCCGAGATGGCCTCCGCGCACGCGTAGCCGATGCCCTGGGCGGCACCTGTGACAAGAGCAATGGGTCTTTCGGTCATGATCTTTCCGGTTCAGCTTTCGTTGAGGCCATAAGGGGAATCCGTCTGCTCCGGCGGCGAGCGGTCGGCGTTTGTTCAGCGCTGCAAAATAGCGGCCTCCCGCCTAGAAGCTCTTGACGAGCTGATTGGCCGTGAAGGCGGCCTGGTACAGTCGGGACATGAGCGCGCCGCGCGGCGCCGGTTTGACATCCGTGATAGGTAGCGGCAGGTCTTCCTCATTGCCGCCGGTCAGCAATTCAGCCATGGCCTTGCCGAAGATCGTGCCGGGCGTAATTCCGCGACCGTTGTAGCCAATGGGTGTGTAGAGGCCTTCGGCGAGACGGTGGATGCGCGGCAGATGGTCCGGCGTCATGGCAATCTGCCCGTGCCACGCGGACTCGAATTCGACTTCGCCCAGATCCGGAAACAACCGCCGCAACGAACGTGCGGCCCAGCGCCGGGACAAGCCCGTCTCTCCGCCGATGACCTTGCCCATGGAACCGATCAGCAGCCGGCCGAACGCGTCGCGCCTCAGGGAGAACATGATCGTGCCCGTATCCCAGAGGCCCTGCCCTTCCTTGAGGATTCCGTCCACGCGATCGCCGAGCGGCGCCGTCGCCACCTGGAAGTAGTGGATCATGGTGAAGGTGTTCTTCAGGCCCGGCCACAACTCGTCCGTATAGGCATTGGTCCCCAGAACAACGGATTTGGCGGTGACCGTTCCCCGCGTGGTGTCGAGCTTCCACAGGTCGCCCTCGCGGTGCAGCTTCGTGACGGTCACGCCGGTGTTTACTCTGGCGCCAGCGCCAAGTGCGGCGCGTGCCAGACCGCGCACATAGCCCATCGGATTGATCGTGCCGGCGCGATGATCCAGAAGCCCGCCGTAAAACGCAGGGCTGCCGATCTTCTCGGCAGCCTGTTCGCGGGACAGCAGGTCGACCGGAGCGCCAAGCCGGTGCCACTCCTCGGTCCGGCGCGCGAGATCCTCGTAACCCTTCGGCGAATGCGCGGCGTGAATGGTTCCCGTCCTGGTCGCCTCACAGCGGATCTGGTGTTTCTCGACAAGCGACATCACATAACTCGGCGCGTCGCCCAGAACGCTGACCAATGCCGAGCCGCGCTTGTCGCCCAGCCGCGCCCGGACGTCCTGCGGCGGCAGCCAGAGGCCTGCGTTGACGAGGCCGACATTCCGGCCGGATCCCCCGAAGCCGATTTGCTTCGCTTCCAGGACCAGGCAGTCCAATCCGCGTTCGGCACCATGGAGCGCCGTCGACATGCCGGTAAAGCCGCCACCGACAATAGCGACATCAGCTACCGCGTCGCCGGAAAGATCCTTGCTGTAATCCGCTTCCGCCGCCGATTCGTCCCAGAGCGAAATCGCAGAACTCGCGCCCATTTCCCTGTTTTCTCCGATTTTCACCTCGACTTCGAACGCGCGAACGCCGTCCGAGGTTTTGCAGGATACTGTGAAGGAAAAATTCAAATGTGTCAATATACGATACAAGCGTTCCGTATATCAGAACATTACGATTTTGGCCTATTGCCCCTTCCCCGCAGCAAATCGCAATCTCTGCATCCCGTGCGGAACAGGGCAAGAAGATTCGCCGCGATGTTTCGTCGATACCGAAGGGGTCGACCGGAAAACCTGCGCCCGGGAAACAGGGTCAGGAGGCAACCAGCTTAAGGGACACGGCTTCCGCCGCGCTCGCCACCAGCCGGCAGATTTCCTTGTCACGGTCGCCGGCCAGATTGACATCCGGGACGGACACGCCAAGCGCAGCCACCGGCTTGCCGCTGGGAAGCCGGATTGCCGCTCCAAAGCTGAAGATGCGGTCGCGGTACTCGCCCGTGTCAACGGCGAAGCCGCGCGCGCGGGTCGCGGCCATATCGGAGTCGAGCCGCTTGATCGAGGTGATTGTCCGATCCGTGTATTTCGTCAGTTTGTCGCGGATCTGTTCCCGCAATACGTCATAGCTCTCGGCCAGAAGCGCCTTACCGGTCCCCACGCAATGCATCGGTGCACTGCCGCCGATCGGGTTCCATGACCGTATCGGCTTTGTGCTTTCAATCTTATCGATATAGAGCACGTTCAGGCCGTCAGGCACCGCAAGGTAGATCGTCTCACCGGTTTCCCGCGAGAGCATCTGCATTTCCGCAGCACAGATCTCGGGCAGATTCAGGTTTTCCATTACGTCCTGGCCGACACGCCAGACCTTCATCGTCGCCGAATAGAGCTTTGCGTCGGAATTCTGAACGTAGCCGAGTGTTGTCAGGGTCTGGAGAAGCCGGAAGGTATTGGATTTCGTCAGGTCCAATTCGCGCGAAAGCTCACTGACGCCCTTTCCGGTCTTGGAGGGCGCAAGGGCTTCGAGAATCTGCAACCCCTTGGAAAGTGTGGAATCGACCTTGACCGGACGGGCAGGCTTGGTTTTTTGCTTTTGATCGGCCAATGAAACCCCTTTCTGTCCAATGGTGCCGTGCGATTCCTTGCAGGTGTCGTTGTCGCAGGTAACGGCCGATCAGGCAATGGCCTCGGCAACCGGCGGCTCATAAGCCATAACCGCGGGCGGCTCATCCGGGTATCGTTCAATCTCTACAAGAGCCGATTGAGCGGCGGGCCCCTGCGAGAGGCGGGACGTCCGCAGATCATGCGTGAGGACGTTGGGATTGCCGTGTCGTTCGAGCTGGTCCGGGTCGGACAAGTCCGGGTCATACCACGCACCTGTCCACAGGAAGACGACGCCCTGCCTTATGTCTTCGGTGACGACGGCTCCGGCAAGACAGCGCCCGCGATCGTTGAAGGCAATCACAACGTCTCCGTCAACAATGCCTCGTGCTTCCGCGTCAGCGGGATTGATCAGAATCGGCTCGCGGTCCCGCACCTTCCGGCTCCTGCTGAAGGCCCCATTGTCATACTGACTATGCAAGCGGGTCTCGGGCTGCCCCGAAACCAGATACAACGGGAACCGCGCGGCAGCGCCCGCTGCCACGTCACGAGGCGGTATCCAGTGAGGATGGCCGGGACAATCGTCATAACCAAAGCCGGCGATGACATCGGAAGCCAGTTCGATCCTGCCGCTCGGCGTGGGCAGCGCATGGGCAACGGGATCCTTCCGGAATTCTCCCAGAAACACCGCATCCGGCGAAGCATCGTCGAACCGAACGATGTCGCCCGCGAGAAAGTCGTTCCAGTCGGGGAGCGTCCGGCCGTGCGCAGCAGCGCGCTGGCGCATCTGGGTCCACATATACTCCTGCCATTGCCGGGCACTGCGTCCTGCGCTGAACGCCTCGCCGAGTGACAGGCGTTCCTCAAGACCGCAATAAATATCGTATTCGCAGCGCGCCTCCCCCGCCGGCTGTGCCGCTTGCGGCATCGGAACCAGTGAGTTGTCCTGCGTGCCCGCGCCAAAGTCCGTGCGCTCCTGTGCGGCGGCGACCGGCAGAACGATGTCTGCGTGACGTGCCGTCGCGGTCCAGTTGATTTCGTTCACGATGATCGTCTCCGGATACTGAAAGGCCTTGCGCAGACGGTTCAGATCCTGGTGATGGTGAAAGGGGTTGCCGCCGGCCCACCAGACGAGGCGGGCATCCGGGAATGTCTTTTGCCTGCCGTTGTACTCGTACGTTGCGCCGGGGTTGAGAAGCATCTCGGAAACCATGGCCACCGGCAGCGATGTGCCGACCTTGTTGATGCCCTGCGGAAGAGCCGGCCAGGCTACGGGCCGGCTCATGGTGCCGATCGTGTCGTCCGCGCCGTAAGCAATGCCGAAGCCACCGCCGGGCAGTCCGATCTGGCCGAGCATTGCCGCAAGCGTGACCGTCATCCAGAGCGGCTGTTCGCCGTAGTCGGCACGCTGCACGCCGGCGGCCGTGCAGACGAGCGTCCGCTGCGCGGCCATTCTCCTTGCCAGCGCCGCGATGCGTTCCGCAGCGATGCCGGACTGCGCCGACGCCCATCCGGCGTCCTTGATCACGCCGTCGGTTCGGCCGCACAGATAGTCCGCCACCTTGTCGAAGCCCACGGTATAGCGGGCGAGAAACTCACTGTCGTGGAGGCTTTCACTTATCAGGGTGTGCGCCAGGCCCATCATGATCGCGGTGTCCGATCCGGGCCGGGGCGGAAGCCACTCCGCATCCAGGGCGGTCGCGCCATCCGTGCGCAGAGGGCTGATGTTGACGAATTCAACGCCGGCCTCGACGCAAGCCTCCAGATCACGGCGCAACCTGTGCATGCCGATGCCACCGCCGGAAACCTGCGCATTCCTGACCGGCACGCCGCCGAACATGACCACCAGTTGCCCGTGCCGCGCCACCGCGCTCCAGCGCGTCGCGTTCTTGAGACAGTCGCGGAAATTGCCCACGATGTGCGGCATCAGAACGAGGGCCGCGTTGTAGCTGTAGTTGCCCTCCGAGCTCACAAAGCCGCCCGCGGCGTTCAGGAACCTCTTCAACTGACTCTGGGCGTGATGGAACCGTCCGGCGCTGGACCAGCCGTAGGAGCCGGCATAGATCCCTCTATTGCCATGCTCGGCGCGAACGCGTTCAATCTCGCCGCTCACGAGACCGAGCGCGGTATCCCAGTCGACCTCAACAAACGGTTCCCGGCCGCGCTCCCCTTTCCGGCCC
>CBDHYJ010000071.1:0-33839 GCA_965275905.1 Hyphomicrobiales bacterium | reverse complement strand
CCGATGGTCTTTCCGTTGACCGTTCTGGCCTTACCGTCAAGGAACCTGTCGATCCGCTTGAGCATCGCCTTCAGGCCGCCGGCGTAATAGAAGTCCTCCATCAGATAGGTGTCGCCGTTGGGCCTGATATTGGCGATCACCGGGCACGTCCCGGCCGATGCGGTCAAAGTCGTCGAGGCTGATATCGAAACCGGCGCGCCGTCCCATCGCAACCACATGGATGATCGCGTTGGTCGAGCACCCCATCGCCATGGCGGCGGCGATGGCGTTCTCGAAAGAGGATCGGCTCAGCACGTCGCTCGGCTTGAGGTCTTCCCAGGCCATCTCGACGATGCGCCGGCCGGTCTGCGTCGCCAGGCGGATATGATTGGCGTCGGGCGCGGGGATGGAGGCGCCTCCGGGAAGGATCAGGCCCAGGCTCTCGGCAATCGACGTCATCGTCGAGGCGGTGCCCATGGTCATGCAGTGGCCGAAGGAGCGGGCGATGCCCTCCTCGACCTCGAGCCAGTCGTCCTGCGTGATCTTTCCGGCGCGCAGCTCGTCATAGTACTTCCAGGTGTCGGAGCCGCTGCCCAGGGGCTTGCCCTTCCAGTTGCCGCGCAGCATGGGACCGGCGGGGAAGAAGATGGCCGGGATACGTCCATGGAAATGGCGCCCATCAGCAAACCCGGGCGTGGTCTTGTCGCAACCGCCCATGAGCACGCAGGCATCCACCGGGTGCGACCGCAGGAGTTCCTCGGTCTCCATGGCGAGGAAGTTGCGGTACATCATCGTCGTCGGCTTGACGATGGGCTCGGCAAGCGAAATCGCCGGAAGTTCGATAGGGAAACCGCCCGCCTGCAGGATGCCGCGCTTCACATGCTCGACACGGTCCTTGAAGTGGATGTGGCAGTGGCTGATGTCGGACCAGGTGTTGACGATGCCGATGATCGGCTTGCCCGACCAGTCCTGGTCGTCATAGCCCATCTGCATCGTTCTTGATCGATGTCCGAAGGCGCGGAGGTCGTCGACCCCATACCAGCGGTAGCTACGAAATGTCTCGTAGCTCTTCTTTTTCTTGTTTGTCATGGAATGTGTCGTCCCGGTCGATCAGGCGAAGCCGTCCGCCACGGCGAACATGAACCAGATCAGGGCGAGACCGATCAGGACACCGGCGACGCCCGGCCAGATGCCGTAGTAATTGCTGTCGAGTGCCGCTCGGTTGCTCAAGGTCGTCGTGTAACTCTTTGGACAAAACTCTTGCTCCTTAATACCGCTGTCCCTAGTTCAGTGTCTGCGGCAGCCACAGTGCGATTTGCGGAATGAACATGACCAGCAGCATCCCGATGATCTGCAGGACAGATGAACGGGATCACGCTGATGAAGATCTCCTGCAGCGTGACATCCTTCGGCGCCACCGACTTCAGCCAGAAACAGGCCGGGCCGAATGGCGGCGACAGGAAGTAGATCTGGATGTTCATGACGAACAGGATGCCGAACCAGACGGCGGCCCATTCCGGCGTCATGCCCAGTTCCGGCGCCAGATCGCGCACCACCGGCGCGAAGACCGGCACGGTGATGAAGATGATCGCGATCCACTCCATGAAGGTGCCGAGGATGACCAGGATCGCCATCATCACGAAGATCGTGCCGAGCGCTCCCCAGGCCGGCGCCCTTGATCAGCTCGCGCATGAAGTCGGAGCCGCCGATCAGGTTGTAGAGTCCGACGAAGGCGACCGCGCCCAGGATCAGCCAGATGATGGTGCCGACCACGGCCATGGTGTTGGCCAGGCAGTCGCGCAGCAGGGCGTAGTTGAACTTGAAGCGCACGGCGGCGACGGCGATGGCGCCGAAGACGCCGACGGCGGCGGCTTCCGTCACGCTGGTGATGCCGCCATAGATCGACCCCATGACACAGGTGATCAGCGCGATGCACATGCCGACGGCGGCGATCTGATGCCGGCCGAGCTTTGTGTCCGTTGCCGGTCTTTTCGGCGATCTCCGCCGCCGTCGGGGCCAGCGAGGGGTTCAGGTTGCAGCGGATCAGCACGTAGGACACGTAGAACGTCGCCAGCATCAGGCCCGGAATGAAGCCCGCGGTGAACAGATCGCCGATGCCGACATTGGCGCTCAGGCCGTAGACGATCATGACGATGGAGGGCGGGATCAGCGTCGCCAGCGCACCGGCCGCGCAGATCAGGCCGATGGTCAGCTTCCGGTCGTAGCCGAGCCGCAGCATCTGCGGCAGCGCGACCAGGCCGAGCATCACGATCTCGCCGCCCATGACGCCGGACATGGCGGCCAGGATCACGGCGACGATGGTTGTCTGCAGGGCGACGCCGCCGCGCAGGCCGCCCGCGAAGATGGACATGGCGTCGAACAGGTCCTGGGCGATCCCGGCGCGTTCGAGGATCGACGCCATCAGGACGAAGAACGGCACGGCGACCAGCGGATATTTCTCCAGCAGGTCGACGGCGTTGGTCGAGACCAGATACATGCCCTGCAGGCCGTAGAAGGCGATCGCGCAGCAGACCGAGATGATCAGCGTGACGATGCCGAGCGGCATGCCGGTCATCATCAGGATCAGCAGAGCGCGGCGACGATGACCATCGAGATTGGTGGCGATGCCGACCGCGTCGCGATCGACCCGGAATTGGTCGAAGAAGGCGCTGGAGGTTTCGAACAGATTGTCGTGAGGTTGAACCACATGCCGCCGGCCGCCGTAGTGCGCCAGGATCTGGATCAAGAGCCGTGCGCAGAGCAGGGCCAGAACCAAGAGAACGGCGACTTGCAGGAACCGGGTCTGGAAATGCCGGCTGAGATTCACGAGCAGCTGGATCAGAGATAGAGGAACAGGCCGGCGACCAGGACCGTCTTGACGATCAGCGGCAGCGGCGAGAATTCCACGCCGTGCCGCCACGCTCGACAAGGTCGATGCTTTCCATGGCCCGGATCAGCGTATCCGACGCCAGCATGTAGAGGGCGAACACGCCGACGACCATGGCGAACAGGTCGAGCCACCAGCGGACCCGTTCCGGCGCCATCAGGTAGAGAACGGTGATGCCGATGTGGCGCTTCTGCAGGGTGACGAACCCGGCCGACATCATCCAGGCGAAGGCGCACAGCACCATCACCACTTCGAACACCCATTGGGTCGGGCGCGTTGAAAACGTAGCGGGAGATGACTTCGTAGAGCGTGCAGGCGGCAGCCAGGATATACAGGTTGCCGACGCTGAGCCCCAGGAACCGGCTCACGTGATCGACGGACCGGCTGAAGCTTGCGCCGACCGGCGCGCCGACAAGTCTCTCGGTGATATTCGTTGCCATCGCCTCCCGTCCCCTACAGATGGCTGGAAAATTCGTATCTGAGACGAATAAAGGGCCGCCGCGCCCCGTGCGGGACGCGGCGGCGAATTGCTGGATTTAGTCCTTCAGCAGCCCGGTGGAGCGCATGTATTTCAGGTGCGCGTCCAGGGCTTCCTTGGCCATCGGCGACTTCTTGGCGAAGTCTTCCCACGCGCCAACCGCGATCTCGCGGAACTTGGCTCGCTCTTCCTTCGGCCAGTCGATGATGGTGATCTCACCGCCCTTGCGCTGGGCGTCGGCGATCTTCTGGTCTTCAAGATCGGCTTCGCGGCGCATGGCGTCATAGGCGGCCTGATACCAGACTTCCAGAGCCGCCTGTCCTTCCGGACCGAGGCTGTCCCAGACCTTCTTGTTCACGATGAACTGCAGAACGGCCATGGAGTGGATGCCCGGATAGATCGGATATTTGGCGATCTTGTACATGCCGTGGGCATTGTTGTTGACGTGCGCCGAGGCGTCGGCCGCGTCGATGACCTTTTTCTCAAGGGCCGTGTACACTTCCGAGAACGGCAGCGAGACCGGAGCCGCGCCAACGCGCTTGAAGACTTCGGCAGCGAGGCCTTCCGGCGAGCGGACTTTCACGCCCTTGAAATCGGCGACGCCCTTGATCGGAACCGTCGAGACGAAGGCTTCCTTGGCATAGGGTCCGCAGCCGACAACGTGCACCTTGCCTTTGGTGTACTTGTCGTAGAGCTTCTGCAGGATTTCCTTGCCGCCGCCGTACTGGCAGAACGTACGGACCTGGTCCACCGTGTCGTAACCGGCAATCAGGTCGCCGATGATGGCGAAAGCCGGGTCACGGCCGGAGAAATAGGAAACGGCGTTCAGATCGCCGTCCAGAATACCGTTGGCAACCGCATCAATGGTTTCGCGATGAGGCACAACCGACTTGGTCGGCAGGACGTCGATCTCGACTTTCCCACCGGAGATGGCTTTGAGCTTCGGAGCCCACTTGTCGGTCATGAAACGATGGGCCCAGTCGCCGGCTTTCGAGCTGGCCTGGACCTTAAGCTCCTTGGCGGCCGCATCATACGCGACGGACGCCAGCAGCAATGCGCCGACTGACAGCGCAAGTAGTGCTTTCTTGAACACGAATGTTCCCTCCCGAACATAAGTTTGACGAAATGCCCTTGAAGTAACTAATATATTAGTATTTTAGTCAAGGTCTTTCTTGAATCGGGCCTTGAAATTGGGGGTTATGGGTCGCTTCGGTGCGTCGTTCGGGCCATCGCGACCGGCAGGGAAGAGCATGGACGAGAGCCCACCACCTGGAGCTGCGGATGCTGATCTGACGGCGGTCCCGGCGCGGCGTGAACGCGGTGTTTCGGCCGTGCAGCAGGTTTACGGTCATCTGCGCGATCAGATCATCAACCTGAAGCGACCTCCGGGCACACCGATCGCAAAAAGCAAGATCGCCGCCGAGTTCGGCCTGAGCCAGACGCCGGTTCGTGAGGCGCTGCTGCGACTGGCCGATGAGGGGCTTGTCGATATTTTTCCCCAGTCCGGCACCATGGTCTCGCTGATCGATGTCCAGCAGGCGCGCGACTTGCATTTTCTCAGGCTGGCCGTCGAAGTCGAGGTGCAGCGCGTGCTGGCTAAATCGATTGACGACGAGGGCATGGCGGAGCTGCGCGCCTGGGTGGAACGTCAGATCACCGAACTGAAAGCCGGAAGCCAGGCCGCGTTCCAGCAGGCGGATAACCAGTTTCACGACGTCATGTTCCGGCTCGCCGGAGTGCAGGGCCTGACCCGTCTGCTTGCGACCAGGCGGGGTCACTACGACCGGATCCGCGGCCTGTTTCTGCGCGAACACGAGCGCCGGGAAACGGTGGTCGAGGAGCATAAGGTCATCCTTGCCGCGCTGGAGAAGCACGATGCGGTGGCCGCCGAGGCCGGCGTTCGCCAGCACCTCGGCAAGTCGCTGGCGGTTATCGACGAAATCCAAGAACTCAATCCGGGGTATTTTCTGTGACAACAAAACGCGTACTCGTAACCGAGCCGATCCATGATGCGGGTCTTGGGCTTCTTCAGGCGCGGGCCGACATCGACCTGGTCCACCTTGACGATGTCAGCCCCGAAACCCTCTCCAGCGCGATGCACGGCGTGCATGGCATTGCCGTGCGTGCGGCGTATCTGACGGAAGATATTCTGAGCAAGGCCAACGCCCTTGAGGTCGTCTCGCGCCACGGCGTGGGCTGCGACCGCGTCGCCGTCGATCACCTGAGTGCGCGAAATATCCCGGTTGCGATTGCGTCCGGCGCGAATGCGCGTTCCGTGGCCGAGCACACCATGATGCTGATGCTCGCCGTGGCACGACAGCTTTCCGAACTCAATGCGGTCGTGCGGGGCGGAGAGTGGCAGAGACGCGACGCCTTTCGGGCCAACGACCTTTACGATGCCAAGGCGCTGATCATCGGCTTCGGCCGCATCGGCCGCCGGGTTGCGCCGCTTTGCAAGGCGTTCGGCATGGACGTGGTGGTTGCCGATATTGCGCTCGATGCGGCACTCGCGGAGGAAATGGGTTGCCGTGGCGTGGAGGACTTTCACGGCGAGCTTGCCGACGCGGATTTCGTGACGGTGCATGTGCCGCTCGATGCGAGCACGCGGCATCTGATCGGCGCTGATGAATTCGCCGTCATGAAACCGGAGTCGATCCTGATCAACTGTGCGCGTGGCGGCGTGGTCGACGAGGAGGCGCTGGTCTCGGCATTGAAGAGCGGGGCGCTCAGGGGGGCGGGAATCGACGTGTTCGGCAAGGAACCGCCCGGAGACCATCCGCTGTTCGCGTGCCCGAACGCCGTGCTGACGCCTCACAACGCCGCTGCATCTCACCTCTCCATTCAGGAAATGGCGCGTATGACGGCGCAGAACATTCTCGATTGCTTCGATGGTCGTCTGAGGGAGGACTGCATCTTCAACCTGGATGCCCTCAAGAACGGATCCTGACAACAAACTCCGCGGAGGATAATTGATGACCACCGACTTGCTGCGCGACCGCATGTTGCGTGGAGACCTGCTCTCCGGCACGTTTCTCAAGACACCCGCGCTCCAGCTCATCGAGGTTCTGGCATTGTCCGGCATGGACTTTGTGTGCCTGGACGCGGAGCACGCGCCGTTCGACCGCGTTGCAGCAGACGCCTGTATCGGAATGGCGAACGCATTGGGTTTTCCGGTGCTGGTTCGCGTGCCGGACGGCAGCGCATCGGCCACATTGACCGCCATGGACTCCGGCGCCATCGGCGTCATCGTGCCCCACGTCAATACAGCGGAAAAGGCGCGTGCCGTCGCGCAGGCGGCGCGCTTCGGGCATGGCGGACGCGGGTTCGCCGGATCGACCCGGTGGGCCGGTTATGCGACACGTCCGATGACGGACGTTCTGGCGAAAAGCGTGTCGGAGACCGTTGTGATCGGCCAGATCGAGGAGCCCGAAGCCGTCGAGGCCATCGACGACATTGCCGCGGTCGAGGGGCTGGACGGCCTGTTCGTGGGTCCGGCGGATCTGGCGGTCTGCTACGGCAAGACCGACCCGGCGGCGCCCGAGGTGCGCGACGCCATTGCCCATGTGGGTAAGGCCGCCAAAAAACACGGCAAGTGCATGATCACTTTCGCCCCCAACACCTCCTGGGTTCCGGACCTGAAAGCACTCGGCGTCACCATGTTCTTCATCGGCTCCGATCACGGCTTCATGCTGGACGGCGCGAGGTCCGTCGCCGATGACATCCGGAGCGTTGCGTGACCAACGTCTACATAGGTTCCGGCGCCGGGTTTGCCGGCGACCGGATTGACGCCGGCGTCGCCGTCGTCGAAACGCTCAAACGGCGCGACGGTCCGCGCTACCTGATCTACGAGGTCATGGGCGAGCGGACGCTGGCCATGGCCCAGCGGATCAGGATGGACAATCCCGAGCTCGGCTACTCGCCATACCTTGAACGCTATCTCCCCGGCGTTCTGGCGGCCTGCGCCGAAAACGGGGTCCGGATCGTGGCCAATCTCGGCAATGCCAATCCCGTCGCCGGGGCGAAGCGCGTACACGAGATCGCGCGCGCTGCCGGCGTCGACACACTGCGTGTCGCGGTCGTGCACGGCGATAACCTGCTGGAGTTCATGAGTACCGACGAGATTGCGGGCATTCCGACGATCGAAGGGGTCAGCATCGCCGGCAAGGAACTTGTCGCCGCGAATGCCTATCTCGGAGCACGTCCGGTTGCCGAGGCGCTTTCCCTCGACGTGGACGTGGTGCTTGTCGGGCGGACCACGGACGCGGCGCTGGTTCTGGGGCCCCTGATTCACGAATTCGGCTGGGCCGCGGACGACTGGGAGCGCCTCGCCGCCGGCACGTTGGCGGGACATCTGCTGGAGTGTGGCGGGCAGGTCACCGGCGGATATTTCTGCGATCCCGGTTTCAAGGACGTGCCCGGCATGGACGACCTCGGATTTCCCATTGCCGAGATCGAGGCCACCGGCGACTTCGTCATTACCAAGGCGGAAGACACCGGCGGACTTGTCAACCGAGCCACGGTGACCGAGCAGATCCTCTATGAGGTTCACGACCCGGCGGCCTATCTGACGCCGGACGTCACCCTCGACGTGACCGGTGTCACGTTGGAGGACGCCGGTGAAAACCGCATTGCGGTCAAGGGTGCGCGCGGAACACCGCCGCCCGAAACCCTCAAGGCGACGATTTCGGCAGATGGCGGCTGGCTCGGCGAATCGGAAATGACCTATGCCGGCCCCAACGCGCTGGCGCGGGCGCAGCTCGCGGCGGAGATCGTCCGCACCCGCTGCAAGCGCAACGGCGTCGAGGAGCCGGTCCGCGTCGATATCATCGGGTCGGGCGCGGTCTTCGACAATGATGCATCCGAACGCCGCCACGGAACGAACAGGCCGATGGACGGCGAGTACCGGCTGCGTGCCGCCGTACGCACGCTCGACAAGAACACGGCGCAATATGTGAACGACGAGGTTTTGAGCCTGTTCTGTTCAGGGCCCGCCGGTGGGGGCGGTTACCGTTGCGCGATAAACGGTCAGGTCAATACAGCATCGATCCTGGTTCCGCGCGGTCCGGTCGAGGCACGCGCGCGCGCCGAGGAGATTGCGCCATGACCGCGACCGTGACGGTTCCGTTGCACGCGGTGGCGCATGGACGGGCCGGCGACAAGGGGAACCGCTCGAACATTTCCGTCGTTGCCTACAAGACCGAGGCGTTCCCGCATCTGCTCGAGCAGCTCACGGAAGCGAAGGTCCTGGATCTTTTTCGGCACAAGGGCGCGACGGCGGTCTCGCGCTACGAGCTTCCCAATCTGCAGGCGCTCAACTTCGTCATCGACGACGCGCTCGAAGGCGGCGTCAACAGCACATTGTCCCTTGATCTGCATGGGAAAACCCTCTCCTTCCTGTTGCTGGGAGAGATGGAGGTGACGGTGCCGCGCTCCTGCATTCCCGACGACTCGCCCTATCTGTAACCGGCACGCCATCCGTTACGGCGGTTCCGCTCTGCGACATTTCCGCAAACATGATCTGGATCATAAATCCCGCGATTGCGTCGCCTATCTCTGAACGACAGCTTCAGCAGCGATATCCTGCAAGGAGAGCCACGCATGAGCGACGTTGCAGCCAAGGTCATTGAGATCCTGAAGAAGAATGTCCGCACTCCGCCGGACGACATGTCGGCAGACACGAAGCTCCTCGATCTCGACATCGAGTCCCTCGATCTCGCCGTCATTGTTTTCGACATCGAGGACACGTTCGGGATCGAGGTGCCCTACAACGCCAACGAGGATATCCAAGAGTTCTCGACCGTCGGTTCGATCATCCAGGAAGTGCAATCGCTGATCGCGGCTACGCGGAAGGCGGCCTAGTCAGATCGACAAACCACGTGCGGTCAACGTGCGCGACAAGCGGGCGGCCGGCGGACTTGTACGGACGCGCCGCCATGTCCCGGCGCGGCGTTCACGTCTCGCGGTCACGCGGTTTCTCAAATCAACGAGGGGATCAACAGATGACCACAACCCGGGAACCAGTCGCGGCGCAGCTCAGCCCCTATCAGGTCGACGTCAAGAAGGGCCAGACTTACCGGTGGTGCCTTTGCGGGCTGAGCAAGAACCAGCCCTTTTGTGACGATTCACACGAGGGAACCGGTATCGAACCGCTGGAATTCGTTGCCGAGAAGGACGAGACGCTCAATCTGTGCGGCTGCAAGGAGACGGGCGACCCGCCGTTCTGCGACGGCACCCACAACATCCTCTGAGATATCGCGACTTGAGTGGGGCTGACCGGTCCCCGGTATCGCGTCAATTCGCCTCGGCGTGCGACCGAATAACCGGTCTTGTTTGCCGGAACGGCACGATATGATCACGGCGAATCCGACGCTTCTCACCGACAGTGCGTTACGTCGGCGCCGACATTGCACGGAGCAGAAACATATGGGGCAGCGGGCGACGCGGAGTTGCGAAACGGCCGATCTCGGACGTTGTGAGCGGTGTGCCATTCGGCGTTTCGGCTTGTGCAATACGCTGACGCGAGATGAGCTCCTGCAAATCAGGCAGATTGCGCATCGGCGTGTTTACGGACCCGGCGAGCAAATTCTCGTCGACCAGGAAGAGGCGCCGTTCTTCGCTGCCATTTACTCAGGCGCCGTGAAGCTCTCGAAGATCCTGTTCGACGGGCGCGAGCAGGTCGTCGGTCTTCTGCTGGCGCCGGATTGTCTCGGCCGCGTGTTCGGCGAACCCAGCCCCTATTTCGCCGAGGCAACGACTGAAGTGGAGCTTTGCTGCTTCCCGCGCGCCGGCTTTCAGAAGATGCTGGAAGACTACCCGGGATTGAAGCAGCGGCTGCTCGAGCAGACCATCGGCGAGCTGGATTGCGCGCGGGACTGGATGGTCCTGCTGGGCCGCAAATCGGCCGAGGAACGCGTTGCCAGCCTCATGCTCATGCTTGCCCTGCGCCTTGATCACACGCGGCGCGAGGCGCGCGAGGCGGATTGCCCGATCATTCTCGACCTCTACTTGAAGCGTCACGAGGTTGGCGATTTTCTCGGCCTGACCTACGAAACCGTCTGCCGGCAGATCCGCAGTCTTTGCGAAAAGGGCCTTATCAGCCAGTCCGGCCGGCGCCAGTTCGCCGTCCCGAGCCTAGAGGCGCTGGCGAGAGCCGCGGGCTAGCCCGGCTGCGACGTTTCGACGGTTTATGATCCAGATCACATCTGCGCCCAGCCGTTCCTGCGACAAGCATTCGGGGACTCATTGTCAGCTCCGTGACTTGAGACGTTTTCTTGAAAGAAGTGGAACGGAATCCGTGATCGATCTCGACGCAATCAGACGAAGTGACCTGGTTCAGGACCCATTCAAGTTTTTCGCGGCGCCCGGCGTGTTGAGCGCGGTGGACCTTGCCGCCATCAGGGCGGATTTTCCCGATATTCGCGAGCCGGGCATCTTTCCGCTGTCCGAACTCAGCTATGGGCCGGCATTCGGGCGGCTTGTCGATGCGATCACCAGCGCCGATTTCGAGGACGCGTTCGCGGAAAAGTACGGCGTCGATCTTTCCGACAAACCGATGATGATCACGGTGCGCGGCCAGGCACAGGCAAAGGACGGCCGCATTCATACCGATTCCAAGGTCAAACTCGTGACCGGTCTGCTCTACCTGAACGACCTGTGGGATGAGGGCGGTGGCAGGCTCAGGCTTCTGCGCAAGCCCGACGACATCGACGATTACATTGCCGAGGTTCCCCCGAGCGGTGGCACCCTTGTTTCGTTCCTGCGTTCCGAGAACTCCTGGCATGGACACAAGCCTTACATCGGCGAAAGGCGGTATGTGATGTTCAACTGGATGGCGTCACGGGCGGCGCTGGATCGCGAGCTCGGTCGCCACCGCTTCTCGGCAAAGATCAAGCAACTCAATCCGTTCGCGTGGAGGAGTTGACGCATGAGCCAGGCCGCGCAGCTTAAACCGGAACCGCGTATGCTTGTGGACAAGGTCAGCGGGTCCTTTCTCCAGTGTCTCAGGAATGCGGATCATCGCGAACGTCCGTTCGACCACTGGCTCCTGACGGATGTGCTGCCCGAAGGGTTCTGCGCGGCGATCGCGTCGCTTCCGTTCGACCCGCCGCGTGACGCCGTCTTCGACGGCAGGCGCGAGACCAACAACAGCACCCGCGTCTACTTCACGCCCGAGAATCAGGAGCAGTTCGCGGTTTGCCGTCGTGTCGTGGAGGGTTTCGAGGACCCGGCCGTAAGGGGCGCAATCGAAACCACGACCGGGACCGACCTTTCGGGCGCGCGCTTGCGGATCGAGTATTGCCAGGACACGGACGGCTTCTGGCTCGCGCCGCATACCGACATCTCGGTCAAGAAGTTCACGATGCTGGTCTATTTGAGCGACGACCCGAACCTGGCTCTGGCGGGGACCGACATTCATGAAGGACCGCCGGACTTCGAATATGTCGGATCGGCGCCCTATGCGCGGAACCTCGGCGTGTTGTTCATTCCCGGAGAGAACACGTGGCATGCCGTCGGGCGCCATCGTTTCGAGGGCATCCGCAAATCCATCATCATCAACTATGTGACGCCGGACTGGCGCGACACATGGGAACTCGCCTGAACGCGGACCCGGAGCGAACCGATGACGCATGCACGTCCCACGAAACGCTATTGCCTGATTGGCGCCGGTGCTTGCGGCCTCGCAATGGTCAAGAATTTCAAGGAGCGCGAAATCCCGTTCGACTGCTTCGAGAAGGAAGCGGATATCGGCGGCATCTGGAATCCGGAGAGCCCCAGCCGCGTCTACGAGGCCATCTGCCTCAACACCTCGAAGAAGCTGACCCGCTACTCGGGATACCAGATTCCCGATGACTATCCGGAGTTCATGGGCAGAGAGCAGGCCGTCGACTATCTGCACGGCTATGCCGACAAATTCGGCCTCAAGGACGCGATCACCTTCAACACCACGGTCGAGAGGGTCGAACGAACCGGAGACCAGTGGGAGGTGACGGTATCCGGCGAGAGGGAGCCACGGGTCTACGATGGCCTCGTGGTGTCGAACGGACACCATTGGGATCCGAAAATGCCGGACTATCCGGGGACGTTCGCCGGCGAGGTGCTGCATTCGATCGAGGTGAAGGACCGCGACCAGCTCCGCGACAAGCGCGTCCTGATTGTGGGCGGCGGCAACACCGGATGCGATCTCGCCGCGGAAGCGGTCTTCCTGTCCCGGTCGGTGCTGCACTCCATGCGCCGCTCTTACTATTTCCTGCCCAAGTTCGTGTTCGGGCGGCCGCTCGACCGTATGCTCGACCTGACCCAGCGCTGGCCCGTTCCGCGCAAGTTCCTGCGCTGGCTGTATTCCCTCGGCTACTACGTGTTGGTCGGCCCGCATGAGAAGCTCCGCCTCCCGGCCCCGGATCACAAGATCCTCGAGTCTCACCCGTCGTCCGCCGCGGCGTGGCTTGTCCAGCAGGCGCAGGGGCGCATCGCGGTCAAGCCGGACATCGAGAGGCTCGACGGCAGGACGGTGCACTTCACGGATGGCTCCAGCGCGGAGGTGGACCTGATCGTGTTCGCCACCGGGTTCCACGTGACGTTCCCCTTCATGGACGCCCGCTACTTCGTCCAGGAGGACGGCGCCTCGCCCCTGTTTCTCAACGCCTTCCACCGCGAGCTCGACAATCTGTTCGCCGGCGGACTTGTACAGCCCGCGGACGGCAGCTTCTGGCAGCTCGCCGACTATCAGGGAAAGCTGATCGCCACCTTTGTCGTCGCCCAGGAGCGCGACACGAAGATGGCCGCGTGGTTCCATGACTTCAAGGCGTCGGTGCGCCCGGCGGTCGATCACGGCGTCACCTATATCGACAGCGAACGCCACAAGCTCGAGGTTCAGCACTACCGCTACCGGACCTATATCAAGAAGCTGCTCGCGAAATTCGGCCCGATCGCGCAGGCGAAATACCCCCATCGCGCCGGCGAGGCGGTGATGCCCGGGCGGCCCGCGACTGCACGGGCAAGCGCGAGACCGGTCAAGGAAGGCGAACTCGCCGGGGCGTGAGCGGACAATCGCCACGCATCCACGTACCGCGTTCAGGAAAGGCACACGCCGATGAGCACCATCGCCTCTCGCAAAGGGAAAACGGCCGACCCTCGATTGCAGAACCAGCCGATTGCGCAGCAGGTCGTCAAACATGTCATTGCTGCCGTCGATGCCGCCGACGCGGCCGATGATCCCTATTGTCACTACTATGTGGAGAACGTCTTTCCTCCGCACATCTACGCGGACATGCTTGACCGTCTGCCGGGAGAGGAGCATTACCGGCCGCTGAACCTCAAGGAGTGGTCGCGCGCAAATGGCGAAAGCACGCGGGACCGGCTTTTCCTGTCGGAGGAGGGGCTGGAAAGCCTGACGGAGCAGGACCGGGCGTTCTGGCTTTCCGTCGCGCGCGCCCTGACCAGCGATGCCCTGAAACAGGTCATCTTCAGGAAGCTGGCGAAGGACATCGCGCTGCGGTTCAGGTGTTCGGAAGAGGAGGTTGCCGACATCGAGGCGTTTCCGCGCGCCGTGCTGATGCGCGACACCGAAGGCTACCGCATCAAGCCCCATCCGGACGGGACCAACCGGATCGTGACGATGCTCTATTACCTTCCGCCCGACGACAGCCAGGAGGATCTCGGCACGTCCGTCTATGTGCGCGAGCCCTGGACCAGGCGTCTTTTCGGAAAATCGTTCCGGGAGGTCCGGCGATTTCCGTTCCGTCCCAACAGCTCCTGCGCGTTCGTGGTCAATCGGTTGCCCGGCAAGACGAGCTGGCATGGCCGCGAACTGGTGGGTGCGGACGCCGGCGTGCGCAATCTCATCCTCTGCCAGTACCGCATCAATGACGACGGACAGAGCTACTAGAGCCTCTTCGATCAATTCCGTCGGCCTTGCGCGGCGGCATCTCCGCAATTGTGATCCGGGTCACAGGGATTCCCGGTCGGACACACCACCTGTGGGTCACGTATGGCGTGACGCCGAAATCGTCGCGCGGAGGTCCGGGCCGTTACGCCCGCAAGGAGGTAGACGAATGTCTGACGTTGCAGCCAAAGTTATTGATATCCTGAAGGCGCACGCGCGTGCGTCAACGGACAACATTTCGCCGGAAACGAACCTGGTTGATCTCGAAATCGAGTCCCTCGATCTGGCGGTCATCGTGTTCGACATCGAGGACACGTTCGGAATCGAAATTCCGTACAATGCCAACGAGGAAGTCGAGGAACTGGCCACTGTCGGCTCGATCATCGAGAAGGTTCAGTCGCTGGTTACCGATACGAACAAAGCCGCCTGAGCCGCTCAGGCGACATTCTGTCAGTACGGAGTGAAAGAAACGGGCGGTTTTGCGCCAATCCCGGCGCAAAGCCTCTTGCCCGTGCGTGTCAGGTACGCGCCATGGGCCATTGCTTGGCCTTGTCGCAAAAATCGCTCCGTTGGAATGGCTCTGATTTGGTCGAAAAGGCACCAAACAAACCTATTTCCAAGAGCCGATCAGGCAATCGCCTTCATCCGCGATACGCATCCCGACCTCCCCCATGCGCTGGCGAGGCTCTACTGCGCCAACCGCAGTCCGCATAAGCGTCTTTCGATTGCGCCGGCTCTCGCATTGCCGTTCGAAGACGGCGCAATGCCGCCGACCGTGCACCCCGGACAATGTGCCAAATCTCCGGAACGATACGTCCTAAACCCGCGCCTTTTTCGGCGGTTTTGCGGTTGATGGCGTGGTGCCTCCGCAAGTTGAGCAAAGTAGTGATCCGGATCACAAGGATCCCCGGCGGTTCTCACTATCTCTGTGTCACGTTCGGCGTAATGCCAGGAACGAAGCGCTGAAGTCTGAACAAGGAATTCTGCAAGGAGTAGGACAAATGACTGACGTTGCAGCCAAAATTATCGAGATTTTGCAAGAGCACGCCCGTGCGAAGAAGAAGACCATGTCGCTGGATACGAAGATGGCCGATCTCGAAATCGACTCGCTCGACCTGGCGGTCGTCGTATTCGATATCGAAGACGCCTTTGGAATCGAGATTCCCTACGATGACGACGATGATCTCGAGAACCTGGCGACGGTCGGACGAATCTTCGAGAAGGTCACGACACTGCTCGCCGAAGCCCGGAAAGCGGCCTGACCAGCCGGGCAATCGCTTGTCCGTGCCGTGTCGGCGGTGACGGGAGAGACGCGAGGCGTCAGATGCCGGTTGAGTGGGTTGCGGTGCTCTGGGCGAGGTACGAGTCGAACTCCGCGGCAATCGCCCGCAGGAACGGCCGCCCCTTCTCCGTCACCACAAACCCGTCGGCTGCCGGCTCGACGAGACCGTTCTCGGCATATTCGGTGAGGCGTGTGCCCTCGTCGGCGATGTCTTGACCGATCGCACCGAAGCGCGCGGAAAGCTCGCGCGCGGGAAATTTGAGCTCGCACATCAGCTTCTCGATCGCGAAGGCGCGGGCTTGATCCTGGTGTGACAAGGCGAAGCCTTTCACAGTTGCCAGACCCGTGGCGGAAACGCGGCGCTGGTAGTCGGCAACGGGAATGGCGTTCTGCGCGTAGCCCTGCGGGAGACGGGAAATCGACGATGCGCCCAGTCCCAGCAAGGCGTCGGACGTGTCCGTCGTATATCCCTGGAAATTCCGGCGCAACGGTCCGCGCGCCATGGCGTCGTCCGGTTTGCAGAAATGGTCGATGCCGGTTCGCTTGTATCCGGCGCCGGTGAGGCTTCCGCTCATGATCTGGGACAGCTCAAGGCGATCATCCACGCCCGGTACGCTGTCGTCGTCGATCAACCGCTGATGGGTCACGCGCTGTGGAAGGTGCGCGTAGCCGAAGATGGCGACCCGGTTCGGCTGGAGTGAAATCACCGCATCTATCGTCCGCTGCGCCCGTGCCGCCGTCTGGTGCGGGAGGCCATACACCAGATCGATGTTCACCGAGGTGACGCCGGCGCCGCGAAAGCGCTCAACGACATCCTGTGTGTCCTCGATCGACTGATGCCTGTTTATGGCCTTCTGGACGACCGGATCGAAATCCTGGACGCCCAGGCTGATGCGCGTGAGACCGGCGGCAACCAGAGCTTCGGCCTTTTCCTCGTTGATTTCCCGCGGATCGATCTCGATGGCGAATTCGGCATCCGGCGCCACGTTGAACCGTTCACGCAGCAAACCGGCAAGGCGGGCGGTATCGTCCGGACTGAGAATATCGGGTGACCCGCCACCCCAGTGAATGTGGTCCACATGTGCACCGTCCGGGAGCAGCTCCGAGAGGCGCTCGATTTCCATCTCGACGCAATCGATGTAGCGCGCGACAGGCGCGTAGCGTCTCGTGATCTTCGTCGTACAGGCGCAGAACCAGCAGAGTGTGTCGCAAAACGGAATATGGACATAGAGCGATACCCCGGAGCCGGCCGGAATGGCCCGTATCCAGGACGCATAGTCCTCCTCGCCGATCTCGTCACGAAAATGCGGCGTCGTGGGATAGCTCGTATAGCGGGGCAGGGGCCTGCTAAGCCTGCTCACCAGTGCCGGGTCCAATGGATCCTCCACCCGTTCCCGTCGCTTCAATACCGAAAGACTAGTTTAGCGTCAGGCCGCCGCCATTGACAAAAATCAAACGATTTGCGGGATGTTGAAGGGGCTACGCCGCCACCGCTTCCAGCGTCACGCCGGGATCGGGACGGATCGTCATGTGCATGACGGGGGTCGGCAGTGGCCCGGCCGGTGAAAACCTGAACCGCGACAGCAGCGTCATGAGGATGATCTGTGCCTGCATCATGGCGAAGTTCGCGCCGACGCAGATGCGCGGCCCCGCGCCGAAGGGCAGATATTGAAACCGGTCCCGTTCGGCGACCCTGTCCGGTGCGAAGTTCTCCGGATCGAACGCGTTGGGCCTGTCCCAGTACATGTCGTGGCGGTGCAAGCTGAAAATGTTCAGAAAAACGGTGTCGCGCGGGCGGATTTCGCGGTCATAGAGCTCGTCCGGCTCCAAGACGTTGCGCGCCAGCAGGCCGACCGGCGGATAGAGCCGCATCGCCTCCTGCAGCACCTGCTCGACATAGGGCGCGCGGGGCAGGTCGTCGGCGCCCGCCGCGCGGCCGCCGAGAACGCTGCGTGCTTCCTCATGCGCGCGCGCCTGGACATCCTCGTCGTGGGACAGGAGAAACAGCGACCAGGCGAGGGCGAGCGCGGTGGTTTCATGTCCGGCGACGATGAAGAACTGCATGTTGTGCAGCAGGTCGGTGGGTGACATCTGACGCCCGGTTTCCGGGTCTTCGGCCTTGAGCATGTGGTCGAGAAGGTCGTCGAGCTCGCTTTCACCACTCTGCCGCCGCTCCTCGATGGCCTGCGCCACCATCCGGTGCATGGTGCGGACGGCGCCTCGTCCGCGCAGCTCCCCGGGGCGTGGAATCCAGTGCGGCAGATCGAGAAAATCCATCAGCGAGGCGCGTCCGACGGTCACGAAATACTTGATGATCGCCGCGCCATACGCCTCGGCGTCGAAGTGTTCGCGGCCCGAAAGCGCCACCTCGCAGATGACGTCGAAGGTGGCCGACAGCATTTCACGGACGATCTCGACCGGACCGTTCTGTGCGGAAATGCGTGTCGTCGCGCGCTCCGCCGTTTGCGTCATGACGGGTGCCAAGGCGCGCACGTTGCGTGTGGCAAAGACCGGAGCGATGGCGCGGCGCTGCCAGCGCCAGCGTGCCCCTTCGGACGTGAACAGGCTCTCGCCGACGGCCGAGCGCAACATGCGGATCATCACTTCGGACTTGGGATAGTTGTCCACATTGTCGAGGAAAATGCGCCGCAGACCCTCCGGTCCCTGCACCATGTGCCAGCGGCCCATGCCGGTCGTGCCCGAGACGATCGGCTGTGTGAAGCTTATGGACGGCAACACGCCCAGTGCGTTTCGCCGGGCCGCGCGAAGGCTCGCCAGCACGCCGAGGGGTTGCGTCGGGGCATCGACCGTGGGGGGTACGAACGCGTTCATCTGCGGACCTTCAACCCCCGCTGCGTTTAACTGCAATACGGAGTCTTGGCCCGGCTTTCGGCGAAACTCAAGTCTGCCGTCGCCAGTTCAGAACACTGCCGAGGCGAATGTCCAGCAGGGCGCGGCACATGACATAGAATACGGGCGTAAAGATCAGGCCGAACACGGTCACGCCGAGCATGCCGAAGAACACGGCCGTTCCGAGCGCCTGGCGCATCTCCGCGCCTGCGCCCTGCGCGATCGCAAGCGGCACCACGCCCAGGATGAAGGCAAATGACGTCATCAGGATCGGACGCAGGCGTGTTCGTGCGGCCTGGATGGTCGCGTCGATACGGTTGGCGCCCGCCTCTTCGGCCTGTTTGGCGAATTCGACAATCAGGATGGCGTTCTTGGCGGCGAGCGCGATCAGCACGACGAATCCGATCTGCGTGAGAATGTTGTTGTCCATGCCTCTTAAGATCACGCCGGATATCGCCGCCAGCAGGCACATCGGCACGATCAGGATGACCGCGAGCGGCAGAACCACGCTCTCATATTGCGCCGCCAGCAGCAGGAACACGAAGACAACGGCCAGAACAAACGCAATGGCCGCGGTGTTTCCGGCCAGCTTTTCCTGAAGCGCGATTTCGGTCCATTCATAGCCGAAGCCCGCGGGCAGATTGGTGTTCGCCAGCCCCTCCATGGCCGTGATCGCCTGACCTGTCGAGAATCCGGGTATGGTCGAGCCCTGAACTTCGGCGGCCCGGAACAGGTTGTAGCGGGGCACGCGATAAGGCCCGGACGTGTCGGTGAACGTCGCCACCGAGCCAAGCGGTACCATTTCACCGAAATCGGAACGGGTCTTCAGGTTGGCGACGTCGCGGACCGTCAGCCTGTACGGATTGTCGCCATGGGCCGTCACCCGGTAGGTTCGTCCCAATATGTTGAAGTCATTGACGAAAACCGATCCCATATAGATCGAGAGCGTGTCGAAGATCCGCGTGATCGGAACGCCGAGCTTCTCCGCCTTGGTGCGATCGATGTCGGCGTAGATCTGCGGTGTCTTGGTGTTGAACAGCGTGAAGACCTGCGTCAGGCCCGGAACGCCGTTGGCCGGTCCCGCGATGCTCCACGCGGCCTCTTCGAGCGCGGTGGATCCGCGGCCCGCGCGATCCTGTACGAACATCTTGAAACCACCACCGGTGCCGATGCCGGGTACCGATGGCGGCGGCAGAACGAAGATGTTCGCTTCGCGGATTGCGAACATCTGGGCACGCAGGTCGGCCAGGATCTCCGCGGCGGTCAGGCCTTCCTCGAGTCGTTGCTCGAAATCCTGCATGGTCACGAATATGACGCCGGCGTTCGGCGCGTTCGTGAAGGTTGCGCCATCGAATCCGGCGAAGCCGACCGCGTGCTTGACGCCCTTGCGGGCCAGGATGACATCCGATGCCTGCTGGATGATCGCGTCCGTCCGGTTCAGGGTCGATCCGGGCGGGAGCTGGAACGCGGCGATGAAGTAACCGCGGTCAAGTGGCGGGATGAAACCCGTCGGGGTTTTGACGAACTGGTTGTAGGTCAGGAAGATGAGTCCGGCATAGACGACCAGAACCAGCGCCGAAAAACGGATCAGCCGGCGGGTCATGCCGCCATAGGCGTTCGACAACTTGTCGAACAGCCAGTTGAAGCCGTCGAAGAAACGCCGGATCGGCCAGGTGAGAAACGCGAAAAACCCCTTCGCCTCGGCCTTCTTCTTTTCGTGTGGCTTGAGCAGAAGCGCCGACAGGGCGGGTGAGAGCGTTAGAGATACAAGTAACGATATAAGCGTTGAGGCGGATATGGTCAGGGCAAACTGCTGATAGAACGAGCCGGAGATGCCGGTGATGAAGGCCGACGGGATGAAGACGGCCAGTAGCACCAGCGACATGGCAATCAGCGCGCCGCCGACCTCACTCATGGTCTTGTAGGCGGCGTCCCGGGGCGACAGGCCTTCGCGCAGATACCGCTCCACATTCTCGACAACGACAATCGCGTCGTCGACGACGATGCCGATGGCAAGCACCAGGCCGAACAGGGTCAGATTGTTCAGCGAGAAGCCGAACACCGTCATGACGAAGAAGGTGCCGATCAGCGAGACGGGAATGGCGGCGATGGGAATGATCGCCGCGCGCCACGTCTGCAGGAAGATGACGACCACAAGGACGACGAGGATCAGCGCCTCCCAGAACGTCATGATCACCGCATCGATCGAGCGCTGGATGAACTCGGTGGGGTTGTAGACAACCGAATAAGCGAGCCCCGAGGGAAAGCTCTTCGACAGTTCCTCGACCGTACCGAGGATTTCCGCAGCCGTGTCCAGCGCGTTCGACCCGGGCCGCTGGAAGATGACGATGGCGGTGGCGACCTTGTTATCCAGATAGGCGTTGATCGTGTAGTCCTGCGACCCGAGCTCGACGCGCGCGATGTCGCGCACGCGGGTCACGCGTCCGTCATCGTCGCGGGCGATCACCACATCGGCGAATTGCTCCGGGCTTTCCAGCCGTCCCAGGGTGTTGACCGAGAGCTCATACGCGCCTTCGGATGTGGCCGGCGGCTGGTTGATCGCACCCGCCGCGACCTGAAGGTTCGCGCGCCGCAATGCGGCGACGACCTCCGACGCGGTCAGGTTGCGGGCGGCGACGAGCGCCGGGTCGAGCCAGATCCGCATCGAATAGTCCCGGGCGCCGAACACGCGCGCCTCTCCCACGCCGTCCAGTCGCGCCAGAACGTCCTTGATATTCAGGGTCGCGTAATTGGAGATGTATTGCTGGTCGAACGTGCCGTCCGGCGACGTCAGATGGATGACGAGCATCAGATCGGGCGAGTTCTTGCGCACCGTTACCCCGAGCCGGCGCACTTCCTCCGGCAGCCGCGGTTCTGCCACCGAGACCCGGTTCTGCACGAGGACCTGTGCCAGATCGATATCGGTGCCCGGTTTGAACACCACATTGATCGAGGTCGCGCCGTTGCCGGTTGACTGGGAGGAGATGTAGAGCATCCCCTCGACGCCGTTGATCTCCTGTTCCAGCGGTGCCGCCACGGTATCGGCGATCACGTCGGCCGATGCGCCCGGATAGGTGGCGCTTACGACAATCGTGGGCGGTGCGATTTCCGGATACTCCGACACGGGCAGCGCGAAATACGATATCGCGCCGACGATCGTCAGGATGATCGAAATCACCGACGCAAAGATCGGCCGATCGATGAAGAAATGGGAGAAACGCATCTGGTTGCCCGTGCCCGCCCGACAGCCGTTTAGTTGGTCTGCGGTTCTTGAGCGGCAATCTCGCCGGCTTCCGGTTTGACCTTCTGTCCGGGACGAGCGCGCTGCATGCCGGAGATAATGATCTGATCATTCTCGCTCAGGCCTGTCCGGACCACGCGGAGCCCGAAGACCATGGGTCCGAGCGTGACGACTTTCGGAGTGACTTCACCGTCCGGTGTCACGGACATGACGATCTTGCGCGCCTGGTCGGACGCGATCGCGTCATCGGGTATCAGGATTGCGTCGAAATCTCCGCCAAAGAGGCGCATACGTCCGAACATGCCCGGCAGCAGCAAAGTATCCTTGTTTTCGAAAATCGCGCGGCCCTTGATGGTTCCGGACCGCGGATCGATGGCGTTGTCGACAAAGTCCATCTTGCCCCGATGGTCGAAGTTATGCTCGTCGATCAGGCGAACCGCGACCGGATTGGCGCTGTCTCGAGAGGACGGCCGCTGCCCCGAGCGGGCGAGGCGCGTGTATTTGAGATAGTCCGCCTCGCTGCCCTCGAATTCGAAATGGATCGGGTCGAGCGACACGATCCGAGTGAGCACGGTGGCACCGTTCTGTCCGCCGGAAATCAGGTTTCCGACGTCAATGGGCGTGTCGGAAATCCGGCCGGTGATCGGCGAGTCGACCTCGGTCCACTCGAGGTTGAGTTCGGCATTCTTGAGCTGCGCCCGCGCTTCCGACAAAGATGCAAGCGCGCCGCGTGCCGTCGCCTCGCGGGACTCGAACTCACGGCCCGTTATGGTGCGGCGCTCGAGAAGCGGACGCGCCCGCTCCACGTCGCTGTTCGCGAGGTCAAGCTGCGCCTGGGCCTGGTCAACCTGGGCTTTCGCCTGCTCGACCGCGATTTCAAACGGGCGCTTGTCGATCGTGAAAAGAAGCTCGCCCTTTTTCACGATCTGACCGTCCCGGAAGTGGATCGACTCCAGGAATCCACTCACCCGAGCGCGCACGTCGACCGTCTCGACGGCTTCGAACCGGCCGGTAAACTCGTCCCACTCGGTGATGCGCTTCTTCAGAGGATTGGCCACGGTCACCGGCGGCGGTGGCGGTTGACTGGCCTTGGCCGTCGCCGACGGCTCCTCGTTGCAGCCGACGAGCAGCAACGTCGACACAATGCCCAGTAGCAAGGCAAGTGCTTTCATGAACTCGGCTCCCTCGGAGTTGAAAGGCGGACAGTATAACTGACCGGACAACGCGGCGAAACGTGAGCCCCGCGGGGCGACGCTTATATGCGGTTTGTATGACAATTGCACCCCTTGCAAATGGCACTTGCGCAGAAACGATCGTTGCAAATATGTGCCACGCGGCAGGGCCGGCTAGCGCCCCGCGGCGGCCTGCTTGCGTGCAGGTGCGGACCTCCGGCGTTTAACGGGGTTGTCTTTGGTGCCCGCGTTCACCGCCACATACATGGCCGGCGTCAGAAGAACGGTGAAGACGGCGGACAGGCCGAGACCGCCAATGATGACGAGGCCGATGGAGACCCGGCTTTCCGCGCCTGCGCCGCTCGCCAGAATGAGTGGGACGGCGCCGAAAATCGTCGAAAGCAAGGTCATGATGATCGGGCGCAACCGCGCGCGGGCCGCATTGAGCACCGCCTCGCTACGGGTCTGGCCTTCCGCGAATAACTGGTTGGCGAAGTCGACTATCAGGATTCCGTTTTTCGTCATCAGGCCGATGAGCAGCACCAGCCCGACCTGGCTGTAGATGTTCAGCGTGGTTCCCGTCGCCCACAAGGTCAAAAGCGCGCCAACCGTTGCCAACGGGACTGTCAGCATGATCGCGAATGGCTGGAAGAAGCTCTCGAACTGGGCAGCGAGCACGAGATAGATGATGGCGATCGCCAACAGCAGCGCGAAGTGAATTCCGGAAGAGGACTCAAGATACTCCTTGCTCAGGCCGCCGAAGGACAGGCGAGCCTCGCTGGGAAGGGTCTCGGCAACGAGTGCCTGGACGTCGGCAATCGCCGTGCCCAGCTCGTAGCCGTCAACGAGCGCGGCGGACACGGTGATGCTCGGCAACCGGTTGTGGCGCCGGAGGTTGGCGGCGGCGGCCTGGTCGCTGAGCGACACCACCGCGTCGAGCGGGATGAGTTCATCGCTCTGCTCCGAGCGGACATAGATCGTGCGCAGGTCGCGCTCGGTCTCGCGGCCGCCTTCGCCGGCCTGCACGATCACGTCGTACTCGCGGCCGCGATCGATGTAGTTGGTCACCGTTCGTGAGGCGAGCATGGTCTGGATCGTACGCCCGATCGTCTCGATGCTGATCCCGAGGTCTTCGGCCTGGAGACGCCGCACGCGGACATTGACTTCGGGCTGGTTCTCCTCGAAGTCCGACTCGATGTTGCGGAGGTTCGGGTTCTCCTCAAGGCGTACCATGAGTTCGTCGGTCCACGCCTTGACCTGCTGATGCTCGTAACCGCTGATGATAATTCGGAGCGGGGTCCGGCTGCCGCGCAGTCCGAGGCCCGTCGGTATCGTCGGGAAGGCACGCACCCCGACAATTCGGCCGAGCGGAGGGATTTGGGAATCCGCGATCTGCGCCGCCGACCTTGAACGCTCGTCCCAATCCGCCAGGTTGACGACGACGAAAGCCCGGTTTGGCGCGCCGCCAAGGCCGACAATGGCCATCACCGACTTTGCCTCCTTGCTGGCGAGGAGAGGCTCGAGCACTTTTTCGACGCTGCGTGTTTCCTCGTTGGTGTATGCGAAGCTCGCTCCCTGCGGCGCGGTCAGGGCGACGAAAAAGACGCCACGGTCCTCTCGCGGTGTCAGCTCGCTCGGCAGCAGTGTGTAAAAGCCGAAGGCGCCGATGCCGACTGCGAGAGACAGGAACACCGACACCCAGGGTCTGGCGACCACCTTCTCGAGCACCGCGAGATACCGCGCTTCGGTCGCTGCAAACATGCGGTCGACGGCCTTGGAAAGGCCGCTGTCGTCCTTGCGCTTTTCGAGGACGCGCGAGGTCAACATCGGGCACAGCGACAAGGCAATGAAGGTCGATACCGCGACGGCGATGGCGAGGACGACGCCGAATTCCACGAACAGCAATCCGACCGTGCCTTCGATCAGCGTCAGCGGTACGAAAACCGCGATCAGCGTCACGGAGGTGGCGATCACCGCGAACATCATCTGGTTCGATCCGAGAATACTGGCGGTCGTGCGGTCCTCGCCGTCGCGAAAACGCCGTTGCGCGTTCTCGAAGATGACGATGGCGTCATCGACAATGATGCCAATCGCCAGCACGAGCGCCAGCAGGGTGAGAATGTTGATGGAATAGTCCAGAAGGTAGAGGCCGAAAAACGTGCCGATGATCGTCACGGGAATCGTCACCGCGGGCACCAGCGTTGCGCGCACCGATCCGATAAAGAGGAATATCACCGCGATGACGATGGCGACGGCGATCAGCAAGGTCGTTGCCACCTCCGTGATTGCCGCGTTGATGAAGACGGCATCGTCGGTCCGGATGGCGACGTCCATGCCTTCCGGAAGGTTGGGCCTCAACTCGTTGAGGACCGCATGAACGCGTTCCGAAATCGCCACCGTGTTGGCCTGGGACTGCCGCAGGATGTTCAGACCGACAGACGTCTGCCCGTTCGCCCGCACCGCGGTCTGATCGTCCTCCACGCCATAGGCTACGGTGGCGACGTCGCGCAGCCGGACCTGAAACCCGCCCGTCTGCTTGACGAGGATCCTTGCGAACTGCTCCGGCGTGGAAAGCCGGGCGTCCGCTCGCACGAAGTACTCACGCCCCCCCGAGATAAGCTCCCCTGCCGGGAGTTCGAGACTGTTCCGGGCCAGAGCCGTTTCGATATCGTCGACGGTGACCTTGCGTGCCGCCATTTCCCAGCGATCGAGCCAGATCCTGATGGCGCGCCGCCGGTCTCCGAATTGTTCAATCTGCGCGATCCCGTCGATGACCGTGAGCCGGTCTGTAATGAAGCGCTCGACATAGTCCGTGATTTCCGGCGCCGACATGCGGTCGGAGCTGATGGAAACCCGCATCACCGGATCGGCGTCGCTGTTGTTCTTGGAGATAACCGGCAGGTCCGCATCGTCGGGCAGCCTGTTGGCGACGCTGCTGACGGCGTCGCGTACATCGTTGACCGCCTCATCGACGTTGGTGAGTGGCGTGAACTCGATCGTCGTACGTGATGTGCCGCGGCGGCTTTGCGACTCGATCGTGTCGACGCCTGATACGCCGGAAACCGCACTCTCGATGACCTCGGTGATCTCCGTCTCGACGACCTGCGGAGAGGCACCGGTATACCGCGTGTTCACGGTGACGGAGGTGGCCTCGACGGCGGGCAATGCGCGGATCGGCAGCCGGTTCAGAACGAACAGGCCGACGATCACAATGGCGATGGATATGACGGTGGCGAAGACGGGGCGTTTGACACAGAGCTCCGGCAGCGACATGGGACTTAGCTCTCGCTGCCCGTCGGTGCCGGGGCCGGGGCGTCGTCGGGTGCGTCTGTGACGACCCTGATCGGCGCACCGTCGCGCAGGTCCTGGATGCCTTTCACGACAACCTTGTCACCGACCGAAAGGCCTTCGGTGACCTCGACCGTGTTGCGCTGACGCGATCCGAGGGTCACGCGGCGCTGCAGCGCGACGTTGTCCGTGTCCAGATAAACAAGCGTCTCCTCGCCCTGAAACACCAGCGCCTCTTGCGGTATCTTGATGGCCTCGCGCTCCTCAAGCGTGACCCGCACGTTCATGAACATGCCGGTTGGAATCTCGGATTTTTCGTTCGGGATCTCCGCCTTGATGCGGAATGACCGGCTGACTGTATCGATCCGCGTATCGATCTGTGAGATCTTGCCGCGGAAACGCGTGTTGCCAAAGGCGAGCGTTCGCGCGGTAACCTCCATGCCCTCCTTCACCGAACCGTAATAGATTTCCGGCACCGAGAACTCGATCTCGATGATGCTGAGATCGTCGAGTGTGGTCAGGACCGTTCCGGCGCTGACATAGTCTCCGACATCGACATTCTTGAAGCCGACCGTTCCATCGAACGGCGCATCGATGGTGCGTTCGTCAAGCGCGTCGATGGCGGCCTCATGACGCGCCTTGGCGATCAGATAGGCAGCCTGTTTCTCCTCGGCGTTTGCCTTGGAACCGGCGCGGGAATCAAGGAGCTGTTGCGCCCGATCATTATCGAACTTGGCGCGCTCCATCTCGGCCCGGGTCTCCTGCTCGTGGGCGCTGGCCGCGGCGTCGTTCAGCCGGACAAGCGCCGTCTTGGCCTTGACCTTTTCGCCTGGAATGAAATTGACCTCTTCCACCTGGCCCGCGACGAGCGGGACGACATTGACGGCGCGGATCGCCTGCGTCGTACCGACTGCCGCGATGCGATCGCGGACAGTGCCGAGCTTCACGGTGTCGACTTCGACGAGCACCGCGCGCGCCGCGCGGGCGGGCGCCGCATCCTCGCCGACAAGGGTGTTGACGGCGTATAGGCCGGCAGCCCCTGCAAGTGCCGCGATCAGCAAAAACACACCCAGGCGGAAATTCATTTCTCTTCCAGAATCTCGTTGTCGCGCCGTGCCGAACTGCGCTCAAAATCTGGCCGCACCCTATCATACTGGCGGAAGCGGCCAAGCACTGTTGCCTCGGCAGATGTCCGAAGTGTGGCCGGGCCGAACAGGCTCTGGCCTCAGGCGCGGATCGCCGCCGACCGCCGTCCGGCAAAAACAAGGATGAAGATCGAAAGGCCCAGGAACACAAGCGCGATGGGCGATTTGAGGAGAAAGAAGGGGTCGCCGCCCGATGCCGAATACCCGCCCCGGATCAACTCCTCCAGCCGCGGCGCCAGCAGGAAGCCGATGACAAACGGCAAGATCGATATTTCCAGCTTGCGCAGGACGAACCCGATGGCGCCGAATATGATCACCACCCAGATTGCGATGAACCCGCCGTCCTGCGCATAGACGGCGGTCAAGGTGATGAGCAGCACAGACGGCAGCATGATGGACTTCGGCACGCGCGAGAGAATGCCGAGGGTGCGCATGAACCAGCCGCCGGCCGTCCAGTTGAAGAGGTTCGCCAGCACCATCAGGGTGAAGATGCTGAAGGCGACCACCAGGTCCTTGTTGATGATGGTTCCGTACCCCTCGATCTCCTTGATCTCGTTGAAGCGGAAGACGGAGGGGCCGAGCGTGAAGTTGCCGACCGACTCGACCGCGAGGATGAGGAAGACCGCGGCGAAATTGCCCGGGATACCCAGGCTCATGACGGGGATGAGATTGGCGCCGGAGACGGACGAATTGGCCGCCTCCGTCGCGGCGACGCCCTCGGGGATCCCTGTTCCGAACTTCTCCGGGTGCTTCGAAACGCGCCGCGCCGCGTCATAGCCGAGGGTTGCGGCGAGCGTTGTCCCGATTCCGGGAAGGGCGCCGACCGCCGTGCCGATGGCCGCGGAGCGGAAGATCGTCGGCAGCAACTGCCTGATATCGCTCCAGCCGAAGTGGGTGTCGCCGCGCGGCAGTCGGATCAGCGTCGCCATTTTCTTGCGCCGTGCACGGGTCATCTCTTCGATGCCGACCAGCACCTCCGACAGCACCAGCACGCCGAGGATCGCGGATGTCAGCGGCAACCCGTTGCCCAGCGCCGCAATCCCGAAAGTCATGCGCGGACCGTTGCCCGACAGGGTGCTGCCGATGAGGGCGAGGAGCATGCCGAGCAGCCCGACGATCATGCCCTTGGTGGGAGACTTGCCGGCGACCGCGGCCATGAAGGACAGCGACAGGATTATCAGCGCCGACTTCTCCGGCAGGTCGAGCACCCGCTCGATCATGACGGCGAGAACGGGCGCCGATATGAACAGCACCATGTCGCTGAACGTGTCGCCGCTGGCGGAGCTGAAATGGGCGATCTTGAGGGCCTTGATGCCCTGGCCCTTCTTGGCCATCGGATAGCCATCGAGCGTCGTGAGGAACGCGTCCGGCGTTCCGGGCGTGTTGAAGAGAATGGCGGGGACCGCACCGCCGATCGTCGCGCCTTTCATGATGCCGATGAGGAATCCGAGGATCGGAAGCAAGGCCTCGTCGGAATGCCCGAATACGGAAATCAGGACCGGCAGCGACAGCGCCATCGCAAACGGGCCATTGAGGCCTGGCGTGGCGCCAATGGCGATGCCGAGCAGAAGCCCGCCGAACACCATGGCGAGGGGCAACCAGTCGAACTGTCCGTCGGCGGTGAAAAAAACCTCGAGCACGCCCCGCGTGATGTATTCGAGAGCAAGCTCCATCTAGAGCCTCTTCGACCAAATCCGAGTCAATTCTGTTTCTCGATTAGCGTGTGCGATCCGTCGCCGAAACGGGCGCGGCGCGATGCAGCGCATCGGGCAAGGCCGTTTCGCCGGCGGGCGTCCGCCAATCGGAAACCCGAACGGGACGGGCGGTTTTGCGCCAATCCCGGCGCAAAGCCCCTTGCCCGTACGCCCGGGTACGCGCCACGGGCCTTTGCTTGATCTTGTCTCAAAATCGCTCCGTCAGAATGGCTCCGATTTGGTCGAAGAGGCTCTACATCTAGTAGTCAGCGTTGGGCGGCAACTGGACATTGAACAGGAGAACATCGAACACGATGATGCTTGCCGCGATCACCGTCACGACCGCGAGTATCGCCTGCCACCGCAAGCCGGCCTCGGCCCATGCAATCAGCGTTGCCGTCATGACGAACCCTCCGATGCCGTAACCGATGTACTTGTAAGGTACTGTATCGACCAGTTGACGATAGGTCAGGTCGCTGCCGGAGAAAAAGCCCGCAACGGCCACGGCCAGCGGTCCCAGCCAGTACATGGCGGCGAGCCCGGCACAAACGAGAAGATTGAACAAGACGAGGAAAACCAGATCGTCACGGCTCAACCGTGCCGCAGTCTCTGACTCATCGGTCCGCCGGCGCAGCAACAGCGATTTCAGCACGTGCGTTGCGCTCAGGACGAGGATGGCCCCGGTAAGCAGCACCGGGAAAAAGGCATCGCCGGGCTCTCGCTTTCCGGCGTGATCAAGCTCGACGAACCCTCCGCGGATGTCGTTTGGAAACCAGACGAACAGGGCGAGGAGTGCAAATACAAATAAGGCGGCGCCAAACCCGATATCCCACGGGTCCGGCGCCGCTTCAGTCTTCTGAGCCTTTCCCCCCACTAGTTGGAGAGCGCTTTGAGAAGCTCTTGGTTGGCTTCGTAGTTCTTCTTCAAGCGCGCAGTGAGTTCATCACCCGCAATCACCACCGGACCCGGCGGATACTGCTTGGCGATGAATTTCGCTGTCTTGGACTCAGGGTTGGAGAGAACCTCGGCGATTGCCTTCGCAATCGCGTCACGGGCCTCTTTCGGCATGTCCTTGGGCCCGGCCAGGAGGAACTGGAAGCCGAGTGACAAGTCGATGCCGTAGTCTTTCAGGGTTTTGCCTTTGGGGGCCTGGATCAACGGCTTGTCTTCAGCCGATGCCAGAATGACGAGCTCGCCTGCAGCAACGAGACCGCGCTGCACGCCGCCGCCCCACGCGACATTCGCGTCACGCGCGACAAGCGCGTTCATGCCGGACTTCCCGCCTTTTCCGCGCAGCGGGTTGATCTTGATGTCGAAGTGCCTGGCAACGATTTCCGCGCCGGCCTGGACCTGATCGCCCCAGTTCGCCCAGACGATCTTGGTACCGCCCTTGGCGGCCTTGACCATGTCCTCAAGGCTTTTCCAGCCGCTGTCGTTGCGCGCCAGGACCGCCATCTGCGAGCCGGCCGTCGTGGTGATGAAGGTGAAATCGTCGATCGCCAGGTTTTCGTTCTTGATGGTGGCGAAGTCGAACGTGGTGTTGATCGCGAAGCCGATGGTCTGGCCGTCCGCCGGCGCGTCTTTCAGTTGCGCCGCCATGACGGTGCCGCCACCGCCCGCCTTGTTGTCCGGAATGATGCGCCAGCCCTTGAGCTTTTCGAGTTCCTCGGCGAGCGCCCGGCCTTGCGTGTCGGTTCCGCCGCCGGCGCCGAACCCGATCCAGAGCTTGATCGGACCCTTTGGCTGCCATTCGGCGTTTGCCGGGCTCAAGGATAGTCCGAGGGCCATCACCATGGCCACGAACAGTCTGATCATCGTCTACTCTCCCTTACTGCTTTGCTGTGTGTTTCCAGTGTCTCTCGCGGTGCCGGAGATACGCGCACTCCGGCCCGATGGCGAACCTATCCGCCGAGCGTCTCCTTCAGTTCCATTGGCCGGTGCCCGGGCGGCATTTCGAACCGCTGAAACAGGCTGGGCCTGTCGTCGAAAGAGTAATCCCTGACGTCCCATACAAGGCCGACGGTGCCGGCGGGCAGCCGCAGTTGCTCGCATGCGCGTGTGGACAACTCCCGGCTTCCCACCTTGTGCTCCATGCGAAGCGTCGGCAGGTTGAAGCGTTCGATCAGCACGCGGTGACACGACGAACCGTGAAGCTCCTCGACCGGCACATCGAGCAGGTCGCGCCCGTGCTCGCAGGAGAGGAACAAGCTGCTCAGCGCCGGCGGGTCCTGCTCGACCCAGACGAGGCGGTCGATGCGCACATATCGTTCGATGTTCAGAGCGGCCTGCCAGGGTCCCGGCGCGTCATCTTCCGTGACGTTCAGGACGCGCACGAACGGCATGAGCAACTCGCCGGTTTCACGATCCCTGAAGCGATAGACGTAGACCTCGGAGACCTGCGAACGGCGGTCCGCGATGTACGTTCCCGTCTTCCGGTTGCGGACCACGAGGCCGCGTTCGGCGAGTTTGGTGAGGGCCTTCTGAAGGGTTCCGAGCCCGACCGGCAGACGCTCGGTCAGTTCAATTTCCGCGGGAACTCTCTCGCCCGGTTTGAAGTGTCCGGTCCGGATGCATTTCTCGAAGGCATCGAAAACGCAGCGATGTTTGGGTGCGCGGGAGCGCTCGGCCTCGGCGAGGATGCATTCTTCCAGAGTGTCGAGGGCGATCTCGGCCATGCGCGCGGCAAACTTTACATATGAGTTCTCGTCTATTAACTACATAGTTTATATGGATTCTGCGGTCAATGTCCCAGTTCCCGCGTTGCGGAGTGGCGGCATGGTGATCCCGGAACGCCACCGGCTTCGTGGAGACAGCGTCGAGGGATGAAACTCACACTACTTGGCACCGGCACACCGGCGCCGTCGCTCACACGGCAAAGCTCCGGCTACCTGGTCGAAATCGGCGATGATGTGATCGTGCTCGACCATGGTCCGGGCGCGATGCATCGCCTCCTCGAGTCGGGGCACGTGCCGACCCAGGTCTCGCACCTGTTTCTCACCCACCTTCACTACGATCATATCGCCGACTATCCGCGGCTGATGCTTCAGCGTTGGGACCAGGGCGCGGGCGAAATTCCGGAGCTGCGGTGTTCGGCCCCGAACCTCTTGCCCGCATCACCGAGCAGTTGTTCGGCGAGGAGGGGGTGTACGGCCCTGATCTGGAATCGCGGGTGAGCCATCCGGCAAGCCAGCAGATCTATGCCGCCCGCGGCGGTACGCCGCCGCGCGAGAAACCGTCACCGGTCGTTCAGGAGGTCACGGCCGGAGACGTGATCGAAGGCGACGGGTGGCGCATCACCGTCGGCGCGGCGCGGCACTTTCAGCCCATCCTCGAGTGCCTGGGGTACCGCATCGAAAGCGACGCCGGAACGGTCGTCTATTCCGGCGACAGCGGCGGCGTCCTTCCGTCCATGATCGAGCTGGCGAAGGACTGCGATGTCCTCATTCACATGTGCCATTTCGCATCGGGAACGGAACCGGACGAAGCGTTCCGTATCAGTTGCGGCGGGCACATGGACGTCGCCGAGGTGGCGCGCCAGGCGAATGCGAAGACGCTGGTTCTGACGCATATTCCGCCGCCGCTCGATGCGCCGGGATGCATGGAGCGTATCGTGGCGGATGTCCGCGACGTGTTCGACGGGGAAGTGATCATCGGGCGCGATCTTCTCCAGGTGCCGCTTGCCGCCAATCGCGCGATCGAGATCGACTAGCATGGACGCCGTGACGGACAAACCTACGCCTGTAACGGCACGAGAGTTCGCCATCTCGTCGGGTCACGAGCTTGCGAGCGCCGCGGGGCTGGAAATTCTCGAGGCGGGCGGCAATGCGGTCGACGCCGGTGTCGCCGCAGGCATCGCATTCGGCGGTGCTCCACAGCGATCTGGTGAACTTTGCCGGCGTCGCGCCGATCATTCTTCGCATGGCCGAGACCGGCGAGGTGAAGACCATCGACGGCCTCGGAACATGGCCGCATGCGCTGCGTCCGCCACGTTCTTCGAAGCAGACGTTCGGCGGGGAGATACCAGAGGGGATCCTGCGCACCGTCGTCCCGGCAGCGCCCGCTGCATGGCTGACGGTGCTCGGCGATTTCGGAACCATGACATTCGGCGAGGTAGCCGCCGCCGGCCATCCGCTATGCGCGCGACGGGTTTCCGGTTTTCCCTGTACTTGCGGACTTCATCGCCAGCAACGAGGCGGGCTACCGCCGCTACGCCGAGAACGCCCGCATCTTCCTGCCCGGGCGGGAAGCCGCCCAAGGTCGGCGACGTTGCTCGTGCAGTCGGACCTCGCGGCCACCATCCAGTACATGGTGGACGAGGAAAAGAGCAGTCGCGGCGGGCGCAAGCGCGGTCTCGCCGCGGCGCTACAAAGCCTTCTACCGGGGCGATATTGCGCAGAAGATCTGCGAATATCACGCGTCCAAAGCCGGCCTTCCTGGACGCTCGAGGATATGGCGAAGTATCGCGTGCGGTACGAGGAGCCGGTGCGCGCGTGAAGTTCATGGGTGTGGAGTTCTACACGTGCGGGGCCTGGTGCCAGGGCGTCTCGTTCGCTCAGGCACTCGTCATGCTGGAGCGTGCAGGTGTGCAGCGGTTGAGTCCCAACTCCACCGACTACGTCCACAGGGTCACCGAGATTCTGAAACTGGTCTTCGCGGACCGCGAACGCTATGTCGCCGATCCGCTGTTTGTCGATGTTCCGGTCGAAGGGATGCTCAACCCCGACTATCTGGAAGGACGGCTCGCCCTGGTCAACGACAATGCGGCATATCCGGAGATGCCGCCTGCGGGCGATCCGTGGAACTGTGCAGCTTTCGCGGCAGACAACATGACACACGCAACGGAACTCCGGCCGGGCGGCGACGCGCATGCGACCAAACCTCAGGAACGCACATCGGCCGGCGGGCCCGCAAGCGCCGACACGTCCCATGTGTGCGTCGTCG